>NZ_CAKZKO010000018.1 GCF_937123705.1 uncultured Paraglaciecola sp. | reverse complement strand
ATCTTGACAAGTAGCATTCAGTAATCAACGAACCTCAAAATAGGTCAAAGTACCCTGTATCTATTCCATACCTCTACATTTAGAGTTCACCCTATTTAGAGGGTTTGTGGTTACCCGAAACAAGTCTAAATAGGGTTATATTTGCAGTTTTTAGAGGGTATTATAAAAACCTCTAAACCCTATTTGTAATATCAACATGGCCTTAGTCGGATACGTCAGAGTTTCATCATTAGATCAGGACACCACCACACAGCTGGAAAGAGTGACTGCCGCCCACTGCAAAAAAGTGTTCTCTGAAAAGGAATCTGGCACCAGCACCAAGCACCGTACCGCCTTAGCGGAGTGTCTGGATTATTTGCGGGAAGGCGACACACTCGTAATCACCAAAATTGATCGTCTGGCACGATCCGCACGTGACTTGCACAATTTGATTCATGATCTGGAACAACGCCACATCAGTTTGTTGGTATTGGATCAGCGTATCGATACCAGTACCCCACACGGTCGGGCTTTTCTCGGCATGCTAGCCACCTTTGCTGAATTTGAAACGAATATTCGAAAAGAGCGACAACTCGAAGGAATTGCAGCAGCTAAAGCCAAAGGAAAATACACGGGTCGCAAACCAACCGCTCAGAACAAGGCCGCTGAGATTTTGTCGCTAGTGGATCAGGGACTCACTAAAGTTGGGATAGCGGAGCATGTCGGCATCTCAGTAGCTAGCGTTTACAACGTCATTAACAAGACCAAGCAAGCCATCTGATTTTCAATCGACTGAAGATGCTAATGACAATGAAGGCGCAGCCAAGATCTGCTGAATAACCGGTTTTAACCAAGTTTAACTGGTAAGCAAGGGAGTAACGGCTTAGTATTATATTACTATCGTATGAACGGGATCGCTTCGGCGGTGCGGTACTCTCACCTGTTTACAGGTTTCCAGCGGGTCTGGATATAACCAAGAAGCCCAGTTTAAAAGGCTCCCTACGGGGAGCCTTTCTATTGTCCGGGATTTAGCTTTTTCCCATGCATAATATTATATGCAATCACCTGGAAACCAATTTTGCGTTTTTTTGGTTGAGACGTCTGATACTCGGCATCCCTGACATAAGCGCTTTCAATGAATAGATTTAGCCAGCCTTTCTGACTGGATTTTGACACTTTGAAATAGATCTCATAGTCACTCGGTTGACCCTCCGCATTGATTATTTCCAGAGTAAAAAAGTTACCATGATGCGTGTGATAACAACGTCTCTCTCCTAACAAGGTGACAATCTCGGGCAGCCTTTTGGATAACTCATAGCGCACAAAATCAAATGCCCTGACTTCTCGAGAGTCGCGGTATAGCAGATCGGGGACATGCTCACCATCCTGCAAACCTCTAGTGAAAGTGTGCATACTAAACATGACTTGTATCTTGTAGGTTCGTTCGGGACGCTTTGCGGCAGCAGGAGCCGTAAACGCCCACTCGAAGGGGTGAACATGATCGAGCGCAAACTCTACACCTTCAAAACTAAATGACTTCCATTTCAACTGTTAGCACTCTCATTGCATTGATCTGTTGATTATACGTAAGCTTCTGTGGTGATGAATCAGTAAAAGTCCTATCTATCCGTTGTTAGGATTATTCAGAAATCACGCCTTTTTTTGATTTACAACGAAGACTACCCGCAATGACGACAACCAATATTCAGAGTGGGGCCGATACTGCTTCAAAAAAATCTGATGCCCCGCAGGAACCGAATGCTGAAACCCAGCAAGCAATGATTGAAGCTCGCCAATTAACCAAAGCCCGTTTTGGTCATTCGGGTGATCAACTGAAGCGCGATAAAAAGGTATCGCAACCGTGACCGTGTATTGAATGCGATTTGCAGCCATTAACCGAGGCGTTTTCAGGGCTGCACTATGGCTCTATCAATTATCCGACTGCATTTATAGGTATAACCCGACAAATGGAACCCTACCCTCACTACCAGGTGCGGTTAACTACTTTTAAATCCATTTAGAGAAAAATAGCTAATTTAGATTGATTTTATCCTACTCAAAGAAAAGCCATCGCGTCCCTGCGATGGCTTAGTAGTGCTTGAGACCAGGCTAGTGGAAAGCTGGTGATTCTCGACACTCTCGTAGACGTCTTGGCAATTCGCTACGATTTTTCACACGGCTCTCGGGGCTAAAGCACCGTGTTTTAGACAGAGACAAGGGGGGCTAGTCGTAGTCTCTTGGGGTTATCTTCACTCACTCTAGCATAGGTCACTAAAGACGTCATTCAGCTGGCGTTCATATTAGAGATAATTCTATTAATGCTTACTAATAGGTTCAAGGACGTAGTTTTTTCGCCATGATAACGACTACTTGGCATGACACAATACAGAACAAAAATAGCAACCATTAACCTTGTCATAATGCTTTTTAGCTTCAGCAATAGCCTGTTGGCAGGTGCTAAATGTACCGAGGTAAATTCGATGGCCAGGTGGCGGAAGGTAGTTACAGTTAGCTTGATGTATTTCACGGCGACCGTTGGACTGGCAAGTTTTATTTACAAAGTACACATTCATTCTAATTTCTACTGTTAGCTGGGTATGGTATAAATATAGGGCAGTATTTGCACACCATGACGTTTATGATTATTTTGAACTGCTTGTATGAATCTTTATTTTGTTGACAAAAACAAACAGTTGGAGGGTGCTCATGATATTCACACATTTGAGTGCAGCTGTCTTCCAGCAGGCGATCATCGGATATTCTTAGGGGCGTTCCTGACGTGTCAAGAAGCGCTTATTGAAGCGCGTCAGCATTTTAGGGCAGTGAATGGTTGCTTCTTCTGTACCGTCGAGTGCTACAGCTTTAAACATGCCACACTACAGCCAAAGTATATCCGGTAAGCCTGTTGACCCGGTTAAGGCCTGATCTATCCCTCTAATGTTTAATTCACTATAGGCATAACAAGGAGGAGAGATGACTGCTTTAGAATTTTAGGGCTGGTGCTGATAGGACTTATCAGCTTTGCCTACTGGTTGAACCACAAACACAACGATACTCATCACGATGACAAATAACGGGCAGGACTTATTAGCGCCCTCCTGACTCAATGAATCAGTACCTCGCTAGGATACTCACCAGCGCGGATCAGGTCGCGTACCGTCATCGACGTAATAACCAACTCAGACTCAATTAAACCGACAATACACCTTATGGATATGGCTATCCGAATCTATGGATAAGTGTTAATCACCATCAAGAGAGGATTAGTCCGTTGAAGTCGCCAGGGCAAGCCTGAGCGATAAAGTGAGGGTAAGGTGAAGCATTGAAGCCAGTTAATACATTGACTGCATTAACAGTGTCTTACGGTTTATTTTGCCTGTATTTCTCCTGTTGGATTGATGAAATAAGCCTTAGCGATGTGTCGCGTTCTCGGCGTTGATTACGAAAATAGTGCGGCTAAGCACTTAATGTCTACAAACTAGATCTATCGATCTTCGGTATGAAGCGGCATGAAACGCTCGTTTCCAAGCATCCGGTCCGGTTACATCATGCTGTCGAACCTTTGCCAACTACCGTAATGCGTAGCTGGTTTGAAACCGTTTTCGCGACTGATTATATCAGGTTTTGTTAGCCTGTCACTGCCCCATCACGGCTAAAAATAGCGCTCTAAGTAAGCTGGATACTGATTCCCAGCGGTACGTCACTGTCTAAATGCAACAGTGACGTACCGAGCACGTCAACCCCGCGGCGCATTAACCGGACTCCGGCTAATGCGCCGCTCACACCGCCAGTTGCCAACTAAAAAGTGGCAAATCCATTGCGTTTCAGTGGCAATTAGTTAACTAACCGTTAACAAAATGCCAACTTCCACGGGTAATGGTTGCAAAATAATTGCATTTTAGCGGCCTATAATTAACAGTTAGGCTCTTGTCGATTATAGGCCCCTGCTGTTAAGGAGATTACTCACGTATGGATGCGCTCAAAGAATCACTTGCCGCTCTAACTTACCCCGAACAACGGACCAAGATTTCTCTGATCGCGGAGTTGCTGCCCGTTATTGAGTCCACGCACAAACAGGGGTTCAAGCTTCCGATCCTGCACGAAGCCATCAACACGGTCATCCCAATGCCGTATGCCACTTTCGCTAATTGCTTACATCGTGTCCGGAAGGCTAAAAAAAGTGACCATCATAAAACCGCCTAGAATGCCGTATAAGGCTCTATATCAGCGCAGGCTATGGATACCCATGCTCAACACTTGAAACGGGCTGCCTGACGCCTTTAAAATCACCAAAAGCACCACTTCCAAGGCCACTCCGCGCCTGTAGTCACTACGAAGCACCAATCAACCTACTGTAATCTTCTAGCTTGTATCCTGGGGTGAATTGCCCGATATCGGGCAAGAGGGGCTAGCCCCTAAAACTACTTTGCGGTTGGCTGGGTTGGTAACTGAGGGGTTTATGTCGAAGCGCGGTAAGGGTTGGCTGGACAATGTGAAACCGGTAGTAAATTCTAACTCTACCTTTTTTCCGGTCTATCCCTACCTTTTTTCCGGTTAGTTCTACTCTTATATTTAATGGTAGAAAAAAAGTACTGACCCTGTTATTCTACTATTAAATTAAGAGGTAGAGTTTGTGGTTATTTCGCGCGAAGGCTTAAGTAATAAGCAGGTGAGCATGGCTAATGAATTAGTCCGTGCAGCTCACGGACTCTCATTGCAAGAAAAACGGTTATTGATGCTTGCCGTATCTAAGCTCGATAGTACTAAACCTGCCCTCCCAGGAAATATGGTCTCAACTATTAGCGTTTTAGAGATGGTTTCAGAGTTTGGTATAGATCATAAGTCTGCATATAAGGTTACTCGTGAAGCCGCTGAGCACTTAATGAATAGGTATATTCGTTTCCATCATTTAGAAAATGGAAAACAAACTGAAACCCGTATGCAGTGGGTTGCTCAAGCGGATTACATAGAGTCTGAAGGAGCTGTCACTCTTCACTTTTGGTATAAGTTAGCTCCGATGCTTTTTGCATTAGAGAAGCAGTTTACTAGCTATAAGCTAAGCAGAGCAGGAGCATTGCAATCAAAATATGCCTGGCGATTATTTGAACTGGTTATGCAGTTTAAATCTACTGGTTACTTGAAAATATCCCTTGATAAATTCAATCATGCGATGGAAACCCCAAAAACGTACCAACAAGACTTCGGATTAATACGAACGAAAGTCCTAGAAATAGCTATCAAAGAAATTAAGAAAAAAGATGGTCTTTGTATCACTTGGTCTCCAATTAAAACAGGGAGAAAGGTTACAGGGCTAGAGTTTAAGTACCCTGTTGAGCACCAGCACGAGCTATTCGCACTGGATGACAGCTTCATTGAAAAGCACGCTAAACCTGGCGAAAGTTATAAGACAGCTAGAGAGCGATTAGCCAAGGATCGTAAAGAAAAGGCAGGTAAATAGTTATTAACATTCTCTGCCTGATATCTAATTTTAGAGTAACGACAAGGAGATAGCATTACCCATTAACAATCAACGATAGCGCCCTACCCGCCTGCTACCAACAGAACGGGAAGGACTTCACTTAACGATCATTAGAGGATCGAAAAATGCACGATACAGAGTATCAGGTAATTCCGTCTGTGCGCACTCAAAATGCACAGTCTTTACCCATCGAGTCAATGACCTTTGACTCACAACAAGCCCGCGACATCTATATTCGGGATCAGCGAGCCTACGGCTGGGAAGTGTTTTTACACTTTATGGGCCGTGAAGGGTTCGTTGAGCTATACGCCATTAGCCGGAGGAAGTTGTCATGAGTACTTCTTTCCGAAATCAAACGATTGCAGGGCATCAGGTGGGTGCATCTAGGCACATGGAATATGGCCTCCTGTTTATTACCGCGTCGCTGGTGGCGATCAACTGTTATCACCTTTCTAACTTCCTTATCTCAAAACTCACAACGCCAGAGACCAGTGTGTTGTTTGTCGGGCTGTTATGTCTGGTTGGTATTGGGATTGCCTGCTTAGAAGTGCCTGTCGGCAAGGGATTGATCGTGAGTTACCGGCTGACGGGGTTTTCAATGAGTACTCTGATTCAGAGCTTGCTGGCGCTAGCCATTTTGTCTATGGCTGTCACTGCAGGCATCAATAGTCAGACAGCCGATGCCGATAAGCGTGATACACAATCCGCCTCGTATAATCTGACTGAAAGCAGCTTCAGCAACTTGCGCCAATCGGCACGGTTTGAGCGGGACTCACTGTTAGCTCGGGCCGAGCTGATTCAGGATGCCCCATCGAGAGCCATTGCCAAGCTGGAGGCGGAGAAGCACTTTCAGGATGCGCTCATTTCGATTACCCAAGCGCAAGCCGCTAACCGACTGAAGAAACCCGTAGAGACCTTTGAAACGGGTTCGACGGGCCAACGCTTTACGATTGCCCTCTTCTCTTTGGTCTGTAGTTTGGGTGCGATGTTCACCAGTGCATTTTCAGCGGTATTCGTTAACCCACTGGTGGCCCTGCCGGCCTTTAGTCTAAGAGCCAAGGTAAACCATGACTGGCAGTCTGATGGCTCTGATTTCAAAGCCATGACCCATGAATTTACCCCCATGGGAAACCCACTTAGCCGGTTTTTATTGCGGGAAAAAGTTCAGTCCAAGCCCCTCCCCTCAACCCTCGAATCAGCGGCGACGACAAGTGCACCAATAAACACCGCTCAAACGCCCCCTAACCGCTTAGATTCAAGCTCGGAGGCCCTTTCTGTAGTTAGTGAACGTTCACTAACTACAGACATTCAAGGTGCCGAAAGGGTGGACTATTCAATCGCCCACTATGACGCAATTAAAGCCGCCATCATGAGTAAGGCACTGAAGCCAACTCAGGCCCCAGTGAAGAAAAAACTGATTGCTCTGAAAGTGCGTTTTGTGGATGACGCAGCACGGCAACAGAAGGCCGTTGCCATTCTTGAGCAGCTAAACCATGAAGGCGTTCTTCGGATCAACCCAGAGTATGGAACCAGCGGTAAAGTGGTCGCTCAGTACGTGCTGAATGCTGATAATCAATCAGCGGTAGAGCAGGGAGGAGATATTCGGGCCCGATGCCCAGCCTGTCACAAACTGGAACTGATTCAAGCGGGCCAACTGGGGCAGAGCAAGGGAAGGGTCAAATCACTCTGTGGGCACGTTTACACTGTTCAGGATCATCTGGCCTAGGCCGGTTTACCCTCAGGATCAACCAATTGATCCTGAGGAGTTTTGGCATCGCATTCAATTCTGCCAACACATTATCCGTGGAGTTCATGCTCTGTTCATTGGAAAAGTAGGATATTGGTTCTCAGCTCTAGGGGTAGAGCGATGCCGAGTACATCACTAAAAATAATTGCACACTACTCGGTGTAAACGGTTTAGAAAATGAGGAAGTCAGACACCACTGTCCTCTCACAAGGGTGATGATTTCCTCATTTCCTAAACGCATTCAACTAAACAACTTTGATTCAAATTTGCGGCAGCACACTTACAGAAGGAATAACCTGGGTCAGATAAATCGAAGGCTAACTAGTCCTCTACGGCCTGATAAATTGCCATATTGATTACCGCTGCCCGAGACTGTCCCATTTTACTAGCTAGTGCATCGACCTTCTCTAAAAGGTCGGGAGTTATTGTAAGGCTGATCTGTTGCTTGTTACCCTTTCTAACACCTTTTACGGATGTCTTGCTGTCCGGTGCTCCTGCTATAAAATCATCAACGTCCTGCGTTGCCGTGGTGGTGTCTTTTTTCTTCGGTTTCGTAATGGCCATTAAATATCACCTTAATATTAAATTTTCTATTGAAATAAAAAAAATAGCAACTAACGAAGTAATATTTAATTATACAAATAGTCCATTAGATACCTGGCAAGATGGTGCTGAATTTGCCAGACCAAAATGGGGAATTTATAGAAGTTTAAATAATTCGCAAGATTTACAAGACGAAATTGTAAGATTTGCTGACTTTAGTATCAAAGAAATTACAGACTTACTTTCTAT
Source organism: uncultured Paraglaciecola sp. (assembly GCF_937123705.1). Lineage (GTDB taxonomy): Bacteria > Pseudomonadota > Gammaproteobacteria > Enterobacterales > Alteromonadaceae > Paraglaciecola. Next base: position 324 of record NZ_CAKZKO010000018.1, on the reverse strand, counting down.
AGAAACTTTAAAGCAAAAAGCAGAAAATATTTTATTAGTACCTAACCCATCATCAAAAGTTGTAGAGTTTAAAAATGCAAATTCAGAGAATTATAACTTCATTGAGTTGTATGACTTTTCAGGAAGAAAAATTCAAACGAATTCAAGAATAAAAAAGAACAAACTAGACGTTTCTGGCTTACCTAAAGGATTATATTTTATTGTATTTAAAAAAGATACTTTAACTACTAAAGTTCTAAAATGTTATGTGAAGTAACTAATATTATTAAAAAAATCTATCAGAAAACTTCTTTTTCTTTAATTCAAACAACAATGAAAAAGCAA
>NZ_CAKZKO010000017.1 GCF_937123705.1 uncultured Paraglaciecola sp. | reverse complement strand
CGCTCTCGTTAAAAAGCAATATTAAAGCCAATGCAGGCATTCTGATACGACCACCAAACACACGACCACAATTAGCTACTGACATTATTATTAGCAATGAAACGCCGGACACAACAAAAAACTTAACTGTCAAGTTAGATACAACCATTGATCTGGGTAAACATTTTTATATCCGTGCGGCAGGTCTCGAAGGCCGCTTAAAAGGTGGCTTGCATTTAGAAACCAACGAACATAACAACTTAATGGCAACGGGCACCATTGCTACTAGCAAAGCAAAATACTTGGCTTATGGTCAGTATTTAACCGTTGATCGTGGCATGTTGAATTTTAATGGCCCTCTAGATGATCCCGGATTAAACATTTTAGCCATGCGCAAAGGCCTTTCTGTAAAAGCCGGCGTAGAAATTCTAGGTTCTGTTCGACGCCCCGCCATACGCTTAGTCTCCACGCCTAATGTATCAGACGCAGAAAAATTATCTTGGATTGTTTTTGGGCGAGCACTTAATTCAGGCAATGTAGACACAGCACTACTACTCACGGCAGCTAACTCTATTTTAGGTGGGCAATCATCCGGCGAAGGACTCACGCAACAACTCAGTCGCACCTTGGGCGTTGACGAAATATCCTTCAGGCAGGGCAGTAGCGGCAGTAACCCACTCACCAGCCAAATTGGCACCGTCGGAAAACGTATTTCATCACGCGTCTACCTGAGCTATGAACGTGGACTCACCACTGCAAACATCGGCATCACAAAACTCACCTACAAATTGACACCCAAAGTAAACGTCGTGACTCAAGCGGGTTTAGATAGTGCGGTTGATGTGTTTTATATTTTTCAGTTTGATTGAGTTATACACTTTGCATCACCTAACTAGTCGACCCTTAATATTAACTTAACACACTGATAATGCGAAACAACAGGTATATTTTTCGTGATCATTTCGACCGGAAATGTTAAAATAGCACTATATTTTCTGGTCGAAATGGTTAACAAAAATGCTTACTCAAAGCAGCTCTTCTCATCAAACAAATCTATTTGGCACGGATCTACTTTTACAGCTTGATCCAAACGATCCGCTCCTCAAATTATCCGCAGTCATACCCTGGGTTCATTTTGAAACAACTTTCTCATTTTATTACAAAGAAGCTATTGGTGCCCCGAGCAAGCCAATACGTTTAATGGTTGGATTGTTGCTTCTCAAGCAGTTGGAAAACTTGAGCGATGAAAAGGTCGTTGTGCAGTGGAAACGCAATCCTTACTACCAGGCATTTTGTGGCATGAGGGAATATCAAAGAGAATTGCCATGCCACAGCACAGAGTTAGTGCATTTTCGTAAACGTATTGGCAAAGCTGGTTTTGAGCAGATATTTCAGATGAGCGTTAGCTTGCACGGAGATTCGGCTCAAGAAGATGTGATCAATATCGATACCACGGTTCACGAGAAAAACATCACCTATCCGACGGACAGTAAGTTGGCCATTAAGATTATTAATCGACTGAACAAGCTTGCCAAAGCACATGGATTTCAGCAACGGCGTACCTATGTCAAAGAAGTAAAGTCCTTGCGTTTGAGCATACGCCATTTCCGCCATGTGAAGAAAAGAGTCAAAGCTAGAAAAGCACTGAAGCGCCTCAGAACAATCGCTCGCTCGTTGATTCGAGAACTCAGAAGAGAACTGCCGCAGCATTATCTGTTTGATTGTTACCAACAGGACTTTTTGCTGTATGAGCGGGTGTTAAGCCAACAGCCCAAAGACAAGAACAAGATTTACTCCCTGCACGAACCCAAGGCCTATTGCATCGCCAAAGGCAAAGATCACAAAGCTTACGAATATGGCAGCAAAGCATCCATTGCCAGTACGGCAACCAGCAATATCATTGTTGGCGTTGTCAGTCATGAACAGAATCTGCATGACAGTCACACCCTACCAGAAATTCTCACCCACGTTGAAGCATCACGTGGCAAAGCAGCCAAACAAGGCGTGTGTGACCGAGGCTATCGCGGCAAAAGTTGCGTCAACGGAACTCAGATTATCCTACCGAAAAAAGCACTCAAGAAAGACACTCGCTACCAAAAGGACAAAAAACGAAAACAATGCAAAAGGCGAGCAGCAATAGAACCCATCATTGGCCACTTAAAATCAGACTTCAGGATGGCGAGAAATTACCTGAAAGGTGCGATAGGTGATCATATCAACCTACTGATGGCTGCTGCTGCGTGGAACTTGAACAAATGGCTGATGGCCATTTTTTGGTTCTTTTTTCCATGGGGAAAAATGGCAATGACAGACGCAAAACAGTAAAACTTCAGAGTACACAGATTGGATTTTCTAACAGGCAAGCATGGTTCCGATCTGTTACTTTGAAAATTGTTCAGGCAAAACTTTTTCAGGGCCGACTAATTATAATTCCAACGAAAAAAGAAGTCGCAATGAGAAGATTTATTTACCTATTGATAATCAGTGTATTTTTCCTTTCAGGATGCAGTACAACGGGAAATTTAGGCCTTGTCGCCAAGAGTTCGGCAAACCCGAGCACACTTCTAACAGCTAATACTCAATTTAGAGAGTTAGGCTCTGTAAATAGGGAGGTATGTCTACACTTATACCTGCACGAAGGTAAAAGATACTGCGATTAAATTTGAGAATAAAAATAGCTTAGTTGATAGATCGAGTTGGCACAACGGAATTGATAATCTGCTTTCTCTTTTAGTCGTTTTTCCTTGTTTTCCAACAATTCTCTTTGTTGTTCTAGTGCAGCAACTGCTGCAGCTACTGCAAGATAAGTTTTTCCAGTACCGGCAGGGCCAATTCCAAAATTTATCTCTCTGTTAAATATATTGTGAATGTATTCTTTTTGATTCAAATTTCTTAAGGTAATCATGCCGTTTGGAGTGGCTATGTTGTGTGGTAACTTAGAAGACGTGCCAGTTTTACCTTCGTCGGTTTGATATTGATCAGCTTTTATTTGTTGCACTGCTAGATGTACTTGCTCTGGTTTTAAATTCTTATTATTTTTGGTTTGAGTATATAGATATTCCAATACTTTTTTGGCCTGGGAGATCTTTTCGTCTTCGCCAGAAATGTAGAATATATCACCTCGGTTGCTAATTTCTACATGGAGGCGCTTTTCTATATGGTGGATATGTTCATCTAGATTACCACATAAATTAGCTAATCTTGTGTTGTTGCAAGGGGATAATTTCAACTGAGTTTTAGTAGCTTGTATTTCCAAAATATGTATATAAACCTCTTAAATTAACTGCTCTTAATTTAAGCATAAACCCATTTTTGAACATTAGGAAGTAAATTTATTAAGTTTGTTGTAATTGGAGGAATTGTAGCTGGTATTTTTACAGCTACCGAAGCTTCCGCAATAGCGGTACTGTACACTCTTATTTTAGGGTTTGTATATAAAGAAATAAAATATAAAGACCTCCCGCAAATATTATTGGATTCTTGTGGCACAACGGCTATTGTAATGCTTTTAATAGGCGCATCAATGAGTATGTCTTGGGTGATGTCTTACGAAAACATTCCGCAAAGTATCAGTTCGGTTTTATTGACGGTAAGCGACAACCCAATAGTTATCCTTTTAATCATCAATTTAATACTATTGTTTGTTGGTGTATTTATGGATATGACGCCCGCGGTGCTAATCTTTACACCCATATTTTTACCGATTATTGTAGAATTAGGCATGGATCCTATCCAATTCGGCATTATAATGGTTATGAATTTAAGCGTCGGTTTATGTACACCACCCGTCGGTTCCGTACTGTTTGTAGGCGTAGGCATTGCAGGTACAACCATAGAAAAGGTTATAAAACCATTATTACCGCTTTTTATTGCCATGATAGTGGCCTTGTTTTTGGTAACCTATTTCCCAGAATTAAGTTTGTGGCTACCCAGTTTGTTTGATTTATAAACACACCAAAGATAATTGTTGGTTTTCTTTGTTTGATTAGTTATCATATTTTTTACTAGTTTAGCAATAGAATATTATGAAAAATCTCTGCCTACTTATCTGCATTTTACTATCTAATAGTATCTTTTCACAAGATGCTTCTATCGCTACGAAATTTATTGAAAACGGTACGCTGTACGATGGTTTAAACGAATCTTCAAAACCGTTGGCGCAATTCAAAAAAAATGAAAAATGCGTTGTTTTAGATTATTTAGGAAAAGATAATTACAAAATAAAATACAAAGAATGGACTGGGTTTTTAAATTCTGATTTTCTATTGATTAATGAAGACATGATGGATTTATATTATGATTACCAAGAAGAAGCAAGAAAAAAACTTATTGAAGAAAGAGAAAACAGGAAGAAACGGTTAAAGGAGATAATATGGAATAGTGATGAAGAAAAGGCAAAACGTAGAAAAGACTCCATTGCCAAAGCCAAAGTAGCCGAAGAAAAAGCACAAAGACAACGCGAT
>NZ_CAKZKO010000016.1 GCF_937123705.1 uncultured Paraglaciecola sp. | reverse complement strand
CAAGTTTGTTGAGAAAGATACTGTTGGAAAGGCAATAACGAACAGTCGCTTTTTAGGTTTTCAATATTCCTTTACTCACTCACTGGCTGTTAATGTCGGCTTGCGATACTAAAAATTAACCGGAACGCTGTAATTAGAGCTGAGGAGCTCGCAAATTTCTGTCCAGAACCGTCACAGGTTGACTTTTTACCCGTGGCTCGTTCTACCTCAGAAATGCCTCAAAACCCGTCAGAGTTAAACCCATACATATCCTGTTCCAGTTTTTCACCAGATTATTTAGTCGTGAAGATCTCGATACGATTGAAATTAATGTGAGGCTGATGATATAAAATGCACTCTTAAATGCAGGAATTAACAAATTTAGATATGGTACAAATGGATAAGTTTCCCACCGTAGGACTTAAGACCTCGTTACCCATAAGCATATTGGCACTTGCCTTATATTACCTATGGGGCGACATGAGTTTTAATGATCTTCGAGGCCTTTTTTTGGTGGTGGCGTTTGTGATGATGCTTACTTTAAAGAAGAGTGAAAATAGCCTCTTTTCAGTAACTCCACAGGTTTCCTCTTTTACTCATCATGTATTCCCAATTACTGTGCTAGCGATTGGCGTGGCTTGTTTCACGTTGTTCTATATGGAATTTATCCGGCAATATGTCACGGGACAAGAAGTCGACTATATCGTAGGATTTCTCGTTAGTGGTGAACTGGAAGTAAGCGAGAAACTAAATTATCTTTTCGAAACCGTTATATTAGCTCCGTTATCAGAGGAGTTTTTCTTCAGGTTTATCTTGCTAAGTAGCATATGCTTACTCTTGAGAAGCAAGTTTATAGGCGTAATTTTATCGTCACTCTTATTCGCCTACGGCCATGAAGACCCTGTCGTTGCTTTTTCTCTAGGTATCACTGCATCTATAGTTCTACTGAAATACATGAGTATATATAGCGCTATAATTCTTCATGCGATTTATAATTTGTGGATATATACAGTGGAAGTTTTTATCGTACCCGCCTTTTTCTTTAATGATTGGGACTTTGCACCAAGTGGGAACATCGGAACAATCGTTTCTATAATGGCATTAGCTGTATCTTTTTTGGCACTATTGATTATTAAACGCAAGGAAAAATCAATACAATAAGGTTTTAGCAACCGCTTCATCACTATAAGTGACTGAGGCAATAATCAATGAAATCACCACACTTATCGACACCTCGATAGTAAAGTTGCTGACACACTTTTGTCCAATTGTGAGTTTCAGAGCCCGTAATAAGTCCCCTTGTGCAAACTAAACCATAAAAGATTCTTCAAGGTCGATTTCAAAATCAACGGGCGGTAAGTTTACTAAGTGCTTGTTCGTTGCATTCAGTAGTTCGACTTTCGCGGGCTTCCCTACTTCGTTTGTGTAGATAGTCGCTAAATAAAGCTTGTCCGATCGGTGGAACGCATCGTGAAAACTCACATCTTTATTTAGCAAGCTGGCTAGCAATGGCTTGGTGACCGGAATGTAAGCCCACTTAATGCTCTGGCCGTTGTCGTAATCCCCGCTCCAATACACCATAAACCTTTGAGTGTTTTCATTCTTAACCGAAAAGCACTTCGGCCCTAAGACGTCTTGATACACTTCCAGTAGTTCCAATTTACCTAGCTGTGTGCCTGTTGGGAGTAAGTTCATTGCTCGTTCCTCATCTTTCTAACGTTGCCTATCAAACCTTGCCTATAATCTTATAGTTAAACACTGTTTTTATATACAGCTATTTGAGTGTGTTTTGATATGCCCGTTAGAAATCGAAAAGGCGGCAGCAGCAATCCTTAAAGAAGACGGTGGTTTCGCCGATCTTTCAGCCACGAAAACGTTTGTCTCCATTAAGTTCTAACCTATAACGATTAATTACACTTCAGCCCTTGTTTAACCTTTTATTGCCTCCATATTTTCCATACAATCCTAAGCGATTATAAATAAAAACAATTTCAATTTCGGAGTCCTCATGAGCGACGTAAAGCACTGTAATTTATTGATTCTTGGTTCTGGCCCTGCTGGCTATACAGCTGCAGTTTACGCTGCTCGTGCAAACCTAAACCCAGTACTTGTTACCGGTATGCAGCAAGGTGGTCAGCTTACAACCACAACAGAAGTGGAAAACTGGCCGGGTGATGCTGAAGGTTTAACGGGTCCAGCACTAATGGATCGCATGAAAGAGCACGCAGAGCGCTTTGAAACAGAGATCCTGTTCGACCACATTAACGAAGTCGACCTATCAAACCGCCCTTTCCGTCTTAAAGGCGATTCTGGCGAGTACACGTGTGATGCATTGATCATCTCAACGGGCGCATCGGCTAAGTACCTAGGTTTAGATTCTGAAGAAGCATTCAAAGGCCGCGGCGTTTCTGCTTGTGCAACGTGTGATGGTTTCTTCTACCGCAACCAGAAAGTAGCGGTTGTGGGTGGTGGTAACACAGCAGTTGAAGAAGCACTTTACTTATCAAATATCGCTGATGAAGTTCACGTTATACATCGTCGTGACAGCTTCCGTAGTGAGAAGATTCTGGCCGATAAGCTGCTTGATAAAGCGGAAAACGGCAACGTGACTATTCGCTGGAACAGCGAGCTCGATGAAGTGCTGGGTGACGACATGGGCGTTACCGGCATGCGCATCAAAAATCGCGAAACGGGCGAGACTGAAGAACTCGATCTCGAAGGCATCTTCGTAGCCATCGGTCACTCGCCAAATACCGGCATATTTGAAGGTCAGCTGGAGATGAAAGACGGCTATATCGTCGTTCAGAGTGGTCTGCATGGGAACGCCACACAAACCAGCGTAGAAGGTGTCTTTGCTGCAGGTGATGTTTCTGATCACATCTACCGTCAGGCCATCACGTCAGCCGGTACAGGCTGTATGGCGGCATTAGATGCGGAACGTTTCCTGGATAACCAGTAAGAACCCGGCGCTAATGGGTTTCAGTATCGCTGTTCAGTGATTCTGAGAGCCATGAAGGAAGAGGGCGGAGCGATGCGTGAGTATCTCCGCCTTTTTTGTGCGAGTTGAGAAACTTAATTCGGTCCTTTGTCGCCGGATGAGACTGCCAGAGCCCCCATTGGTGGCTGGCTTCATTATCAGACTCGAGAATATGCTCAAACAGCTCGTCAGAGCCTCTGGAATGTCCGTAATGGTTACTGAGTAGCACAACGGCTCTGGCGTCCGCCGCTCGTTCCATATCGCGACTGAAGGCCATCAGGCTGATCAAACCACTCTGCTGGGCAATAGTCCCCGCAGAAGAATTATCAAATCCAGTTACCAGCGCGATTAACGTGTGGCCGATTTGTTCCAGCATCAGGACAACGGGGTGCCGTAATTCTATATGAGCGTATTCGTGCGCGAGCACCATCGCCAGGCCATTCTCACTGTGGACGGCATCAAGCAGCCCCCGGGTGACGTGAATATTGCCTCCTGATGTCGCAAAGGCATTAGCAGCATTAATATCGGGTAGCCAGTGGACTTTAACTGAGGAAATTTCAGCATCTTCAGGAATCAACTTCTGTGTCAGGCTCTGCAAGTAGTCCGCAATTCTCTGATCTTCCTCTGAACTATATCCGGATGGGGCCAGTGAGATATCAGGCTCCCACTCAAAGGGCATCGCAGGCGCGATACGCACAGCCCCCCAGCCGATCAGGAAGGAAAGACTGACCACTGCCATCAGCAGAGCGCCTGCCATAATAGCGAAATCGATAAAAGGGTTGTCGTGTTGGTTATTGATTCCCTCTGGCAGTTGAGGGTTTTCATTAGGGAAGTTCATCCTTCAGGTTCGTAGCTGCTCAGCGCCAGCGTTGGTCATCAACGCGGTTCCATAGGCAAGTACTTCTACTGAGCCAAGGCCTTTCGCTGCATTTTCACCAATGCGGGAGGTTTCGTATTTCACGTTATAGATGGTTTCGGCACCTAGTTGACGTGCTTCCTGCTGCATACGCAAAACTGCTTCCCGTCTGGCGCGGTCGAGAAGACTTTCATAAGCACCGACACGGCCGCCAAAAATATTCCGCAAAGAGGCCGCGACTGTTTTGAAGTAATCGACAGAGATGACGACGCTACCGCATACCAGAGTGGATTCGTGTCTGAGATATTCTGGAGGAGGTATTTTGACAGGAACAACCGAGATATCTCTGAGTTCCTGCTCGCGTTGAACGATGGAGCGGTAATGGCGACTCTCGGAAAGTCGTCCGAAAACGTAACCCAGCCCAAGGAGAACAAGGAATACGATCAGTTCCATCAGCGGTCTTCCACGAGCACTGCGGTGCCATACACGAAAATTTCGGACGCTCCGGCGGCAATAGATGAGGTGGAGAAACGAACGTTGATGACAGCATTTGCCAGAATGGGCACCACGCAGCTACTTATAACGGGGGGAGAGCCTAGCCTTCGTAAGGATTTTCCAGATGTTATGCG
>NZ_CAKZKO010000015.1 GCF_937123705.1 uncultured Paraglaciecola sp. | reverse complement strand
TGGCAACAAGTGATTTATCCCCATTCGGGCCAGGTGAGCAATTAGCAATTACAAGGCAGCGATTTGAATCAACACTTTCTAGGGCGCAAGGTGGTGACGCTGATGCAATAGACCAATTCCCACAAGTGGCTGATGACTTTCTGAGAGCATCCCAAACGTTTAATGGTGCTACGGATGCATTCAAAGCTGATTTTGATCGGGTGCAAAATGCAAATAATTCTCTCATTGATGTGGCGAAGAGTGAGCGAGATATAGCTCAGGAAACACTTAACGGTGTAGAAGCCACAATTGCTGAACTGCAAAGGTTGAATGAAGAAACAAAGAATAATGGCGAAAGAATACTATCTGTAGCTGAAGCAACACAGTTAGTTCAACAAGCCCAAGGTGAGGTTGCCGCAGCAACTGCTAATGTGGCCAGTATAAACGGACGGATTGAATCGGCACAAGGTAGGGTTGAATCTGCAACCAATGGGGTGGCTGCTGCACAGGAAAGAGTGGCACAGGCCACTCAAGGCGTTCAGGATGCAACATTACAATTAAACGGTGGGCTGACTGCCATAGAGCAAGCTACAAAAAATGTTGCAGATCTAATGTTTGAACTTGGTAATGCAATTCTTCAGGGTTTTGGAAATCTTGCGATTAGTGATCAGCAAATAAGAGATTTCTTAGCAGCTAATCCGCAGCTAAGCGTTCAACAAATAATTGATATTGCAATTCAGGCTGGTGTTAGTGGCTCGCAGGTGGCAAGAGCAACCAACACTCCAATTGAAGACATCAACAGGTTAACTGGCGGAAGAAGCGTACCTGGCGGGAGTATTAGTGATTTTGTAAATGCAAATCTAAACAACCCTATGGCGATTGTTGAAGCAGCTAAAGCAAACGGAGTCAGCCGCCAACAATTAGCTGACAATTCCGTATTGACACTCGATCAAATTGATAGATTTGTTAGGGACAATAACATAGCTGGATTTATGCAAGGAACTGATAGGGTTCCCAGAACAGGTCTTGCGTTCATTCACGAAAACGAATCTATAGGTCCGTCAACTATGCCAGCGGAATTACAAGCAATGAGAGCACTTCTTGCTGATTTGATTATAATTGTGGAAGAACAAACAGAGCAACTTGTATTTGCAAGCGAAAGATCATCTGAAAAAGTCGTGTCTAGTACATTTGAAGCATCTGAAAATGCTATATTCGAAAGACGTAGTTCAGTAAGGTTAAGATAATGGCAGAGGATTTTGATGCGTTTTTATTAGACAACTCAGCAGTACGAAATGTGCTTGTTGAAGTCGGACACGATAGCACGACCGAATATCTTTCATATCGACCATATTTCGATAGTGTGGCAAATAGAGTGTATTCGCCTGTTGTTATCGGTTCGTCTGTTCGAATAACTAGAAAGCTTGGATACCAGAATCTAGATGGAGGATTAACATTTGGCGATATAGAACTAGAGAATACAGACGGTTCTTTGGATTCATGGCTTGATTTCATCTGGTCGAACAGGGCTATTGAAATAGCAGTTGGCGCGGTCACTTGGGCAAGGGCTGATTATGTGACAAAATTTATTGGTGTTGTTGAGGGGATCGATTCCAAATCTCGTAACGTGTTGAATATAAAAGTACGAGATATTATGCAAAGACTGAATTTCCCAGTGACAGAATTGAAGCTTGGGGGTTCTACCGATAATAAGGATGAATTACAACCTCTTTTATTTGGAGAATGCCATAATATAACTCCTCTGCTAACGAACCCGGCCACATTGGAATATCAATTCCATCAAGGAAATTCTGAGGATGCAAAAGAAGTTAGATCGAATGGTATACCTGCTAGCGTAAGTAAGAACTTATCTAATGGTAAATTTACTCCAACAGTTAACCCACAAGGTACGACAATAACGCTTAGTGCGCAAGGTGATAAGCCGAGTGGTGTTTGGAACACAACTGTGGCCACAATTATACAAAGGCTTGCGACAGCTTTTGGCAATGCAGATAATCGTTTATCAGTTAGCGATATTGACACATCAAATTTCAATTCCTTTGATTCGGCTAATAATCAAGACATTGGAGTTTATTTCAAAACACGTCAAAATCTACTTGTGGCAGTAAAAGATATTGCCGCAAGTGTTGGTGCCCAACTGTTGCCAAGTGAATTGGGAAAGTTACAACTCCATAAGGTCGATTTGGTTTCAGTTGGTAGTATATCTGAAACGATAACTGCAAATGATGTTATAGACAAATCTTTGAAGATAGTCGAAATGACTGAGGTTGAAGCGGCTATAACTTTGGGATATGCTAAAAATTGGACAGTTCAAAATAATCTAGATAGTGGGCTTGTTCAAGAAAGTAAGGACTCTTTTGCTAAAGAATGGTTAACTGTCACAAAGGAAAATAGTACAGTCAAAGCGTCTCACAAGCTGGATGGCGAGCCTCGCAGAATAGATACATTTCTGTTGTCTGAAAGTGAGGCAGATACTGAGGCACAGAGACAAGTTGATAATTTTTCCACGCAGCGAAAAATAATAAGTTTTACCGGTCGAGCTAGGTTATTAAATTTAGAAATAGGGAGCTGGGTAACCATACAATACCCAAGATTTGGTATGGATGCTGGAGTTCCCGGTGTTGTTTTACGAATGACTCCTGACTGGATAAAATCCAGGGTTCAAATTGATATTGTGATTAGATAATATGGCATCTTTTTTAAATGCTCGAGACATAGCTTTACAAGCAACCAGTCCTAGAACGTTACCTGTTGTATTGCCATCGACTTATTCAACTTCTGGAGATCACACTGGTACGTTATCTGGGTCTGGGCAAACTAATTTCCAAAATTCACAAATCTCATTCACGGGAACTGGTTCATTATTAGGCGCCGGAGGTGGTTCATTATCCACACTAAACAGCATAGGTGGGAACTATCTTGGGAACTGGGAGGGGGTGAGTCGCACTCCTCACCGTAATGATCAAATCACAATGAGTTCTTCGGGCGCACTACAAGGTGCTGGAGGTGGTGTTGTAACAGCGTTGCCATATTCTAATACAACAGGCGGCCCCCCTACTGATGCTGATATAACCGAACAGGTTTTAGAAAGCGCTGCGACAGCAATTAGTATTAATAGCGGAAATCTCTTTCAAATATTCGGGTCTGGTTCTGCTGGGGTGTTTATCGGATCGGGTGGGCTGTTTGGGCGGAATACAGGCGGGGGGACTACATTTTCGATAGATGCAAACAGTGGTGCAGCTAACTATGCCGGTGATATACAGGGGGGTTCGAATGTCAACATTCTAGGACAGGCTATATTCAACGGATCTAGTTCGGGAGGTGGAAACACTGCTGCTGTTAACTGTAATGCGAGCAGAAATACAGGTATTGGTTTGGTAGCGTACTGCCCTGGATCAGGGATAGCTGTTCGAGGAGTAGGCGATAGCGGAGTAGGCGTGTGGGGATCGAGTTCATCTAGCTTTTCAGGTGTGACTGCGCAAAACACTGGTGGGGGTAGTGCTCTGTCTGTTCAAGGCACCATGTCGATTACCTCAAGCGCTCAAATTCCAAACTTATTTGCAACATCCGCTCAGAACGCTGCAAATGCCACCAATGCTAGTAATGTTCCAGGCTCTGGTGTATCCGGAACGGTTAATAGTGCAACCAATGCAAGTAATGCGACCAATGCGACTAATGCAAGTAATGCAAATAGTCTTGGCGGAGTTGATGATTCAGGTTGGTGTCGCGGTGTTGCTTGTGATGTTGGCACAGCAACTGCTTCAGCATTCGGATTCGGGTTTATTTCCACGGTTGCTGGGGTGGAAACTGCTGCAACTGGTGGAAATAATTATCGAGTGAGATCCATTTCAGATCGACGAACAAAATTTGATATTGAAGATGCGACACTGGGATTCGATTTTTTGCATGATCTTCGCCCACGTAAAGGGAGATACAAAAAACAACCAGATGACGATGCTCATTTTCTTATTTCTCAAGAGGTTAAAGAGACTCTAGACAAACATGGAATGGGTAGAAATCTGTTATCCACAGTTGATGAAACTGATGGAATGCGAGGGGTTGACTACACAAGTGTGCTTATCATCGTGTTAAAAAACTTGTGCGATGCTGAAAAAAGAATAGTAAACTTAGAGACCCAATTAAAAGGAAAAATTAAATGACAAATGAAAAAAGACGCGTAACCAACGTTGATCCTCAGCAACTAATTGAACACATTAATGAGATTAACTTTCATGAAACCGGAGTTGCTCGTGTCGGAGTAGTTCAGGGTTATGAGATTGACGGGAATTTTCAACCCCTGCCGGGTCAGAATGCCCAGCCCTACCAGCTCATGTTTGAAGATTTTGAAAAAGTATTTGGTGACCCAGATGTCATTGCTGCTGTGAATACTCTTCGTGAAAAAATATGGCCAATAATAGATTTGGCTCGACAAGGTAGAGACGCCACTACTGTGAGAGAAATCGCACGACAAAAGGGATTATAGTAACTCTCGTTAGATAAATATGATATACTGTACTTTTAACCAATTATCCAAAGGTACAAAGAAATGAACAGTATGATTGTGGGGGCGTTGATAACAGCTATTTCTCAAATGGTTGAAGTTGCACCATATTCAAATTCGGTTGCGTATTTGCCAAATGATTTAGTGGAAGTTACTCAGTTTTTGGATGAAGCTGACAAACTTAATTTAACGCCTGTTATTGTCATCGATAAGTATTATCTTGATGTGAGTAACAAATACACATACGTAGACCCAAGTCCATTAAAACAAGCCATACGTGATTCTAATCATATCGGTAGAATCTTGTTTATGTATGATGAACCTGGATTACGTGGTCGTCGAAACGGACAAACAATGTCTGAAATATTACCAGTATTTGATCTTATTAAGAAAGATTTCCATGGTGTTGAATTCGTACACATTGAATCATTCGCCGAAATGTATTGGCAGAAACAAGAAAACAACGGCAGGTTATCCCTGTACATGGATGCTGAACATATTGGATTCAACTGTTACGGTAAGTTTGAAAAGTGTGGAAACCCAGCGATAGGTGTACCAGAAGTTCACCAGCTCACTTATTTGGCTGATATTCACTCGGAAATTGTATTTTCGAATAGTGACGCTAAGATATTTCTAGTCCCTGGTGCATTCATGGGCGGTGATTTCTTCGAAAGTGAAAGCGAAGTCACGACGCAATTGGACGACTATGCGTCTGTTGCTGTTGATTACCGTGATTATGTGTCAGGTATGGGTGTTTTTATTTGGGGGGATTTTCATGACGGATATAATCAATTGTCTGGTGCTAGATCGTTACCTCTTGTTAAGGAAAAAACGCTTGAGGTTTTGAATTACCTTAAGTAGTGAGCGATTATTGTATAATATGGCATGAGTGTTGGATTTAAAATAATATCGAGAGATTCAATTCGATTAGCAACGGTATCTGCTACCAGTGCTTTTCCATTGCGCCCTATTGATAACATAAAACTCGATAGCAAATCAGACGTTTGGCGAGCAACCTCGTTGGCTGAACAAACAATTACAGCGACATGGACGGATGCTCAAAGTATTGCCGGTGTGGGTATTGTATTTAGCAATCTGATTATTGGGTCTACCGTACTAATAAAGTTATACACCAATGTCGCCGATGTATCACCAGTGTTTCAAACAGATACCTTAGTTGTTGATTTTGCAAATACCCCTCCCATAGGTTTCCCGACACTTAGTCTTGCAAGTACTCCATTTGGAGGAGGCAATTATTTTGCAAATTTTTTCATCGAACAATCTGCGGAGAAGATGGAGGTTGTTTTAACAAGCCCTGGGAATCCAGATGGATCTATGGAAATAGCTCGACTAGTTGCGGGCAAAGTAATTGGTATAACCAATGGAGCTGACTTTGGCGCAATTGTATCGTATGATGATAATATTGTGGAAAATAGATCTGATAGTGGTAATCTTGTTTCAGATACAAGTCCTAGGTCTAAGAAAATTGAATTTGATCTAGGGGATTTAAATCCAACCGATAAAGCTGCTATGCAAACTATGAAGCGAGTATCTGGCAAAAGCGTTCCCATATTTGTTTCTGCGCAAGACTTGTCTCCTGTTCTTGCTGAAAAAAATATATTTCAAATATACGGGATTATAAATAATGACATATCAATCACAACAGTGAGTTATAATAAACATGCTGGAAATTTAAGTATTACTGAAATTTAATTTTATAGGAATCATTACCATGGCCAATGGTGTATTTAATATTTCGAAAGGTGCGTTTGTTGAAAAGATCAGAGACGGCGCAACCAACGTACTTGTGCTTTTGCTACAAGCGAATGAATCAGAAGCAACTCTGGTAGACAGAGCAACAGTTGCATCGATGCTGGCAGAAGGTGGGACAACTGAAGCCACATTTACAAATTATGCGAGAAAAACTGGTATCACCGGTACTGTTACGGTTGACAATACAAACGATCGCGTGGATGTTGATATGCCTGATCAGACTTGGACAACTGCTGGGGGTGCTGCGAATAATACGCTCACTAAATTAATTGTCGCATATGAAGAATCCGCCGCAGACAGTGGTCGAATACCTTTAACCCATCACGATTTTGCTGCAACCACAGATGGGAGCGATTTAACTGCCCAGGTGAACGCTGCTGGTTTCGGTCGCGCTGCTTAATTATATATAGGATATTGAATTATGAGAACTTTGAATTTACCAGAATGGGCTAGCCTTATATGCAAAGGAAAAGTTGATTTGGATGCAGATGGAATGTATAAGGACTGGTTGGGACGTTTAAATGTCACAAAAGACGACTTAAACGTTTATTGGCTTGAGTGTGCGAAAATTTGCGCGCGGTTAGAGATTCAATTGGCGTTGGCCGGTACTGATTCGGTTGCCGATGAAGGTGGAGCGCTGTTGTTGATAATTAACGATAACAGCAAAACCAAAAACACTTGGAAACAAAAAAGCAGATCCACCAAATCTGTAAATGCAACTCCAGAAGAAGCAATTTCTCAAGATCTGATTGATGCAGGAAAAGAAGCAAATGGTCATTTCAAAAGAGTGATGCAAATTAACATTTAACTTGGTAGGATGAAGATGAAACAAATTATATTAGCAACACTATTGCTGCTCATGTTCTCTAGCGTTGCATTCGGTGGATTTTCTACACCACCTTGGCAACCAAGCCCTGGAGAAGCATCACAGCAATCTCAAGATGGGTTTGAATTATATTATAGCAATCTAAAAAACCTAGAACTGGAAATAGCGGGCACCGGTCAGGGCAGTTTGAGAGATATACCTGGGGAAAGTGATCCAGTATGGTGCTTTACCGGCATTCCGATGTATGACAAAAAATCTGGTATGCTAGTAGGTTACGCAGAAGATTGTTTAGCGGGAGTTACTGCGGATGATGCTGGCAATGTCAGCGTACTTCCAGGTTACACATACTTGCGGTTCTTTGCCCCTGGCGGTGAAACATGGGAATTGTCGGTATCCGGGAACATTAGTGTCTTGCCGACAGTTGTGCAAACTGAAACACAATGGGGGCTGCCTGTCACACATATCACAGGATCAAGCAAAAGATCTACATTGTCCAATGGTATTGTAAGTGGTACAGGACCATTTAAAAACGCGCGTGGTCAGGGTCGAATATCCGGTATGGTGAACATGAGTAATTTTAATCCAGATGATGTGGAAGGTAGCACAATTGATTTTAGTTGCTTCTTTAGTATTGTAGATCTTACTTTGAGCAGTTTCAGCATAAGAGATGCTGCTGAAACGTTGTAAAAATTTATCTCCAGTGAGAGTAAACTCAAAACGGGCGGGGTTAAAATACCGTCCGTTTTGTTATGCAATCGAGATATATAAATGCCAATAACCCAACTCGGTTCTGATTCCGGAGAAGAAGGCTCCAACGATAATGATATAACCCTAACATTGCCTGCTCACCAAGCAGATGATTTCGGGATAGTGTTTGGGCTCGCAGATACTACGACTGGTCTAGTTCTATCTATGTCAGCCGGATGGACTGAATTATACAATCGCACAGATACTACTGGATCAGACAGGCAAGTAGCCTGCTGGTACAGAAAGTTTACCAGTAGTTCCGAGACCAACCCCGCGATGTCTCTTACAGCATCGTTTGGTGGTTCCGAACATGCTGCAATTCTGCACGTGTTCCGGGGCGTAGATACCACCACACCATTCGATGTTACGAATACCACTGTAGAAACTGAGAACAATACGGCAACACCTGATATTGCATCTATAACGACGGTTAACGACAACGCCGCTATCATCATTGTGGCGAGTATGTCGCATGATGATCTTGACGGATTCGGCACGATTCCATCTGGATATACTGAAGGCGAGATGCCTGCAACGGGAAGGACTACAGATAATCGCCAGATGGCTAGTGCATATAACCTCGATGTGGGTTCGGCTGGCGCTAAACTAGTGAGCACGACATGGGACTTCGATGTTACCGGTGGGACAGTTGGAGAAACGTCATCCGATACGATTGCCCTTAGAGAGCAAGCCGCAGCGGGTCAGGAAATAATTATCGGGCTATCTGCTGAAACAGATATTGGTCAAATAACTACCTGGTCTAAAAACCTATCTATGTTACAGGGCCTGGAAATTGATTCTGCAACAATAGTTTTATTAGATAAAAGATTAAGTCTAGAATTTTCTTCGGAAACGGATACTGCGAACGAATCTAGCATAAAGAAATCACTTGAAATGAATCAGTCTTTGGAAACTGATTCGGCAAACCAATTTCAAATCCCGCAATCTATAGTTGTCCAACAAACATTAGAAACAGATATAAGTCGGGAATTTGATTTATCAAAATCGCAGACAGTATCTCAAAGCATTGAAATAGATACGGGTCTTTTGACTATTCAAGAAAAGTCTTTAGCACTTACCCAATCTCAGGAGATCGACACTGCTTTTGAATCGGCAATATCGAAGATCGCAGTCATATCATTGTCAGAGGAAACAGATGCATCATTTGATATGGTCAAATTGTCGAGTGTGACAATTAACCGAGGTGATGAGACTGATACAGGAATTAATGTTGCTATCCAAAAACTCTTTCAAATTGAGCAGGGAATAGAAACAGAAATTGCATTTCAAATTGCCAGTTTAAAATTAACAAACATTGGATTATCCCAAGAAACTGATAGTTCTTTTCCCACAATTGTTCTACAAAGCGATTTGATTGCTTTGGTATCGGAAACAGATTCTGCCTTCGATACTGTCAAATCAAGTAGTGTGAATACAGACCAGGCGATTGAAAATGATACTGCAACTGAAATTATCAAGATCGCCACTTTAACATTTGGGCAAAGCGAAGAGGCTGATAGTAGTACTCAATTTACCATAAGTGTACTTGCAACACTTGACCAAGCAATTGAATCAGATAGTTCTTTCGAGATGGGTAGATTATCAAATCTGCAATTCGATCAATCTCTTGAAATCGATAGTGCACGAGTTGTTAATCCAATAAAAGAACTGACAATATTACAAAGTGTGGAATCAGATATTTCTTCAGATATAGGACGAGATAAAAGTTACCAGCTTCCTATATCTGAAGAGGTAAATATTGCATTCTTAGTGAACAAGAGTGCTAGCGTACCTGTATTTGAAGCTGAGGAGGTAGATAGTGTATTTGACATCGACAAATTAAAATCGCTCGGTGTTCCACAGGTATTGGAAGCAGATTCAGCATTCGATACCCAAATCGAAAATAGAAAAATAGTAAATATATCCACAGAAACAGATGCGGCATTATTGATGGCAACATCTGGGTCCGTTCAGATTGGGCAATCTCAAGAACTTGATACTGCCACAGTAATATTTAAACGAGTGACTATCACATTAGCACAAGTACTCGAAACGGATGTTGCTCAATCTTTCACCAAAAATTTTGCCGTAACTATTGATCGGTCAACAGAGACAGATAGTGGTCATACTTTTGAATTTTCAAAAGCCCTAGAATTTGGGCTGGCAAATGAAAATGATATCGCGTTTGGTTTTGGGACAACAATTAGCATTAATGTGGTACGAGCGAATGAAACAGATACTTCGCAAATTTTTGGCATTTCGAGAACCTTTGAAATAAATTTATCTTCGGAAAATAACAGTTCATTTGGTATCGCTCGTGCCAAGACTTTAAATGTGGACATATCGGTAGAAAGTGATTTGGGATTGGGATTAACCGTCCCTCTATCAGTTGTTATTGGACAATCTCAAGAAATTGACACTGCGAATTCAATGTTTCAAGTTTTGAGTGTTACATTTGGCTTAGCTGAAGAAATAGACACAGCAACTCTATTTTCATTTAGTCGCGCGCTTGGGATAAATCCAGCCAATGAGACTGATGTTGCTTTAGCGATTACGAATAATCAATTAATTCAAATTTTGCTAAGTGTGGCAATTGTCGCAGCTAGCTATGATACTCCTCTTGTCGCATCCAGCTACGATGCAGGTATGTCAACATCGCTGTATAATAATACATTTAGTGCAAAGCTAAACTAAAGGACTCCCATTATGACCTGTACCGCAGTTCCCTATACCAGTGCGAAGTACGATCTGGTGATAACAACTAGTGACGTAAGTACCCCGTTGGCCAATTTCTCAGAGTTAACATTCACCAT
Source organism: uncultured Paraglaciecola sp. (assembly GCF_937123705.1). GTDB lineage: Bacteria > Pseudomonadota > Gammaproteobacteria > Enterobacterales > Alteromonadaceae > Paraglaciecola. The sequence continues at coordinate 4,949 of NZ_CAKZKO010000015.1, read as the reverse complement.
GACATCTGAATCCACTCCGGCGACTACAATTGATTTCACTCTCACAGGAGGGGGCTTGAGCGTAGTTAGTAATGTTTTAACACTACACATTCAGGATGATGATATAACCGTTGCGGACACCTATGCCAATAAATTATCAGGAATTGTTGCTGGCGAAACAGTAAAACTTACGCTATGTGAAGGTAATACATTAACGTTCTATAGTCACGTGTAAATAATGGCAACTACAGGCTACACTGGATCTATTTATTATAGCATTCCTGATGCAGCAGGAATGACTCTCCCTAATGGAGATTGGACGTGGATATATACCGTTAGAACAGGGGCATCAATAGCTGTTCAAGATATAACGATGAACGGTGTTTACCAGGCCGCGAATACCTTAAATCTGTATACATCCACAATTGGCGGTGATGCTTTTCGGTTAAACTTGAGCGGATTACACGGCACCGACGATACGGTCGGTCCCATATCGACCAATACATGGTACGTAGTAACCATAACACGTGATAGTGGCCAGCTTGACTTAAGGATGGTTCCGTTTGGCAGTACTAGCGTTACGACGGGAACTGGCCTTTCTATATCAGCTGCATACGACTCAACAGCAGGTTACCTTTTTGGTATTGGCGAGGATTTAAGTTTCCCGTTCGGTGGTGGGATGGGTGACGCGATATTTATACCAGGAGTTGCGCTGTCTGATACAGACATGTCCGATATCGCCACCGGTACTGCTATGGACTCAACTGCATGGTGGGCGAGTCGTGAGTTTCATTTAATAATGTCCGATGGCACAGACCATACTGGCAACCACACTGTAACAACACAGGGATCGCCGTCAGCATTGGCTGATCCGGTACAGTTAGTAAGGTTTACAAATCAAGCTGCTGCGTATTCAAGCGGCAATTGGCACTCAGTTCCAGATGACCCCGACTTTATTCTACCTGATGGTGATTTCACCTGGCTTTACTTCGTTAGAACGACTACATTTGGCGGGGGTTCTAGTATTTCGGGTACTGGATCGACTGACAGCGCTAATGATTTTGTCCTTATACAAGGGGGAACGGGCGATGAAGAGATTGAGTTTAATACTAATGATGCCTCTCCTACCGGCGTATTCACTGGTTCAATAGCTCTAAATAGCTGGAAGATTATTGCCGCCAAACGTAGCGGCACTTCGATGTCGGTGCGACAAGCTACATTTGGCAATGCTTCAGTAAGCGGTGGATCTGCTGCAACTTTAAACGTTGCAGTTAATTCACCTAGAGATGTGTTTATAGGTCGTAGGGGTGGCTCGACAAATCCATATCAAGGCGAAATATCAGACGTATTATTTGTACCTGGTGTGGCGATATCCGATTCTGATATTGGAGATATTGCAACAGGCACCGCATTAGATAGTTTCTCCTGGTACGGGACAAACGTTGTTTATCACTTCACAGCGTTTGCGAGTGGAACCCAGCTTGATGAAACCGGAAACCATACAACAACAGCTAACGGTACTGTTGCGCTTGTAAGTGGTCCATCCCAGCTTGTTAGGTCAGGGGGTAGTACTCCTATAAATGTTGCCATAGGATTATCAACCGAAACTGATAGCGCACTCACTGTTTCCTCACAACCTGAGACAACTGTTATTGTAGGTCTGGTATCTGAAACTGATAGTGCTCAGTCGGTTAACCTGATCCAACCCGTACCTAATAACGCTACAACAAGTTTTTCTACTACAAACTATTTTACGGTAGAGGATGACGCGGACTTTACGTATCCAAATACTGATTGGTCTGAAATATTAATACTCAGGCCGGATAGCGTTACCGGGACTCAGCAGCCTTTATCCAATGGCCAAGCATTAAATGCTGATACTAGAAATTTCGTATTGTTCGACGGCACCTTCGACTATTTAATAGATGGTGGTATCGGTCTTGAAGTACCCAACGCCACTATAGGCAACTGGTTTATATTGTGCGCTCAAAGAAGTGGGACCACAGTAACTTTAAGGAGTATCCCCGCTGGAACCACCACTGTTGGAACAAGTGGGGGGCAAACACTCAATGCCGCTATAAATCCCCTTAGTTCGAATTATATAGGCCGAGATAGAATAAGCGTTAGCCCTGACCCGTTCACAGGTGCTATATCTGATTGGTTGTTTATTCCTGGTGAAACTATATCAGATGCAGATTTGCAAAGTATGGCCACAGGCACAGCAATAGATTCATTTTCTTGGTACAGTAGCGCAGTATTCTGGGCAGTACTGCAAGGTGATACTGCCACTGATCATATTGGCTCTAAAACTATAACTGAAGTTGGCACCCTTACTCAAACTACGGCTTCTGATGATGTGGTTAGATTTGGAGAAATTGCAGTTAATGTTAACCAAGGTTCTGAGACTAATTCCGCATTTGCCATAACTTGGTCAAAATCTCTTGGTTTTAGTCCATCCGCCGAAACAGATATCAGTCAGATAATTATAGATAGACGGACGTTTGATTTTGGTTTATCCAGCGAGACAGATAGTGCGCAAGTGATCGATAGTGAAGTTAGCGTTATTGTTGAACAAGCTATTGAGACAGATACGGCTCAATTATTCAATCTTCAAAAAAACCGCAGTTTTGGTTTATCCGCAGAAGCAGATATTGGTCAGAATCTTACTAAACAAAGGTCCTATGATGTCCTTCTAGCAATAGATACAAATATATCTCAGATAGTGGTTCCGCAGGTACAGAGCATTGTCAATTTATTCCCAGCTGATGAAGTAGACATAGCACAGATAACAAACCCAAATTTTCCAACCATTAAACTATCCATAATATCTGAAATAGATACTGGGCAAATAATAACTGCGAATAAAGACATTCCGTTCTTATTTAGTATGGAAACAGATATTGCCTTTTCAAACAATCCAACTAAAAGCATACCGATATTATTGGTTGCTGAATCTGATATATCGCAGAGTTTTGATTTTTTCAAAATACTCTCATTTGGATTATCTTCTGAAGTAGATACAGGTTTTCAAGTAACTAAAATCGGTGGTGCTGCTGATATCTTAGCACTTGATAACGGCGGTATCAAAATACTAATTGATGACAGAATAAAAAACGCTACATTATCGGCGACAAGCACAGCAACAGGATTTAATGTGGATAACTTAAAGGTGGATACTAAAAACACTATCTGGCGCTCCACATCTTTAAGTACTCAAGTACTGACAGCAACATGGGGAACTGCACAAACGCTATCTGGAGTTGGTTTCATATTCAGCAATTTAATTGTTGGTTCAACAATTGTGTTAAGACTATTTGCGAATAGTGGAGATTCTCAAGCGTTTGCTCAAACACCTACAATCAATGTCAATTTTTCATATGAAGTCCCTCATGGATTTTCATCAATTGGGTATTTGAGTTTTCCGTTTGGGGGTGGGAATTACGTGTCTACTTTTTTCCCTGAATCGTCAGTCGGGAAAATACAAGCAACTGTTACAAGTCCATCAAACCCAGATGGATATATGGAACTTGCCAGATTAGTCGCAGGACCTGTTATATCTTTGCAAAGCGAATCAGATTATGGAGCAAGTGTTGGGCAAATTGATCGCACCATTATTGATAGGGCTGATGGTGGAGATCTGGTGATAAATAGAGGAGACCAATCGAAGGAATTAAAATTACCACTTGGTAAATTAACAAGAAACGATACAGCACTGTATAATAGCATCATTCGAGCGATTGGTAGAGATACGCCTATATTTGTTTCTGCATTAGGAAATAGTCCTAACAATGAGGATGTTACGTCATATCAAATATATGGAAAACGAAATAAAGATCTGGGAATATCTCCAATTTCGCATAATAGAGCCGCCTCAACTTTAATAATAAGCGAAATTTAATAATATGTGTGCTGATAATACAACGCCAAAGTCGAACGAAAGAGGTGAGGAATCCAGTGTAAATAGAACCGCACTTGGTTTCGTACAGGAGCAGGTAAAACGGCTAACAGATCGGGTAGACAGAAATACTGAAATCATTATAAGAAGTGAACAAGTGAAAGATAGATTGACTGCCGTTGAATTACAAGTAAACAAACTATGCAACCGAATAACCGTAGGATTATGGGGAATGGTTGTCACATTGATCACAGGTATTTCAGCATTGATTGTTGCAATTTGGCATATTATTCAATGGATTCAAGAGTTGATTAACCACACTGTAATAGCAGCATAAGGAAAAATGAAATGAAGATTATATTAATATTACTTATAATATTAGGTTTAAGTGGATGTGAAACTATAAAAGTTGCACAAGAAACTCGATATATAGATGCTGTGATAGAATCTGGGGAGGCTGAAGAGGTATTAACTGATATCGATTTGACTTCCTTTCAGTTGATGCGCCTGACAAGTGGTTTAAATGCATATAATTCGTTTAAAGGAAAGTGGACTAAATTTACAGATAAACCTGTTGATGTATTAGAAAAAAACATTCCTGATTTAAAAAATGATCTGAATAACTTACATGATCATTTTGTGGCAATACAAGCCGATGTCACGGAGAATTGGGACAAGTACACACTTGAGCAGCAAAAATTGCTACTCGACTATGAAATACATGTTGATAGATTAGCTGAAGGTATTAAAAAGCATTATCGATACGAACATTATGCAGAAGTACTACGCATGTCCCTACAATACGCAAAAGTTGCAACCAAGGTTGCTATCTATGCTGGGAGCGCATTATGAATGAATTTTTAGATAGCATTAGTTTTGGAGGAATTCCCAATTGGGCACTTTTAATTTCAAGCGCAATTCTCGGCACCCTATTCGCTTATTTTAGAAAATGGGCTTGGTCTACAAAAGATTTTCCGATGCTTGGAACAACAAAAGATCGAGCAAAGGCAATAACAAAATTAATAGGTTCCCTCGCAGTTTCATTAACTGTGGATATGCAAACTGGAATGAATAC
>NZ_CAKZKO010000014.1 GCF_937123705.1 uncultured Paraglaciecola sp. | reverse complement strand
AACCCTCTAAAAATCGCAAAAGCAACCCTATTTAGACTTGCTTCGGACAAGGGCAGGGCCTCTAACTAGGGTGTACCCTAAATAGATTACTGCGGATCTACCATCACTTGAAAACTAACAGAGCCACCTTCTCCACCAAGGAGTGGAGCATCAGTGAAGTCCCATCTGATACCAGTATCTGGTCCCACTACAGGCGTACACGTCATGTTAGATGGAGTGACATCACAGCGTGCGCTGTCAAGCACAAATGCTGAGTAGTCGGGCACGTTATCATTTATCTGAAGATCTGTAATTGGGCCTGTGCCTGCGTTGCGATAAGAAATACGGTACTCCAGAAAATCGCCCGGATTAGCTTCGTTTTTAGTTGTTTCCACCCCGCCCGATTGAGTTAAGTTTTTAACTGTTTTGTTCAAGACTAATCTGGATGCACCTACTGCTGGTGTTACTGGCGTAGTTGATGAAGCAGGTTGAGTGGGTGATACATTGCCGCTGGCAGTCGTCACATCATTGATTACTAAGGATTCAGTAATGCCTCCGGTATAAGTGAATGATGCCGTTGTGGATAACAGATGGCGGTCTTGAACAGAAACATTGGAGCCTGCAAATACTTTATTAATAATACACAGTTGCTCGCCTGCGTTAATACCAAGATTCATTCCACCCACCTGAGCATCAGAGTCGGTGCCGTTAAGTACGCCGTCACAGTTATAGTCTCTGTAAGTGATGAATGACCAACTTGGAGAGGCTTGTCCACTTTCTGTTGCAGTAAATCGCACCGAACCGCTCTCGGGAGTCGTGAATTCGTGAGCATAGAAAATTACATTACCAGGTAGCACCGTACCGGTATGGTTGGGTGAAAATGTGGGGCCACTGATGTCACCAAAGTCTTGGTTTTGGTGACTTTGATTAACCACTGATACGGTAATAGTATTGTTACTAGTTGAGCTATATCCAGCGGGGTCTTTCTCTACTGGTGGGCATTGTGATGGAGTAGGCACTGTTTGCCGCGCACTTTCGATGATCTGGTAGTTACCCGTAGAGACCGGGAAGAAAGCGTAGTCACCTGAGCCATTCGTCTTTACACTGCGGCAGGTATTACTATTTGTGTGATAAAGAACAACAGTAACATCTGAGATGCCTTTCTCCCCTGCGGTATAAGCACTGTTGCTGTCAGTGTCATGATAGACTTTACCGCTGATGTGGTAAACATTCAGTGATGCCTCTGTACGGTAGTCATCTAGGTTGTCTCTATTGTTAATAGGCGAGTTACCAGTGCCTGTACTGAGGCTGACACCTGTTCGGACGTGGTTTGCCAGTCCGCCAGTACTCTGAGAAGCATATTCTATAACTGTATTTGCTAGTGTGTTGCCCGGTGTAACTCCTGGAACAACACTAACATCGAAACTAAACGTAATGTCAGCTCCAGGATCAAGTTGTAATGGTTTTAACAACGTTAGAGTTTCGTTATTCAAGCCTGATACAGCAAAGTCAGCGGCAGTAATTGGGGTTGTAGTATTATTTTCGTAAACATTTCCTGTTGTCGTAACAGTAATATTGTTAATGTTTTTCAAGCCATCTTGTAAGGTGATGGTCCATTGGGTGTTATCATCTCCTGCTGCTTGAAAAGCAGTTGCATTTCCAACATTACTAACAAGCATTTCCATGTTGATCGTGTTGAGATCTGTTGTGGTGATGGTAGGTGTGAGAGTGAGGCGTGGCTCAGCAATCTGGTGATAAGCTGCACTAGAATGATTTGAGTAGGCACCGTTTAAACGAACCCTGAATCGATTGTAGGCTTTTCTGGCTTGCTGGTTGATGAGATTATCAATCACTAAGGCATCAAATTCTAAAACGATGTATTCACTGTCAGGGTCATTATCATTATTAACTAGGTTACCCAAAAGAAAGCCTACGTCTGTGCCTGATGAAAAACTACTGCCCGTCGCATTAATTCCACAAGTGGGAGTAACAAGAATATTCCCTGTATAATTTAAGGTGTTTCCTGAAGAGCAGGTAAACGATGAGGTAATACCGTCATTAGAAATTAGTGCAACATTAGCTGTACCGGGTAGGTATTGTAAGCCTGTGGGTACTTGGTCAAGAAGGTAGGTAGAGTTTGAGGTACCCTCAGGTAATGTAACGACAAGTTGGTATCGAATGGTTTCGCCAATAGAGACAAGGCGAGGGCTAGCATTGGTACCCGCTCCGGCCTCACTGGTATGTGTTTTGTCAGTACTAATAATGCGCTTTATTGGAGCTGATGGTGCGGTTGAGAAAACAGCAAAGTCACTAACCTCTGGAAATGCTGGAGCATCCACTGCAGAGGCCCAACTAACATATGCAGTATTACGGTGTGTAGTACTAACTTGAATTGAGTAATCCACCTGACAAGAAAATGCAAAGGATACCGTAGATCCCGGTGCAATGGGCGCGCTTAGGAGGTACCCAGAGCTTGTAAATAAATCACCACTACCCACAGGCTTGTTGCTAATCGTACAGTTTGAAACGCTATTAGGCAGCACGTCCCGAATTTTGGTGTCGTATGCATTGGCTCCACCATCATTTGTCACATCAATCGTATAGTTGACAGTATCGCCAGCGTCTACTTGTGAACTTGGAGATACATTTTTATCAATACTTAAGACAGGTGCACGCAAGGTAAAACTTACAGCATCATAAAGATTATTTGTAGTGCCTGTTGTATTGCTAGCAGATTGCTCAAATATATTGGTTAAAAATAAATCATCTTGAAAAGGGTCAGTACTAATGATCATGGCACCGATATCAACTTCAATGACCTCAGGGTCCTCGCTATCCACATCAGGCCATTCAATGACTATGCCATTCGTTGTGCTGCTAGTAGTAATAGAGATAGGAGTAAGCCCCATGGTGTCATTAGGGCCGTGGCTGATATCGGTATTTATAGCTAGGTTTAAAGTGGTGTCAATGCCTGAGGCCTTTAAGGCTGGTAGGGGTAAGAAATCACTGAAAACAATGTTTCTGCTATCTCCTGATGGAATGTCTAGACGTAAACGGAAACTAATCGATTGGCCAGGTTGGTACTCAGGTGATGGATTTATTATAGTTTTACTTATCGCTAATGGGGCTACCACCAGTGTTGCATTCGAGTCATCAGAACAGTTAGTCGCACCACTTTCGACATCATAATTCAGGACTGCGTTATTGACGAGGGCATCTCTTGATCGCAGCGGTTGAGTGTTGTTGTAATGTTGATCAACTGTAGCAGTGTAAGTAATGACACCCGTTGTTGTTGCTGCGAATGTCGTGCCGTAAGCCGCAGTTAGATCGTAGTTAACGGTTGTTTTTCCGCCGCTTGGAGTATCGTTTGAGACCACCGGTGTAATGTTATACGTTGTCCCTTCAACCGTCATGGATTGCACACCGACATAAGTTAAGCCATCAGGCATCACATCTGTAATGGTAATATTATCTGCATTGATGTACTCACTGACAGCAAAGCTCAGGCTATAAGTAATAAGCTCACCAGGTATTATTGTTCCTTTATTGGCTGACTTTCTAAGAACAACGTGTTTGCCCGTATTTCTATCAACAGTATTTTCAATTGAGCACGACTGCGCGTCTAAATGGTCTACAGGATAGACCGGTATAGTGATAACCACATCCCGTGTGCTGCCGATTGTGCCTGTTCCATTATTACAGCTTACATCGACAAAACCACCGGGAGTCGTCATGTGGGTTGGTGTAAATGGGAGTGAACCTGACTGGACTTGCCCATCACTGTTGGTCACGGTAGCCACACAGGAGGCCCCGCCCACGTTTTCAATGGGGCCCACAAACTGTCGATTATTGGTTAACTTCACTTGAGGGAAAGTAATTGGCGCCACGGTGACCTCTGATGCTATATCACCAACTAACTCAATGTCATATTGAAACGCTGGCCCTGGTGGTGTTTCTGCCTCATCGGTAAGGTCATTTTCTGTATAGGTGATCACTGTGGGAGTGACTGCTTCACTGGCTGTTGTGCCTGTAATTGCAGTGGTGCCGGTTGCCGAGTCCCCAAACTCAAATACTGGGGTAACCTGAATAGCATTGTTTTGTAGTACATTAGGAGTGGCTGTTGAGTCGAGATCAATACAAATAGAGGTATTGAGCGGTGCGCTGCCATTAGTTACTGATCCAACAGGTAGTTGTATATTGTAATAACGGGCACCTGACTCACCACTGACAGGATAGCCTGAGATGGGATCAGTGGTGGTTGATGGTAGCGTACCAACTAGTGTGGTCGATGCAGCGGAACCAAAGAGTGTTGCCGAAGCAAGATCAAAGTCAGGTTTGAGGAATAGCTGAAAATAGGGGCCATAACCAGTATCCCCTGTCGTGGTAAATGTTGCGGTAAAGCAGAACTGTTCCCCTACAAATTGTTCGACTGGAACACCCGTTACTGACACGGTTGGTTCGGGTACCGCCTCTGCCGCATAGCTGACTATAGCGATACAGCCAATAAATAATTTTAATAGAAGTGTTGTTACGTTATTTTTATTAGCCATTATATGCATCCCCTAGTGTCTAATTTTTCAGGAAGCCCTGTAGTACCGTAGCCTGCTGATATTGGGTCGCACAGTAGTTCACTATAACTATAACTAACCTTAACACATGCTTTATATTTACCATTTGACAAGCTGGGGGAATAGCAAAATAGGTAAGCTGAAATCTGAGTGAGTGGTTTGATTTAGATGACGAGTGGTTATTTAAAGTTTATGTCTTAAATTTATCGGTAAGCATCAATATATTCACCTTCAATCTGAACGCTAGCTGAATGAAATTCCTATTTACCTATGCTATGGTCAATAAAAATAACCCCGAGAGACTGCGACTCGCAATCCACGTCTCTACTTAAAACACCGCACTTCTAGCCCCCAAGGGCGGTGTGAAAAAACGTAGCACTTTGCCGAGGTGTCTACGAGAGTGTCGAGAAAAACCAGTCTCCCCCCGAGTCTGATCTCAAGCACTACTAAGCCATCGCAGGGACGCGATGGCTTTTCTTTGAGCAAAACGTTCTGCTGGTATTGGTGGCACACTAGAGCGCCTTAGAATCAAGTTATTCAGGACGCGGAGCATTACCAAATAATTATGGGTGCTAGTGTTTCATGCTTAAAGCTGTAGCACTCGACAGTGCAAAAGAAACAGCCGTTCACTTGCCCGAAATGTTGACGGGCTTCAGTAATGGCTTCTTGGCACGTCGTAAACTTGCCCAAGAATATTCGATGGTCGCCCGTAGGCAAGCAATCGCAGTTAAGCGTGTGAATATCGTGAGTACCATCTGGCTGTGCCTTTTTTTCGACGAAGTAAATATCCATAAAGATTTTAAGAGAACGATAAAATGTGCAAAATAATACCTTATTTATCGCTCATATTTCAGTTACGTCGACGATGTAAGCGAATGCGCCCCGCGTAAAAAGCATAGCCCCTGTTCGGGTCTTACCATCGTAAGGACGCAAGGGCTCTTATTTTCTGCCCGATCAGGGTTAGTTCCGTTTTCAGCCCAGGTGCTCACTGAGTTTCCCAATCACTTTCCCCGCATGGAGAATGTATTTACCGTCTTCCGATAAACTCATTTCCAGAATGTCAGCCCCCAGTAGCTGCTGAGACAGCCGGTAGTAAGCGAGGACTTCGTAGAACGGCTTTTCAATAATGGCGAGGTAGCGCAGCAGTTTTCTTGCTTCTGGAGCCCCGTCTTGTAACTTGGCCGAGCCAATTTTCTCGCCCTGATAAAAGAATTCTACATTGGTATACACAGCTTTAGCGGTGTACTGGTCATTGACTTCGGAAGTAACGTTCACGGTTTAAACTCTGATAATTTTGAATATAAATATTTGCTTTAAAAAGACATGGAAAGGCAGATCACAGCCTAATAATCTTGCCTTGATGACAGATCGTTTTTCGGTCTTCGGAGTAGTAGAGTTCATCCATCTTGATTTGTGGGTAGCGTAAATGGATGTCATAGAACCGTTGTGAGTCCTGCACCCAGCCGCCTTTAATAGACCAATGGTCAACGATGGCTTGTGCTTCAGTCTCATTTCTAACCGCAATAACCGCCACGGGATGGCCGTTTACAAAGCACGTGAGTTGATTCTGGCTCAGCCTCGCCGCATAGGCGGGGTATTGGCTGGAAACGATTTTCATAATCACATAAGCCTGAATTTAGGTGTCGGTGGCGGAAACTAGATGGATATTAGTCTTTTAGCAAGTACTCATTGTTGAATTGCTTTGCGATTTTTAGTTATTGTCTGACCCTGCTCAATTTGCTGCTTAAATCACCCCTATTAAGCCAGGTTGCGTATTGATGACTGTGTAAAGCTCATTAGCTCCAAGTCAGTAAGACGCCAGGCAATGAACAGCCACCCTCCTGTTAACCCGCTTTTAACTCTAATCAATGCTGAAACCTTCCAGAATGGCCTTTACGGCACTTTAGGGTCTCGATGTATGGCGATACATGCCACAGACTAAGCAAGGGTTTTAAACCGCTTCTGATGCCCTGCAATCTAGTAAGGTGAATCAAACGTAGGTTGAGAGGGCTGCAAGCCCTACACTACTTCTGTTTTTGACTTTGTTTGTGATTGTCGGCTGGACTGGTTGGTATTAGCCCGTAGGTGCTACTGTGCTGACTGGCTCACGAAGCACAAAAACTGGTTCTCTATAGTTAGTTATCAACATCTTTTTCTATGTTTCTATGTTTCTACTTGTTTCTAAGCGCGATAACCTTATTTAAATCATATTGTTACGTGTTTAAAAAGCAACTTTTGATGGTTAAAAAGCAACTTTTGATGGTGTTAAAAGCAACTTTTGATGGTTAAAAGTTAAAAAAAAAAAAGTTTAACAAAAAATAAAATTAAACATCCGCGATTGTTTGCTTTTTGAATATTGTTAAACTAGTATTGTTTTTTAACTTTTAGATGCGGGTTGTGACTGAATGGCGACATCATTGGATGCGCAAATAGCCAAAATGAAAAGGACTATTGCGGCTAAAAATGCGAAGAAAAGCGCCCCGAATATCAACAAGGATTTGGCCGACAATCGAGATCTGACTAATAACGCTGTTACTCGATCAAATGCCCTATCTCGTGCTTATTATAGGTTCTCGCTTGCTGAGAAACGGGTCATGGAGTCATTGATTAGCCGTTTACACCCGCAGCGAAATGATAACGAATTGCAGGATATCAAGTTGTTAGCGACTGACTACGCTAACGCATATAAAGTGGATTTGAAGAACGCTTATAGAGACTTAATGAAAGCAGCAGACGGGTTGTTAAGCAGGGTAATAGTAACCACTGAGCCACCTTATACCGTAAAAACCACCCTAATGACTCAGGCGAAGTACCACGAAAACCAAGGGCATATCACTTGCACACTTAATCCTTCAATAGTACCTCACCTAATCGGTATGCGTAAAAAATTCAACTCGTACCCCTTAAGTAAAACCGTTGATTTTAGTAGCTCCTACACATGGCGACTCTATGAGGTCCTAGTTAGTTGGGCGCAACCTAAATCTGATACAGGTGGGGTTTTTTGTGGCTGGTTTGATGTTGAAGTGGATGAATTTCGTAGGATGTTGGGCGTTCCGGACTCATACAATCAAGGTAGATTTAAGCAAGTGATATTAGATGTCGCAGAAAACGAACTTCTGCATAAAACCGATATAAACGTGCGGTTTTCACCGAAGAAAACAGGCCGGAAAATCACATCTTATAACGTCACTTTTGCAGACAACGAACAGCAGCAATTGTCACTATGATAAAGATAATCAATTCTATAAAAAAACGTTTAGATAGCGCTGTTTTACTAGGCGTTGTGGTATGCGTTTCGATAGTAATTTTATTAAACATTGAGCCGTAGGAGGCGGAGAGTTAAGTAAGATCAGGCGCAGCCATCAGGCCACGCCCTACCCGTTCTGACCAGGTGTACCACCACCTAAGCCAGGACTTCACTTAAACGACTATTTAGGAGTCGAGAAAATGCAAAACGCACTATACAGCACAACTGCGCCTGTCAATAACCTTGCACAAGGCAATTCCCAAAA
>NZ_CAKZKO010000013.1 GCF_937123705.1 uncultured Paraglaciecola sp. | reverse complement strand
GGCGTTTTTGCAAGCGGATGACGGTCAATGGGATCCTGCCCCTTTTTACGATGTTACCTACAGCCCGCATCCATTCAACGAACACGCCACTGCTTTCGGAGGTTATGGCAAAGCGCCATCGCTTAAGGTGATGCAAAAACTTGCTACTAGTGCTGGCTTTGCGAATTGGAATGATGCAAAGCAAGTTATTGAAGAAGTCGCAGAAGCCATCAGCCAATTTACGTATCTTGCCAAGCAACAAGGGATCAGTAAAACAACAGTGTCTGCGATTGCTAAGACATTGGATCAGCGCAAACAGGAAAATGCAGCGCTTTTTCTATAACAATAAGAAGGGACAACAATGAAGCTCGGCCGAAACGATCCTTGCCATTGTGGCAGTGGTAAAAAATTTAAACGTTGTTGTATGAGCAGCGTTTCCAAGCAACATGCCCAAGTTTTCGATGATGTTGAAACCATGCTGGCAATGAACCCAAATTTGAGCCTTGATGAACTCAATGCCGCATTGCAACACAAAGTGCAAGATCGCAATAATCAGCCTAATCCCGATTTTTGTGGCGTGACGCCAACGCAAATGGCCAATTGGCTTTATGCGCCTTTTGATCAATTACAGTGGGTGACAATCAGCACTCCCGACTCTCTTTCTGCCAGCCCTGTGATGCGTTATCTAGCGCTCATTCTTGATGATGCCATGGCGCAAGAAGGCTCCTTCAAAGCCACAACTAAAGGCAACTTACCGACTAAATTAGTCAAACAGGCCAGTGAGTTATTGCCCGAATTTGCCGTTGCTCAATTCGAACGTAACATTAGTATCAGCGAGTTTGCGGGCAGCAACGAAGACAAGTTTAATGCTTTGCACTACACCCGAGTGCTTGCCGAAATTAGCGGTATTATTTATCGACGTAGCGGCCGCTACCATGTGAAAAAATCAGCGCAAAAGCAGTATCAGGTGGCAGGTATACAAGCATTTTTTAAACCTATGTTAGGAGCCGCCATCAGCAAATATAACTGGGGCTATTTGGACGGTTTTGAGTTTGATGCCGACTTGCGAACCTTTTGGCTGTTTATGCTGTGGCGTATTCAAAGCCACAGTAGTGTAGATCTGCTGGTTGAAGAGGTGAAAGTGGCTTTCCCAGATTTACTACAGGGTTTCCCAGCAGATGATTACTTCTCGCCGGAAAGAAACTTAAGCATACTCATCGAATCACGGTTTATTGAGCGATTTTTACAGTTTTGGGGATTTGTGACCCTTGATCCAAGAAGTTTTTTAAACACGGAATCAGTTGGTAGGACGGTACAGGTACTGCCTTTATTGAAACAAACTTTTCAATTCACAATAAATACATAGCAAGGTCATCGTGAGCGAATATCAATACTATAAATTTGAGCGTCTGGATGGGTATTTAGATGCTAAAGCACGTCAAGCACTCAGAGCCATTTCAAGCCGTGCCGAGATCAGCGCTACGTCCTTTCAGGTGTATTACACCTACAGTGACTTAAAGGCAGAGCCTTTTGAGCTGATGTTAAAATACTTTGATATCGGTTTTTACTATGCCGATTGGGGCTCAATCGATGCCTACATCAAGCTACCAGCAGGAACGCTCCCTGAAGCGTTACTTGGCTTTTCAAGTGATGGGCTTCATGTTCACGAAAACGATGAGTGGCAGTTGCTGATTTTTTCCCTTGAGGAGTATGACGAATATTTTGACGATGAGCATGCCGACCAATTTTTCCAGCATTTAGCTGGGTTACGCAGCGGGTTAATGCAAGGGGATTGGCGCCTTGTGTACTTTATGTGGCTCAAAATGTTTGATTTTAATGATGACGTTGAGCGAGTGCCGTTAATTCAATTCGATTTTGAGCACTTCAGTGAAGAGGAGCAGGCGTTTGCTGCGCTGTATGATATTCCCTTAGCATTGGTTAAGGCGCTCGCCATGGTGCTGAGCGAACAACCCAGTCACCAAGCCAAACAAACTCAGCTTACGCTTGATGCGTGGATCCATAATCTCTCGCAAGCAGAGAAAGACACGCTTTTACGCACGCTGTTTGAGCAAGGCCAGCTAACCCGACACCAAGCCTTAGCGCTGACGCGAAAAGAACCTGTCAACACAGACGAGATCTATCAATACTGGTTAACCTCCGCCGTCATTTCTCCTTTCATTGAGCAAGCGCAAAGTCAATTACAGCAAGAGCAAGCCGCAGCACTCGCAAAAAAATTAGCTATCGAAAAAGCGGAAAAAGAAAAAGCGTTGACGGATATCTACAATCAACGTGAGCACTACTGGCAGCAATCACAAGAGCAAGCGGATCGAACTTGCGCCAGTGGTTACGATGCGGCATCACGCTATCTGCATCAGCTGTTTGAGGCCTATCAGTTCAAAGCTGATGAAGCGGCGTTTGAACAACGCTTTAAGCGCTTTGTTGTGGCGAATAATAGCCGTAAAGCACTGTTAAATCGCTTGAGTGATTTGCTTTAAACGATGAGGCGATAGGCTGGCCAAATGATGTTAGCAAAAAACCGATTGAGGGTTGGTTGAAAGGTTGTAAGCCCACCAAAGGTCTACAAATTGTTACCTATGAAGTCACTTTGTGTAGTCCTCGGGGTCTAAGCAACGCGCTTTTACCATCTCTGTGGTAAATACTGCGTGAAATACAAAGGCATCACGATATTGGTTTGCTCTAATGCGGATGAGCCTTGTGTACCCGTTAACTTAAAGGTTTTACTTGGAGTACATTTTTCAACGTAGGATGCCAACGATTTTGCTCTTGTACGTTTACCACTTTTGACCTCCACAGGGACGATATCGCCTTCATCGGTCGCCAAAATAAATTCGATTTCGGCGCGGGCGTCATTCCATGAATAGCTTGGGTCAACGCCAATGGCAGTGAGCTCTTGTTGCACAAAGTTTTCAGCCACATAACCTTTGTATTCATAGTTTTGTTGCTTAATTTCTTTATAACTGCTGCCGAGCATATGATTAAGCAGGCCCACATCAAACAGAAACAGTTTCACCATATTTTCTTTTTTATAGGCCGCTAACGGAGATTTCGGCAATCCTTCAATAGGGTAGTTTGGCAAAGCTAAGCGGCAGCAGTTAAGCCAATGGATCGCGGTTTCAAAATCGCTATAACGAGATTTACGCTCATGCACATGCTTAAATTTAAAGCGTTTAACCGACTCATCGCTGACAAGTGATAGCTGGGCTGGAATGCTATTAAATACCGATTCAATCAGTGTGGCGTCGACCTTGCCCGCGTACTTACCAAAATCGCGGCGATAACCTTCCACTAAATCGGCATGAATTTTTGTGACTTTTTCAACACGCTCTAGAATGCTTGAATCCTTATACTGATACCAAGCAGAAACGGCTTCCGGCATACCACCAGTAAAAAAGTAGTCAGTGAGTTTGTCCATCAATTTGGTGTGTACTGCCGGTGTGCTTGCTTGACTATCAAATGCTTTGATCAGCGCTTGCTCGTTGGATGCGTAAATAAATTCTTGGAAGGTCAGTGGTCGTAAATTGTATTGTTCTACCTTGCCCACAGGGAAGGTGTTGAGCAAACCAATATTCGAGCCGCTGGCAGCGACAAAATAGGACGGTGCTTTTTCAGCAAAGTACTTTAGTGAGGTAACGGCACGTTCACATTCGCCAATTTCATCTAATATCAGCAGATCGGTTTCTGGGTTGAACGCTTGGTTGGTTAACAACTCAATGTTCATTACTAGCTCGTCAGGTGACAGAGAGCCATCGAACGCTTCTTTGTAGGCAGGGTTTTCAAGGAAGTCGATACGAAGGATGTTGGCAAAGGTGTTCCCAAATAACTCTTGTAGCAGATAGGTTTTACCTGTTTGTCTTGCACCATCGATTAATAATGGCTTGCGCACCGGTTGATTTTTCCATGCTATTAGGGCGTTTAGTAAGTTGCGCTGCATTGTCATTTCCCGCCAATTAAGACTGTTAACTGCCTGTAGTATAACTCAGTCTACACTTTTACGCGCAGAAAAGTGTGGAATTTTACATTTTTATGCGCATAAAAGTGTAATTTAGTTCTTGTTGAGTATAAAACAGCCCTTTAATAGCTATCTTTCTTCTCTGAAGCTGCCCTTGTTGGCCAAGTTTTAGTCATGTAGATATGGGCTACTGCTGTACGAATATGCCGCACTTATTTTTTATTCAGCAATTGGATGTCTTGCAGCTTTCTTCCCAGCTCGTCATCACGGGCGACCTTGGTGAGGTCGTCTAACAAGCCTAGGACTGCCAAAACCTTAACATAGTGACCAAGTGAAACGGAAGGATCACCATTTAATATTTTACGCAGTGTTGGCTTAGAAATCCCTGTCCTACTGTGCATCATTTCTTGAGTAATGCCGCGTCTCTTCATCGCCAATGTTAAGTTTTCGCCCAAGATGTTTAACATCTTCCTTTGTCTAGGGAATATGACCGCAGTGCGTTTTGATTTTGGCTCGATAGTATCCATAATGAAACTATGTTTTCTTAAATCTTTATTTAGTGAAATTATAGTTTCACTTTTATCTTCAAGTTGTAAAGCAATAAACTGCCATCTCTCGGAGTAAAGTGAGCTAAGATCTGAATAGTTCATGTCGATTTTTTACTGTTTTTTCGATATGACTTTCTTGTGTGTCGATACACTCGACATATCAACACTCCATCCATACGACTCACCAAAACCGAGTTTTGAGTCGGAAACTTCAAAGCAGTACACCATCCCTTGGGCTTTTGGGGCAGTTTGGGCAAAGCCTTAATTCACGCTATTTAGCAACACGCCAACCCTGCCCACAGGGTATTTATCACCTGGGGCATTATGTAAATTCTGGGGCAGGTAGCTACCTGCACCCTCAGAAAGCTGCACGATCTGGGCATTTATCTGCCTACTGCGTCCGTTTAGTACTGTCAAACTCCTAACTGAACTTAACAGATCAGTGAGGAAGTAAACAATGAACCCAACCACACAATCCCCCTCAAACTCAGTACACCCAGCGCGTCAGCAGCGGATTTTGCGCTTGCCTGAGGTAAAGGCCAAAACCGGCTTTGGCCGCAGCACCATTTATGCCCTGATGGCCAACGGTGAATTTCCGCGATCCATTCGTATTGGTGCGCGTGCCGTGGGCTGGTTAGAAAGCGATATCGATCAGTGGATTGAAACTCGCCGTATCGGTGCTGCTTATGGCCGTGGATAAATCATCAGCATCAACCCCGTTACCTGCCAATGAGATAAATAACAACATGCCAACATTACCGGCTGGTTTTGCCTATAAC
>NZ_CAKZKO010000012.1 GCF_937123705.1 uncultured Paraglaciecola sp. | reverse complement strand
TGCCAGTTGGTGCTGATGCTCCGCTTGCATCCGTTGCGTAACCTATTGCCCCGTTTAATCCCGCTGTGGCTAATGCACTATTCTGGCTTGTTCGGTAGTCTCCCGCTGCGTAGTCTGCAAAATCACCAGTTGTGCGGTTTTTGTATGGTGATACTCCGCTTGCTGTGCTGTCACCTGTTGCGTTGTTTGAGTGTGTACCACCTTGATTGCTAATGTCTACGCTGCTGCTGCCGAAAACGAAATTATCAGTAACTACGCCGCCACCTGATACAATCCCCCTATACCCCGAATTAACAATAGTATTCCCTACCACTTCACATACAGACAAAAAAGAATCCGATGAAGATGATATAGATAGATTCCTAGTGATAACGCCAAGTGGGGCACCCAAGAAATTTATTACACCCGGTCCCGAGCAACTGTCAAATATACAGCTATCAATAACAGCGTTTTTAAAACCACCGTTCTGCCTATTTAGGGGTGTGACGCACGATTTAAAACCAATATATTCAACTGTTACATGGTTCGCAGTTGAGATGGGACGTAATATTCCACTGGCATCAGAAAAATGAAAACCTGTTGTTACGTCAACACCGTCGTTACGCTCGCTTTCGGGAGATGTGATTGTGATAGTGTTTGTAGCGCCAGTCGTGTACCCGACAAACGGTGTGTCATCGTCCAGTCCAAGAGGCCAGTCGTTGTACATTTCAAAAACATGCGACTCATCTGCTGCTACTAGATTTTTAGCGTTAGCAGATATTGCAGCAGATAGCGTAGTGTAGTCACCACCACTGGCTCTAATCTGAAATGTTAATACCGTAGCCACTTAAACAGCCTCTACCACGCCATACGCATCATCAACTTTAAGCTGTGCTGTACGCCACTCTCTCGCTATTCGTAAATCATATTTACCTGCTAATTCTACACCTGAGAAACTACCAATACGCTGCCATTGCTCAGTTCGGGGGTTGTAGCCGTAGAGTGCGGGGTTATGGCGTTCACAATCTGCCGTGGTGCTGATAACCACATAGTCATTAGCATGGTTTACATCAACAGTTGGACATTTGTTACGAACTTTTAATACGTCGTAGAGTGTAGTATTAGGATAAGGTTTGACAGGGTTTTCTGATATTTTGAAAAACTCGTTTGAAACAAACTGGCTATAGATATTTTTAGCGACGAGAACTGCCGAAGCTCCTCTGTTAAGCTGCCCATCACCAGCAGGGTCATTTGGATCGGTTGCAAATGTCCCACCTTTTATTGTATTCACGATTGTTCGACACAAAGCGCCGATTGTCGTGTCCACTCCTGGAATTGCTTGAACTACGGTTTTATTTTGCTGATTGTCTTCGATAGCGTCCAATACACCCATCAGACTAAAAAACTGACCCGCTTTATTACCGCCTATTTTATTGTACAAAGTAATTTCATGCGCTCTAGCTTCAGTACGGGCTATTGCGTCATCAGCGTTTGCCGTGTCTAAAAAATCTTTTAATGCCATATTTTACTCCACTCTACTATTTAATAATTTGCCCTGTTTTTTCCGTTGATACGAACTGGTTTCATAACAAATTAGCTGCATTGCTCGTCTAATCGCAATGTTCAGTTTTCTGCGTTTTGCAAAAGATAAACGCGGAGTCATCAGGGCCTTTATAACGCCGTGTTGTGCATCACCTGTGCTGATGTTGCACGAACCCCAATAGACGTTACTTTTGTGATCGAAAAATTTAAAATTTGCACCAAGAATTTCGTATTCAACGTCTATATTTAAATCCTTAAACTCGACCTTTGGCAAAGTCATAATTTACCCAAACAACCAAGACAAAAATGAGAACGTGGCATACAGACTAAGCCAATAAGCAACCGTCCCACCTAATCCTCTACGAGCGCTGAAATCATATCTATCGGTTTTTTTCATTGATTTTATACAGTGGTTAACTTGCCCATCAGCAATGTAAAAAATTTTATTTACTGCCAAGGCGACCAATGTTCCACTTTTGCTTTTTGTTTTATGTAAATGACCTAGTAAGCTAGAAATATAGGTATTGTGAGTGCCACCTAAAATCACGTTTACAAAGTAATCGTGAGCCAAGAATATCTGCCTAAACCAGCTATACTCTGGTGTCGTTTTCAAGTCGTATAGCTTTGTGAAAACGATAAACGGAAGGAAAATAGCGATTAAACTTAACCAGTTAATAACTATTAACACCAATCCAATTTTAGCTTTAATCCAATTAATCATGGTGCTGGCTCCGGATCTTCAGATTCAATCACTGGCGCAGGTTTCAAAACATCAGCAAATGATGCTAGGCCTTCCCAATTTATTGGCTGCAATGCTTGGTTTATGGTTTCAGTTGATGGGTTAAACGAGTCGGCATACTGCTTAAATGAGTCGTTGAAATCATATGAATAGTTATTGCTGATGACGTCGCCACTGTCGGGCAAAAACTCAAATATACTGCGCGTTGTTTCGCCCTGAGCGTTAAACGCCGACTCAAACGTTGAAGCGTTGCTTGTCGCTAAACCCCCTAAACTTTCAAACCCTGAATTAGCAATATTTGCGCTTGCGGAGTTAGAACTAACAGACATCTGACTAATCATGTCGTATAGCGCTACTTGCTCATTGGTTTGTGATGCAAGTTGTTGCAGCAAAAAGTCGTTATGGCGCTTATCTCTACGGCTGTTATCCCAGATGCTTAAGCTTTGAGATAAGAACGGCGTAAATGCTCGAAACCAATCCAGCGCAGTGTCTTGATTGTTGTAGTAACTCACTAGCAGCCGCATTCGTTCTGTCGATGAATCCAGCGAATTACCACCCAACGGCACCCTTATTTCACAATCTTTTGATGGCGATTTACACTCCCAGTCACCTTTCATAACAAACGTATTTGCGTCAGGGTTTGCGACTTGTTCCTTAGTTAACGCCGTTAAAACCTCTGGCGGCAAAGTCGAACTACACGCACTTAATAAAATAGCAGTTAAAAAAATCATTAAATATTTCATGTTAATCTCCTTGGTTAAACGCTGCGGCACAAAGTTAGGTGCCTACTGCATTTAATTGGTTAATGTAATTGTTAGCGGTGGTAGTAAAATCAACTTGCTCGGCGTCTACAGCGGCTTTACCTAGTAACCTAAGTGAACGGATACCAAGCAGTGCTGCTTGCCATTGTAATGCTGTGGACTCAATGTTTTGTGCGGCCATTTCAACTGTTAAACCGCTTGCTGTAGCCCATACACTTAACGATTGCGGCACATCGTTTTCTGGGCTACTCGCTGCTCGCCATTCTTTAACTTGGCGCTCAGCCAATTGGTATTCCATGTCGACTAAGTGGCCCTGGCTAACTGCTCTGACTCGTGCTCGGCCAGCGGCTTGGTCAATGGCATTTTTAGCGTCATCTTTTGTCCATAAATACATAGGGGGAAGGATGGCTTGTGTGGCGATACCACTTGTTTTTACATCAACTAATGTGGCATCAATTTGTTGCTCGGCAGTAGGATATTTATTCGTCGCCGGAATATCTCCTGGAACAAGTTCTACGGGTGCACCATCAATCAGTTTGTACATTTCAGCAGGGAAGGCGCCATCGATATACGTATCACCTTGTTGGAGCAATTCTAATAACTGATCGTCAGCGGTCACAACTTCGCCCTCAACAACTTTATCAATGAGGCTCACAACAGTTCTTTGCACACCCCCGTTTATTATTGTGTAATGCTTTCTCATTATTGTTTCTCCGCAGTCATGTAACCAGTCGCAACCTCGGAGTAAATATCGGAGCCAGTTAGTTTCGCCCAAAGAGAGTACGTACCTGCTGACAAGTAAGTGGTGCCATGGTAACTAACAGTCGCTTGTGGGAACTTAAAGCCTATATCAGAATCGTACCTACCCGACACGGTAGATGTGCCTCTGCGCCATGCAATTTCAAGGTTTAGAAATGTGTTAGAAGCGGTGCCTGCACTGGCTTGTATTTCCATATCAACCTTATAGGTACCCGCTTCAAGGTAGACCGACTGACCCTGAATAGCCCCGCCACCACTTGATATATTTGTTGTTGTGCCAGCAATAGAGAAAACTTCCGCATCACCTGAAGGGCCTTGTTCGCCCGGAGGGCCAATAGGTCCCGCTGGGCCCTGAGAGCCATCTTCACCTTTCAAGTCATAGCGGTATGACCAACTTGACGACCCAGTCTTTTGATAGACATATCGACCAGCAGATAACGCAAAATCGTTTACTTTGCCAAGCCCGCCACTTGGTGCGCCTGACGAAATATAAAACCACTCGTTACCATCAAAACCGTCATTGCCATTTAGATCAGCAAGAAATGCAGAAATGCTGCCAGAATTACCATTGTTCAACCAAATTTGATATGCAGATAATCCATCGGCTCCGTCGCTGCCATTTGAACCGGGTGAGCCATTGGATCCATTGGAACCATTGGCACCTTTTAAGTCATAACGATATGTCCAGGTTGATGCGCCTGTTTTTTGGTACACATAGCGACCAGTTGACAGTGCAAAATCGTTTACTTTGCCAATACCGCCGCTTGGTGCGCCTGACGAAACATAAAACCATTCGTTGCCATCAAAGCCGTCATTACCATTAAGATCAGCCAAGAAGGCCGATTCATTTCCAGAGTTACCATTATTTAACCATACTTGATAAGCCGATATCCCTGGAGAGCCTGTATTACCTTTTAAGTCATAACGATATGTCCAGGTTGATGCGCCTGTTTTTTGGTACACATAGCGGCCAGTTGACAGTGCAAAATCGTTTACTTTGCCAATACCGCTGCTTGGTGCGCCTGACGAAATATAAAACCATTCGTTTCCATCAAAGCCGTCACTACCATTTAAGTCCGCTAAAAAATCATCTATGTCACCGGTATTTCCATTGTTTAGCCAAGACTGAAATGCTGAGATCCCTTCTTCGCCATTTTTGATTTTTATAATGGTAAATACTCGGACAAATGTAGGTTGTCCTGATC
Organism: uncultured Paraglaciecola sp.; assembly: GCF_937123705.1. Taxonomy (GTDB): domain Bacteria; phylum Pseudomonadota; class Gammaproteobacteria; order Enterobacterales; family Alteromonadaceae; genus Paraglaciecola. The sequence continues at coordinate 69,807 of NZ_CAKZKO010000012.1, read as the reverse complement.
TTGTTGCGGTAAAAGTAACCGTACCTATATCGCCGGTTAAATCAGTAACTGAATAGGTATGCCCCGTTAACGAACCCGACACGCCACTGCTTTCAGACACAGATACAGTCCATGCCGCTGTGTCATTAATCATGCCAACAATAATTGATAAAGTTGTGGCCACTCCTGTGAAACTGGCACCGCTGCCATCAGCTTCAACATTCACAAAACCCGCCGTTTCCGACAGCTGCGCCGTAATCCCAGCACTTCCGCCACCGCCAGCCGGTTGCGGGTAATAATCAAATATAGATGGATCAGCAATGCTCACCGTGCTCACGCTGCGACCAGCAGCAATACCAAAATATGCTTTATTGGTGGGTGATAATGATATGCCGGTACCTGTGTCATCATCGGCATATACGTACCAAATATAAGTGACTTTTTCGATACCGTTTACATCAACCTCTATCCAATCTCCATGCTCGTTTAACAGTTGGTCATATAATCGATAACTGATTGAATAAGTTACATCGGGCTTAACATCAAAAATGGTAATAGAATTTTTTGCACCACTTAACACTACAGTCGAATCGACAGCATCAAAGTGCTTAAACTCGTAATAGGCAGCCACAGACAAAGGCGCAACCGGGGTAACACTAATAAATCCTGGTCTAGACGATACGCTAGGCAAATTAGTTGGTGTAACAACCACATTTACTTGTAAATCATGAGTGGTTAATGAACTGGGTGAGCGACCAAACCGATTGAATGGCTTAATCACAACAACATATTCACCCGCCACTAATCCGGCAATGTCTACTTCAAAACCAACAACGCTGTATTTTTTAACTACTACAGTGGGTGCGGCTTCCGTAGCAATTAGCACTACACAGTTAACAACTGTCGACGGCACATCATGATCCCACGCCAACACACCTTGTCTGAATGCGTCAGTTTTTGGGGTGTAGGTAACGTTTTTTACTTCGCTTATTACCGTTGTGTCGGGTAGAGATGTATTGGGCAGCAAGGTAATTTGTGCGTATACGTCTTCAGCGTGGATCTGCACCGACTCTTCTTCAACAGACAAAATGGTTTGTTTGTTTTCTACATCTACTTTGAAATCTTGAACTACAAATTCGCGGTCAATGCCGGTTTGTGGATCAAGGTATTTTATTACCATGCCAGGGGCGATATCCAAGCGAATACCCGCCACTTCCAATGCACCAGTAAAGCCTGCGCGCGAGCGCTCTAAATAGCGCTTACCTAATCGTTGAGCCATAGTACGGCTGTTCGTTAGGTAAAGTTTTAACGGTGCGTCTAGTTCAACCCCATCGCTAGCAACATAGGCTGCATGAGTTACTACAGGCGCTCCGGTTATTTGATACTTTAACGAGGGTTCAACGTATTCTGGGCGCACCAAGTTATAACGGCCGTTTTCTGGGCGCGATGGTTGATAATTTGGCTGAGTGACAAAGTCGTCAGGGGTGAGTGTAATAGTGGCAGGGCCACCATACATGGCGGGTTTTATATAAATTTGGCCATTAGGGCGATATATTTTAGCGCCACATGTAGACAACAGACTCTTTAAACTATCACCGGGTTTGAGGGTGTTCGTTAATACGCCGTTACAGGTAAATCTTGATTCGGTTTGAGTGGCACCGTCTGCATCCAAATAATCTACGGGCGCGTCGCAATAGTTAGCGGTAAGCGCTACAAAGTCCCATGGTATACGCCTAGCGGGGATTGGTCTGTAGCCGTGATTTCTAACGTAATCATAGTTACATAAAATGGCGTTATCACTCCATTGCCATGTTGTACTGTCATCTGCTCGTTGTGCGCCACTGCCGCCTTTCGTTGCATCTTGGCGCGGGTCGTAAATGCGCTTACCTTTTACTTTAAATTTTATTTGGTTGACGCCGTTAGGAAACACATCGGGATCAATTTTTATTTTTAAGTAAGCATTAGTTAACCCAAAGCCCACATGCTGTTCTGTCCAATCTTCAATGTTTTCAACGGCAAAAGGTACAGCTTGGGTTTGGTCGCCTAGGTGGTAGGTTGCATCTACTGATTCAATGAGGTCAACAGGTTTAACACCGTCTATTTCATATATTTCAACGGATTGGCACGAATGCCCAGCAATATTGATAACCATGTAATGATAATTATGAATACCATCTCTAATTTTTCTGTAACCAATAATTTGACCACCAACAATGGCTTCACCATATATCACTTTTCTGGGTTGATTGGCTGATGTTGTGATTTCTTGGGCGTCAACTGGGTTAACCGCATTATTGTCAAAATCGGGTTCGTCGTCAGCCATCGCCATAGATATGGCAGAAAACAATAGGGCGACAGCGAGCTGGTATGCTCCGCTGTAAGCAGCTACGGCAGCGACTGCTAGAATAACGGGAGGCACTATTTACACTCCTTGTTAACTTGCCAAATACCTTTTGCTTGTGAAATTGGCAAGTTAGTTAATCCAGTTGGCGACATCACCCAAACACGGCAGGCGTGTACAATACCTACTGCGTCACCAAGTTCAGTATCCACCAATGCTAAGTCTCCACAACGGGCGTTTAAACGGGGTTTAAGCTCCCCAAAAACGTGAGTAAAAGCAGCTTTAACACTGCCGCCACCGTGCTTTTTAAGCAATCTCATTGCACCTGTTTCTGTTGTGTATTTGCCGCGCCACTGTTGCATTGGATCAAATCCAGTTGTTGCTAACACCCCCGCGCTTGCAAACAAACAGCAATCATTTACACCCCATTGAAAAGTTACGTTTTGCTGGGCTTTTAAATAGTCGACTAAACGGTTAATCATCCGAACTTCTCCTCTCGTCGTTTTTCCCAGTCAGTGACATTTTTCATCGGCATGGCTGAAAGAGGGGCGGCGGCGATCACTTCTGTTAAGTCGAAAATGCGGTCTCCCGGGTGCAAGTGTTGTTGTGCGCTGTCGGTGGTGCGGGCGCTTTCGGGTGGGCGGCTCCAACGCTCAAACCAGTCGCTACAGGTAATTTGCATGACATAGGGAATGTCTTTGCTTAAGTCGCCACGCTGTATATCAAAGCTGGCTACGTTGCCATCAACTACAAATGGCACTTCGTGTTCAATCACTCTGTCGTCATTTAACACCGCCATATGCACCGCAACTTCGCGGCCTTCTGGCGAGTTGTTCATTACCAAGCCCACTACCGAGGCATCAAGCACTTTTAGGGTTAACCTGATTTGGTTGGGGCTATTGTTGGCTGCTTCAACCACTTCGCTTACGCCGCCAAATTCACCTACACCTATGTAGTCTTGGCCTTGAAAAGTGCGGGTACCTAACCCGGTGTGAGCACGAACGCGGCCACCGGGCCAGTCGATATCAACAAACAGCAACACGGCAACTTCGCTTTGCTGCAAGGCGGTGATTGCGTCATGACTAAAACCGCGATCAATCATCGTTGCTCCAAAAAATCTAAAGTGATATTGCGATAAAGCCTGGCGCGACCCTTGAATTGTTTTATTTGCATGGGGTCGGCCCAGCGGCAAGTCATAAACAACTGATTTAGGGCAGTGATAATTGGCTGATTAACTGTGGTGGGCTCTCGCACTTCGTTGGCCAGCTTTAAGGTGCATTTACCCGAGGCATTGGTTACAGCATCTTCTGTTAACTCATGCACTTGGGTTAGCTTAAAGCGGTCAGTGGCGTAGGCAATTGTGGTGTTAGGCGGTGCATTTTTTATGTTTATGCTAAGGCCGTATTGGTTAGCGCCATCTACCGTAAGCCCAGAAGCCCACGCGCCAATATGGCTGTAGTTGGTGTCTAGCAGACGTACTGCGTTTTTGTGGCCTCGCAGCTTTTGCAACAAGCCTTTTACGGCTCTAGCTTGGCTTGGATGCATAACGCCAAACTTGTAGTTTACTTCCCAGCCTTCACCAGGGTTTTCGCTAATACGCTGGCTGCCATTAATTTTACTGATGTTCATTTCACTGTTAGCAACAATAAAAGCATCGCTGTTGCTAGGCATAAACTCTGCTGTGAATGTGGGGAAATCGAATATCTGCATTAGCCCGCCCTCAACATTCTGCTACGACGGCCATTAGTGGCAAAGTCTCGTTGTAACTCGGCATCAAATTCTTTTAGGCTCATATCGACTTGCTGGCGAATTTTATCTTCCATGCCTGGTGTGGCATTGGTGGCATCAATACTGATTTGCGGGCTAAAGTGGTAAACAGGGCTATTGGCAGCAACACGGCCATTGCCTGTGGTAGCGTCAACTACTTGCTCAAAGTTTTCGCGCTGTTTGGGGTTAAGTACCATTTCGTCTTTACGTACAACATAGGTACCTTCGTTATCTACGCGGCGCAAACCGTCATGTGCTTGACCAGCGTAGCTCGCGCCTTTGATGGTGGATACTAATTGAGCACCTTGTGCAGCAGCATTCGCCATTGCAGGGATTGCCATATACCAAGGTTGCGCGGCACTAGCATTACTAATTGCAGTAGATAAATTTAAAACGCCCTGCGCAATGGCAAACCCTTTTTGTACCGCAAACATGGCTTTGTATGCTTTGCTTTGCTCACCACCGAATGACTTGGCCAAATCTGCCATACCACCAAATATTTGCTGGCCGCTGCTAAGCATCATATTGGCGCGGGCATTGTTATAGGCGTCTAGTTCATTGTGGTATTGCTGGTTAGCGGCAAGACTAAGACTGATAAATTCATCTTCTTGCAATTTGCCTTGGGCGTAAGCATTGGCCAAAAGGGCATGCTTTTGTTGCAAATGTTGACCTATTAAGTCTTCTTGGCTAAGTAAGCTTTCGCGTAAACTATCAAGCTCGGGATCTTCAGCATTAACACTAACGTTTAATTCAGCTGCAAAATCTTGTTGTAAAAGTTGGTCTTGGTCTCGGCTGATTTGCTTGATTTCAGCAAGTTTGTTGGCTTTTTCCTGCTCTAACGCGATGATGGCATCTTTATTAGTGCCTGCTTTTTCAATTTCTTTAGCGTAAAAATCCGATATTTTTTGTTCAAGTTGCTCATATTGGCGGGTGTTAGCATCTTGCTGCCTATACAAACTACTATAAATCGCAGCCTCTTCTTTGGTTAACTGCCCTTTTACTACGGCTTCGCGTAGCTGTAATTCTCGGTCGAATGCTTCTGTTTGATTTTGGTAGGCAGCAATTGCGGATGACAACTGCTCGTCATTTGCCGCTTTAAATGCGGCATTATTAGCTGCTACTTGAGTTTTAATGTCATCTACATTAAAGGTGCTATCAAATAGTGCTTTTTTCTTTTGACTTATTTCGGTTAAGGTTTTGTCTAACTCCCCTATTTCAGCTTGTAACTTAGCAATACCTACCGCGTCACCAATGCCTGAAAATTGATTTGTAGAAGGACCACGGTTTTTTGACTTCTGTTCTTGTTCAGCAATCTTTTCTTGCAATGCCAAAATTTTAGAGCGAGCAATTTCTTCTTTTTCAGTTAACTTGCTTAACTCAATTTTACGGCCAACATCATTTAGACTGATATATTTTGAAACTAACTTGTCAATTTCAGTCGTTAATTCTGCGGTTTTTTCTTTAGCAGTATTGGATTCAGAGCCAAAGTAAACTAGAGCAGCTGCGGCTGTAATGGCTAGTCCAACGGGGCCACCTAAAAAGCCCATGGCAGCATTTAAGCCGCGAGTACTAATGGTTAATGCATTAGTGGCTATGGTGCTGGCATTTAATGCGACAACTTTTCGGCCAAGGCCTGCTCTGCCTGTTGTCATCGCGGCAGTACTTAGTAGTTCTTGACGAACCAATGCCGCTTTAGCCGCTGTAGCAGCTACAATTGCACCTACATAGCGCCCGGCCATGACTGTCGCAGATAACACCAATACATCTTGCACTGTATCGAGATTTTCAGACAAATTAACAAGTCCTGCGCCTAAGCTTTCTGTCACCCCTAGCGCTTCGTTCTGAGTGCCTATGTAATCAATTAGATTATTTTGCACAACCGTCATGCTGCTGGACAAGCTCGCCGTCATTTTACTAAAGCGGGCATCTATGCCTTGGGCTGCACCTTGCAGAGCATTTACCACAATTTCGGCGGTAATCCCACCAGTGGCGGCAAATTCGCGCAACTCTCCAGTGGTCTTGCCGGTTTCTTTGGCAATAGCTCGCATAATCTCTGGGGCACCTTCAGCCACAGAATTAAACTCGTCACCTCGCAATGCACCCGCCGCCAAACCCTGACTTAGTTGTCTAATAGCTCCGTCGGCTTCAGCGGTAGTTGCACCACTTAGGGCAAAGGACTTGGTTATTGTTGCCGTAATATCAACTAAGTCTTGGTCGGTTTTAACCAGCTCACGAGCATTGCGGCTAAGTGTGGCGTATAAATCGGTAGTGGCAGACAAGCCACTGCGAGTGGCATTGGCAGTAGCAAGTAAGGTTTGTTGCATAGCTGCTTGCTTTTCAGCTGAGTCTGTTACGTCATTTATTTTGTTTTTTATATTTGTGGCTTCATCGGCAAAACGTGTTAAGTCTCGCACTGCAAAACCGCTAGCTAAAAGTGCACCTAATCCCACTACTTTGCGTTTCAGCTGTTCGGTGGCATTACCCATTTGGTCAATGTTTTTGCTGGCAGTGTTAGCTTGTTTGCTGACATTGTGTGTGGCATTTCCAAACTCAGTCACCTTGCCTTTGGCACTAGTCATTTGACCCACCAAGCCTGAGCCGTCTGCTTTTAGTCTTATGCCTACTACTATGTCGCTCATTATTGCTGCTTAGCCTTTTGCTGGTAAAGTTCGTTGCTATAAACACGAGCCATGAGTTTTAGTCCTTGGTATTCGTTTGGTTTACGTTTAGTGGCGCTTAGGGTTAGGTCAGACTGAATTGCCTGTACGTCAAGACCTAAACAAGCGCTACCCACATATTTTAATAACCCGTCGTTATGGACTTGAATAAACCAATGAACTATTGGCATGTTTTCTTCGAGCACTTCACAGTCATCGTCTGGCTTCAAGTGCCCAAGGCGCTGCTGAATTTGCTCTTCAGTTGCGCCCATTCGCGCCATCTCTTGGCGCAGTTCGTCTATTTCTTTTTGCGGCTTTTGCGGGCCGGTTGCGATGAAGCGCGCGACCCTTTCAAGTTTTTTTCAACAATGCCGCTATTGGCTGAGTAATAGGCATTTAAAAAACCTTTCCGAACATCACCACCACTACCGAATAGCGCTTTTTTACCCTCTGTATTGCACGGTATAGGCGAGCCGTCTTCGTGTTGAATGTCGGCACCAAATCCCACAACCACTCGGCTTAATAACTCAATGTCGTTATTCATGAGCTTGTTGTATTCATCTTGGGGAATAATTTCGAAGTCAGCGCTGCAATGTAAAGTGGCAGTGTCGCCACCTCTTGTTGCGATTTCGATAGCCACCGGCCACTCGTTTACGATGCGTTTTTTTGCTAGTACAAATGCCATTTTGGTTCTCTGGTTTTAATTAAAAGGGTGGCGTCCCTGCCTTTAAATAAGCCACTTTTGATTCCTGTGGCTCTCTTGGTGGTGTATTACAGTGTGGTGATAATCGAGTCGTGGCCGGTTATCACTCGCAGTCCTAACTCCCACGTTGCTTTACCTTTATGTTCACCGGGATCAACCGACATAATTTGCACGCCAGTGGAAGACTGTTTAAAGATATTTCCAGTGGTTAAACCGTGGGTGAATTCAAAGGGCAGTAGGGTATTGACGCGAGCAATGGCAAAGGGGTCAAAGGTTGAAAGAGCGGGTTGCTCGATAATCACTTTGCCTTCTTCGGCCCAGTCGCTGATAAATACTTGCTTAAGCTCAGTACCTTCATCGATTTCGATGGCATTGTTTTGCGCCATTTCAAACTCAAACATGTTGAGTAACTGGCCATCTAAACTAAAGCTGGTGTTGGCAGTGCTAAGCTGCACAGGTTGTACAAAGGCGCTAAAGTCGCCATTTGGCATCGCGCCTTCAAGTGTGCCGCCATAGACGCCTTTGGCTTCAAAATTGATTTTGCCAATTTCACCAATTTTGGCTGAGGTACCTAATGTCACTTTGCCTGCCAGCAAAATGTGATACATGCCTTGCCATCTAAAATAAATGGTACCGTCGAGTTCATCTTCAGCTGTCAATATGCGGTTATGGCTGACTTCGGTTGCTGTGCTGGTATTAATGTCGTAACCCGACATTTCCATAAGAGGCGACCATGCAGCTGGGGTGTTGGCGCTGCCACTGCCCGCCATTTCAACCGCACCGCTAACGCTAATCATTTCGCCTGTGTGAATAACAGGTTGCGCGCCGTTTTTGCCATTGTCTAAATCACGGCTTATTTGTTCTGACTCCCAACTGGTGGTAGTCAGCCCATTGGTTTGGATGGCGAGCGGTGTTACACCTTCTGCAATGTAGTCAATGCCTTTTGCGTCAGCAGGGCGTTTTATGCCCACTTGCATAAAGCGGGCTTTAGATTTGTAACCGGGTGTTATCGACATTATTTAGCCCCTTTTTTATCAACTGGCTTATCTTGAACTTTTACCCATTTAAGGCGAGGGTGGCTGCTAATTTGTGCCAGTTTTGCTTGGCTTAAATCAGCGTTTTTAAATTGGGTTTCACCTGGTGCAAATTTAATTGCGCCACATACCACTGGTTTTTCAATTGGGTTGGTGACTATGATCATAAATAACTCCTATTGGGCTTGGCCTTGATACCAAGTTACGGTTGTAAAACGGTCTATCCACCAAACCCCGTTTGGCACAAATGCCACTAAATCACCGGCACCTAATAAAATAGGCTCGTGGTCAGTCGGTGCGTAGCCATACAGTTTTTCTCTTACTTGCTTGCGCTTTTGCTCAAGGGCCACAAGGCCGTTTTCGCCGGTTGGGTCGTTAATGCTTTGAATGCCCATTACCACACCAAAGGTGATGGCGGCTTCTTGTAACGGATTGCCAATATCCACGTCGCGGCTATTGCCAGCGGGGCGTTCTGATACCGGTACAACAAAGGCTGCATCTGATAAGTTCAGTGGCTGCTTAATGGCTTCGCGAATATTTACTGCGCTATTAACCCGTTTAAAACACGGTTTAATGCGGGTTTGAATGTCGGTTAACAGCATTAGATAAACCCTTTGCTATCTGCGCGACCAAACACAGTGCCAGATGATGACATTTCAATGGATTCATCAGACGCTGGAGCTTGACTATCGCTGCTCAACCCTAGCTTTAATGTGCCTTTGCCTACGTTCATTAAAAAGTCGAGGGCGGCTTTGTAGTTTTTTTCAACCACTTCACTTACGGCATTGTCGTAAAGGTTATACCTGGCAAGATCGGCACAAATTTTAGTGAGCACAGCTGGCACGTTAGATAAGGGCAGGGTGTACCTGCCGCTTATGTAGCCGTCAATTAAATTGCTGGCATCACGTATTGCAGCTTCGATGACTGACTGATTGATCACGCCTTGGCTGTTAGAGCTAGTCAGTTGGATAAGCTCATTCACATCAAAACGATTAACCATGTCTTCAATGCTGCAATACATTAGGCTAACCTACTCTTTAGCCGGGGCAGGTTTGGCTTTCGCGGCAGGCGCTTTTTCCGGTTTCGCTTTTGCGTCCGCTTTAGCTGTTGCCACCGATTCCACACTAAGGTCTGAGGTATCCACGCCTTCGGGGATGGCATCAATGGGCACTTCTTTAACTGACAATCGCGGCTCGGCGTGAATGGCAGCAAGTTGCTTTTCACTGAAATGGTCAGCATTAAAGGCGCTGCCTTGGTCGGTAAAGCCATGGCCGGCTCGGCGAAATGTAGCGACACTGGCGTAAATCAATAAAGCTATTGTTGCTTTAGGCATGATGTTCTCCTTGGTTAAACAGCGCCCTTAATTAGCAAGGGCGTTGTTAGTAGTTGTTTAGGTTGTTAGGTTTTGGCCAGACTTATAAAAAGTCTGGTGAAATGACGTTGAACATTCCGCGTAATTCATTACTTACGCTGGTACCACCGTCGTCAATTAGCTCTCGGTTATTGATTTTTAGAGCGTTTTGGTAGTCTGATGAATGCACGACTAGGGTGAGTTTGTTTTTACCTAAACCTAATGGGCGTCCACCATCGGCTTTAAAGCCGCGCATTTGGTTAACCGCATCCCAGATAGTCTGGTAATCAAGGGTTTTCTTCACGCCTACTGCCATTTGCCAGAAGCCAAAGCCCACATTACAGCGGCAATCTACGCCATAGCGGAAGGTCTTATTGGTAAACACCGCTTCGTCGTTAGGATTGTCCATGGCGACAAATTGCATGCCTTTGCGCTCTTGGAAAATGATGGGTTTTAAGCTGCGGCTGGTATCAAGTAAGTACCAGGCTTGGCCTGTATAGCCCCCGTCGATGATCACATTAGAAAAACTTGTATCAGCACCGCTACCGTCTACTTCAGCATTAACGGGGTGATCGGCATCAAAGTAATTTTGACCGTCGTAACAGGCAGTGGTAAAGCCAGCTGCAAGCAATGGAAATACCAATTCATCTGGGAATACGCGAGCTGCATAGCCCATTTCGTTCATCATTGGGGCGTATACACCTAGGCTGTCGTCTTCAATGTCGTTACGGTCAACCACTACTGTTGATTCATAATCTTTGTTTGAAATAGCGTAAGCGTGCTCTTTGATGGACTTAAGCTGACGGTCGCCAATCCACTCTCTAAAGCCCGGCCATTGGCCTAACCAGCCGTATGTATTGCTTTTGGTGGTAGAAGGCACCACTGTTGCCACGGCATTAAACATAGGCTCTGCCTTGGTTTTACCGTCTTCAAAGTTTTTACGAAAGCCGGTACGAATACCGTTTAAAATTGCTGATGTGACTAAAGCCATGTTGTTCTCCTGTGCCCATTTCTGGGCAAATTAGTTAATTAAGTAAAAGAGTGAATTACGCTTCAGCTGCTAGCTGTTTGGCGTAGTCTTCGTGACTAATACCCAACTGGCCTGCAATGAGTTTGTGATCGGCGGTGAGTGCTGCCACACCAGTGTTATCTTGTTCGTCTGGCTTTTGCTCGGTGGTTTGCTTACCAGCGAACGCAGCCACAGTAGGGCGACCATCTAAGGTGCTTTTAAGGGCTGCGATGTTGGTATTGCCTAAATTTTTGAGGTACTCGATTTCACCGGCAGCGATAAACTTGCCGTCTTTTTTGGCTTGTTCTATGGTTTGCTCAACCGTGATGGATTCGTTGTTGGCCTTAAGAGCAGCCATTTCAACTACTACCGCGTTGTAGGTTTCAACCGGTACATGCTTAGTTAGGTCTACACCTTCAGTACTTTTGGCTTTTAATGCAGCAATTTCGGTAGTTTGGGTAGCGAATTCAGCTAAGGAGGCTTTAAGTGAAGCAATGCCTGTTTTTGCATCCTTAGAGTCAAGTAATGCTGTTAACGCTGCGATATCGAGGTCTTTGTTAGGATCGATAGTGATGCCGATAGCGGCAAGTAAATCAACAATAGTTGGGTGCATGGTGTTCTCCAAAGTGGGGGTTGAGGTATGTTTTAGGGCAACCAGCGACTGCATGCCGTCAATGGCTGGGTCGTTGGTGATAGCAATGTGTTTTAGGCTGACAATGGCACCGGTTTTTTTGTCGTAAGAAAATACCGGTGAGATATAGCGATACTCTTTATCCTGGATAAGCTGCTTGGCTTTTGCGGTCCACTCTACGTTTTTGACAAACAAGCCTTGGCCATCTACCCATTCCAAATTGGCATTTTTTGCCCAGCCAGCTGCGGGAGCGGCTTGACCGTTTTTCTCTGCATTAAGGGTTTGGTGTTCGTAGTCAAACAGTAAGTCGTTGGCTTTTTTAGCGCGGTCGGCAATCACTTGTTTGGCTATAGCGGCATCGATATTCCAAAAACCTACTTCAACTGCATCTGATTGGCCGTCGGTGGATTGAAATTGCCCCGCTGGAAATATTTGCTGTGATGACTCAGCGCTTATTTCAAACGAGCAAGCGGCTAAACCTAATTCGTTTGAGTCGGTGATATTTGTACAAGCAGCAATAGCCAACGCCGCTGCTGGCGGGTTAGTTACATGGCCATCTCCTTGGTGGAGTGATTTTGGATAAAGCTTTGATGTATTCATAGCCCACATGATGCGGGCTTTTTGTGGCTAGGGGAGATTAGTCTGGGTTAGTGCTTTGATGGGGTAAGGTTTTCTTTTTTGCCAGGCTCACAATACAGGATTGCAAGCTTTGATCAAGGTAGTGTTTACCTCAACCCTCTTTTACACCTTTTATCTGGCTGGCAACTCTCACCAGAGGTGTTTAAATCTTTCTCAAAACGTTCGAGAAATTTTATCTAGGCCAATACTCCACTTAACCCCCTAAAACGCTTAAAATGGATTGTAGGCGCTCGACCACCTCCAAAAAACCGCTATTTACCGTGTTTTTACCCCCTGAATTCGCTTGTAGCCCCTTTTTAAACTAGGGTGTAGCGGTTTTGGGTTAATCTAGAAGGTGACTTTTGAGGATAGATACAATAGATATTTCGTCTGATTCTGATAATCCTATAAACGGTCTTGCCGGTATGGTTTTATTTGGGATCATACTGTTGGGTGAGGTGATACCACCTTCTTGTTGCATATTGGCGTAATCTTTTAACGTTGCACCAAAGTGTAATTCATTGCCTGTTATCTGTTTGGCCAAATTGTCGAAGAGTATGCCGGTATTCTCTAATATTCTGCTGTGCCCTTTGCGTTCAATAGTGATTGGGCTTAGTGGCTCCCATGGTGTGCCGTCGGGTGCTTGTTCTAAAGTACGCCTTGCTTGGGTTGACCCAATAAGGAGATCGCCAATTTCATGTAGAGCAGGCTCTAGCTCACCTCCTGCCTTGATAAATTTGTTCAATGCTTTTAGTAACTGTTTTTCGCCTGTCAAATCAACCGTAAATTTAATACTCGCCATGTCAATTACCTGCTATGCTTTGGCTTACGGTAAGTGTTTTCGGTTGCGGTACGGCGCGAGAGGCACTTATTAGTCGGTAGTGACCGTTACTCATTACTAGATCCTTCATTCACGTAAATCAAATTCCCCACCCGCTGCTTGTTTAAATAATTGAGTGATTTTACAGGTACAAACGTATACGCAATAAGGATCCCTTTTTGCACTTCGGCTACCAATAGCTGCCCTTTGTATTTGCCTGCTTTGACTGGGTAAATGTAACGCAGGCGATTAACCAGTTTGTCTGTACTCGGTATTTCATGCCAGGTTTCCCATACTTCGTAAGGGTCGCTAATGGTGCGCAGCAAGATTGGGACAAAGGGGGCACGTTTAATATCAATATGCTCAGCAAGATATTTGGCATCGACATATACATTTAATGCGGGCACGGGGCCTTTTATAACACTTTCTTTACTACCTATATATTTTTCAATGGTGGATTGTAATGCTTCTTTAGTTGAGACAATGGGCGCTAATTCACCTTGGTAAATAGGTTGAGGCAACTTTTCTGGCCGCCCATGAGTTTGCCAGTTTTGCTTGGTGGCCAGCTGTGTGAGTTTTGTAGTTTGCTCCCTTGATTGGTGTATGCTCGCTTGGCTAGCTTTACCTGGTGCATAATCAAATCCCGGATCGATGCCTACTGGTACTTGGTGACTTTCGCCAGTAGCTTTATCTATCCATTCGCGGTTTTCAATCGTTGGCTCTTTTGATGGTTTTAAGCCTTTACGGGCGAGGCTTTTATCTGACTCTCCAAACACTTTACACCTACAACCCCAGCCGTTTTGCGGAAACCATACATTCCAGAACGGGCTGGTTTTGGGCAGTATGGTGCCGTCTTTTGATTTATGGTGTAGGCGCGGGTTGCGACTGTCGCCATGCTTGTAGCGCCAGTATTCAAAGTGTTGCAGCTGCGCATAACGCCCTGCATTGTAGCTTTGGCGCATATTGGTTGAGTAAATGATGTTGGCGCGCCACGCAGCTGAGCCGGTGTGATCCCATCCGTGTTTTTTTACTAGGCCTTTAAACTCTTTTTGAAACCAGTTTAACGACTTGCCGTTGGCTATGGATTGGTCAACAATTTTACGCATGTCGGCCAGTAAATCGGCTTTGGCGGCACCGGCTACCATAAAAGCTAGATTGTGTTGGTCGCGCCAAATGTCTGCCCAGCGCGCAGTGGGTACATCAACTTTGGTTTTAAAAAAGTCGATGGCCTCTGCAAATTTGAGTGAGCCGTATTCTACCTTGGCCATTAGTTACCTTGATTTACGTCAAAGCGCCCTGCTAATTCAGCGGCCACAAAAGCTTGACCAAGCTGCTCTTGGTAGGCCTCTGTATCAAGTTTTGCTTCTAATTCAAGCAATTGTTCTTTGAGGGCCTCTAATGATTCAGCCCCGTCTACAAGGTCTTGAATGGGTTGAAACATGCCAGTAAAACTTTCACCTATTTCACCTTTAAGCATGGCTGTGAAATGTTCTGGTGCGTCTGTAAGCTCTGGCGTTTTTGCTTTAAGGGCGGCTAAAGCCAGTTTTAAGGCGGCTTTTGGTTTTTCTTCTGGCGGCTCAATACTGGGCGCTGTTTGTGCAACCGCTAATACGGGTTCGTTAGCTTCTGGCATGGGGATACGCAATTTATCGTGGGCGTATTGCACTGGCACTTGTACTCCAATGCCAACCAATTTTGGCAATGCATCTGCATACAATGACAAGTCTTCTGGCTCTTGGGTGTCGAACACTAAACGAGGTTTACGCCTGGCATCGCCTGTGTAGCTTTTACCGTTAAGCATGTACATAGGCCAAATTAGGTCGCGGTTTAAGGTGCTGGCGATTTGGCGTAAGTCGTGATCGCGAATATCTAAACGCACTTCGTTATGTACATTACCAAGGGCTTGGCTGCCGCTACTATCCACTTGTGATGTAAGGGTTTGACCGACTATCACTTTTGATTGGATGCGTTCGCAGTGCGACATCATGGTCATAAATGGATCACTGCCGCCACCCTTGGCAGCATCGTGAAATTCGATTTCCATTCCTTTGGGAATGACACCACCGGCATTATGGCCAATGCTAAGCACGGCTTGTAATAGGCGCTGTTTTTCGGTGTCGGTAGCACCGCTGGGGTATTTACCTAATCGCACGGGTATGCCGTAAATTTCGAGGAATTCGGCAAGGTCGCGCAATGAGTAATTTTTAAAGATAAACGGCCACGCTAACTGGCGTATTAAGCCGATACGTGCAGGGTAGCCACTTTTGGCGCTGTGGCGATGTTGCAACCAGTTTAATGGGCGAAGGGCTTCACCTTTGCCGCTTTGGTCGCGCAGCATGATTTGATTTTGGTCGTGCTGGTTAAGCTGAAACCACGTAGCAGGGCGGTGCTGAAAATTAGTGGGTACCCGCCAATTTTGGTATATCTCCCATTCTAGTTCGGTATTACTAAAGCCTTTTAAAATGCCATCGGCCATGCCAAATACAACATCGTGCCATCCGTCTACGTCTTTAAGCATTTGCTCAATGTCGGCGGCGTCTTTTTGCTCTTGGGCGCTGGCATTGGCGGGTGGCTCAATATTA
This sequence comes from uncultured Paraglaciecola sp., assembly GCF_937123705.1. Classification (GTDB taxonomy): domain Bacteria; phylum Pseudomonadota; class Gammaproteobacteria; order Enterobacterales; family Alteromonadaceae; genus Paraglaciecola. Next base: position 54,315 of record NZ_CAKZKO010000012.1, on the reverse strand, counting down.
AATTCAACGTCGCTTAGGGCCATTTTGCGTTTAAACAATTCAGCTTGAATGTGGCCGTCTTTTTCTTCTATGTCTTCTGCTAGGTAACATTGCTGAATTAAATCACCTTGTTCGGCATTGGTCATAATTACCGCTAGTTTAGCCGGGGTTAAGCCGCTACTAGGGTGTTCGGCAAACTCACGGCGCATTTGGGCAACACGGGGATTATCTTCGGTTTGATGTTGTTTTAGTTCTTTTTCACGTACCCGATAACGGGTGCCATTGGTTTCGAATGTTTCCATTAGTAGCAGCCTGATTGGTCTATTTTAAAATCATCGTTGTGGTTAGGTTTACCCCAACGTTCTTGTTTGCTGGGCAGTGGCGTAAAGGCAATTTCGCCGCCTTCCATTTGACTGGCTGCCACCATCATGCAACAGGCTACAGCGCTATCGCCGTGGCGGTCTTTGGCTTGGTCGGTTTTGCCTTGAGGTATAGATGGCACGCCCCTAGCGTTAATTTGTAGGGCCCGTAAGTCGTCCATTATGTCGGCATCTTTGGGGATGGTGATCGTAAAGTCTTCAAAGTGGGCCTTCATGCGGGGCATGTTTTCGCGATACCAGTTTTCGGTGATTTTTACCGCTTCTACTAAGCCTACGCCATATTTTTCAACGGTTTGCTCGGCTAAGTAATCACCGTTACCTGTGGCATCTAATTGCGCCCCCACAAACCTTGGCAGGCGGTCGATTAGATAAAACAGTATTTGTTCTTGTTGGCGGTAGGGTATGTTTTTAAGCTCTACGGCCAAGGGCACATGAATACTAAGGTCTTGATTGATTTGCCCTACCCACAAACAGGTTAAGTCGCCTTTACGGGCGAAATCTTCACCTAGGCAATGGCGGTAGTCAGCACTGAGTGATTCTAACCAGGGTAACAATACCTCTTGGCACCAGTCTTTAATGTCGGCACTGCGTAAATGCTCGGCCATGGCATTCCAGGCGTTATCTTTTTTCAACCTGAGTACTTGCCCTTGTGGCTGCATGGCTTTTTCGATGATGGCACGATTGAGATAAGCACCGCCACCTGATTTGGGTACGCAGCAATATTCTTCTAGGGCGTCTTCTTCACTGGCTGTGTCTTTTAGAAGGCCTGCTTTCCAGTCGTCTTCTAGTGCTTGAGTCCACTGGATGCCGCGCACTTGGCAAATACGTTGGTATAAACCCTCTGCACAGGCATCGTCTAGGGTGATGCGGTGAACGCTGTAACGCTTTTTGCCTGCGCGGCTGTCTTCGATTAGTTGGTTAAATAGGTTGCCATCACCGTTATGAGTACTGATGATGCGAATTTTAGCCCCCCACATGGTGAGTGCTAATGCTGCTTTAAGTACCTCGGCCAGCTGCTCGTGAAACGCGGCTTCGTCAATAGTAACGTTACCTTGCATACCCCGTAAGTTACTGGGTTTAGAGCTTAAGGCTTGAATTTTAAAGCCACTGGCAAAGTGAATAACAAAAGTTAATATCTCTTTGCCTTCTTGGCCTTCGTCTACAAATACTTCTTCTTGAATATCACCTGCGGCTTTATCAAAAGCCTTGGCCCACATGGCAGCGGCGTCGATAAATTCGCGTGCCATTTCTTTGTTGCTGCCCACATAGAAATGATTGGTACCTTGTGAGCTACGGCCTTTGGATGCAGATAATACGGCATCGGATGCTTCTGCCCAGGTTAACCCGGTACGCCTGCTTTTTTCGGCAATTTTTAAGGGGGCATCGTCGGCTACCCAGCGTTTTTGGTAGCCTAACAGTAATTCATCGGGATTAAATTCGACTAGCTGCATTAGGCAATACCTAATATTTCACGTTTAATTTGTTCAACGCCTGATGCCGTCATACCCGCTGCTGTAGCCACTGTTGCAGCTTGTTCTGCGGCTTCTTTGGCAAATTCTTTACGTAGCTCTTGCTCACGCTTTAAGCTTTTGCCTTCTGCGTCTTCTAGGCGAACGGATAACAAGGCCAGTTGATTCAGGGCTTTGGGTTCGAGTTTAGATACGTCGCCATCCATCATGGCGTTACCTACTTCAAAGCCTAGGGTGCGGATGATTTCACGGAGGATTTTACCCACTTCAGTGGTGGGCTTATCACCTAGCTCGGCTGTCCATTGCTTAGATACTTCGCGGGCTTGGCGAATACGCGCGCCTACAGCTTCCATTTTAGTGGCGTAGCGATTAAGGCCAGAGCGTGATAGATGCATGTCGTCGGGTAAACCTGCTGATGTGATCATGTTATTGATGCTATCGAGCAGGTCGGTTTGACTAATGGTTTTGTCGCGCAGGCCTTGGATCAGAGTCTTTTGAATGTCGTCTGGTAAAAAGTCGACTTTGTTGGCCTTGCCGCGTGTGGGTTTATCGGTCATGTGGTTTATCCTCGCGTAAACATATGATTAGCAACCAAATGAATAATGAAATACTCCAAAAAGCGGCTACCAGTACAATGATAAAAAGGCCCACAGTGTTATACCCTTGGTGCTGGGCGTTTAATGCCTGGCACTTTGGCTAGTCCGGCTTCGGCGTCAATGCCTCGGCTTGTAAGCGCAGCCACCATGTAAGGGCCGGTTTCTTCAAGCGTTACTAGCCCTTGCTCTTTTAACCAATACAAATGAGTGCGAATTTTGTCGATGGTCATGCTGTTGCCATATTGAGTACATACCGACTGCACTATGCTGTCGTTGGTGCTGTAACTGTCCATTGCGGCCAGGCAATGCAAAATACTCAAGCGCTGGTGTTCATTCATAATTGATTCAATTGCCATTGTTTTTCCCCATGTTTGAACCGCGCAATTCGTTTTCGAACAGCATGTTTTGATTGTTTAAAATCTGTTTTAACAGGGTATCAACCCCTTCTAAACGTCCTCTGGTGAGTGCTAGTTCTTCACGTAGGGCTTGGCTTTCTTTGGCGTCTGGCAAATGGGCTAAATGGCTGTCGATGGTTTTTACGGTGTCACGTAACTTGTAGTGCTCTAACTTATGAGCATCAAAAGCCACTTTGTGAGCGTCGAGGGCATCTTTGTGATCGGCTAATTCTGTTTTGGTGGCAAAATATTTTGATAACCAAAAAAGGGCTAAGCAGCTGAGTAAAAACACAAACAAGCTGTAAAGGCGCCAGTTGTCGTTGATATGTGAAACAAATACTTCCATTAATTACGGCTCCGTTTTTCGTGGTCTGTTTGGCATTCGATACAACGTTGAGTGCTGGGCAGTACTTCACGTCTACGGGTGATATTGGTGTCGCAGTCAATACAAAGCGGATTGCCTTGTGAGTCGGTGTTTTTAGCGGCTACTGGCGCAAGGTCAAACGCACGGTTTTGCATGGCTAGGTCTTGAAAATGTTGGGTGCGCTGCTGGGCGTCGTCGATTACGTCCATTATAACGACGCGCCTTGTTTGCTGAATTTATCCCATGTTCTAAAGCCAAACCAAGCGAGGGTAGGGGCAGCAATAAGGGTGGCGACTTCCCAATTTGCACCTGAGCCGTAGTCAAAGGCAGCAGCCCCTTCAAACATAAACAAATACAGGCAAGTAAACCAACTGTGGCGATTGGCGATTTCTGGCCTAATGCCTTTAATGTCAACGCTTTGAAGGGTGGTTTGTTGGGCTTGGTGCATGCCTAAATCGTGTTCGAGGTGGTTTTTTTCACGCTCTGCGGCTATTTGGGCAAGGCCTATTTCGAGATCTTTCATGACTTCTGGATCAAGGTTTTTAACCATGTCTTGCATTTGGGCTTGGGTTGGCTTGCCATTATTGCCGTCTATAAAACTGGCTACTTCTTCTGCTACGGTTTCAGCTTTGCCGCCTTTGGCCTTGCCAAACATGCGGATAATGGAAGGGCCAGCCGACAGCAATAAACTAATTATAGGGGCCATTGAGGTTCCTTTTTGGGTGAGTCTTGGTATAAAAACAGGTGTGATTTTTCGATATATTCCCCTGGCTTACCTTTGCCCAGTGCTGTGTTGTAGTGGGTTTTCCAGTAATAAGCACGGCCTTTGAGGTCTTGCGGGAACAAGTCTGGGATAAGCTTGTAAAAGCAGCGCGTAAACACTAAGGCTTTAAGTGGGTGGTTGGCTAAGTCGCTGGCAACAAGGGTACGAATATCAAAGCCAAAGTGCTCTAATATGCGTGTTCTGTCGCTTGGGCGAGTGCGATAAGCCACATCGATTACCGCTATTTGGTCGGCTTGGGTTAAACCCCAGCCAGCGCCGTTAGGTGTTGGGTCTTGATAGGTGCCTAGGCAAGTTTCGGCACAGGCGGTTTCGAGTAGCATAGCCACTGCATTATTGTGCCTGCCATGCCCAAGCACGTCACAGACCTGCACAGCCAGTTGCATAGCTTGGTCGGCATTATATAAGCCGTAAAGTGGTTTTTTATTTTCTTGGTTCATGCCGCCATGATATGGCGAAGATATGTGTAGCTGAGATTAGTCTGGGTTAGGGTTTTTGTGGTGTACGTTGTATAAGTTGTTTGAAGGTGACATTAGAGTGGATCGTGGATCAGATTTTCTTTGGTGTCAAATAACAAAGCTGGCGATTGCCAGCTTTTTGTAAAGTTAGAGTGGTGTTATGTCTATTAACCTTTGACCAAGGCTATTTAAAACGCTTATAAGGTGATTGTCGCGGCAGCTGGGTGGTTGCTGGGCCATTTGCTCTGATAGGCATAACAAGGTGATGGCGATTGTTTCGATTTCGGCGTGTTTTTTTTTCAATGTCATTTGGGTTCCTTTTTGACGAGTGAAATTTAATGTATCGCGCTTTTAATATCTCGCCACTTTCCTGACAACATAAAAAAGCCCGCTATTTTAGCGGGCTTTAGGGCTTATTAGTAAGGTTAGTCAGTGTCTGCTTTTAGTTTGTTTTTCTTAAATTTCTTTGCAAGCCATTCAAATTCTTGAAATAACGTTTTACGATCGTTCTTTTGTCTAAGGTCATATACAAAGGATTTAAAGCAATCCCAATCTCTTACTACAGTGCCATAGCTCATACGTTTATAGAGGTTAAAATCAAATGCTTTCTCTCTAACGCCTACTGCTATAAATTCGTAATTATTGAGTATTTCAAGTATGGCGGCTCGTTCTTTTGAGTCCTTGTGAGCATCATCGCAAAACTTGGTGATTTGATTTTTGTGTAGGATAGGATTGATGAGTTCGTCTAATTCTTTGAGTTTATCATCGCTTCTTTGATGGAGAACTAAATCGACTGTAGCTCTGCGCCTACTAATAACAGAATTTCTGTACACTGCAAACAAAGCTACAATCGCTGATATACCTAGAATGGTTGTTTTTGCGTCCAGCATTAATAAAAAGTCCATTTAATACTGTTTACCTATCTGTCCACCCGTCATTAAGGGTAACAGCAATTCCATTCTTTGATGCTAATAATTCTTTATTTAAAACCATATTATGTTCCTTGGTGGTTATAACGACAAACACACTATCTTTGTAGTGTTTATTAATAAAAAAGTTCAATTTTGTTGTTATTAGTAATGTTAACAACTAAGACATATCTTTGTTGTGTATACATAGTATATCGTTTGTTTTAGTAAAAACACCATATTTTAATGATGCCACGGATTGGTTATCTAAACATGGTGATGAGCTATTTAGTAAAAAGCCCGCTGTTTTAGCGGGCTTTTTTGATAGTACTGGGTTTTAGTGTTGCTGCTGTAGCAGTTGGTCTAGGGTGTTTTGTTGCTGGCTTTGTAGGTAGTCGAGTAACACGGCGAGCTTTTTAGTTGAGCACATGCCTTCTGGCACTTCACCTAGTAGCTCGACTATGACCAACTGACAAATAGTGAGGGTGGCGAGTTCGTCTAGGGTGTTATTGTTCATAGGTAACTCCTTGCACGTAATACGCATAGGACGAGCCATTGTATACACTACTCCAATACTTACCTTCGCCATGGGCTAACATGGCTCTGGCTTGTTTATTGTCTTTTGCATAGCCCATAGCAATTAATAAAGCGGTTTTATTAATACCCGGTTGTGATTGAATGATGGCTAAGGCTTGGGTGGTAAAAGCTTGAGTTTTAAGAGCGTGATGCTTTTTTGCTTGGATGCTGATTTTGGATTTTGGGCGGCTAACAGGGCGTTTAGGCTTGCTTTCTAGGGTTTTAACTTTGTCACGATACATATCAAGCAATTCATCTTGTAACTGCTGATTGCGAATTTGCAAGTCGTTTATTGCAGGGTGATTAGCTGGCTGTGCGGTTAATTGCTCTGCCATAACATTAAAGGCATTGATGTAGGCTTCTTTGATTGCCGCTGCTTGTTTGCCAGTAAAGCCCATCACTAAAAACATAAAACCGTCTTTGGTGACATTGTACATGTCGCGCATTTCACCTTTTAAATCCTTGTATTTAACGAGCGAAAAATTTCGCCCGTTAAAATACTCTGAACAATCTAACTTTCTAATTTTGGTTAAAACGTCTTTATGAGGTTTATTGAAGACTTCTGCAACGTGAGTAGATTGGGTGATTAATTGATTATTTTGAATATCGATGTATTGACGTAAGTCCACATCGGGTAGTGTATTGACCATAATGGTCTCCTTTGGTTTTTTCGAATTTAAAGGGTGTCAGGAGGTTCGAAACGGCCCAAAGAAACCGCGGACTTATTTCCCCGAAGGGTGTTGTATTCGTCGCCCTCCCGACATAGAAACTAACTATGAAGGGAAATACAGGCATAAAAATACCAACACTTACGGGGTTGGTTTGCGACCGCTTTGGGAAGAGGTTTCGACGCCTCTGACATGCGGACTGTATGCCTGTTTGATTATTTTGTCAAATTACTCCGTGTTAATTTGAAAACGGGTAATCCTTTGCGTTTTATGCTTTTTTCACTTTCACCAAATAACTGACAAAAGCAACGGGGTTGATACTGGCAATTTTTGTAATGAGAAAAAACAATACCATCTTGATTTACGCTTACCCTTTTATTGACCTTGTTCTCCAAGTCTTTACAGGCTTGTGGCGAATCATTACTGTTGCAACTCAACCTCACGTACTTGAAGCTTTCCATTTGTTTTAATCTACTTTTTTTATGTTCCTCAAAATGTTGTTTTTGACTTGCAGTTAATGCTTTCATGCTCAACCTCATTTTTTATTTGAGATTGAGCATATCCCGACTACTTACTTATTGGAACCACGCGAACAACGCGCACAACGCAAGTTAGTCATTTAGTAGTGAATACATGGTGCGATTAACCTTTTTGGCTGATAGCCAGTAGATGCTGTCGTATTTATCTAGCCGCGCTCTGGCTTGTTTATTGTCTTTTTCGAAACCTGCGGCATTGAGTAGGGCGGTTTTGTTCATGCTGGGTTGCTGTTGTAGGGCTGACTTAACTGCCGTAACAAAATCTAAGTCTTGCTCGGTGGATTGCGCTTCGATTAGGTCTTCTTCGATTAAATCTAGATTATCTGGCGATATATCAAAGGCGCAGTCTTTAATGGCGGCGCGTTCTTTTTTGACTTGCAGCAATACGCCTATGCCTTGTGACATTGCTAATTTAGAAAGCTGGTACATATTGTCGACGCTGTTGCGAATGTTATTACTGCCTTGGTAGTTTTTGCCGTCTTTGTTGGAGTGATGTAATACCAGTACGGTGGCTCCGGCTTCGCGAATGTCCATTAGGTAGTTTAAGGCGAGCATGGTTTTGGCATCGTTGGTGACGTCGGCAAAATTACGCAGGCTGTCGAGAATGATGATCATGTTATCAAACTTGCCACTGACGGCATTGCTGGCGAGCTGACGTAGTAATTCGAGAGGATCAACAGGGCATTTTGAACGGTGTATGTAGTTTATGTTGCGAAATCCTTGCACCATTTTTTCATGCACGCCACGCTGCTTGAGTACGTTTAATGGGTTGTCGAAGTCAAGGAACGCAACGTGCATACCTGCTAAAGCGCACTGCTTTGCTACGCCAAGACCTAACCAGCTTTTGCCATTACCGCCATCGGCATAAACCATAGTGATCATACGTTTGGCTAAAAAATTGGGGATAACCCATTCTACTTGTTGGTTGAAGTCTTCGGCACCAAGTGCGGATTGGGTGAGTATGTCTAGCATGTTAGTCCTCTAAAAATAATTGTAAGCCAAGTATTTTGGCTTTTTGTTTGGCTTTGCGTAGGGCGCGATTTTCTATTCTTGAAATTGCACTGCGGGAGCAGCTGCATACTTCAGCTATGTCGGCACAAGACAGGGTTTGTTCTGACGCGCTAATTGCGCATAACACGCCAAGGCCCACATCTATGTTTGGGTTTTGTAAATGGGTGTTGTGGCGCATGGTTAACACTCGTCTGTAAAGTGGCTGTCGATGTTGGTCATCACCAATTGGAGTTGGCAGCGCTGGCCGTTTATTTCATAGGTGCCTAGCCATTGGCGGCTTTCGTCATCGTTATACTCGACGTCTAGTACGCTTTCGCAGGTACGTCTATGCAGTAAATCTGACTCTTCTACTAAATCAATGATGGGCTGCTCTGCTGGTTCGTAGTCGGGGTGGATGTAGTCAAACATGGTTTATTCCTTATTTAATGTTTGTAGTTCGCATTGTTCGACCCCATGGCCGGTGATGCGGTATTTAAAGCCGTCTTGCTTGATTTGTTTTAGTTCAATCAGTACTGACAGGTTAAAGGTGCATTCGCCAAGGGCTTCGGTAATGCTTGATTCGGTAATGTAACCGGGCTTTAAACGCTGTTCGTTTTGGCGGGCGCTGTAGAGCAAGGTTAGTATTTGTAGGCGTTGTTTTATGATGGTGTGCATGGGGTTTCCTATAGTAGTTGTGGTTGGATTTTTTTAAGGTGCGCTTGCCTTGCTTCACGCAAGATTTTGTACACTTGAATTTGGTTTAGCTCTGGGCAGTATTGGGCGCGGATTTTTTCGGGCGACCAGCTTTGTTGGTGCCAAAGTCTGAACATGTGAATGTTACGTAGCTCTTGCTTGAGTTTGTCGCCACGGGGCAGGTAGTTGCATTGCCCGCCTTGGTAGTGGGCGATTTCGGCAATGATGTGGCAGCTTAATTGATAGGCTTTATCGCCTTGTATGCCTTGCTTGTTTAAACGGCGTTCCACTACGTTTACTAAGGCCCACAAATGGGATTTAAAGCGTTTTTCAGCTTTGGCTTTATCGGCTGTGGCATCGTTTAGGTTTTCGAGTAGTGCATCAAAGTTGTCGTCGAATGCAAAGCCTGCTTGGTTTTCGGTTGAGTCGGTCATTATTGTTTTGCCTTGAATAAATCACGCACTTTGGCGACACGTTGTAAAAAAGGATCGTTGGGGTTTTGGGGTTGATACCCATGGGTAATGTGATCTATCGCTGGCGCAGGTAATGCTTTTTTTATTTGGGGTAAGGTGCCTGCTTTGTGTTGCATTAGGGCGGTTTTGTATTCGCGCTGCATGTGTTTGTTAAAGGTTTTTTCGTCTTTGTTGACGTGCTGAGCACAACGAATATTTAGCACGGCTAACATGGGATGTTGTAGGTGCTTTTGCTCGTAGGTGGTTTTGTCGAAGCGGTATTTGGTATTGCATTCGATAATACGTGTGGCGGCTTCTTCTAGTGAGGGCATGCCGGTTACGCTTTCGTGATCACATAGGGCTAAAAATTCTATTAATTCTGGCGGCCAGCTCATTCGCATATACAGCACTTGTTCGAGTGCGTATTTAATTTGGTTGATGGTGATTTGTTCTTTTAAAAAGGATATGGCCCAAATGCGTTTGGTTTTGTCTATTTCAGCGCTGTTACCAAATCGACTGGTGTATTTACGGCCAAACATGGTTTGCAGTTGGTCGAATACTTCGTTGATTAGTGGTGCTACTGCGTTCATATCACTTTGCCCAGCTTGTGTCTGTTGTGTTTGAGAGGGCTTGGCTAACGCTTTGTTTGCTTGATTGAGCAGGTGCTGAGATGAGTGCATGTGAGGTGCCTTGTGTTTGATCCCATCCTTGGATGCTGGTTAGTACTTTTTTAAAGTAGTTGTGATTGGATAGCGGTTTGCTGTCGCCCGATTGCACGCGGTTTTGCTTAATTTGCACGGTGGTTTGGTCGAGTGCCTGGCATAGTGCTGAGTGATTGGCGTTATATGCCATGATGTCGGCCATTAAGCGTAAGGCGCGGCCATTGTTTAAGTCGGATTTGGCAGGGCGAAATAGGGCGATGTAACTTAAGCAGCTGCTGGCAACTTGTGTGGGCAGCTTTGACATAAGGGCCATAAGCTCACGGCCTGATTCGTCTTGCACTAGTGATTCAAGCGTTATGTGATGATGGCAAACTGGGCAGCGGCTTAACTTCATAGTTTGCCGTCGCTTAGTGCTTCAGCAAATGTTTCTATGATGGTGTTGTAACTTTGTTTGTATAGCACATTGCCTAGTTCGTCATGGGTGATACCTATTGAAGAGAGGCGTTTTAGTGCTTCGCGTATATGCCAGGCTTTAAGCGCTTCTAGCACTTTGTGGGCTAACTCGCCATTTAACCAGGCTACTGCGTCAACGCCTTTGCCGTTATTTTGTTGGGCTGACATGCGTTTTACATAGCCATCTAGTGCGGCTTCGCTGTTATCACGGACTATGCCGTGTAGGTGCATGGTTATCCATACGGCGCGAATTTTACGAATTTGGGGCGTTTTAACTGGCTCGCTTGAGTTAGGTGACATGCGACGACCATTTTTTGGCTTGGCTTTGAACCCTTTATTTTTAAAGTGATCTAGGACATTTTTTAACTGGTTGTCGGACATTTTTGAGCAGCTGCTTTGCCCTGTTATGTGGTTGAGCACATCGCGGTATACGTCGTCGTCTAGGTTTAATTGTTTTTTGGCAATATGAATCTTTGCCATAAGTGCTTTTCTCATTGGTTGGCACCTATGAAAAATGCCGCGATTAAGAAAAGGCAAAAACAGTAGCCGACGGCAACATATCCGGCGATGGTGTCGAGTGAATAACCGGCGATAGTGATAACGCCTAACACAAGTAGTATTAATTTCATTTCAGTTCCTTTTATTGATTAATCAAAAGTCACTCGGTGAGTGGCCTTTGATTAATGCCCGTTTAACGGGCATTTAAAGGGTTATTGAGTGGGTTTTATTTCAATCCACTTTTCGCCTGTTTGGCGGTCGGTGTACTTATTTACCTCGTAGGTTTCTTCTAAGCCTTCTACGTCTTCTGGTAGTTGCTTTAGAAACTCGCGAATGTCACTCACGCAACCAACATATTTGGTGGTGCAGTGTGGTGGTAACTGGGCGGTTTTTGCCATGGAATAGCTCCTATTTTGAGGTGACTTTAATACCCGAATCGGCGATCATTTTATTGCGTAAGACTTTAGCCTTTGGCCCATCCCAAGAGCCGGTCAAACACTGCGTTGCATTTTGATAATTAACTCCTTGTTTCTTACACCATTCGGTGAGTGACGAGCCTTTAGTTACAAACCCACCACGGACGTGGTTATACAATTCTCTGCCAGGCTTGATTTCTTGCATGCGATAACTCCTAGTGAACGTCGGTTATGTTGAGTGGAATTGATTCGTAACCACCTGCCTCGTTGCGGTAATAGGCGCGGTAGTAGGTTTCGGTGTGGCTTTGTTCGATAGAGTTAGCCAGGGCTTTCATGGCGGCTTGCCAGTTGGGATCGTCTTGGCCAATTTTCATGCGCATGAGCTTTTTAAGATCTTGCACTGAGTAACTGCCTTTGCCGTCGGTACGAAAGTACTTTTGCACTAATGCTTGTAGGTCTTTTTTAGCGCCTTTGGCCCATGCTTTAATGCAGTCGTCGACCATTTGTTTAGCAACTAGAATGTGCTCGTTGGTGGTTTCGCGCTCTTGCTGGGTGCGTTCTAATTTTAACGATTTGTCGTAACTGAATAGGGTGACGTTGCCTTTTTTGCCACCCATCTTTTGACCATACTGAGTAAGCATTTCGTTAATAAGATTTTGGATTTCTGTTGAGATGCGTTGTTTTAAGTTTTGTATTTCAAGTGAAATAACTGAGCAATCGGCGCAAACTTTACGGACGAGTTTGTCGCGCACTAGGTCGTGCTTTTTTATTCTGTCGACTATGACTAAGCTGCCGTGCTCGTCTTCCATGCGGCCGTTTTGCGCTTTTTTGTCGGCCAGTGGAAATACTTTGTCGACTATGGTTGGTGCTACTGCATTCATTATTGGTACCTTATTTTGTTTGTAGTTGTGGGTGTGATTGCCAAAGCACAGTGCAACCGTGTAAACGCGTTTGGCTGTGAAAATGGCGACCATGTTGATTACCGGTGATGGTGGTTTCTATACCTTGTAATTTTTTGCTCATTTCTGCGTTGAGTGGCGGCAATATTTCAATCACATTGCCTTGGTCGTTTACGCAAAGGCTTTTAATGGCGCAGCCGTAACTCATAAGCTGATTGATAGCTTTGGTTACTTTGTCGATGCGTGTTTTAAGTGCTTGGTTATGAGGGTTCATTGTGTCCTCCTTGCTTGTTGTGAGGGCAGGTTTTGCACGTTTTATATAGCCGTACACGAGTAGGGTTTGCAGCACTGAATGGTTTCTTTTTCTCGATGTTGCAGCGCTTTACAGGGATGCTTCCGAGTACTGGGCACGTAACTTTTATGTTTGCATAGGCGGCTAAAACATTGGCTTCAATATTCGCCATTGAGCCTGCGTACTTTTTGTTTAGTACTTGGCTTAGCGTGGTTTTGCTCATCCCTGTGTCGCTTTCAACAATGCGGCGGCCAAGGGTGTTTACTTTGAGGGTTAGCAATTCAAACCAATTCATTTTTGTTGTCCTTTTTTGTGGCATTTAATGGGATCAGAATATTTTGGTTTTGGTCCCGCATGCCTTTTGCGCTAACTACTGGGTATTTGTGACCTGTGTTGTTGATTAACAAATATTGATTAAGGTGGCCTCGGCGCTTTGCCATGGATAACTTCACGTTTTGCTTGCGTACTGTTGCTACATATCCATACCTGCGTAGATGCGTTAAGTAGCTTTCTACATTTGCCTTTGAGCAGTCTGCGGCGGCCATGATTTCTGGAATGGTAAATTTGTTTAAAAAACGTATTGCATTCCAAATTTTCTGGCGGATACATTTTTTCCTAGGGCTTGTTGGGTTTTTACCAGGCAGGTGAGGGGTTGCTCCCTCAACTGCGAGGTAAACGGTGCCTTTATATCCACGGTGTGAACTTTTGATTGCACCTAAATCTTTGAGATGGCTAATAACCATTTGCGCTTGATGTAAATTCACATCCATGGCGCTGGCCAGTTCTTTTGAAAGAAACTCTGGCCTTGTTTTTATCCATTCCCAACTGCGTTGACTTAGTGTTTTTGTCATGCCTGTACCCTTACTTCGCTGACCATTGGGCCGCACTTATTTTGGTGAGATTGTTGACGTGACAGAACTTTTCTATATGAGAAAGTGCGACGGTAATTCGTCGGAAATTGCCTTTGGATTCATCTAGTACTTTTTGAATTAGGTCATCTTCTAAAGAGCAGTTTTCTAGAAGCTGAGTTGCCATTATTTGGGTGTCTTCAAAATCAGCAGGTTCGAATTCAACATGCTGGCTGATACGTGAGTCTAGCTGCGGTAGGCGTTTGAGCTTTCTTGGTAGTTCGGCGTATCCAATTAGAATAATTGGGATATTGGCTAAGTCGTAGATGTCGCGAATTGTTTCAAGGACATTGAATTTTTCAGCTAGATAGTCGGCTTCGTCTATAAATAATGGTTTACCTGCTAGCGCTAATTCTTTCACTATATAGTCAATCATGTCGGCTTGACGCTGGCGCTTGTCTAAGCCTAAATCATTTGCTAAACGTTCGAGAAATGTGCCGAGTGTATCGGCCTTTAGGCATCGAACTAATATGCCGTCTGCCTGGCAAAACAACCAAGCCCCAGCTGTGGTTTTTCCTAAACCTGCTTTTCCAGAAAACATGCCCATTGCTGGGATCCCTTCTAATGCGGCTTCGGTTATTGTGATGTACGCGTCGTAAGCGTTTAGTATGTTTTTGGTTTGAGCTGTTATGGATTTCATTTGTATTTCCTACTTTTGGTTGGTGGATTGTGCTGAGAAACTTTTATCAAGCATTTTTGCGGCGTTTGGGTTGGCGTTTCGGTATTTATGAAGCCATGCTTTGTCTAAATTTGTGATAGAGGCATCACGCTTTTGAATGGTTAAACAACGCGCCTTGTGATGGTCATTTTTGTAAACAGAGGTGGTGGTGTTTATGCCTTCAATGATTTCTAACTCTTTGCGACGAGCTTCAAAAACGTTGATTTGTTCTTGAGAGTATTCCGGCACAGTTGGCTTGTTTTTAAGCGCATCTTGTGCAGTACTGATAACGTCGTTTGTAAAGTCTTTGGAAGGCTTTGGAAAGGCGGTTAAACCTTTGGTTTGTTCGGTTCTGAAGTCGAGATACTTTTGTGCTGCGTCACTGACATCATGTGTTTTAGCTAACGATTTAAACGCTTTGCGTTGAATGGCGAGTTTTGAACGCTGTAACTTACGAGCCTCTTGCGCATGCTCTATAGTGATATCGTTATCGGCTATTTCTGGGTTGATTGCCTCACAGATAAAATGGCCATGAAGTGCATGAAACACATAAATTTTGCCAATGTCATTTGGATTGTGACGACAGAAAACTCGCTCGCCTACATACTCTCCCAGATTGGCATGTATGTAATACCCGCCATCAACACTGATGCCTTCCTTGCTAATAGTTCTAAAGCCTTTTTGAGAAGGAACAGGCGCTAGAAGTACGTCTAAAATTCTTTCGTCTTCAATAAAGGAGATGGTTTGCTTTTGCTCTGTTAGTTTTTCAAACGGTGTGCAACCTAATTCACTATGTTCGGTGTGGTGGTAGTGACTGTCGACCCATTGGTCTATGAATGCTTGAAACTCTGTGGAACTTAGCTGGACGTCTAAAGCGACTTTTTGAGCGCCTTTTTCTCGTTTTTCCATCAATCTTTCTGCAAAAGTTAATCGTGCTGATATTTTTTCTCGATCAGATACATTGTGACCGATATAACCTTTGACTAACTCAGCTATGCCATGGGAAAACGTTCTGAAAAAGCGCTCGATAAATGGCTTTTCCCAACCAGAATAAGGGTTGGTAATGTCGTTTATTATGTCTAGTGAATTCCAGACAGTAGTAATATGAGCAGATAGATAATCAGCGCCATTATCGGTTCTCGCTATCTCGGGTTTGCCCCAGTCTATTAATGCTTCACGAATTAATAGTGCTATTCCCTCAGCGTTTGAGGTGGGTTTTAGTATGAGTTTTACTCGTCGAGTGAAAACATCAAGCACACCCACAATACTAAATCGACCATCTGTTAACATTGTGTCTGCGGGAGTTGAATCAAATTCCCAAAGCTGATTGATCCTAATGATGTTTGCCGACATGCTGCCAAAAGCAGTCATTCTTTTGTTGTTGTACGCACTAGGATCAAACATAGACATGTATAAGGAAGAGTTTTCATTCTTCCATGTTTTTAGCCAGTGTCTGCAAGTAGAGGCGCTTGGAATTGGGTATTTAGAGTTGAATTGAGCCTGCAAAAGTTCGTGTATTCTCTGCCCAGTAATATGTGGATATTCTTGGATTAGAGCTAGACAAAATTCTTTTATCTCTAAATTAGAGTCGATAATTCCGGATCCTTTTGCTTTACCATAATTACCGGCTAAAGCAGTAACGCCCTGTGTGTTGTATGTTTTCTCCCAGCGCAAATAAGTTGCGCGACTCAAACTTTTACAGACCGAATAAACTTCTTCATTTAGGCTGATTACGTTCTCATTGAATAGGCGACAAAATTCGTCAACAGATTTAATTTTTGGAAGTTTGGTGCGTGCTTGAAATTCTTTCACAGCTTCAATTATTTGAACTTTTGATAGCGCCCGTTGAAGTTTTTCCCCCTGCATTCCAGCAAGGTTTTTTAAGCTGTCTTGTCTTACTTTGAGTTGGACTTTCTTGTGATTTTGCTCCACCTCAGAGATATGACGACCAGCTGCTGAACCTTTAATAGCAGCTGATGTTTGTGGAATTACTTTAACCGCGAAGTATTTATTTACCTTTTGAGCTATTTCTGGGGGGAGGTCTTCAATAGAGTAACTGGCCGTTTTACCTCCGTTTGCATTAACTAAAGTAAAAGGCCACCCCTCTTTTTTAGCTTTAATTTGTACGGTTCTTTTGGATACACCCAAAACTAAAGAAATATCAGCGGCACTATATTTATGTGTCATATCTATTCCCCAGCATCCATTATCGTGTACACGGACAGATCTTTTGCTATGCTGTTTTTCTTAGTAGAGTGCAGGCCTTTTTTTCTGGTGCCGTCGCAATTGTATCGAGATGGCCATATTTGGTGTGCTGGGATAGAGATAGCTTTTGCTATTACTTGTTCTGGCTTCTCGTATGGGCGTAATAGTGCTTGTTGACACGCAGCCACATTAAGTCCGTTTGAAATTGATAATTTTCTAAGTGAAAAGCCCGTTTTCATTCGAACCTGGGCAATTATCATTGCGTTATGCATATCTACTGATGACATGGGATGTACCAATTACTGTATTTATACATACAATAATGTGTGCTTAATTTTATATAGTCAATAGCAGTAAATACAATAATTTGGACTTTAAGTCCATCTTGTTGTTTTTTATTGTGTTTTTTATACACATGGTTGGGTTTTTATGAGTGCAAAAGAGTTTTGCGAGTTTATATTCGAATTGAGAAAGGCTTTTACAACCCGTTCGGCGATGGCTGAAAAATGGCCTTGGCATAGAAACACAATGATTGGATATGAGAGAGACAGACTTCCAGATGTTGATTACTTGTACGCTATATCTGTGGAAACAAATTATGATTTTATTGAGCTTATTAAAAAACGTTTATCGGCGGGATTTCTCCAATTACCTGAAGATGTGGAGCTTCCTGGTGTAAAAATGGCTGATAGTGATAATAAGGAAGTTATACAGAAAAACACTACGCAAATTAATGATGATTCAATGGCACCTACTATTCTAAAAAACGCATTTATAAGTATTGATTCAACCGATAAAGAACTAAAACAAGGCAGTATTTATGCGATTGTTTTAAACGATCAAGTTATAGCTAGAAGAGTGCAATTTGGTTTGGATGGTGACATTATTTTACTAGCTGAAAATAGTAAATTTATGAATATTACTGTCTCTAAAGAAAAGTTACCAGGTCTAAAGGTTGTTGGTAGGATCGTTAGTTGCTTGAATAGCTTGTAATTACTCAAGGTGCGATCATTGCACAATTATCAGGATCGCACCTTTACCCAGCCATAAATTTAATCAAAATCTCTTTACCCCTTATTTCTACTAACTTTCGCTTAAGGTGCGATCTAATTATCATGGTGCGAAAAATAGGATCGCACCTAGTCCTTAATAAAATTCTCTAATCAATCAGTTTTAGGTTTAATTTCCGAATTATGAAATCCGTTCAACCTCGTATTTAAACAGGTTTCAAACGGTATTTATGGATCAATTAGCCTCTAGATCGCACCGTTCACTAAACTACCCCGCGTTTTTCGATAATAACCATATTTTTATCAAACTACCCCGTTTTTTCAATTCTCAATATTCAAACCAAAATTTACTTGAAACCCTTGCCACTATTGAGTTAACCCGCATTTTCCCGCCAAATTTTATTAGATCCCACTTTTATCAATCTATATCGTTACCTACAATTTACCAAAACCGTCATCCAAAATGCAATCCTGAATTCTTTCTTTTGGGATTTATGACGCAACAATTGTTGAGCAAATGCGGCGCCCGGCCAACCCCCTGCTAAAGCTAGTCCATGCAGCGTGGCCTCTGAGGTGCGCCAATCGCCATTTTTGGCATTAGATTTATCGAATGCATAAACAATATATGTGAATAGACTTAACAGGCAATAAGTCACTGGAATCAAATGTGGAATCTTCCCTAGCAACCAAGTGATAACGATTGTAGCTAAAAAAAATACCGCCAGATACATAGAGAATTTATTGACTTTCTTGGTTGGTTTTCTAGTCAGTTTTTCGCCACTAAAGGTTGCTTCAATGGCGTTTGTTCGTCCTTTTTTATCTGCAGATAAGGTATAAGTGATTATATCGTTAATGGCCGGAACTCGGGCTTTGTTATTAAATCCACTTTTGTGGATAAATATATGACTACCTTTATCTAATGGCGCAATAAAGCCAAATGCTTTTTCTGCATTCCAACTAATAAGCTTCCCTTTTCCTCGCATTTTACGGACTCCATTTTAGTCTCTTTACTCAAGGGTATAACGTTAGAAAGAACAATTCATGAGCGAGCTAAATACTTATGTATAAGTTACAAAGCCCATAATTGAAAAAGGTAGCTCAAAAGCATCGGCTTTGCCGACTGAAAGGCTTTGGTTGCTTTGTGATTCATTAACATGAGATGTCTTTGTGAACTTTCTTATAAATAATATTGGGTGTTTTCATATCTTGGTTATGACGAAAAATATACGTCTAGCATTTAGTCAAGAGCGAGTTATCTCACTCTTGACTAATTAGGTTAATCAGCACTTCCAGCCAACGCCATACATTCTATTTCAACCCGTGCGCCTAAACCTAAACCACTGCCGGCTACTGCGCTACGGGCCGGTAATTTGTCGTTGAAGTACGTCACATATACCTCATTCACCATGCCCCATTCTTTGATGTCGGCCAAAAACAAGGTGCATTTGATCACCTTGTCCATATCCGAACCAAAATGTTGTAGCGTAGTTTTGATGTTTTCCAGTGCTTGTTGGGTTTGTGGTTTAACTCCACCTTCTATCAACTCTAATGTGCCGGGTTTAACACCCAGTTCACCGGATAAATACAACATATCACCTACTTTCACTGCTTGTGAAAAGGGTAAGTTGAGGGCTTTGAAAGCGGGTGTGCTAAGGCGCTCTATATCAGCATCTGCCATTGCCATTGTGGATGTTGAGGCCAGAAATAGACTGCTCAGAAGTAGGTAAATATTTTTCATGATGATCCCTTTGTCTTGGTTAATCGAGCAAATAACGTTTGCTTAACTGTTTTAGTACGACATTAGACTGCTGGTGGGTGTCTTTATCTTGTCCCATTGCATAACCCTGTGACATGCAGCTTTTTTTCATCTGGCCGAGTAAAGCTAAGCGGAAATGAAACTTCTGCTCACGAGTTTTCAGAGGTGGAACTGCAAGGGTGACGCCGTTAATTTTCCAGTCTCCATTATCCATCAACACTTGTTCGCAAGGTGCTGGGTTAAGAGTAGCAATAAATTCTCTTGGTTGAGGCATTTCCCAGCCATGAGCGGCTCTGGGGTATATGACACTGCCAATGGCAGAGCCTGCCGTTCGTAACTTATTTTCGATGTTGGCACAGGCTACCAAATCGTTAGATTGATCTTCGGCTCCACGTAAGCTAAACAATGGGGCTCCGGTGGTTTTTGGGGTCTGCAAATCAAAATGACATGGGCCGTAATAATCCAAATGCAGAGCAAATGGTGTTACACCCTGAGCCAAATTGTCATAAATTCGCTTATCCAGTGCGGAGCGAGTGGCCATGCCGCCATAAGAAAACCCCATTAGGCCGATTTTATTGGTATTGATTGCCGGATGCCGATTGAGCATACGTAACGCGCCATAGGCATCGGCTACCTCATCTGCATCGCTCACTATGGCCACTCGTAAGCCATAAGGTGTTGCATCAGTGACACCCCGTGCGCCGTAGGTATCAACTACCAAACCGGCAATGCCCCAGCTGGCCAGTAACTTTCCATAGGCCAGCTCACGGCTGGGCAATATGCCGCCGCTGCCATGTAAGATCACCATGGCTGGGACTTTGTGCTTAGCTGATGCATTCTTGGGTAAAAACAACTGAGCCTTGACCCGGGTATCTAGCAACGAACCATCGGGATGGACCAGTAATTTATAATCACCTGCGCTGACTGAGTCGAAATACAGCTCCCCTTGGCTACTTGCATTTAGCTGACTCACATCGGAATAAATTGGCAAGTTAGGCAGTGGTGGTGGCTGTTGGGCCAGTGCGTATACACTGGCGAGCAACAATAATAGGACTGATGGCCCTTTGAATAATATGCTCTGCATTAATTTATTCCTTAAAAGTTATATACTATTTCAACGCCGTAGGTGCGTGGCTCAGCATAGTTGTTGGTGACCGTGCCGAAAAAATCCTTACGGTTATCGATAACATCGCGCACATTGGCTAGATTACGCCCCCAAAAATACACTTCCCAATCGCCTTCTTGGCCGAGTATACCAATACGTGCATTAACCAGAGTGATAGTGTCTACATGACCAAAACTGACGGGGGTACCATCACGCAGTACTTGTGTTTTGACGTTGTCTACTGTGGTGAAGAAGCCCGCGCTGTGGGAGAGATCCATGCGCCAGATGATATCGGCATTTAGCGCTGCTAATTCGCTTATATACTGGGCGCTAAAGGAGAAGTTATTCTTCGGTGCATTGACTAAATCATTGCCTTTGGCGTTTTCACCACTGGCTAAGCCGCCTGGGAAATCGTCATACTGGGTATCGAGTAACCCGGCGCTGGCCTGAATTTCCAGATTAGAAATGGGTCTATAGGTCATTTCCAGCTCCAGACCTTGAGTCTTGGCCTCGGCCGCATTACGGATTGAAATAGAAGACGAACCATTGCCCAAGTCGATAAACTGGTTAACCTGATAGTCTTTAAACTGTGAGCTAAAGGCCGCCATATTCACAATCAGTCGATTGGAATAGAAGTTACCTTTCAGCCCTAACTCGGCACTGCCCACGGTTTCTTTGGCAAAATCAATGCCGGCTGCCAAGTCAGAATTGGTCACAAAATCTAGGTTATAACCCCCGCTTTTAAAACCGGTGGAATATTTGGCGTAGCCATTGAGTTGCTTGTTGATGGCATGGTTAAAACTTAATGCATAGGATAAATGGCTGTCATTGCGATTTTGCATAACATCGCCAACACCAATGCCGAAAATACCGGATTCGGAGCCATCTAGTTGCCAATTGACCTCTTTGTCTTCGTCACTGTAGCGTAATCCTAATGCTAGGCTGCTTTGCTCATTGAGATCGTAGCCACTGTTGAAATACAGCGCATAGCTGTCGGTGGTTACGTCGCCGTCGCTAAACACATGTGTACCCGGTGTATTGCCGAGCAAAAATGACTGAGCACCATTGATGGCATCGCGGCGGCTGTGAGCATCTTGTTGGTATAGATACAGCCCAGCTACGTAATCGAATGCTCCTTGGTCTTGGGGAGAAATCAATTGGAACTCCTGAGACCATTGCTTGTATTGATCTGAATATTCGATGGCCAGCAAGTCGGCGGCTGAATAGTCAGAATCGTTCCGATAAAAGATGTCAGTATCGCGGTACGCTGTGATGGACTTTAGATCATAACCATTTTCGAAATGGTACGCTAAATCTAGCGAACCGCCGCTGATGTCTCGCTCCTCTAACGTATCAAACGTAATCGCAACTTCATCTTTATTGGGTGAATCGGTGTTTAGGCTGATCCCTTGTGTATCTGAGATGGCTTCTCCAAGCATCGATAAACGGTCGGTTTCTGTCTTATCATAACTGAAATTTAACTCCAAATTATCACTAAGCTGAGAGCGGAACTGGGCCCGATAAGCCAGCGAATCTCGTTCTGCCATATCGTTACCGCTAAGTAAGTTTTTCACATACCCGTCGCGGTCTAACTTACTAGCTGAAAATTTTATGGCAGTATTATCCGATAAAGGTAGGTTTACTTGGCCCTGAAATTCCCGTGCGCCCATGTTTCCAATTGAGGCGCCTACTTTGCCTTCCAGTACGTCTGAGGGTTTCTTGGAAATGAGGTTGATAGCGCCAGCCACGGTATTTTTACCAAATAGCGTGCCCTGCGGTCCACGCAATACTTCGATGCGTTCTAAATCGAGCAATTCCTGATTAAGGGCTGGCGACTGGCCCAAGTAAACGCCATCCAGATAAACCCCCACGCGAGTATCGAAGCCAATGTTACGACTATTGGCTCCTACACCACGAATGGTAATCGCTGAGGTGAAATCGGTAGCGCGAGAAACGCTCACATTTGGAATGAAATCAGATAGCTCGGCAAGTTGGGTGATGCCTGTTTGGTTGATATTCTCGGCACTGAATGTCGAAATGGAAATGGGGACTTCCGACAGGTTTTGTTCACGTTTTTGCGCGGTTACTACCACAATTTCATATTCTTCATCTTGTTGTGCAACGGGAGTCTGCTGTGCCCATGCTGTTTGGCTGGTCAGCAGACCGATAATGACGGTGGTTAAAAAATTTTTATTAAACAGTGGGCGGACAGATGTGTTCATACAATGTTTGATTTTCATAATATTCTCTTTGTTCAAGTTTAGATTTATGAATAAAAAATTTACCATTTTAGTGTGCTGCTATATTAACCAGTTGGCAAGTCTCTATTAGCGTATCGAACTATTTTATATCCTTATAATTATGAATTCACTGAGCATTGTCTGTACTTCCTAAGTTGTTAGTTAAAAGAGTTTTTTGTTGATTTTGATTGATGTTCTCGTGACCTGTTAGGTTATTACAAAACGTTAATTGGTGATTGAGTTTAGGGTATGCAGGGGAGGTGAATATTGTTAGAAATCTTAGAACCAATTGGTATTGTTTTGATGATTTATATTCTTGAATTTTGGGAGTTTTTGTATCGGCCCATCGGCTTCCATATTGGCTGCATGAATAGTTTGCCGTGGTATTACGACAGCCTATTCAAAATGATTTGGTGGCCTTAAAATGCTGCCTTCATAACTGTTAAAAGGCAGCATTCAAATTGGGATAGATGCGACTATTTATCGAAATGTATAACGGTGCGAATGCTTTCGCCTCTATGCATTAAGTCAAATGAATCATTGATGTTGTCTAAGCTCATAGTGTGGGTAATAAAATCACTTAATTTGAACTCACCTTGTAAGTAACGCTCAACGTAATCAGGTAGTTCAGAGCGGCCTTTAACACCACCAAATGCAGAGCCACGCCATACACGGCCGGTAACTAATTGAAACGGTCGGGTGGCTATTTCTTGCCCTGCACCGGCTACCCCAATGACGATCGATTCCCCCCAGCCTTTATGACAACACTCAAGGGCTGAACGCATTAGGTTCACATTGCCAATACACTCAAACGAGTAGTCAACACCGCCATCAGTTAATTCAACAATGACGTCTTGAATAGGTTTTTCGTAGTCTTTTGGGTTGATAAAGTCAGTCGCCCCTAATTTTTTTGCTAGTTCGAATTTACTTTCGTTAATATCGATTGCAATAATACGACTGGCTTTTGCCATTGTTGCACCTATAACAGCAGACAGCCCAATGCCACCAAGTCCAAAGATAGCGACTGTGGCACCTGCTTCGACTTTTGCGGTATTCATTACCGCGCCCATACCAGTGGTAACGCCACAGCCTAGAAGACATACTTCTTCGAGTGGCGCTTCTTTATTGACTTTGGCTAATGAAATTTCTGGCAGTACTGTGTACTCAGAAAACGTCGAACATCCCATATAGTGGAAGATCGGCTGCTCATCTTTATAAAAACGAGTAGTGCCATCTGGCATCAACCCTTTACCTTGAGTTTCACGGATTTTTTGGCACAGATTGGTTTTACCAGACAAGCAGAACTTACATTCGCCACATTCAGGTGTATACAAAGGAATAACATGATCCCCTACTTTTACACTAGTTACGCCTTCACCTACTTGTTCGACTATACCGCCACCTTCGTGACCCAAAATCACTGGGAATATGCCTTCGGGATCATCACCCGATAAAGTAAATGCATCGGTATGGCATACACCCGAGGCCACAACTTTCACAAGTACCTCACCATGGCGAGGTAACATAACGTCAACTTCTTCAATCGACAATGGCTGTTTTGGACCCCATGCGATGGCGGCTTTTGACTTAATAAATTTATCTGACATTTTTATTCTCACTGTTTGATGAATGATGTTTAAAGGTGTTTGAGGCTATTCAAATTGTTTGTTATTTAACCAAGATAATTAGTGGTTATGACCTCCCGAAAGATTGATCATGGCAATGCCAATCGCGACAAGTGCCATGCCAGTCCATGTTGTAAGGTCAAGATGTTGCCGGTAGATAATTGTAGATAACAAGGTCACTGTGATGATAGCCAGCCCTGCCCATAAAGCGTGTACGATACCTATGGGCATGCCTTTCATAGCTTGCCCTAGAAACATGAAAGCAGCTAAGTGACCGAGTAACACAAAAGCGCTAGGGAATGGCTTTGTGAAGCCATCGGTCTCTTTCAATGCAACATGAGACATAGCTTCAGCAGCAACACCTAAAATCAAAAATATCCAACTCATGTTTACTTCCTAAAATCTCATGCAAGGTTTATGACCTAAGTCACAGCGTGATTGTTTGGCAAGTATTATATTTGTTTCTAAATAAATGATAATGTGTGATTTTGGTAAATAACTATTACTTATGAGTAATAAAATATGAAGTGGGAAGGTATTAGCGAATTTGTTAACGTGGCCGAAAACGAAAGTTTCACCAAAGCCGCAAAAAGCATGGCGATTTCGACGGCGCAGGTAAGTCGTCAAGTTAGTGCTTTAGAGAAACGTCTTAACATAAAATTGTTTTATCGTACTACTCGCAAAGTATCATTAACTGAAGAGGGGCGAGTGTATTATCAGCATTGTCGCAGCGTACTCGACGGCTTGGACGCTGCCGAGCGGGCGGTTACCAACTTGCAATCCAAGCCTCAAGGCAAAATTAAACTGACTGCCCCCGTCACTTATGGTGAGCAACAAATATTGCCACTAGTGAGCGATTTTATGCTGCAATATATGGATATTGAGGTGACGGCTTATTTAAGTAATCTGCAAGTTGACCTAGTTGAAGAAGGGTATGATTTAGCTATTCGACTCGGTAAATTACCCGACTCGAGCATGATGGCAAAGAAACTAGGTAAACGAACCAACTATGTTTGTGCGTCTCCGGCCTACCTCAATAAAAATGGTGTTCCACACTCCCTTTCAGAGCTGGATATGCATAGTTGCCTAAAGGGCACGCTTGATTATTGGCACTTTAAGAATTCACCAAAAGGAAGAAAAGTAAGAGTGTCAGGGAGGTTACGTTTTAACAGTGGCTATGGCTTGGTCGATGCAGCAATAAAAGGGCTGGGCATAGTGCAATTACCTGATTATTATGTTCAGGAATATCTAAAAAGTGGCGATTTGGTCACCTTACTAGACAATTACCGTGAGCCAGATGAAGGTATTTGGGCGGTCTATCCTCATAATCGCCACTTATCACCAAGAATTAAGTTATTGGTGCAATATTTAGACGCTAATTTAACCTAGCAATTGCCGTTCTTGAAGTCAGAGCGGGTATGCATCAATTGGTCAATTCTAATTTGGTTTCCTAAATAACCGAAAAACTGAGGTAAGTCGTTTACTTTATTTGAGTAAAGCATAATCATTGGTTTAGGGTAAGCAATTATGGAGGAGGTAATAACGTGAAAAAGATTAAGCTTATTCAGGACGAAAACCTTTCTGTAAAAGTGAGTTATCAGTTATTGCCAAATGATTTCCAGCGCTTCGATTTGTACTTTTCTTTGCCGAATGAAATGGGTATCAGCCCCAAAACGTTAGAAGAGGAGCAATATTTTCATAACAGTATTCAAAGCCACAGTGCCTATTATTCCGATCAGTTGCATTTGCCTTTGGTTCGTAGTCGTTTTATTAGCCAAAATAAAGGTGAAAAAAGTGACTATCGCTTAAATTTAAACTTGTTTTCCTATCAAATTCGTATTGCTTTAGATACCGATATAAAACAAACCCTTAAGATTAAAGAGTCACAAGAGTTTTACCCAAAAGCGATAGAACTAGCCGAACAGATTTCGGGGTTACTAAAAAAATTAAGGCGATACACTCCGCCGGACCAAAATCTAAAAGCCTACTTCGAAAATGCCGATAATTTCCTGAGTTGGCAAGTTGAGCAATCATTTTTAAAGCTGCTTTCACGAGCGCCTAAAAGTAGCGATTTTAGCAGTGAAAGAGAGTTTTTATTGAAGCTGTGCCGCAGTGAAAACGATTACCGCGAACAAAACCACTATAACTCGCAAGTTACTTTAGACGACCCTAATCGCATCACCAATAAAATGCGCTTGTTACAACGTTTAATTGAATATGGTGTGGTATTTCAAAAAGAGGTTAAAAGCCTCAATAGTAATTTAAACCGTATTGTTCGCGGCACGGTCACAGCCATTATCATGGCCTTTGTGATGGTGTTAGTGTTAAACGCTCGTACTAATTTTACTGAGGTAACTATAGCCCTAGTCGGTATGTTAGGTGTGATTTACGGATTGCGGGAGATATTCAAAGACGATATTACCCGCTTAATATGGCGCCGTATTCAAAAAGGCCTGCCAAAATGGAGAATTATTTATAGCCACAGTGTTAATAAAAGTCGCATAGCGAGTCAAACCATTTGGCTGGAATACATTCGCAATAAAGATCTACCCAAACAAGTGGATGAGTTATTTCAAAACCGCCGCCAGCAAAATAAACAAGAAGCACAGTTACTGCATTTTCGCAGTGACACTAAAGTTAATGCCAAAGGTTTTTTACCGGGGTACGATGCCATTCAACAACGTATTAATTTTAACTTGACGCCTTTTATTCGATTCTTAAAAAAGGGCGAAGGCCGTTTATATGCACTCGATAATAACAAGATCACCAAACAAGCCGTAGAGCGCCGTTATCAAATCAATGTGGTGTTAATGCACATCAACAAACAAAACCAACAACACACTCAGCGTTTTAAAATTACCTTGAACCGCTCGAATATTATTAATATTGAGGCGATTAAGATTGGTGATTAAAATAAAGTTTCAACTATCGCCGCAGCTAGCTAATCCATTGACATTTTCGTAAACCCCAATTGAATATAACAACCCGATCCCCGTTTTAGATGATATAGAAAGGAAAAATAACCGCAGCGGCAAGCCCCAGCTTTGTGCTTAGCGATTCCGAGTAAAGATAGATACTTTTCATTGAATTCAGTATTTCATCAATGCTAGCGTGTACACTTCTTAATCGTTTTTATTTGCAGGCTATTAAAAATGGCGTCAGCATTAACCATCAATATTGGTGTGACAGGGCATAGAGACATTCCCGAGCAAGACCATGATGCGCTTGCCAAAGCGCTTAAAGAAGAACTACTTGCCACTCAAAAAAAGTATCCAAATACCACTATCAATATTTTATCTGGGTTGGCTGAAGGAGCCGACCAATTAATGGTCAAGGTGGCCTTTGAATTAGAACTGGCTGTTATCGCTATTTTGCCTTTTGAGATTTCAGAGTACGAGAAAGACTTTACCACTTCAGACTCACAACAAACCTTTCGCAAGCTGTTAACACAATGTACTGATGTGCAGGTTTGTCCATTAATATTACATCTGCCTCGTGAGCAAGGGTATCGCGAACTCGGTAAAAAGTTAGTGGGCTGTTCGGATATTTTAATTGCATTGTGGGATGGGGTTATCAATGAAGGAAAACTTATCGATGGCACCCAAACCTTGCCTGGTGGGACGGCCGATGTGGTTAAAATGTGTGTGGAAGGCTTAGTAGATGAAAGTAGTTTGTTGTTTTCAAAGCCAAATAAAACCTATTGTAAGTGGCTGGTATGTAACCGTACACGACATGGGAGTCTGCCAGCTAGTATACAATCCTATGCGCACATAGGCACTTGGCAAAGCTTACCAATCAGTGGTCAACAAGACGAGAAGCTTCAGAATGATATTTTAAGTAAAACCGAGCGTTTTAATACTGAAGCGTTGAGTATTAGTGATAAACAAAAGGCAGATAGCGCGGCCTATTTATATGGTAAAAACCCGCCCCAGGATGGGGTGAAATCTATTCAAAAAATTGTCGATGTTTATTGTGTGGCCGATTGTTTAGCGCAGATCAGGCAAAAACAACGTTTTCAGTCTTTAAAATTGATCACCTGTTTGTCGTTTATTGCGATATTTGCGCAACAAATTTATGCGGGGTTGTTTCCCACTATAAGTTGGTTTTTGGCCCATGTATTTTTGGTTGGCTTAGTCATATTTATATACTGGAAATATTTTGTTGGCAGCGACTCTAAGGAAGAAGAATTTGTGGAATGGCGGGTGTTTGCAGAAGATCTAAGAGTGCAAATATTTTGGCATTTGGCAGGCATTGCCGAGCATAGCGCCAATAATTACCGTACCACTAAACTCTATGAAATGGATTGGATAGTCGATAACTTAAACAAGTTAATGTTGCATATTGCTGCGCCAAGTAGCCATCACATACAATTTGTTAGAGAAGCGTGGATCCAAGATCAGCGAAACTATTTTTACGGGCAACGGGGCGAAAGAGGCAGGGCTGCGGAGTGTCTGTTAATAGCAAAGCGCTATCAAATTAAGTCGATTGTTTTGTTTGTTAGTGCAATCTTATTGATGTGCCTAAGTGTGATAAAGATTCATTTAAATCTGTGGCCTGCATTTTCTTCTGAGGTGCTTTTCATTGTCATTGCCATGGCGTTTATCAGTTCAGCATTGCTTAAAACGTTTTCCTCACAAATGGGTTTTGATGAGTTAAGCCAGCGATATTTGCGCACCGGCTATTTTTTCCAACAAGCGATGAATCGCATGGCATTACTAGACAAAGACAAACCAGACGACATTCAAACTTATCAACAAGTGATTAAAACCATTGGTATTGAGGCACTCAACGAAAACGCTGCATGGTTGCAACTCCACAAAATGAATGCCTATCAGATTCAGGTTACTTAACTCAACAGGCTCTAGTCAGTTTGTGGATTAGTCGGGTTTTTGGACAGCATACAAACTGTCTAACTTAGGCCATAATTCAGCGGCACGATCAGGTTGGTCAGTGCGTTCGTAGACCACAATCAAGTCTTCTAATACTTCGATAAGGATATCGTTTTTATTATTTAATTTAATCAATTCGGCGTAACATTTAGCCAGAATGGATTCGGCCTCTTTGAGTTTGTTTTGAGCGAGTAGCGTGCGCGCTAAACCTGCGTGTACTCCCAGCACTATGGGATCAAACGCAGCAAAAGAATGACTCAGTACTTGTAATGATTCGCGCCAATTTGACTCGGCGGCAGAAAAGTCCTTTTGGGCGACATCTAATAGCGCAAGTGACCAAAGGTAATTGCCAATAAATTCATGATTAGGGCGTACTTCTCGGTCTATTTCTATAGCATTTATTAATAGCTCTCTGGCTTTTTCATGATCACCGTCCGATGTGATGAGGAAACTAGCAATGTTTCCCATGGTTTGCGCAACCTCTGGATGCTTCTTACCAAATATTTGTTGCAGCATTTCCAGTGATTGCCAGTACAACGGCTCTGCAAGATCAAAACGTTCCATATCGGTGTAGTGAATGCCAAGATTATCCAATGCAAAGGCCACATTGGGCGCGACTTCGCCATATACCTTTCGTGAAAGTGCTAGAGATTCTTTATATAAAGGTTCGGCTCGCTGATAGTCACCTAATGCACTAATTTGGTTTGCTGCACGGCGTATATACAGCTCTAGTTTTTTTGGGGTAACTTCTGGTGTAATGCGAGCATTGCGAAGCACTTCTTCGCTATATTCTACGGCGAGTTTGTCTTTACCTAACTTAGACATGGCCGAAGACATATTGCTAAGGGCGTCTATTGTCTCTATGGACTTATCACCATGTAACTTTCGATTAATAAGTAGCGATTCAATGGCGTATTTTTCCAATGCTAGATAATCGCCTTGATGCAGGGCGATATTGGCTAAATCATCCAAAGAGGCTAAGGTATCGGCGTGCTTATCGCCTAGATGTTGTTGGCGTATTCGATAGGCGTCATTCTTTACATTACGTGCTTCAGAATACAGTCCCAGCGCTTGATAAACCGAGCCTAAGGTATATAACAATTTCGCTTGAGTAAGAGGCTGTTCTACTAAATCTGATTGGGCTGTTTCTTTCGCTCGGTTGATAACGTCATGAGCCGTTACGGCGTTACCAAGTGACTCCCTTGGGTCAAATAATTCAAACATACCCACCAAAAAATTCGCTACTTTTTCGGCTTCGGTCTTGGCTTTCACTGCGACATCCTTTGATGCAATCGCTTCATCTCTAGCAATAACACTTAAGGCTTGTTGTTGCCTGGCAAAATCACGTTGCTCTAAGGCATAAAAAGACAAAAATGAGGTGACTGCCATTCCTATTACTGATGCAGCAGCTATAGCCATCATGCGTTTTTGTCCTCGAATAGCATCGCGGCGGATTAACTCGTCTAAGCCTACGTTAATCATTCCTGAAATAATCTTCAATTTAGCCATAGCTTTACCATCAAAGCCTGCTCTGGCGTCGGCGGCTAGGGGTTCTATATTACTAGAGATTTCATCTCCCGAGCTATTGAAGTCGACTAGTGTATTGGCAGGAAAGCTACATTCAGGTTTGTCTATCAATAGGCACAGTACGTTATTGCTGCGGCCTAACATTTTAAATTTTTTAACTTCTTCATTTACCCAACGAGATTGAGCCGAGTGTTGTGAGCAAATCACAATAAGATACTCAGAGTCTGCCATGGCCTGTTGAATAACATCAGACAAATTACCGGAAGAAGCCAGCTCATCACGATCACGAAAAATTGGCGTTAAATGGTTGTTTGCAAGTGAGTGTTTTTGTACTAAACGTTTAGGAATACGATAAGTTTCGAGCGCATTATGCAACCAACGAGCCCAAGACTCGTCTGCATGAGAGTAACTGATAAATGCCTTATACTTTTTATGTGCCATGGCGCAAACGACAATTTCTTAATAGAAAGTAGAATAGACACAACACAAAATTTATACAATATGCGCAGCTAGGGCATTTCTATTTAATTCAGAGTTCGAATGGTTTTTACAGGTGTTCTATACACCTGAGTTTTAAACCGGTGATTCAGCAAAACTAGAAACTAGTGGCTTGTTGATACCAGTCAAAACGGCCCAAAAGCAAGCTTGGCATTATTGAGTTTTATTGATATAAATCTATTGTAATGGAAAGTTAAGGAAATGATTTAAATGGAAAAAGTTGCTTTTATCGAATACTGCGCCCAGCAACTAAATCGGGTGTTTGTTGCTACTAAAAAAGGGCAACCTAATGACAAACTCAAACACCAAACTGAAGGATTATTGCGGGCTGCTGAATTGTTAGACATCATTAATCGTACTCAAGCACTTAAATTATTAGAAGATGAGCACGTTAAAGTATTTGGCGTAACGCCAGAACAAAGAGCAGAAAAGAAGCAGTTTTTGGAAAAGGTAAAAGAGGCTTCTTCTCTGGACTTTTTTGAAATCCCTGCAATTCAAAGACGATAGTGTGTTTTGAACCTTGAACTAGATGAAAAGTAGGTGTCAAACGGTAATTACAACACCAGCATTTGCAATATATGCAACAGTTGGTTGAATGGTAGCCTGTGCTAATCGTTTCTTTTCATAAACTCCTTCAAATAACGCTGAGTATTATCTAAATCGTGAGACACAATGACCGAAAATGCGTCGCTTTGATCTAGTGCATGTAGCCACTTTCTAATTTCTGCGGTGCGCGCGGTATTTTCTGGAACAAACAGATAACTATAGGCCCAACTTTTTGGCATATCTTGATGCAAGCTTGCTGCATCGTTAGTTATGTCTCCTGAAAACAACAATACTTTTTCCTTAAAGGCAACGGCCCAAAGTGTAGAGCCTGGTGTATGGCCGCCTAATTCGAACGCTGCAATCCCCGGAAATTGCGGTGATTTATACAGATTATTGGTTGCACCGCTAGTAAAATAGCCTTTTTGCAAGCAAGAGTTGGCCACTAAAACTGCGCCCTCAGTGGTATTAAAATTGTGTAATTGTTGTTGGCTGGTGGTTTGTAACACCACGGCGCCCTTACCTCTTGCCTTGCAGAAGTTTTTTGTGCCTTGGGTGTGGTCAATATGTAAATGGGTATAACCTAGGCCACTAATGCTGTCGATTTCAGAACCGAGCAATTCAGAAATATTGCCTGTTACCGTTGCCTCACCTGCCTTTGAATCCATTTTTTGTAATAGCGCTGCAAAGTTTTTGGCTTCTTGATGATCCATCCCGGTATCTATTAAAAACCTTTTGCCATCCTGCCATTCCACCACAATGGAAATGTGAGAAATTTGTCCACGTTCAAGTTGCTGGCTGGAGGTAAGTATATAACTTAGTTTAGTGGGGCCATTTGGTGACTCCAGCAGAGCCAATAACGCTTCATCCTTTGGAAGTGGTGGCGTGACGGTTCGCACTTGTAAATGCGCTGGGATCAACCGCACTAAAGCAGCAATGATCGCTAGAACGATAACGGCACTGATTATTCTAAGTATCCAATTCATAAGGCATTTATATCCTGTCAATGGCTATATCTTTGGGTTAAATAATATCCCATTTCAACACAGCAGAGCTAGATTTATAATCTCAGCTCATATTTAATGATACAGGTTTTCTCATTTCAAAAGATGTGACTTAATTTTAAAAGGATAAGTAGTAATGAAAAAAGTTTTGCTAGGCATAGTTGTAGTACTAGTTGTTTTAGTCGCAGTATTGTTGCTGCAGCCTGCGCCTATTTCTGCGGCAGCCTACTCACCACCTAAACCAGATGAATTAATGGGTAATTTAGCGCCCAATCAATTATTAAAAAAAGCCGAACTGTTGGCATTAGGAAAAATTAAAGGCCCAGAAGAAGTGGCCGTAGACAACCAAGGTAGGGTGTATGGCGGCACACAAGATGGCAAGATTATGGTGCTGCTTGACGATGGCAAGCTTGACGTTTTTGCTGATACCCAAGGGCGGCCCTTAGGCATGAAGTTTGACGCAGAGCAAAACCTCATTGTCGCCGATGCCTCCAAAGGATTGTTGTCAATCGACCCGCAAGGGAAAATTAGCGTATTAGCCACAACCCACAATGAGGTGCCATTTAAGTTTACCGATGCTTTGGATATCTCCAGTCAAGGTATTATCTATTTCACTGATGCCAGTGACAAGTTTGCGCAAACCGAATATTTGTATGACCTGCTTGAAGCCAAACCCCATGGGCGATTACTGAGTTACAACCCAAAGACTCGGCAAACCAAACTATTACTAAAAGATCTGTATTTTGCCAATGGTGTCGCTCTATCCCAACAACAAGACTTTGTTTTAGTGAATGAAACTTACCGCTACCGCATTGTTAGATATTGGTTAAAAGGCCCTAAAGCCGGCACTCATGATATTTTTATCGACAATCTGCCGGGTTTTCCAGACAACATTACCAGTAATGGTAAAGGCACATTTTGGCTGGCGTTGTTTACGGTGCGAAATGAGTTAATGGATGCTTTGCACCCCAAGCCTTTTCTAAAAGAACAAATGTCGAAATTGCCTAAGGTATTTTGGCCGCAACCAGAGCCTTACGGCTTAGTGGTGGCCTTAAATGAACAAGCTCAGGTAATTCAAAGTCTGCAAGATCCAACGGGTGAACATTTAAAAGATATTACTTCTGCTCGCGAATATCACGGTTATTTGTATTTAGGAAGTTTGAACAATGATCGGATTGGAAAATACCCATTGCCTTAATTTGGGTAAGCTAGGTTCACGGTTTACTCAATTTTGAAAAGGGTTTATAGTGCTTTAAGCGTTACACAACCTTCTAATAATCAAATGGTTAGGGAATAAAAATGTATAGACTAATAGCAACAATTTGCTTGGCTTTAGGCTTGGCTGCGTGTGGGAGTACCGTCAGTGAAACCAATTCGGTAACTGCAAACTATCTCGATAATAGTATGCGCGATGACCGCTTATCTGGTGGCGTGAAAATGATCCCCATTAAAACCGTCAAAGGCACCTTTAATGTGTGGACTAAGCGTGTAGGCAACAACCCCACCATGAAAGTGTTGTTATTACATGGCGGACCAGGTATGACCCATGAATATTTTGAAGCCTTTGACAGCTACTTTCCTAGTGCCAGTATCGAGTATTATTATTATGACCAGCTTGGATCTTATTACAGTGATGATCCTGCAGACCCTAGCTTAGTGAACATTGAGCATTATGTAGATGAAGTAGAACAAGTGCGTACCGCTTTAGGACTGAACAAAGATAACTTTTATGTGTTGGGTCACTCTTGGGGCGGGATTTTGGCCATAGAGTACGCTTTAAAATACCAACAAAACCTTAAAGGCATGATTATTTCAAATATGGTGGCCAGCATTCCCGAATATAATAAATATGCGAACAATGTATTGATGTCGACTATGGATCCAGAGGTGTTACAACAAATTAAAGATATGGAAGCGGCAAAAGATTATACCAATCCCAAATATATGGAGCTATTAATTCCTCATCACTATGAACATCATGTATTACGTATGCCTAGCGAAACCTGGCCTGATCCAGTTAATCGTGCCTTTGAACATGCTAATCCTGATGTGTATGTGCCTATGCAGGGGCCAAGTGAGTTAGGCGCCAGTGGTAAATTATTGTTGTGGGATCAAACTGCTAATTTGCCTAAAATTACTGTGCCCACTTTAAGTATTGGTGCGCAGCACGACACTATGGATCCTAAGGCAATGGAAGCTTTAGCCAATCAGGTTCAAAATGGCCGTTATCTTCATTGTCCAAATGGCAGCCATATGGCCATGTATGATGATCAGGAAATTTACTTTGAAGGCGTGATTAAGTTTATAAAAGACGTCGATCAAAAGCAGTTTTAATCAAATTACCCAAGTGAGGGGATTTCATTCACTTCTAAGTAGTGAATGAAATCCTGCCCCAGACAACATTTATTCAAGTTGTATGGTTATTTCTAATCGCTATGCCCAGTGCTATTAGTATTCAGTGAGTTAACCTTATGAAAATAAACATTAAAAACGTCGCTTTGATGACCATAGCATTTTCTTGCTTAATGGGCATTACGCTGAGTTTTTCTGCAATGGCTGGCTCAGTTCAGGTGCTTGATCCTGATGTAAGTTTTCAAGCCGTGCATCGCCTTGGTGCCCATATTGTAGCTAGTGGTACCAATGGGGGGATTTATCAAAGTACCGATAATGGCGAACATTGGAGCAAGGTGGTAGGGCCTGAAAACAGTCAAGGCTTACAGTTTCGGGATATTCAGATTTTAAGTAACGGTAGTCTCACTCTAATGAGTGCAGGCGAAGGTGATGACTCTCGAATATACCGCACTGATGACGGGAAAAATTGGCAATTACAAATAGCAGGAAAACAAGCGAGCACTTTTTACGACTGTTTGCATTTTGTTAACCATCAGCAGGGTTGGTTATATGGTGATTCGGATGAAGCAGGCTTGTTTATATTGGCCACTGAGGATGGGGGGCGTCATTGGAACAGACAAACCTTGGGACTTGCAGCACAAGCAGGTGAGGGCGGTTTTGCCTCAAGCGGCACGTGTTTAAATCAAGGAGATGACAACAATATTTATATTGGCACCGGCAATGGTCATGCTCCTCGTGTACTCATCAAAGATGGAAAAAAATGGCACAGTCTTGATACACCTTTTTTGGGCGGGGAAGCGGCCGGTGTGTTTAGTGTGCAGCAAACTAAGCAATGGCTTTACCTCTTTGGTGGCAGCTTAAAAGCGCAGCAAAACTCAGCCAAAGCGCAACGCTATAATTTACAATCAAAACAGTGGAGCGCCTTACCTGAAGTGCCGTTAAAAGGCGCGGTGTATGGGTCGGCTATCATCCAAAAAGACAATAAAATTAGGGTGTTGATTGCTAATCCGCAGGGAGTCAGTGTATGGCAAGAAGGAACAAAATCTTGGGCTATGCTCAGTAAAAATAATATTTGGAGCCTTGCCTGCGATGATCAAATGGGATGTGTCGGGGTAGGTAAAGATGGCGTGGTAGAGCGTTTTACTTTTTAAGGTAATCAATAATACTTAGGGTGCTTTCGCTATTGTTGCGCCCCTATAATAGAATGCGCACATTCTCAAAAATTAGAGTGACTTTCCTATGACCCAAGACAACCAAGCATCGGCTGATAAGGGATTACTTTTTAATACCAAAGGCAAAGTGTCTGTATGGGCATCGCAACACCCTTATGCTGATATTCCAGATGAATATTTTGAGGAAACCTTTTCAAAAAAAGGTACGCGAGCCACTAATACTTGGTCAAAAAATTACAAAATTCGCTATTTTGTGCCGCAACAGATGGAAACCAACGGTGCCCTTGAAGGCACGGTTGATATTCACCAAGCGGCAGGTGAATGCTCTTGTTCAAGCTCTTTTATTGTGAATTTGATGAGTAAAGCCAAGAAAAATAATATGCTGCAAGTGAGCTGGATTATTTTACTGTTCGAACAGCAATATAGCGTGAAACAAAGTGCTGTAAGCGAAGACGAATACACGACTTTTTTAGGGGCTTTTAACTACGATGCCGCCAGCGAAAGTCTGTTAGGTGAAGATGACGATTTAGAAGAAGTCGATAACGACTCAGAATAAAGATAAAACACCAATAAGGGTAACCATGGCATCAACAAAATTTCATAACAGTATTCGCAAATACCATCGTTGGTTAGGCTTTTTTTTGGCGGGCATGATAGCTATTTATTCGGTAAGTGGGATATTGCTCATTTTTAGAAAAACCGACTTTTTGCAATTTCCGCAAACTGAAATTCATCAGCTAGAGCCGGGCTTACAAACCGAGGCATTGGCTAAAACCCTAAGGATCAGAAACTTTAAAGTGGAGTCAGACGTTAAGGGGGTGATTATGTTTAACTCGGGGCAATATGATAAACATACCGGAGAGGCGGTTATCAATACCATCGACTATCCTATGCCGCTGGCTAAATTGGTGAACTTACATAAAGCCACGCACAACAGCCCGCTATTTTTTCTTAATATCAGCTTTGGTGTTGCCCTGCTGTTTTTTGTTGTTTCGGCATTTTTGATGTTTATGCCAAAATTACCTTTTTTTAAAAACGGTGTGAAAATATCCCTTGCTGGGGCGTTATTTGCCCTGTTATTTGTGATTTTTGCTTCCTAAAAGTGATACCAATTCATCCTAACAGGAAGACAATCAGCTCTTCCTGTTAGGACTATCACATGCCTTAAAGACAGCTTAGCACTGCATTTTTACCGCTTATCCTGCTATATGACCTTTTAAAGATTTATCCAAAACCCGGCAATTTATTGTTCTATTCTACGCAGCAATATTTTTTCAAAATCAATCAATAACGCATTGATGGGTTATGTCTTTAGGATGAACATTTATGTATAAATATTTAATTAGAGGGCTGTTACTGCTTTTGTTGTTATGGCTGATGCCCGTTCAAAGTCAAACCATAAACCTAATAGAAGCAATAAAGGTCAAAAATGGCCATCGAGCCGAAGCCTTGTTTTATTACCAAAACAATTGGCGAATTTTCCGTGAGTCTGCACTAGCTCGTGGTTATATTGATTCATATGAGTTTGTTGAAGCGAGTTCACAGCAAAATGCCGAATTTGATTTTTTATTGATCACTCGATTTGCCAACCAAGATCAGCAAGATAAGTCAGAGCAACGCTTTGATAAAATCATTGCTCAAAGAACCGGCTTAATGCTGCTTAATGAGATTGAACCCAAAGATTTTAGGCAAAGTGTTTTTGTCAAAATGGCAAAGGGTAACAACAGTGCTGGCACACATTTGGGCGCTGTCGTCAAAGAACAGCTAATAGACGGACTCGACAACCCTTGGAGTATGGCCTTTATCAATGAATCAGAAGTGTTAGTGAGTGAAAAAGACGGCAACTTACTTAAACTTAATTTACTGACAAAACAGAAAACCATCATTCAAAACTTCCCTAACGACCTAGCAAAAGCTGTTGCTATTGATGTGTCCAAATACGAAAAGGGCATTTATCCCGCTTCGATGAATGGCATTTTAAGTAGCTACAATATGGGCATGTTTGATGTGGTGCTCGATCCAAACTTTGCCACTAATCAATTGTTGTATGTTTCTTACGTGTCAAAAAAGGCCGATACCTATACCACTAAAGTGATCCGCGCCACCTTAAACAACAATCAGTTAGCTGATGTTAAAACCTTGCTTGTAGCCGACCCTTATACACCTGGTGGTTATCATTTTGGTGGAGGCTTAACCTTTGGCCAAGATGGAAAACTGTATATCACTATAGGCGAACGGTTATTTAATGAAATGAATCAGCCGGCTATGCCCATCGCCCAAAACTTGTTAGACAAAAGAGGGAAAATTCACCGTATTAATCCCGATGGTTCTATTCCCACCGACAATCCCATTTTTGCCAACAGACAAAGCAGCATTTATGCCATTGGCATTCGGGCTGCTCAAGGTATAACGGTCAATCCTGACAATGGCGATATATGGTTTTCTGAGCATGGCACTCATCAAGGCGACGAATTAAATCTACTAAAAGCAGGGGCCAATTACGGCTGGCCAATCAAAACTACCGGTAAGTATCGATTTAAGGAGTATCAACCGCCCGCACTATCAGAGCGAACCTTTAGTCGACCAAAATGGTTTTGGAAACACACAGTAGCGCCCACAGGTTTAACTTTTTACAAGGGTGATGAGTTTCCACAGTGGCAAGGTGATTTATTTATACCAGGCCTAAGTGGAGGCAGTTTATGGCGCATTCGAATCGAAGACGAAAAAGTGAAAGCAACAGAAGAGCTTTTTGTTGATGACAGAGTGCGGTCACGAAAAGTTGTGCAAAGCCCAATGGGCAAACTGTACCTATTAACCGATGAAAACAACGGCAAGATCATGAGAATTAGGAGAGCAAAGTGATGAAAAGTATTACATATTTGGTTTTGTTAGCGTGCCTTACATTTAGCGCTAACGCCCAACAAACCTCAGATTTAAACGATATTGAAGCCGTGACTAAACCCTTGATGTCTTATTTAACGGGGCATATTAAAGGAGATAAAGTGCTGCTTGGTCAGGCGTTACACAGTGAAGGCAAATTAAGTTACTTAGGCTCAGGGGAATATCGAAAAATCGAATTTTCAGATTACTTAAGTAGAATGAAACTTCGAGACCCCAACGACGGCGTTTCGCGCATTCCCTATATTAAACATATAGATGTCACGGGCAATATGGCGGTAGGAAAGTTAGTGCTCGACTATTCAAGCAGGCTCTTTACCGATTATATGACCTTGTTGAAAATTGCAGGTGAATGGAAAATTGTTAACAAAACCGCTTATTCAATAGGCGATCCCAACAATAATAAAGCAGCAAGTGTTAATATCCCCGAGTTACTTGCGCCGATAAAACGATTGATACAAGGTTACCAGTCAGGAGATATCGCCCCGTTGTCTAAGGTGTATCAAAAAGATGCAAAAATTATGTCTATTCAAAAAGGTCGGTTTCAAGCGGTTGATCTGAATACCTTTATAGGCAATTTTAAGCAGCAGTTTGCAAAACATGAGCTTATCAAAGAGCATCAAATCCAAAACTTGGATGCGACGGGTAACGCTGCTCTGGTTAAAGTGTTGTTTCAATATTCCGAGTCATCGAGTGCCCACTATTTGTCTTTGTTAAAAGTCGATGGCATGTGGAAAATAGTGAATCATGGGTTTGATGTTACCGCTACAAAAACAAAATAAATCGCAGGAGTAAGGGTAAATTGACAGCCAAAGGCTTGTATAAATGAGTTTTGCAAAGCTAACCAACACATTATGGAAATGGCAAGTGATGGGTTGGCTTGTTTATTTTGTTCTGATGTTTTTAACTTTTCTCACCCGAGAGACGTCAGAATCTCTTAGCTATATTTTTGTCATTAAGTCTTTTCGGACTTTAATTGGTTTTTTATTAAGTTGCTTGTTGTGGTTGATTTATCAACGGCTGATTAACAGCCAGTCAATCAGCAAAATGATACTGATTATTGCTCTGTGTTCAGCCTTTTTTGGCATAGTGTGGACCGCGCTAGAAACGACGTTATTTTGGTTAACCTTGGCAGATTATGACCTTTTGCATTCTTTACAATTTAAGCCAAGAGTTGCATTAACCTATACAGTCACTTTGATGGCATGGAGTGCCATTTATTTTGGCGTAACCTATTGGAAACAGGCGCAAGTTGAGCATCAAAACACCTTGCAGGCGAAAATCTTGGCTGAAACCGCACAGTTAGACATGCTGCGCTACCAAGTGAATCCACACTTTTTATTTAACGCTCTCAATTCAGTGCGAGCTTTGATCCATCCAGACAATCCCGCTGCAAAACAAATGATCACTCAACTCTCAGAGTTTTTAAGGCACTCACTTATGAGTGATAAAAAAAGCCAAAATAGCTTAGCAGAAGAGTTACAAGCCATTGAAAATTACCTCGCCATTGAAAAGGTTCGTTTTGAAGATGCCTTAGACATCACTTTTGATATTGATGAGTCGGCCAAAAACGTAATGTTGCCAAGTTTTTTACTTAATCCATTAGTTGAGAACGCCATTAAGCATGGATTTAAAACAAGTACAGATGTTTTGACGGTCATTATTTCAGCAAAATTAACAGCTGACAGATTGTTTATAGAGGTGAAAAATAGCGGTAAATTAACGCCAAGCAATACCAATAAAAACAGTCATATTGGACTAAATAACGTGCAACAACGATTAGAAAAACAGTTTCCTAATCAGAGTTCATTTTTGCTACATGAAGCAAATGGCATGGTGATTGCCGGCATAGAGGTTGCTTTAAAATGACCTCTAGAGCCCTGATAGTGGATGACGAAAGGTTAGCTCGGCAAGAACTTCGGCTGCTTTTAGAGGATATTAACGAGGTGCAAATAATTGGCGAAGCCGCTAATTTGACCGAGGCCATTGCTGTTATTAAAACTGAGAAGCCAGATTTGGTCTTTTTAGATATTCAACTAAGGCATGAAAATGGTTTTGATTTGCTACACCAAGTAAAGCACAACTTTAACCTTATCTTTGTGACAGCTTTTGACGAATATGCCATCCGCGCCTTTGAAATTAATGCCCTCGATTATCTATTAAAACCGGTCAACCCCAAAAGGCTTAAAGCAGCAATCGATAAGTTATATCAAGCCCCACATACAAAAGTGCCGCCTGATGCCGATGAGCAAACCTTAAGTATTGATGATCCTATTTTTTTAAATCTTGGTGAGCAGTCGCACTTTTTACACCTGAGGGATATTTCCCATATATGTGCTTCGGGTGATTACACTGAGGTATATTGTCTAAATAAAACAAACAATAACAATCCGCTTCTAGTGGAAAAATCCCTTAAAAACTGGGAGCAACGCTTGCCAGAAAAGCACTTTGTGCGTATCCACCGCTCTACCATTATCAACATTAACCAAATTGATTCTATGGAAACGCAAGTGAATCGCACTATGAAAGTAAACCTAAAAAACGCCTCTGAAAGATTTACCGTAAGCCGCCGTTTCGCGAGTAAAATTAAACTACATTTCACTTGAGCAAAACGACTAGGTATTCCGGTTTAAATCCGCATTCGGGTTAATTTACCGGTGTAAATTGCAACTCGCTGACGGTATTCGCGGCCACATCTGCTTCGCTAAAATGCTGCTTCATATACTGGCCTTTAATATAAGGCTGTGCTTGATCTTGGTAGTGGGTATCAAAAGGCACACCACTTTGACCTACAGGATTGATCCCCAGCGCTTGACTGGCATCAGCAAAGTCCACTAGGCGGCGAGTCGATGGACCATAAGCCACCGCCCAAGGTGCAGGACCCATTTTATTGGATAGGTTGTTAGGTGTTTCATGTCCACCTGGAGAGGCAAACTGACCCACGTTGAATAGTTTATCAAGCGGACGTTGTTGGCTTAATGGATGTTTGTGGGTGAGCGTATGTGCAACTCCCCAACCCCAAGTGCTGGTATCTGTACCAAAGGTCGCACTAAGGTGTTCTAAGCTGGCGTTCCAAGCATTAACGACTATTGTTGTGCGATCTTCAGTGTTTGCTGTGGTGCGATCATCCCACCAAGGTGAGTTGGCTTGTGCGGCTAATCGCGGTAACGCAAAATCAATAACTCGCGTGCTAGTTAAGGTGGCAAAATAGTTGTCACCCATTTCGTCAAACATGGCTTCTTTAGCAAGTTGGTAAACAAACTGGTTAAAAATGGTAGGGGCGATGTCTGCTATCTTATGTTCTCCATTCCAAGTGCTGAGTAGTTGCACTAGCTGTTGTTCATCGGCACTGGCACTCGCTTTTATGATGGGAAGCAAAGGGCTAAGTAAACGTTTTGCATAACCACTGCCTGTGTCTAGTTGTAAGGCTTGGCTGTTTTCTAGGTTCCACTTTACAGTCGTATCGGCTAACTGTTTATCAAGTTGTATGGCACGGGCAGGCAGGTTGTAATAACCAGGCACCTGAATACCACTTGCTGGTACAGGTTGATGGTTGGCCGAAACAATATAACCACGCTCTGGGTTTTCTTCCTGAGGGTTAGCGCTAAAAGGTTCAAAACCTAGTTTGTCGGCCTCAGCACTTGCGCCGTTGAGGATAAAGCTAGGATTCACGCCCGCAGGGCGAATAGGCAGTTTTGCTGCCGCCCACCAGCCTATATCACCACTGGCATTGGCCCAAACTATGTTAAGACCCGGTGCATGGATTTTTGAGGTGGCCGCACGGGCTTTTGCCAATGTATCGGCATGGTTTAGCTCATAGAAGGCATCAATAATGGGATTTTCGGTTTCAAGAAAGGCCCACCACATGGCGATTGGCGTGGTGCCCTTATGTTTACCCAGCGCATCGTTCACTATGGGCCCATGAGGAGAGCGGCGGATCGTTAGGGTTTCTGACGCTGCACCTTTTACCTCAATCACTTCTGTGCGACTTTGCATGTCTACCCATTGGCCTTGATACCAAACCTGATTGGCATTGTCGGGATTAACCTTTTCAGCGATAAGGTCAATATCATCGTTTTGGAACATGGTAATGCTCCAACCAAAGTCCATATTATGGCCAAGGCTAGCCATAGGATTAAGCGCTTGATGATGGCCATATAACTCAAAACCAGGGTAAGACAAATGGGCTTCGTACCAAACAGCAGGAACAGCAAAACCAATGTGTGGGTCGCCTGCTAAAAGCGGTTTGCCACTTGCGGTGCGACTACCCGATACTGACCACGCATTACTGCCTTCAAATAGTGCAATGGAGTTATCTGTAAGCCCTTGCTCACTTAAATAGGCGAGGTGATCAAGCCCTTCCCAGTCTTTTGCAGTAAGACTAGTAGGTACTACGCCTTCTGGATGCCAAGCTAAGTCAAATACCTCAAGATATTGTTCACCAAGCTGGTCACGTACGTAAGTCAAAAGTGGCTCGGTACGAAACGCCGCTGCAAAACTATAAGCCATATAACCACCCACACTAAGGGTATCTTGTGCTGTGAAGGGGCGTTTTTCGATCCCTAGCATGTCAAATTCTAATGGCGCTGGATGTGTATTCTGGAATTGATTGATGCCGTCTAGGTAGGCATCTAACACTTTAAAGGCTGTAGAGTTGGGATCTAACTTAGCCACATAGGCATCGGCATGTTGGCGAATGCCAAGCGTACGAAATAAGCGGTCTGTGTCGAGCAATTTTGGCCCAAGGATTTCAGCTAGTTCACCTCGTGCAAGGCGACGGGCCATTTCCATTTGAAATAAGCGATCTTGGGCATGCACGTAGCCAAGTGTGCGATAAGTGTCGAGTTGATTTTGGGCCTTAATATGGGGCACACCACGTTCGTCATAACGCACACTAACAGGTGCTTGCAAATGAGTGAGCTGAATATCACCATTTCGCTGCGGTTGTTTGCTTTGTATGTACCAAACACCTGTGGCTCCCAGAGCCAAAACAATAACAAGTAACACTTTTAAGACAAACTTCATTGAACACTTCCGTTTTGTA
Source organism: uncultured Paraglaciecola sp. (assembly GCF_937123705.1). Lineage (GTDB taxonomy): Bacteria > Pseudomonadota > Gammaproteobacteria > Enterobacterales > Alteromonadaceae > Paraglaciecola. Next base: position 10,416 of record NZ_CAKZKO010000012.1, on the reverse strand, counting down.
ATTTCATTAAAATAACGCTAACTAAATGTGTGTGGTGAGTAAAGGTTATGAACCCAACTCTGCTTTATACATTTTAAGCTTACCAATAGCAGGTTTCGCCGCTTTTCGCATGCGATTAAGTACCGCTAACTTTTTGAATTCGTAAAATTTTACCGAAGCAACCATCTTCATAAAACCGTCGAGCCGATTATTTTGCAACCATGTTTTTAATCCAGGCTCTTTAGACCAGAAAAATTGGTTCATCATATTTTGATAGGTGAGTTCAATCCAGTCGTAATCATGGTTTGGCAACACAACCACACGGCACAGGTTGTTCTTTTTGTCGATGTTTGGATAAGTTAACTCGATATGGGCAATAAAAGATGCGCTAAACACCGGCTGATAGGCCCGCACCGTTTGTAAGGTGATAGTGTTATCTTTGAATACTGACGTTATCTCAAGATTAGAGATAGCACTGGCGGTGCAATCGACTATAGTTTGCCCTTCTGGAATGTTTACTTCTGTTTCTTCAAATCGCATTTTATCATGATGTAACGACAGCACTCGTCCTTGGCGGATCACATTTTTGACTTGCTGAATCAGTTGTAATTCTTTTTTACTGACAGTGGCGCCATGAAACATTTTGGGGAGCACTTCTGAGTCCAAACGCAAAAACACCCCTGCTTTTTCAAGGCGTAAAAACATATCGGCTAAAGACGTTGATTCGGCAATGGCTTCCATTTGAGCGGCTTGGGCACCAATAGAGTCGAAGAAAAAATCCGCTGAAGGCTGGGTGTTCTTCCGGTCAATAAACCAGCCATCTCTGGGCATCACCCACATAATATTGTTGGCGGGTACGCCATGCTCTAACAGCCATAAACAACTATCTATGGCGGTTTTACCGCCTCCTATTATGGTGACACCTTTAATAGGGGCAGCTAAAAACGGTAGTTTGTTAGGCGGGATAAAATTAACACCTTGGTCTACATGAAAAGCAGGGGTATGGGTGGCCGGAATACTGGTTTTGTAATAAGTGGCATCCACCAACTTTTGATAGCCAAGCTGAATTGTTTCACCTGTAACCAGTGACCTAATCACGCCATCGCCTAAATGCTCGCACCTTGGGAAATAAAACACTCGTCCGCTGGGTAAAAATGCTTCGTGCATTAGGTCACAATAATAAGCATTGATTTGGGCACCGCTGGCCAACTCGTTTAGGCCCTGATTTAATCCCACTTTATCAATCACGCCGCGGCTTAATTCTTTAGAGCTGACACCGTAAAAGGCAGAGGGTTGATGTAAAGTCACAAAGGGATAGGCATGGTTCCAGTGGCCACCGGGTTTGTGTTCTTTATCGACCAAGATGATAGTGGCAGATGATTCGGACAGCAGCGTGTCGGCAAAGGCCATACCGCTGGCGCCGGCACCTACTATCAGGTAGTCAGCATCAACTTTTTCAAACATCTGTGCTTTCCGTTTACATTTTTAGATGACGATAATGTAATGGGATTACATGAAAAGTACAGATTTTAATTTAATTTGCTGTGGGAAGTTTCCAATCGGGTCTTGCAAAGTGGCAAGTGTAACCATTAGGACGGGTTTCTAAGTAATCCTGATGTTCGGGTTCCGCTTCCCAAAAATCACCGGCGGGTTCTACCTCGGTTACGACTTTACCCGGCCACAAACCAGAGGCGTCGACGTCAATTATGGTTCGAAGTGCTTCGGCGCGTTGCTCGTCAGTCACATAATAAATGGCCGAACGATAAGAGGTACCCGCATCGTTTCCTTGCCTGTTTTTAGTGCTAGGATCATGAATTTGAAAGAAAAACTCTAAGATACGTCGATAGTCGATAATCTCATTGTCGAACATTATTTCAATGCCTTCTGCATGCGTACCGTGATTGCGATAGGTAGCATTAGGTACATCACCACCAGTGTAACCCACACGGGTTTCGATAACGCCAGGACGCTTACGAATAAGATCCTGCATGCCCCAAAAACAGCCACCGGCTAATACTGCTCGTTCAATCGCCACGTCTAAATCTCCTCAACTTGATCTAAATAAGCAGCGTAACCTTGGCTTTCCATGTCATTTTTAGCAATAAAACGCAAAGACGCAGAGTTAATACAATAACGCAAGCCTCCTTGGTCTTGAGGCCCATCAGGGAATACATGGCCTAAGTGGCTGTCACCGTGAGCAGAGCGCACTTCGGTACGGGTCATGCCATGAGTTGTGTCGGTGAGTTCGTTAATATTGGCTGCTTCTATCACTTTAGTGAAACTTGGCCAGCCACAACCCGATTCATACTTAGCCGAAGACGCAAATAACGGCTCGCCCGAAACAATATCCACATAAATACCGGGCTGGGTGTTGTGTAATAACTCACCTGTGCCTGGGTGTTCGGTGCCATTGTTTTGGGTGACATGAAATTGCTCTTTGGTTAAAGCAGAAATGGCAGTTTGTGACTTTTGGTAAATACTCATAATTTCCTCATTGTCTATTATATCTAAGAAGGATGGCCTACTGACTCAATCTTAGTTGGCTATTTAGACGTTTAGATGGCTATAGTATGCTTATTTTACTAATAGAGCACCAATTAAGTTGTAATAATATAAATGAAATAGACCTAATTCCATTTTGGCTCGATTTCTAAAGGGGGGACTTAATGAATGATGGCTGGTTTATGCTTGCGCGTTTTTAGTTTTACCTGTTTTTCTACGCTTTAAAATTTTTACATTCATAAAGGCGAATAGCAGCGCCACAACGGGGTTGATAAGGTTAAAAAAGCAGTAGGGCAAATAACCAAATGTGGCGACGGCTAAGGTACCGGCCATAAACACCCCACAAGCGTTCCAAGGAATCAGCGGTGAACTGAGGGTGCCGGCATCTTCTAAGGTACGAGATAGATTGACCGAGGCCAAGTTACGTTTTTTGAATTCTGATTTCCACATATGCCCGGGCAAGACTAAGGACATATATTGGTCGCCAGTGACGATATTCACGCTTAAGCAGGTGGCCATGGTTGATGCGATGAGTGAGCCGGTAGAGCGTACAAATTTCATTAATACATTTAATAACACCTCAATGTAGCCAATTTTTTCCAATACTCCGGTCATCATCATAGAGGCAATTACTAGCCACACCATGTTCACCATTGATGCCATGCCTCCCCGCGACAATAAGCTATCGACACTTGGGTTGTGGGTTTGAATGCTAAAACCATCGAATAAAACCTGCCACATAGCTTTAAAAATCGCCGCAGGGTTAGTACTCGATGCAAAATTGACCAGAACATCGTATTGAAATATTAAGGTAAAGACACATGAAAACAGCGATATGCCTATTATGGCGATAAAAGCTGGCGTTTTTTTAATGGCCAACCCAAGTAACAATACAATAGGCAGTAAATTAATCGGTGAAATAACAAAGTGCTGACTTAAGGTTTGCATAAAAGCATCGATGCTATGTTGGTTGCCTTGAGTAATAGGCGTTTGTAAACCTATCACTAAAAATAGACTCACGGCTATCACAAAACTGGGAACTGAAACCCAAATCATATGGCGAATATGATCGAATAAATCACTACCGGCTATAGATGGGGCTAAGTTGGTGGTTTCTGATAAAGGCGACATCTTATCGCCAAAATAAGAGCCAGAGATAACTGCTCCAGCGGTGATTTCTGGTGACAGTTCAAAACCATAAGATACACCCATTAGTGCCACACCCACAGTGGCGGCAGTGGTCCACGAGCTGCCGATACAAATGGCCACTAAGGCACAAATCAAACAACTTAAGGGATAAAAATAACTGGGGGAGAGGATATTTAGCCCATAATACAACAAGCTAGGCACGGCACCAGATAGCATTAAACTGCCTATTAATGCGCCCACCGATAAAAATATTAAATTGGGGCCAGTGGTTTTGACAGATGAGGCAATGATGCTTTGCTCTATTTCAAGCCAACTTATGCCATTTTTAAAACCAACTAAAGTGGTGAAAAATGCGATGACCATCATCGCCACTTGTGTGGCTCCCGACAAAGAATCACTACCAAATAAAGCAATCACCGCACCCATTAAGGAAACCAAAATGACGCTTACCAAAAGAAAGTCGAAACGACTTAACGGTTTAGTAACGGTGCAGTGCTGATTGGACTCGATAGTGTGATCCTTAGCTATTTCTAGTTGTCTTTTAAGATTTCTCGCGCCGCATTGTGGCCCGGCGCACCTGTTACGCCGCCTCCGGGATGCGTACCCGCACCACACATATACAAACCTTTTATGGGCGAACGGTAATTACCATGTCCTAGCAAGGGCCGAGTGCTAAACATCTGATCTAAACTCATATTGCCGTGCATAATGTCACCTTTAGTAAGCCCGAATGTACGCTCAAGATCAAGGGGGCTCATCAGCTGACGTCCTAACACCGATGCTTTAAAACCGGGGGCGACTTTTTCCACTTGTTCAATGATCAAATCGGCGGCGGCTTCGCGGTGTGTATCCCAATCCATATCGGGGTCAAACTGTTGGCAAAACAAACTGGCTACGTGCTGACCTTCTGGTGCTAACGTATCGTCAAGGGTTGACGGGATAAGCATTTCGACTATGGGCGCTTTCGACCAACCATGTTGTTTTGAGTCGCGGTAGGCTTGGTCAATATAGTCACAGGTTGCGCCTACAATAATGCCACCGGTTAGGTGATCGGCAGTAGCGCGTTCTTGCTGTGACAAGCAGCTGAATTTAGGTAATTCACTAAGAGCCACATTCATTCGAAAGGTGCCAGAGCCATTTTTATAATGTTTCATGCGCCGTGCAAAATCTTCGGGAAGTGCTTGTTGATCAACCAGTTGGTTATACAACAGACTAGGATTTAAGTTTGAAACGATAACCTTGGCTTCTATGGTTTCGCCACTTTCTAGTAATACACCGTAGGCTTTACCATCTCGCACTAACACTTTTTTTACGGCTGCATCGGTTTGAATATCAACACCTTTAGCAATGGCTGATTTGGCCATAGCTTGGGTAATAGCTCCCATGCCACCTATGGCATGGCCCCACACGCCTTTTTCGCCGTTAACTTCACCAAAAGCATGGTGCATCAATACATAAGCAGAGCCGGGCGTTTGTGTATCGGCGTAATTGCCTACTATGCCATCAAAAGCAAACGCACCTTTTACGTATTGGTTTTCAAAGTATAAATCTAAGAAATCTGAGACACTTTTGGTGAAAATATCCAGCACTATACGTTCGTCCTCAACAGGCAGTTTGCGAAGGCGATTACCAAATTTTGCTGCTTTGAAGATGTCTTTTATTCCACCACCTACATTAGGAGGCGTTTCTAACAAAAAGTCGCGGATCAAGTCAGCGGCCATGCCGGTATCTCTAAAGTATCTATCGAGTGCCTCTGCATCTGATTTTGAAAAGCGGGCTATTTCAGCTTTTAAATTATCTGAGCCCACCACAAAAGCTAAAAAGTCATCATTATCATGGGGCCACAAATTGTTGACCTTTCGATGCACAATATTAAGGCCATTTTTATGCAATTCTAGGTCGGCAATCACCTTAGGATTAAGCAAACTTACGGTATAAGAGGCCACCGAATTTCTAAAGCCGGGATGAAACTCTTCGGTCACCGCAGCGCCGCCTACAACATGGCGGCGTTCTAGTACTTTTACCTTTTTACCGCTCATAGCAAGGTAGTTGGCACACACTAACCCATTGTGCCCGCCGCCTATAACAATTGCATCTACCATCTGTTTTCCTAAATGTGTATTTTGATGATTGACAGTATTTAACACCCGTTCAATACTGTCAACAACCCAAATTTTGGAGGTACAGCAAGGCTAATGGCACAATCAAAAAACGATAAAATTAAGCAACTTTTAGCCGAGCAGCCATCTGGGTTTTCCTTGGCGCAAAGTTTTTATAAAGATGCCGATATTTATCAAACAGAAATCGATAATCTGTTTTTGAAACATTGGTTGTATGCAGGGCACCTATCCCAACTAGCTAAAGCCGGCGACTACTTTACCTTTGAATTTGATAGCGAATCGGTGATTGTGCTGCTAACCGCTTCAGGCGATGTCAAAGCCCATATGAATGTGTGTCGTCATCGGGGTTCAAAAATTTGTTTAACGTCTTCGGGAAATCAAAAGTCCTTAACTTGCCCTTATCATGCGTGGAGTTACAACTTAGACGGTGAGTTAATTTCTGCCCGTAATATGCCAGAGGACTTTGAGCCTGCAGAAAACGGTCTGCATCAAGTAAAAGTAGAGCTGCTAGGCGGCCTGATTTTTGTCTGTTTGCATGATAACCCACCAAGTTTGAGTGCCTTACGTAGAGATTTGTCACCTTGTATCCCGTTATTTGGCCTTAACAGTATGAAATTGGCCGCGCATAAATCTTATGTTATTCCTGCAAATTGGAAGTTAGCGGTTGAGAATTATCAAGAATGTTACCACTGCGCCCCATCTCACCAAGAATTTGCCAAAGTACATGCTATGGCTAAGTCACCGCAAGTGTTCAAAACAGCAAAAGATAAATTTAAACAAGCCAACCAAGGTAACCCAAAATTTGCGACTTTTGATTGTTATTTCGACTTAGCCGAAGACGGCCAAGAAGGTTATCAATACGACCGCAATCCGCTGTTACGCCATGCCGTAAGTGGCAGTGCAGACGGCAAAGCGGTAGCGCCGTTGTTAGGTGCCATTACTGAGTATGACGGCGGCGCGTCTGAGTTAATGATTGGGCCGCTAAGTTATTTTTTAATTTACGACGACTACATGGTGGCCTATCGGTTTTTACCTCGCTCAATAGACGAATGTGTTTGTGATGTTTCTTGGTTTGTAAATAAGCGTGCCATTGAGGGCAAAGACTACCAACTAGAGCAACTGACTTGGCTTTGGGATGTGACCACCCAAGCCGACAAAACCATCATTATGAACAATCAAAAAGGTGTAGATTCACGTTTTTATCAACCCGGAAGATTGTCTGAAATGGAAACTTTCCAGCAGAGTTTTTTGAATTGGTATTTGCAAGCCTTGGTTAAGTAATTCGTGATAGCACAAAGTGCTGAATATGGCTTGATTGATCAAATTTGGTGTCTGATTTTTATACACTTTTACAAGCAGATAAATGTAACGTGTTGTTTTATAAGGAAGGAATACTTCTTGCTTAGACGTTTGTCGTTAAACTCTGACTAAAAACACAAAGGCAGGCAAACATGTTGAAAAATATTAGAGGGATAATTGTTGTTTTAGCATTGATTGGGTGGGGCGGCGCTGCAAACGCTACGCTAATTTTCGACTTTTCATTTAAGAATGTGAGTAATGGTGGCGGATTAGTGACTGGTGAGATATTGGGGCTAAGTGACAACGTTACAGGTATGGCGACAAGTTTTCGTATTTTAAGTAATACCTCAGGTTTTGGTATTGGTGAATATATAGAAACGCAACCAGCGGGTTTGTTCACAGTTGCATCCGGTGTGTTAACGGGCGCAAGTTTCTTTAGCTTTGCAGCTAGTAATTCTAACGGAGCCTCTATGGGACTTAGGCTTAACCCTAATGGAAGAGGGTGGGTTGGATTAACTAATGGTACAGATAATATTTTGCGGAGATTAACAACAACCGGATTCACTGTAACGCAAAGAGTCAGTATTCCTGCACCCTCGACTCTGGTTATCTTTACATTGGCTTTGGTTGGGCTTGGTTTAGCAAGGCGTGAAAAAGCGTAAACTCTCATAACAAATAAACTCGACATCAGTCGGGTTTTCTGTGTCTATTTCATCAACATAAGTTGTGGGCAAGTGAGAATAACAAGCCAATATTTAAAGTAAGTTGGCCAAATTTGAGCTGTATTTTTTTCTTATGCTTGAAAATGTGCCATTTCGCTCTAATTTTCTCATAGTGTTTTGCAGCTTATCCACAATGTTTTGTTCAGTATTAAGGCTACAAGCTAAATGAAAATCTAGGGTGAGTTCTTTGAGGTTATACACCTTTTTATATTTTGTGGCGGCTTGGGTACTTTTAACTCTATGGAAAATAAGCTCATCATTCAGCACAACCAAATCAATATTACGGTTAGCCTTTTCTAATAGTTCAAGAAGTGCGTCATAGTTATCCATAACATAAAGGTTATCTCCCTCGACAAAACCTTGAGATAATAGGAAATGATGGGCTACATCTTCTCGTATCACAGCTGTTTTATAATTCTTGGTATCTTCTAATGATGATATTTTCAGCTGTTTTGAAGCTAAAGAGTAAAAAGAGGTGCTGGCGCTAATAATATGACCAATCCAGTTAAATAAAGGCTCTCGTATTGGGATGCGGCCTATGGAGTATATACAGGTGTTTTTTTCACGTTTAGCAAGGTTAAAGGATAAGGCCCAAGGTAAGGCTTCTATTTTGTAGTTGAATTTTGCTTCATCTAGGGTCTTCTTGACGATTTCGGTTGAAATACCCGTTATTTTATCTTTATCGACAATTTGAAAAGGCGCCAAGTGCTCAGTAACTATGGTCAAATCTGTTGCATAAATACACTTGCTTAGCAAAATTGAGCCAATAAAAATTCCATTTAAAAGTAACGCACTGACTCTCATGTGTAAAAATTTCATTAATAAAGCATTTGACAGCATTCTACCTATTTTTCTAATTATTGTAATTCAAAGTAGCACTTAAAATTGTGCTAAATCAATTATTAGGTTTAGCACCCGTTAACTCCTTTAAAATGATACTCCAATGATCTAGGCCATCATAAAAGGTTTTAATAGGTAAACGTTCATTCAAGCCATGAGCAAACATTTCATCGGGGCGCATAAACCCACTAGACATGGCCCAAGTTGGAATGCCAGCTTTACGAAAATGCTTCCCATCTGTGCCCCCTGATTCCATATAAGCGATGACTTTTACGTTAGGGTAACGAGCATGAACGGCTTTATTAATAGCGGTCATCACATCTTCACGTAATTCTGATATAGGGCTTTCTGTTGGGTCGCCTAAAATCACAAATTCGATGGCGTCGTTTTTCACCACTTTTTGTAGGGTTTGTTTAACTTCTTGCACACTCGTTCCGGGGAAAATACGGCAATTGACGGTTGCAGTAGCAGATTGGGGTAAAGCATTTTCGGCATGGCCGGCGCTGAGCATAGTGGTTACGCAAGTGGTGCGGGTTGTACCCACGTAGGAGGACTCAATGGCTAGTCGGTCAGATGCCTTTTTATTAGTAGGATCTTTAGCAAAGGCTTGCATGGCCATTCCTAATTCGCCGCCCATTTGTTTTCCAGATACGTCGAAAAACTCCCGGGTCATATCACTCCACATCACTGGGAATTGATAATCTCTGATGTGATGTAAAGCGCTGGCCAGTTCATAAATGGCGTTGTCGGGACGGGGTCTTGAGCTATGACCACCTTTATTGCGTAACGTCAGCTCAAAACTGACATAGGTTTTTTCAGCCGCTTGCACTAAATAAGCTAAAGCTTTGCCATTTTGATCTAAGTCGCCCCCGCCTGCATCAGAATTTAACGCATACTCAGCCTTTGCTAGTTTAGGATGGCTGGCAAGCATTTTAGTGGTGACCATGCCGGTTTCTTCATCACCAGAAAAAGCCAGAAAGATATCGCGATCAGGAACAAAGCCTTGTTTTTTTAAGCGGATAAAGGTGGATGTCAACATAGCAATGCCAAGTTTGTTGTCTATGGTACCGCGGCCATAAAAATACTTGTCATCTTGGGTGAGTTTAAAGGGAGGGCGCTGCCAATCTTTATCTAAAGCTTCTACTACGTCCATGTGACCCAGCAGCAAAATAGGTTGTTTGGCAGTGGCGCTTTTGCCTAGGTATCGGGCAATAAACAAGGCCGTTTCACCTGTAGGAATAATTTGTACATCTTCGGGTTTAAAACCAGCCTGTTGCAGTTCTTTGGCTAAATAGGCCGCCATTTCTGGTACTTTTCCACGGCCCGCCACAGTAGGAATACCTATGATTGTTCGGTATATCTCTAAGGTTTTTTTAGCGTGGTGGGAGTCTTTTAGTACGGCAGCTTGAATAGATAGCGAGGATAACATTAGTAGGCTGAGTAATAGCGTTTTGGACATTCTGATGTTCCGTTAATCAGTAAAAACAAGTGTTAACTCTAGCCCTAATTGCTAGAAAGTGGCAATTTGTTATGAATTTAATTGGCGGTTATTGAGGTTACTGTAAGAATGACGTCTTTATGAGTAAACCAATTGCTGGATGAAATTTGTACTATCGAATGGGATGTATCTATAATGCCTATTCTGTTCACTTTTCAATAACTTGCTGTCAATTTGGGTTTTAGATCACTAACAGGCGATAAATTGGAAAGATCTTATAAAAATAGTATTTAACCCGAATTCGGGATAAGGAATGTCGAAAAATACAGATTTACATTTATATTTCAAAGACTTACTTTTATTAAAA
>NZ_CAKZKO010000011.1 GCF_937123705.1 uncultured Paraglaciecola sp. | reverse complement strand
AGATGACGATATTTTGTCGCAACCAGGAGTAGTGGCATTGATGGGGCCAACAGGCACAGGTAAAACCACCACCATTGCTAAGCTTGCTGCTCAAGCTGCGCAAAAGTATGGTGTTGATCAAGTGGCTATTATTACCTTGGATAACTATCGAATTGGTGCATTTGAACAAATCGCCACCTACGGAAAAATTATAGGTTGCAGTGTTAAACAAGCCAAAGATTCAAGTGAACTTTCAGATTTACTTTTTCAATTTAGAAATAAACGTTTAGTATTGGTAGATACAGCAGGATTTAGTCAAAAAGATGCAAGACTAATCAAACAGTTAGATACGATGAAGCAGAACACTTGTGCTAATATTAGGCATTATTTAGTGATGCAAGCTAATTGTCAGTATCGAGTTATGCAGCAAACGGTTAATGAGTATCGACAGGTTTCTCTACAAGGGTGTATATTGACTAAATTAGATGAGTGTTACAGCTTAGGAGAGATAATCAGCGTGGCAATTGAAAACAAATTACAAATTTGTTATTTGGCCGACGGTCAGCGTGTACCCGAGGATTTGCAACCCGCAAGCACAAAATTTTTAATTACCAGTGCTGCGAAGCTTTATAAAAAATTCGGTTTAATTCATACTAGCGCCAATAATGTTAATAACGCAGCAGTGGCAGTATGATTGAGGACCAAGCGAGTAGCTTAAGAAGAATGAATCAATCTAAGTTAATTAAAGTAATAGCCGTGACTGGTGGAAAAGGGGGAGTTGGGAAAACTAATATTACCCTCAACACAGCCATTTCATTAGCACAACAAGGCAAAAGAGTTATGGTGTTGGATGCCGATTTAGGTTTAGCCAACGTAGATGTACTTTTAGGCCTAAGGGTAGAAAAAAATCTATCTCATGTGTTGTCGGGCGAATGCACCTTAGATGAAGTGTTAGTAGAAGGGCCATACGGCATTAAAATTGCGCCAGCCACCTCTGGTAGCCAATCCATGACCGAGCTGACAACCACCGAACATGCCGGTCTTATTCGCGCTTTCAGTGAATTACAATCTCAAATTGATGTGCTAATCGTTGATACAGCGGCCGGTATCTCAGATATGGTGTTGAGTTTTTCCAAGGCATCTCAAGATATTATGATGGTGGTCTGTGACGAACCCACCTCCCTTACTGACGCTTATGCGTTGATAAAAATTCTCAATAAAGAGCATGGCGTTTTTCGATTCAAAATTGTTGCCAATATGGTTCGCAGTATGCGTGAAGGCAACGAATTGTTTACAAAATTGACTAAAGTCACCAATAGATTTTTGGATGTGGCTTTGGAGCTGGTTGCTGTGGTGCCATTTGATGAAAACGTTCGAAAATCAGTGAGGAAACAAAAAGCCATAGTAGAAGCATTTCCAACCTCACCTGCAGCGTTAGCGATTAGGAAGCTAGCACAAAAAGCAGTAGAGTGGCCGATTCCGAATCAACCAGGTGGTCATCTTGAGTTTTTTCTTGAGCAATTGGTGGCTAAAGAGGCAGCAGGAGAAACTCGGTGAATAATAAAGCGGCCGCATACCAACAACTTGACGACAAGAATGACTTAGTCGAAAGACACGCATCTTTGGTTAAACGCATCGCTCATCATTTGATTGCGCGTTTACCTGCGAGTGTCTTGGTCGATGATTTAATTCAAGCAGGTATGATAGGGTTGCTAGAAGCGTCTCGAAATTTCGATGGCTCTAAAGGTGCTAGTTTCGAGACCTTTGCGGGCATCCGTATTCGTGGTTCAATGTTAGATGAAATTCGAAAAGGTGATTGGACGCCTCGTTCAGTTCACAAAAATGGTCGCGCCATCACAGAGGCCATTAATCAAGTTGAACGAGAAACAGGGCGTGATGCCCGTGATATAGACGTTGCTGAAAAACTGCAAGTTAGTATTGAAAGTTATCACCAAATGTTAAATGAGGTGAATGCTGGAAAAATCATTGGCATGGAAGATTTAGGTGTCACTGAAGATGTTATCAGTAATGAACAAACTAAAGGTTCAGACACCCCTTTTGAAGATTTTCTTCAAGGCTCTTTCCAGAAAGCCTTAGCCCATGCAATTACGACTTTGCCAGAGCGTGAAGCAATTGTGTTGTCTCTGTATTATGATGAAGAACTGAATTTACGAGAAATTGGTGAAGTACTGGATGTGAGTGAATCCAGAGTGAGTCAAATACATAGCCAAGCTATGCTGAAACTTAAGTCTCGCATGCAGAATTGGCGTTCAAACGAAAAATAACAAAACTAATAAAGTTGGGTTTTAACTTTCAAGTTGAAATTCTCACCGGAGGTGATTTTGGATAAGAATATGAAGATACTCGTTGTTGATGACTTTTCAACGATGCGTAGAATTATTAAGAACTTACTTAAAGATCTAGGCTTTGCAAATATACAAGAAGCAGATGATGGTAGTACTGCACTTCCCATGTTACAGCAAGGGGATTTTGATTTTGTGGTTACGGATTGGAATATGCCTGGTATGCAAGGTATAGATTTACTTAGAGCGATAAGGGCAGATGCGAGCTTAAAGCACATTCCAGTTTTAATGGTAACAGCGGAAGCCAAGAAAGAACAAATTGTTGCCGCTGCCCAGGCTGGGGTAAACGGTTATGTTATTAAGCCTTTCACCGCAGCAACATTAAAAGAAAAGTTAGCAAAAATATTTGAAAGACTTGGTTAAATTCAGGCTAACCTGATTGTGAGGAAAGACTGTATGAAGACCACGGACATTGCGCCAATATCTCTTGAAGATGCAAAAAAATTAGTGACCTTAATCGAAAGTGGTAATAATCAAGGCGCTCATGAGTTACTTGAATCATCTACCACCCACAGTTCGGTTGAGTTATTCGCTGAAGTAGGGAAATTGACACGCCAGCTTCATGATTCATTGAATAATTTTCAACTTGAACCGCGTATTGCAAATATGGCGACTGAGGAAATTCCAGACGCTCGTACAAGACTAGCCTATGTAATCGAAGCAACAGAAGAAGCAGCTAATAAGACCATGGATTTGGTGGACTCTTGTATGCCAATCGCTGAAAAGTTGCACGATGGGATAGCCAAAGTGTTACCTGAATGGAATAAATTGATTGCTAGAGAATTACAGTTGGGCGAATTCAATCAACTAGTGTCAGAAATGGATAGTTTTCTAAAAAATGGCAGTGAAGATTCCGCACAATTAACAGGATTGTTGACTGAAGTGCTTATGGCGCAAGGTTATCAAGATTTAACTGGTCAAGTGATTAGACGAGTTATTGAATTGGTCAAAGAAGTTGAAGACAACTTAGTGTACATGCTCACTATGTTTGGCAGTGTTGAACCTAAAGGTGAAGCAGGGGCCATTGACAAGCCTAAGCAAGTCGAGAAGGAAGTTGATGTAATAAAAGCTGAAGGTCCAATATTGAATGCCGACAGTAGAGAAGATGTGGCGTCGGATCAGGATGACGTTGATGATTTGCTTTCGAGTCTAGGATTTTAGGGGGGCGATAATATGGCTTTTGATGTTGATGAGGAAATACTAGCAGACTTTTTGGTTGAAGCTGGCGAGATCCTAGAACTGCTACAAGAACAGTTAGTCGAACTAGAAAATAACCCTGAAGATGCGAATCTTCTCAATGCAATTTTTAGGGGCTATCACACCGTTAAAGGCGGGGCTGGGTTTTTATCATTAACCGAATTAGTCGATATTTGCCACGGTGCAGAAAATGTATTTGATGTGATGCGCAATGGTAAACGCTCACTTACTCCAGAACTCATGGATGTCATATTACAAGCTACTGATGAAGTAGTAGAAATGTTCGACAACGTCAAAGCAGGTGAACCACTCGTTGCAGCTGAGCAGAGCCTTATTGATACCCTCACCCGACTTAGTCAACCAGAGTCTGCCGATGAGGCAGAGCCTATTCAAGTCGCCACACCAGAGCCGGAGATTGAGAACAATCAGGCTGCGGATGAGACAACAACGGCCGCGGATTCCGCTGATTTTAGTGAAGATGAATTTGAGGCTTTGTTAGATGAATTGCATGGCAGTAATGCACCTGCAGCCGTCGAAGAGTCCTCTACAGATGGCGATGATATTAGCGATGATGAATTTGAAGCCCTACTTGATCAGTTACATGGCAAAGGCCAATTTAAGGCAGAAGAGAGCACTGCTGCTGATGCTGCAAAAGCAGAGCCGGATGCCTCAAGTTCAAACAATTCAAATGACGATATAACAGATGACGAATTCGAAGCGCTGCTCGACCAATTACACGGTAAAGGCAAAGGGCCTGCAGAAGCTGAGCCTGTAAAACCCGCGTCTATTGGTGAGTCTAAACCGGTAAAAGCAAAACCACCAGAATCCCAAAAGTCAGTATCGGTCCCTAAAAAAGCGGACGTAACTAAACCAGCTGCTAAAAAGGAAGAAAAGAAAGCTACTCCTCCACCCCAGGCAGAAACAACGGTTAGGGTTGATACCAAGCGTCTTGATCAGATTATGAATATGGTGGGAGAACTGGTTTTAGTTAGAAACCGTCTGTTAAGTTTAAGTTCAAACGTAAACGATGAAAGTATGGGCAAGGCCATAGCCAATTTGGATGTGGTAACTGGCGATTTACAAGGTGCGGTTATGAAAACCCGTATGCAGCCCATTAAAAAAGTTTTTGGGCGCTTCCCGCGTGTTGTACGCGATTTAGCGCGCACTTTGAAAAAGGAAATTACCCTTGAGCTTGAAGGTGAAGAAACAGATTTAGATAAAAATTTAGTCGAAGCGTTAGCCGATCCACTGGTGCATTTAGTTAGAAATTCAGTTGACCACGGTATTGAAATGCCTGAAGAAAGGAAAGCTGCTGGCAAACCCACTATGGGAACAGTTAAATTGTCTGCTTCCCAAGAAGGTGATCATATACTACTAAGCATTATCGACGACGGTAAAGGAATGGACCCAAATAAACTCAAGGAAATTGCGATTTCTCGCGGGGTTTTGGACTCAGATGCTGCCGCAAGAATGACGGATGTAGAAGCCTTTAGTTTGATTTTTGCCCCAGGTTTTTCTACCAAAACTGAAATATCAGAAGTGTCGGGCCGCGGTGTGGGAATGGATGTGGTTAAAACTAAAATTAACCAGTTAAATGGCACCGTAAATATTGACTCAAAAATGGGCGTCGGCACCACACTTGAGATAAAAGTGCCTTTAACCTTGGCCATTTTACCTACCTTGATGATAGTTATTGGGGCCCAAACCTTTGCTTTGCCTTTAGGCTCTGTGAATGAAATCATTAATCTTGATATTAAAAAAACCAATACGGTTGACGGTCAATTAACCATGATTGTTCGCTCGAAAGCGATCCCACTGTTTTACTTAGGGGAGTGGTTAGCTAGGGGGCATGTTGAATTTGATAAAACCAAAGGGCATGTTGTTGTTGTTCAAATAGGTACGCAACAACTTGGATTTGTGGTTGATGCTTTGATTGGCCAAGAAGAGGTAGTTATTAAACCTTTAGATGAGTTACTTCAAGGAACACCAGGCATGGCAGGTGCCACCATCACCAGTGATGGTGGCATTGCCTTGATACTGGATGTTCCCAGTTTATTGAAGAGATATGCGGCCAAAAAAGCGTAGATATTTATGTTTTTGAAACGCTTAGTATGAAATTAGAAGTTATAGAAACAGGTAAGATAGGCGAAGATGGCGCATAGGATTTTAATAGTTGATGACTCAAGTTTTTTTCGTCGCAGAGTTAAAAAAATACTCGAAGAAGATAGCCAGTTAGTAGTGGTAGGCGAAGCGATAAATGGCCAAGAGGCGGTGGAACTGGTGGCTTCTTTGAAACCCGATGTGGTCACAATGGATATCGAAATGCCTGTTATGGATGGGATCACAGCTGTCAAAAAAATTGTGGCGAGCCATCCTGTCCCTATTATTATGTTCTCGTCTTTAACTCACGAGGGCGCGCAAGCAACCCTAGATGCTTTAGACGCGGGGGCATTAGATTTTCTACCTAAGAAATTTGAAGATATTGCGCTAAACCGTAAAGAAGCCATTTCATTGCTACAAAATCGGGTTAAAGCGCTAAGTGGTAGAAGAGTCGCAACTGGCAGTTCATCATCCACGACACGACCTACAGCTCTTGGTTCTACCTCAACTGCACGTAGCAGTGAAAGAACGGCCAGCTCAGTTGCGTCAAGGGCAACAACCAGTGGCTCTTCTAGTTCAAGGGATTACGCGTGTTTGGCAATAGGTACTTCAACCGGAGGACCTGTTGCGCTACAAAAGATATTAGTTGAGCTACCGAGTAACTTTCCTGTTCCTGTGGTGATGGTGCAGCATATGCCTGGAACCTTTACACAAGCTTTTGCACAACGTTTAAATGGTTTATGTAATATAAGAGTGAAAGAAGCAAGCAATGGCGAATTAATAACTCCAGGTGTGTGTTACCTCGCACCAGGGGGCAAACAAATGACCATTGAAGGCCGAATGGGCAGTGCAAAAATTAGAGTCTCCGAGCCTGAACAATTCCCGGCGGCTGCCTATAAACCAAGTGTTGATGTAACCTTTGATTCCGTTGCGAAAGTATACTCTGGTAAAGTGCTGGGAGTGATACTTACAGGAATGGGCGCCGATGGCCGTGAAGGGTGTAAAACGTTAAAAGCTAAAGGTGCTAAGATATGGGCGCAAGATGAAAAGAGCTGTGTGGTTTATGGTATGCCTCAAGCTGTTACAGTCGCAAATATATCTGAAGAAAATTACGATATTGCTCATATGGCGCAGCATATAAAAAGCGAAATAATTAACTAAGGTCAAAGGAGCACTTCAGGTGTTTTTCCACAACGAGAATATTGGCCGTCGCGTCATTTACATGCCTTTGATATATAGTCATAGCCAGTGGCCTTTGAAGTGGTAGTTTGGACTGTTGCTAATCATAAAGGTGGTGTAGGTAAAACCACAACAACAGTTACCCTTGGTGGATTGCTTGCCCAAAGCGGCCGTAAGGTTATTTTAGTAGATACCGACCCTCAGGCCTCGTTAAGTTACTATTTTGGTGTTGATTCGGAAGAATTATCTAGTAGCTTGTTCAACGTGTTTATGGCTGGAAAATCAGTTACTAAAGATGATGTCCTTAATTGTCTATGTCCAACTAAATTAGATTCGTTGTTTATTTTACCCGCTACCATGGCTTTAGCGACACTGGATCGAAAATTAGGTACGCAAAGTGGTATGGGGTTAATTTTACGTCAAGCTTTGGATCTTATTAGCGATGAATTTGACTACGCTATTATTGATTGTCCACCTGTTTTAGGAGTATTGATGATAAATGCACTCGCAGCATGCAATAGAGTTGTTATCCCAGTTCAAACAGAGTTTTTGGCACTTAAAGGCTTAGATAGAATGATGCATTCTATGGAGATCATGCAAAAATCTTTAGCAAAAACCTTTGCGTATACCATAGTGCCAACTATGTACGATAAACGCGTCAACGCAGCAACGTCAGCATATAGCACCTTAAGGCGCACCTATAAAGACAGTGTTTGGGTTGGATTGATCCCTGTGGATACGAGGTTTCGGGATGCCAGTCAGGCACAAAGTCCTCCTTCTATGTATTGCCCTAAATCCCGTGGGGTTTTTGCTTATGCTAAATTATTAAGTCATTTATTAAAGTTGGAACAAGCAACATGAGCGGTAATCCTTTCGCCAATGAAGATGTGATGGAAGATTACATGTCGGCTTTGCTAATTGATGAGCCAGTAGTCGAGGATCTAGCGCGGCATTCAGTTCAGCAGTTGTTAAAAACCGCCCCTCTCAGCAAACCGCCTAGAACCGAACCTATTGTTGAAGCAATTGCTACTCCCGAAGATACAGTAGCAATAGACTCTAAAGTTTTGGATACTGGAGTCGACAAAAAGCAAGTCAGTGAGCAAGGTTCCAGCAATGTAATTAAACCTATTATTCCCAAAGAGGAGTTTCAGGTGTTACTGTTTGAAGTGGCGGGTATGACACTTGCGGTTCCCTTAACAGAATTAGGTGGTATACATAAGATTGAGAGTATCAATCCGTTGTTTGGTAAACCTGCCTGGTTTAAAGGTGTTTTACTGCATCGTGACGAAAAGTATAATGTGGTCGATACAGCAAAATGGGTGATGCCAGAAAAATCAGCTGACAAGCTGGCTGGTTCCACCGAATATCAATACCTTATAGTGTTGGAAGAAAGTGGCTGGGGATTAGGTTGTGAAAACTTGATTGCTACCGAAACTGTGTTACCAGATGACGTTAAATGGCGAGATGTAGAAGTGGGTCGCTCTTGGTTGTCTGGCATGGTTAAAAAGAAAATGTGTGCCTTGATGAATGTTCAGCAGTTGATTAATATGCTAAATCAAGGTTTAAGCAGTAACGATTAGCCTATGTTAGGGCCGGAGCGATGGAATGAGTGACGATAGAAATTCAAATAATACTGTAGATGCAAATGGCGACGAAGTCTTACAGTGGGTAACCTATAAATTAGGTGAAGAGACATACGGTATTAATGTGATGCAAGTACAAGAGGTCTTGCGGCATACTGAAATTGCGCCCGTACCTGGTGCGCCAGACTATGTTCTAGGGATTATTAATTTGAGAGGGAATGTTGTTACCGTCATAGATACCCGTTCTCGATTTGGTTTACCTCCTACAGACATTTCAGACAACACTCGGATTGTTATCATTGAGTCTGATGAGCAAGTAGTAGGGATCCTTGTCGACAGTGTAGCCGAAGTGGTATATCTGCGTTCGTCTGAGATAGATAGCGCACCTAATGTAGGCACCGAAGAAAGCGCTAAGTTTATTCAAGGTGTTAGTAATAGAGATGGACAGTTACTCATTCTTGTGGATTTGAATAAATTACTTAATGATGAAGAGTGGACTGAAATTACTAATATCTAAGTACATATAGCAGCCTGAATACGTTATTTATATAAGTACTGTGTGGCTTTGCCTGAATACAACGTGCCTTGAGTTTATTTGAGAGATAATTATGAGTTTTCCATTATTAATAAGCTTAATCGCACTGATTGTCTCTTTTTGTAGTATTGCTATGGCTGCGTTGCTTTTTAAACGTTTTAATAATCAATTGGACACCAATAAGTCTCAAGATAAATCCCTATCAGAACTCATGAAAGCTAACAGTAGCCTGAGCGAAGAACTCCATGAAATTCGCAGTGGTAACTATGGTGTGAGTCGCCGAGTTAAAGCTTTAATCGAGCAAGTTGAAAGCTTACAAACAGCTCAACAAAATTTAGTTGAACAAGATCCTCAAAGCCGATTTTACAGCAAAGGCGCTAAACTCATTAGCCAAGGCGCAAGTCTTGAGGAGGTTATGCGTGAATGTGATATGCCAGCTGCAGAGGCTGAGCTGCTGTTTAATCTTCATAATAATCAACGTTAATACCAATCTTCTGGTGAATCTAATCGGGAATGAGGAACACTTAAATTGAAGGCCGTTTAGTGCCAATTGCAAACATTAAATTTAAGTACAAAAAGGACTAAAATCGGCCTAAAGAGGCGATCAATTAGTCGGACTTGTTTTAGATCCTCAGCTATCTGTCTGCCACAGTTACCCTCCACCAGCCTAGCTAATGTGGAACAGATGGCTGTGGAGGAAACCGCGGGGTGTTATTAGTTCTAAAGGCGTGATGTTTTACAATTTAAATTTTCTTGAAATAACAATCCCTAATACTCCAAGTCCCAGCAAAACAACAACTGAAGGAGCAGCAACACTGATTGGCTCACCAATCTGAATAGAGATAAATTCGCCAGTTTGAGCATCAGTGATAGTATAATCACCCACAGTTAAGCCTATGCTAGCGAAACTAGCAGCGGCGATCCAAGATACATCGGGTGTCCATAATCCGTTTATTAGATCCTCTTGTGCAAGTCCGATCCCCGGAGTTCGTATACCGCCTGTCTCTAAATAGTATGTTGCAAATTGAGTCGTCCCAGAAGAAACCCAAGGAATAGATGGAAAAAGTAAAGTGAACATATCACCAATCCATGGGCTTAAGTCTGTACCTGCACTAAACCCAAAGGCTAGATCAAGGCTCCCCATAGTAGTGTCACCCATGATATCGGATTCTGGAGCGTTGTTAGTTTCAGTACCAATACCACCCCAACTTGCAGAAGTTTGACTGATTAAGCTAGTTGTATCGAGCACACCTGACGACTGCATAATTACATTTCCTCCTGATTCAGTAAAAGAGAAAACAATGCCTGCAACAGCATTAAAAGAAACAGCAGAAAGTAAGCAAGTTGAAACCATTAATTTTGAGAAAAACTTCATAATTTGAGTCCTTTAATTGACAAGTTTTTATATCGAGTTAACGACATTTGTGGTCAGGCATAAGTCATGCATTAATAGTACCGTTATCTAGGTTATTGTTTCTTATGAGTATTAAAATATTGAGATTCGTGATATGTAAAAATAATTGACACTATTTTGGAAAACAATATCTTAGGCTTAATGCGCTTCAATAAGAGAAAGCTGTCATCTAAATTTAGCTTGCAATTTAGCTCAAACATACAATGAGAGGATAATTTTAGGCATAGATGAGAATAGGTTCACCAATACATTAAGACCAATTTTCACCACTGTATAACTTTTCGTTTAGACGTCTAGACGTAAAGATGTTGACTTTTGCATGATATTACGCGAAATTCTTATACACCACTTTCTGCTAAAGAGCCGTTATGCCAATTCGAATACCTAGCAATTTACCTGCTCAAAATGTGCTTAACAAAGAAAATATTTTTGTAATGGACAGTCAGCGGGCAGCCACTCAAGACATAAGGCCTATGGAAGTGGGTATCTTAAATTTAATGCCCAATAAAATGGAAACCGAAGAGCAATTTTTACGCTTACTCTCCAATACACCGTTGCAAATTAATATTGACTTAATTCGTATCGATAACCAAGCGCCCAAAAATACGCCTGCAGCGCATATGGATAATTTCTATCTGGCTTTTGATGATGTGGCCAGTAAAAAATATGATGGACTGATAGTTACTGGAGCACCTTTGGCGCATCTGGCTTATCAGGATGTTAAATACTGGGATAAAATGACAGTGATTATGGATTGGGCTCGTCGTCATGTGCAATCCACATTGTTTTCTTGTTGGGCAGCTCATGGGGCTATTTATCATTTCTTTGGAAAAAATAGGGCGCTAAGAGAGCGCAAGTTAAGCGGTGTTTACCAACATAAGGTCCAAAATGAACACGACGAATTATTACGTGGATTTGACCCTGTGTTTAACGCCCCTCATTCGCGATATGGTGAAATATCCTTAGCAGATTACGGCTCAATACCAGAGCTAAATATCTTGGCTAAGTCAGAAGAAGGGGGGGCTTATATAATTGCCTCTGAAGATAAGCGTTTAGTGTTTGTTACTGGGCACCCAGAATACGATCCCGAAAGCTTAAAGCAAGAATATCAACGAGATTTATTGAATAATGGTAATCCGCATATTCCTGTTAACTACTTTGTTGATGACGATCCATCTAAAGAGCCCATTGCCAGTTGGCGAGCTCATGGCAGCTTATTGTTTACTAACTGGTTGAACTATTATGTGTATCAAAATACACCTTATGATCTAGCTAAGTTAACAGATTAGCTTCGGGAAAATGTAATCAAGATTAAAATGGTAGATGAAACATTGAGCCAACAACATAAAAGTTTATTTGCGGCAACACAGCAACGCATTTTGTTACTCGACGGTGCTATGGGCACCATGATCCAACAGCATAAGTTACAAGAAGCCGATTACCGTGGGCAGCGCTTTGTCGATTGGCAAAGTGATGTTAAAGGCAATAATGATTTATTGGTGTTAACTCAACCAAAAATCATCTACGACATACATTGTGCCTACCTAGAAGCCGGGGCCGATATTATCGAGTCCAATACCTTTAACGCTACGACTATTTCAATGGCCGATTACAACATGCAGGCTTTGGCAAAAGAAATAAATATCGAAGCCACCAAATTAGCTAAAAAAGCTGCAGACAAATACACTCAGCAAACACCCAACAAACCAAGGTTTGTGGCTGGAGTGTTAGGGCCAACCAGTCGCACTGCGTCTATTTCGCCTGATGTCAACGATCCGGCCAAACGTAATGTGACTTTTGATGAGTTAGTCAACGCTTATGTCGAAGCCACCCATGGATTGATCGAAGGTGGTGCCGATTTAATTATGGTTGAGACCATTTTCGATACCCTAAATGCTAAAGCGGCGGTTTTTGCTATTCAAACTGTTTTTGATGAGCTAGGCATAAGCTTACCTGTCATGATTTCGGGTACTATTACCGATGCATCAGGACGCACCTTGTCAGGGCAAACGGCAGAAGCTTTTTATTATTCGATGAATCATGTAGCGCCGTTTTCCTTTGGACTAAATTGTGCCTTGGGGCCAGACTTGTTGCGGCAATATGTGGAAGAGATTTCTCAGGTGGCAGAATGCTTGGTAACAGCCCATCCAAATGCTGGCTTACCGAATGAATTTGGTGAATACGACATGGAGGCCGAAGAGATGGCGGCGCATATAAAAGAATGGGCTGAGTCAGGCTTATTGAATATTGTGGGGGGATGCTGCGGCAGTACGCCCGCGCACATTACTGCCATAAGCGAAGCAGTAAAGGATTGTGCGCCGAGAAAAATAATTAAACGAGAGGTGAAGATGCGCCTGTCTGGTTTAGAACCTTTTGTACATTAGGCGATAGAAATGGGTGAAAATACGACTGATGCCGAGGTTTCTTCTTTAGCCTCTGCCAACTTTATTAATGTAGGTGAACGTACCAACGTCACAGGATCGGCGATTTTTAAGCGCTTGATTTTAAACGACGAATACGAAAAAGCCTTAGATGTGGCTCGTCAGCAAGTCGAAAATGGCGCGCAGATAATTGATATCAATATGGACGAGGCCATGCTTGATTCAGAAGCTGCCATGACGCGCTTCTTAAACCTAATTGCCTCTGAACCCGATATTTCCCGAGTACCCATTATGATTGATTCATCAAAATGGTCGGTCATCGAGGCGGGATTAAAATGTGTGCAAGGCAAGGCCATAGTTAATTCTATTAGCTTGAAAGAAGGCGAAGACAACTTTTTATATCAAGCCAAACTATTAAAACGATATGGCGCCGCAACAGTCGTGATGGCCTTTGATGAAACTGGTCAAGCCGATACCGAACAGCGCAAATTCGAGATTTGCCAACGAAGCTATCAACTGCTTACCGAGAAAATTGGCTTTCCACCTCAAGATATTATTTTCGATCCAAACATTTTTGCCGTGGCTACAGGTATTGAAGAGCATAACAATTACGCGGTTGATTTTATTAACGCCACAAGGCGTATTCGCCAGCATTTACCCCATGCTCATGTGTCTGGGGGCTTGTCGAATGTATCATTTTCTTTTAGAGGTAATAATCCGGTTCGCGAAGCGATGCATTCGGTGTTTTTGTATCATGCCATAAAAGCGGGCATGGATATGGGCATAGTGAACGCTGGGCAGCTGGAAGTCTACGACCAAATACCTAGCGAGTTAAAAGATGCGGTAGAAGATGTGATCCTCAACCGTCATCCCCAAGCAACAGACAATCTTTTAGAATTGGCTCCTAAGTTTCAAGGCGATGGTAAATCTGTAGTAAAAGAAAGCCTTGAATGGCGGGAATTACCAGTTAACAAACGTTTAGAGCACGCATTGGTCCGCGGTATTATGGACTTTATTGAACAAGACACAGAAGCCGCTCGCCTCGAAGCCGAACGCCCTTTACATGTGATTGAAGGGCCATTAATGGATGGTATGAATGTAGTGGGGGACTTGTTTGGTGAAGGAAAAATGTTTCTTCCTCAAGTCGTTAAGTCGGCGCGAGTAATGAAAAAAGCAGTGTCTTATCTAAACCCTTACATTGAGCTAGAAAAAGACCAAGGCAGCAGCAACGGTAAAATACTATTAGCCACAGTAAAGGGCGACGTGCACGATATTGGCAAAAACATTGTGGGCGTAGTGCTGCAATGTAATAACTTTGAAATTATCGACCTTGGTGTAATGGTGCCTTGTGCCAAGTTGTTACAAGTGGCCAAAGATGAAAATGTCGATATGATTGGGTTATCGGGCTTGATCACGCCATCACTAGATGAAATGGTGCATGTTGCCAAAGAAATGCAGCGTTTAGAATTTGATTTGCCCTTGTTAATTGGAGGGGCGACAACGTCAAAAGCCCATACCGCGGTTAAAATTGAACACAATTATCAACATCCTGTGGTATATGTGCCCAACGCCAGTCGAGCGGTGGGGGTGTGCCAAAAATTAATTACCGCTGAAAATCGCCAAGTGTATGCCAACGAATTGACCCTTGAATACCAAAAAGTTCGTGAGCAGCATGCCAAGAAAAAACCACGCACTAAACCCATTACTTTATCCCAAGCGCGCAATAACGGATTTAAGTTCGATTGGGATAGTTACCAACCTCCAGCGCCTAAACAGCTTGGCATAACGGCCATAGAACTGGGCCTTAGTGAGTTAGTCGATTATATTGATTGGACACCATTTTTCTTAACTTGGTCTTTAGCCGGTAAGTACCCGCGTATTTTAGAAGATGAAGTGGTTGGCAAGGAAGCACAAAATCTATTTGCCGATGCCCAAGCTATGCTAAAAATGCTTTGTAATAATTCTAAGTTAAAAGCCAGTGGTGTGATGGGAGTTTTTCCTGCCAATCGCGTACAAGACGATATTGAAATCTATACCGACGAAAGCCGTAATAAAGTTGATCACGTAGCCCATCATTTACGTCAGCAAACCGAAAAACCAAAAGGCGCAAATAATTGTTTAAGTGATTTTGTGGCTCCTAAGTCTTCAGGTAAAGCTGACTATCTTGGCGCATTTGCAGTAACAGCTGGCACATGGGAAGACGACTTGGCCAAAGCATACGAAGATGATGGCGATGATTATAATTCTATTATGATTAAAGCCCTAGCCGATAGATTTGCCGAAGCTTTTGCTGAATTCCTACACGAAAAAGTACGTAAAGACATTTGGGGCTATGCAGCAAACGAAAACCTATCGAACGAAGAGTTAATTCGTGAAAAATATCAAGGTATACGCCCCGCACCCGGTTACGCAGCATGTCCAGAACACACCGAAAAACAATTAATTTGGGATTTGTTAGACGCCGAGCAAAATACCGGTATGAAACTTACCGAAAGTTACGCCATGTGGCCAGGGGCAGCCGTGTCGGGGTTTTATTTCTCTCATCCTGAATGCCGCTATTTTGCTGTGGCGCAAATACAAGAAGATCAATTGCTTGACTACGCTTCCCGCAAAAATTGGGATAGACTAGAAGCCGAAAAATGGCTTGGACCTAACCTGCAATAAAGATGGATAACTATGTTTGATAAACCTTTTAGTCAGGCCTGTGAAAATAATAAGCAACCAATATTTGAAGTATTAACAAGAGTGCTAACCAATAGCCAACGCTTGTTAGAGATTGGCTCTGGCACAGGTCAACATGCAGCATTTTTCGCTCCCCAGTTACCGTACTTGCAGTGGCACACCAGTGATATGCCAGACAAACATCTTGGTATAAAAGCCTGGCTTAAAGGCGTTAGGGCCGATAATCTACATCAACCTTTGTCGTTAACTATTGATGCCAAACATAGTCATTCCTTACCCTTAGCAAATTTTGATGCCGTGTATAGCGCCAATACCACGCACATTATGCAACCAGCAGAAGCTCAGCGCATGATGCAACTCGTGGCAGAGTCTTTACCAACTGGCGGCGTATTTTGCCAATATGGTCCATTTAATATTGATGGACAGTACACCAGCGCTTCAAATAAAGCCTTTGACCAACATCTGAAAGCTCAAAACTGCGGCGGTATTCGGGATATTGAAGAATTAGTCCAATGGGCATCACCTTTGACTCTTATTGAAAAAATCGTAATGCCAGCTAATAATTTTTTATTGGTGTGGAAAAAGTAATCACTATTTAAGTGAGATTCACTTTATTGAGATAGTTGTTTAAAGGGTAACAGTGTAGATGCCTGTTGTTTATATTTTGCAAGTTGAACAGCCTCCTCTTCGACGAACCTTTCTACCGCTTGGTGAAAAGCGGGCTCAAGCAATGCATGATTCGAATAACAAAAGATAGGTTCGAAGCCTCGTAATATTTTGTGCTCACCTTGGGTGCCGGGGTTAAACTGGGCAATATTTTGTTCAATGCAAAACTCTATTCCTTGGTAGTAACAACATTCAAAATGTAAACTTGGTACATCTTGTAACGCCCCCCAATAACGGCCACATAATTGCTTTTGATCAAATACGAATAGGGCGCTGGCTATGGGTTGTTCATTTTTTAGCGCCACGACTAACATTAAATTGTCTGGCATAGTGGTGAATAATTGCTGAAAAAACGCTTGGGTTAAATACCCTTGGTGGCCACTGCGCTTTAAGTAAGTTTGTTTGTAGCAATGATAAAAAAACTGCATGTTTTCTGCCGTTAGTTTGTCGCCATGTAAACGCAACACAGCAACACCCTGACTGGCTACTTTCTGGCGTTCTTTTTTTACGCTTTTTCTTTTTCGAGAATTAAAGTGACTTAGGTAATCTTCAAAAGACGTGTATTGACGATTAAACCATTGAAATTGCACACAATGACGTTGCAGTTGTCCTGATAAACTTAATAAATGGCTGATATCTGGTTCAACGAATAGCCAATGCATCGAAGATAGATCGAGCAGGTTTAACTGCTGAGAAATTTCGTGGCACAATATGGGCAATAACTCGGCGTAATCAACTTTTTTGTCAAGCATCAACCTAACCCCAGTTACAGGCGTAAAAGGAATGGCTGCGACTAATTTGGGATAATAGTCTAGGCCATGTTGTTGATAAGCGTTGGCCCAAGCGAAATCAAAGACATATTCTCCGTAACTATGGGTTTTCTTATATAGGGGTAACACGCCTACTGCTTCTGAATTATCATAAATGACCAAATGAAAAGGTTGCCAACCAGAATCACCTGCTACCGAGCCAGAAGACTCTAAGGCATGTAAAAAGGTATATTGGCAGAATGGATTAGTATTTTTTGATAATTGGTCCCATGTAGTGTTGCCGATTTGTGCAATAGAAGTGTTAAATTTAAAGGTGTATTTTGAAATTAGTGAAGACAATAGTGAGACTAACCTTGTGCTGAGTATACGTTGCTAATATGGCAGAGAATGATAGCAAAATCATCAAATATACGCTCACTCGGTTGCTTGCGGGGCGAGAGCATAGTGAACATGAACTTTTAAAAAAGCTGATGCAACGCGACTTTGAGCGCAGTTTATGCATTGAATGGATTGAGAAATACAAGCAACATAAGCTGCAAAGTAATGAGAGGTTTGCCGAGTCATTAATAAGGGGCCGTGCCAATAAAGGCATAGGTGAATTAAGAATTCGTCAAGAATTAAAAGAGCATCAAATTACCGCAGAAATCGTGGCCCAAGCGATGGACGAACTAAGTGTTGATTGGTTTGAACTGGTGCTAAAAGTCTATGAAAAAAAGTACAAAGGCGAAGCGCCTAAAGACTACAAAGAGCAGCAGAAACAACAAAGGTTTTTGTATTCTCGAGGATTTACCCCTGAACAAATTCGTTATGCAATTGAAACATCTAAAGAATAACGCGTTAGGGGCAATGCTGGCCTTAACAAAACTACGCTAAACTGCTATCTTTGTGCGCCGCCGCTTTAGGCGAATTTAAATTTCATTAATTATTAATATTTCAGGATTGTAAATGAGTAAAACAACAGCCGAACTCAGGAGTGCATTTTTAGATTTTTTTGCCGCTAGAGGGCATCAAAAAGTATCCAGTTCGTCACTCGTGCCAGCAAATGATCCAACGCTGTTATTTACTAATGCTGGAATGAATCAGTTTAAAGATGTGTTTTTAGGCAGCGAATCGCGTAGCTACTCTACAGCCACATCGTCACAACGCTGTGTACGCGCAGGCGGAAAACACAACGATCTTGAAAATGTAGGCTATACCGCAAGGCATCATACGTTTTTTGAGATGTTAGGAAATTTTAGTTTTGGTGATTATTTCAAAACCGATGCGATCCAATATGCATGGGACTTTTTGACCAAAGAGCTTAGTCTTCCTGAAGAGAAGTTAGTGGTAACGGTTTACCATGAGGACGACGAGGCTTTTGAAATCTGGAAAAATCAGATTGGTCTTTCTGAAGACAAAATCATACGTATTAGTACCTCGGATAACTTTTGGTCTATGGGTGATACCGGTCCTTGTGGTCCTTGTTCAGAAATATTTTATGATCACGGTGAGCATATTTGGGGTGGCCGTCCAGGTACGCCTGAAGAAGATGGCGACAGATTTATCGAAATCTGGAACCTTGTCTTTATGCAATTCAACCGTCAAAGCGATGGCAGCATGCAGCCTTTACCAAAGCCTTCAATTGATACCGGTATGGGACTAGAGCGAATATCGGCTATTTTGCAAAATGTACATAGCAATTATGAAATCGATATTTTTCAGAGCCTAATTGAGGCAACTGCCAAGATTGTTGGCGCAACAGATAAACAAAATAAATCTCTGCGAGTAATTGCCGATCACATTCGTTCATGTAGCTTTTTAATCAGTGATGGAGTGTTACCTTCAAATGAAGGTCGCGGTTATGTATTAAGACGTATTATTCGCCGAGCGGTAAGGCATGGTAATAAACTTGGTGCTACAGAGGTGTTTTTCTATAAATTGGTTGCAGCTTTGGGATCTCAAATGGGTGATGCATACCCTGAACTCATTGCTAATCAAGAGTTAATAGAAAGAGTCTTAAAAACAGAGGAAGAGCAGTTTTCTCGTACTCTAGAGCGTGGTATGAACATTCTTAATGAAGCTCTCAACCAGCTAAGTGGAGATGTGGTACCAGGGGAATTGGTTTTTAAACTTTATGATACCTATGGTTTTCCGGCCGATTTAACCGCTGATGTTGCCCGTGAGAAAGAACTAACTATAGATGAGCCAGGGTTTCAGGCGGCTATGGCAGCGCAGCGCAAGCGGGCGCAACAAGCGAGTCAATTTGATACGGACTACAATGAGCAACTTCAGTCTAGCAGTCGTTCTGAATTTACTGGTTATGAGCAGCAAAGCTCGCAAGCTAAAGTTGTCGAGTTATTTTTAAAAGGGCAAGCTGTTGAACAGTTGCGAGCCGGTGATGAAGGCGTGGTGGTGCTTAATCAAACGCCATTTTATGCGGAGTCAGGCGGGCAGGCAGGTGATACCGGCACATTAACTTTAGAAAAAGGCACATTTACCGTAACAGACACCTTTAAGTTGGGAAATGCCATTGCCCACCAGGGTATAGCTAATGTTGATTGCAAATTAGGTGATACCCTTGATGCCGAATTTGATGTTGAGCGCAGAGCGGCCATCAAGCTAAATCATAGTGCCACCCATCTTATGCATGCTGCGTTAAAACAAGAGTTGGGAGAACAGGTTAATCAGAAAGGCTCTTTGGTTACCGATGAGCGATTGCGATTTGACTTTTCTCACTTTGAAGCCGTTAGCAGTGCTCAGTTACAAAGTATTGAAAAGTTAGTGAACCAGCAAATCCGTGCCAATCATGACTTAGATACCCAATTAATGAATTTGGACCAAGCCAAAGCGGCAGGGGCTATGGCATTATTTGGTGAAAAGTATTCCGAAGACGTACGAGTTGTCTCTATGGGTGATTTTTCAATGGAACTGTGCGGCGGCACTCATGTAAATCGCACCGGAGATATTGGTTTCTTTAAGATTGTCTCAGAAGGCGGTATCGCATCTGGTGTTAGAAGAATAGAAGCAGTCACGGGTGAGAAGGCCCTTGATTTAGTGCAAAGCCAAGGGCATCAAATGAGCCAAATGGCGAATTTGTTAAAAACCGATCCGCAAGGTTTATCGGCTCGTATACAGCAAGTGGTAGAGCAAAGTAAACGAGTAGAGAAAGAATTAGAAAAGCTCAAACAACAGTTAGCCAGCAATGCTACTTCGGATGTGTTGTCTGAAGTTCGTGAAATAAAAGGTGTGAAAGTGCTGTCTACCATACTTAAAGGTGTTGAAAGTAAGGCCTTGAGAACTATGGTTGATGACTTTAAAAACCAATTAGATAGTGCCATTATCGTTTTAGGCATGGCTGAAGAGAATAAAGTCAGCATGATAGTGGGTGTAACCAAGGATCTCACCTCAAAGGTTAGAGCCGGTGACTTGGTTAATTTTGTTGCTCAACAGGTAGGGGGCAAAGGTGGTGGTCGTCCAGATATGGCTCAAGCCGGAGGTTCGCAACCACAACATCTAGAGTCTGCCATTGCTTCAGTGCAAGCATGGATAGAACAGAAGTTGTGAACCTTTAATATGAAATGAATTTTTCGGTTGTTTTTTGTAGTGACAACAAAAATAGGGAAAAACCGATAGGGTAAATTTTCTGGCTATGCTGGTAATTTACACTAACTTTAACGAAGGAATCGTGTTTTTTAACGGAAATAAGGAGCAATAGAGTGCTAATTTTAACTCGTCGTGTTGGAGAAACCCTAATGGTTGGTGACGATGTCACCGTAACTGTATTAGGTGTAAAAGGTAATCAGGTAAGAATTGGTGTGAATGCGCCTAAGGAAATATCTGTGCACCGTGAAGAAATATATATGCGTATCCAAGCTGAAAAAAACGTTCAACTTGCCGCCCAAGATCAGGCTGCAGGCTCAGACGAAGACTAATAGCAATTGGATTTAAAAAAAGCTGGGACACCAGCTTTTTTTATGCCTGAGGTTTATGTAAATTAGACAAATTTTAAGCACTTAGCGCTTAATCGTTTAAAATGCCAGCAAGCCTTCATTAACTTCATAAAAAGTGTTTGACTTACTCATGTGGATAGGTAAAATCCTGCTCCTCATTTAGGAGAGGTTAACCCTAAGCCAAAGGCCTTACAGTTAGCGGTTTAGAAAGATAACCAGGATTAGTCGAATAGACCAACTTCCGAAGATGTGTAGTAAGATCTAGTTCCGGAGAGGTGGGTGAGTGGCTGAAACCAGTTCCCTGCTAAGGAACCGTACGTTTATTCGTACCGAGGGTTCGAATCCCTCCCTCTCCGCCATTAGGTTTGGTGAGATAAAATGGCAATGCGCGTGTAGCTCAGCTGGATAGAGTACCTGGCTACGAACCAGGTGGTCGGAGGTTCGAATCCTTCCACGCGCACCATATACTAAAGCCCACAGATTTATCTGTGGGCTTTTTTGTTGCTACTTCCCCGTCCTAAAATTGGATAAATATTCATAATATCCGAATATTTTCTTATTCTATATGCACTTTTTCTATTGGCGATTTGTTGTTTTTTATTAGGCTGCATGGTACTTATCTCCTATAAGTATTTAACTTTGAGATCACCCGAATATGCAATCTCATGTCGCTGATGCCCTAGTTGAAGCCGCCAATTTACTATTAGTTGGTATGGTAGTGGTATTTTTGTTTTTATCTATGCTAATTGGCGCTATTACGTTGATTGCTTGGATCAATAAACTTTTTCCAGATGAAACCCGCAATAGTGCCGAGAGACACGCAGTGACTCCCCAAAGCACCTTAAGCAGTTCTGAAAACCTGTCTCCTAAAACCTTAGCTGTAATAAGCACTGCTATCTTTCAACATAGACAATCACACTAGTTTATAATTTTTAAGGAAATATCCCATGCGTAAACCACTAGCGATTACAGATGTTGTATTGCGTGACGCCCACCAATCCTTGTTTGCCACTCGGATGCGACTAGAAGACATGTTGCCTATTGCTAGTAAGTTGGATGATATTGGTTATTGGTCCTTAGAAACATGGGGCGGGGCCACGTTTGATGCATGCATTCGTTATTTAGGTGAAGACCCATGGGAGCGTATACGCCAGCTTAAAAAGGCCATGCCAAAAACAAAACAGCAAATGTTATTGCGAGGGCAGAATTTATTAGGTTATCGCCATTATGCCGATGATGTAGTGGAGAAATTTGTTGAAAGGGCTCACGCCAGCGGAATTGACGTCTTTCGAATTTTTGATGCGATGAATGATATTCGCAATTTACAGACCGCAGTAAAGGCGGCGATCAAGCAAGGGGCTCATGCTCAAGGCACCATGTCCTACACTGTGTCACCTGTGCATTCATTGCAAACATGGCTGGATATGGCCAGCAAGTTACAAGATATGGGGGTGCATTCAATTTGCATCAAAGATATGGCGGGTCTGTTAAAGCCATATGAGTGTGAAGAATTAGTCACGCGATTAAAAGAATCAATCGAGGTACCTATTGCCATGCATTGTCATGCAACTACTGGCTTGAGTACCGCGACCTATCAAAAAGCGATTGATGCTGGGGTCGACATTTTAGATACCTCTATATCATCCATGAGCATGACATATGGACATACAGCCACAGAAACTATGGTGTCTATTGTAGAGGGCACAGAGCGCGATACAGGTTTAGCGCTCGGTGATTTTACCGATATTGCCAGCTATTTTCGTGAGGTACGTAAAAAGTACCAGCCCTTTGAAGGAAGTCTAAAAGGCGTCGACGCCCGTATCTTAATTGCACAGGTGCCAGGTGGCATGTTAACCAATATGGAAAGTCAGCTAAAAGAGCAGGGTGCTGAAGATAAATTAGACCAAGTGCTGCTAGAAATTCCTAAGGTCAGAGAAGATCTTGGTTTTATCCCATTAGTAACGCCCACCTCACAGATAGTCGGTACTCAAGCTGTAATTAACGTGCTCACTGGCGAACGATACAAAACCATCAGCAAAGAAACCGCTGGAGTATTGAAAGGCGAGTATGGCGCGACGGCGGCACCAGTTAACAGGGAACTACAGTTACGTGTATTAGATGGACAAGACGCCATTAGCTGTCGCCCTGCAGATCTTATTGATAACGAATTGTCGACTCTGACCACAGAACTAACCGAGATAGCGCAAAAAGAGGCGATTCAAACCGCAGATGAATTGGTCGACGATGTGTTGACCTATGCTTTGTTTCCGCAAATTGGTTTAAAATTTCTTAAAAACAGACACAATCCTGATGCCTTTGAGCCTATCCCAAGTGTCGCTGCACCCAAAGTGGCTGAGCCCCTAGTGCCAACAAGCACATCGCAGTCTAATACTGCTTCGTATTCAGTACGAGTCGATGGTCAAGTATTTGAAGTTGATGTAGCGCCAAGCGGTGAATTAACTAAGGTTCAAGCTGCGCCGAATACTGCACCAGCGGTTCAAAGTGCAGCTCCGGTACCCGCTCAAGGACAAAAGCTAAACTCTCCCTTAGCCGGCAATATTTTTAAAGTCTTAGTCACAGAAGGTGATAAGGTCAATGCTGGTGACGTGGTCATTATTATGGAAGCCATGAAAATGGAAACTGAAATTCGTGCGTCCGTTTCGGGTGTTATTGGCACTATCTTAACCAAAGAGGGCGATGCGGTGCAAACCGGTCAACCTTTATTAATGATAGGGTAGAGCGCAGCAATGGAAAAGCTCGAATTATTATGGCAAAGCACTTCACTCGCTCACTTTGAGTTAGGGCAGTTACTCATGATGAGTGTCGGGGCCTTACTACTTTATTTGGCGATTGTTAAGAAGTTTGAACCTTTACTGCTATTGCCTATAGGTTTTGGTGCCATCTTAACTAATATTCCTCTGGCTGGGTTTAGCGAAGCGGGTGGATTACTTTATCTGGTTTATCATGTGGGTATAGATACAGGTGTGTTCCCGCTGCTTATTTTTATGGGTGTGGGAGCGATGACAGACTTTAGCGCTTTGATTGCTAATCCTAGAATGTTATTGCTTGGCGCGGCAGCACAGTTTGGTATATTTGGCACGCTGTTCGGTGCCATTGCGCTAAATATGGTACCTGGGTTTGAATTCTCACTACAAGACGCGGCAGCCATCGCTATTATTGGTGGTGCAGATGGTCCCACGGCTATATTTTTAGCCTCTAAACTTGCCCCCGATTTATTAGGTGCTATTGCCGTTGCCGCATATTCCTATATGGCGCTAGTGCCTATCATTCAACCACCCATCATGCGGTTATTCACATCAGAGCAAGAAAGAAAAATCGAAATGCCCGAACTTAGAGAGGTCTCTAAGCGCGAAAAAATCATCTTTCCTTTAGCGGTACTTTTACTGTGTATTTTGTTTTTACCCACAGCTACACCTTTAGTGGGCATGTTCTGCTTAGGTAACCTAATGAAAGAGTCGGGAGTAGTCGACAGACTAAGCAATAGCGCTCAAAATGAATTAATTAATGTGGTCACCATATTTTTGGGGTTAGCGGTAGGCTCAAAGTTATCTGCCGACAAATTTTTAACGGTGGAAACCCTTGGTATTCTGGCGTTAGGCGCTATCGCCTTTTCTATTGGCACTGCAGCAGGCATATTAATGGCAAAAGCTATGAGTAAGCTAAGCAGTAAACAAATTAACCCCTTGATTGGTGCGGCAGGTGTCTCTGCAGTGCCTATGGCGGCCAGAGTGGTCAATAAGGTAGGACTTGAAGCTAATCATCATAATTTCTTGTTGATGCACGCTATGGGGCCAAATGTGGCAGGTGTGTTAGGTTCGGCCGTTGCTGCTGGAATTTTGTTAGCCTTAGTTGGGTAACATAGCTACAAAATGGTATGGCACGCTGATTATCCCGTTAATTGTGTTGTGTGTTAAGCAATGCTTGATGTGAGTCCACTAATTTTTTGGTGTACTCATCTTTTGGCCAATTAAATATTACGTCAGTTTTGCCAGACTCAACCACTTTACCATTTTTCATGATGATGACTTTGTCAGATATATGCCTAACAATACCTAAGTTGTGGGATATAAAGATAAAACCTAGTCCTAATTCACGTTGCAGTTTCATTAGCAGATTAACGGCTTGGGAGCGTACCGACGGATCTAAAGCGGCAAAAGGCTCATCAGCCACAATTACTTTAGGGCTAAGTATTAACGCTCTGGCTAAGGCGACTCTTTGTTGTTGTCCATCCGATAGCATATGTCTATAGAAAAATTGGTGCTCTGCCATTAGTCCAACTTGTCTTAATGTACGCTCTATGAGTTTTTTGCGTTCTTGGGTATTAAGTTTTGTGTTAAGACGTAAAGGCTCATCCAGTATTGTGCCTAGGGTTAGGCCAGGGTTGAGAGACTCGTTACTATTTTGAAAAATCATTCTGATATCATGGCATCTAACACTAATATTGGATTTATTTAATTCAACGCCATCCATAAAAATTTTGCCACTTTTAGGTGTTTCTAATCCTACCAGTAGTTTAGCCAACAAGGTCTTTCCTGAGCTATTATCACCCACAATAGCTAGGGTTTCACCTGCTTTAAAATTAAAGCTGACGGGGCCTAAATCAAAGGTTACTGTACTTTTTGACCAGAAGCTTTTTACTTTATTTTGAAAGGTCAAGGCTTCAACATTAATAAGATCCACTACTTGGCCTCCCAATGTAGAGGGAAATGGCAAGTATAAAAATGTGTATGAACCCGTCTAATTTGCGGGGTTGCCACACACTCTTTCCTCGCTCTAGGGCATCTAGGGCCTAATCGGCAACCAATAGGTAGATGATGCAAAGTAGGAATAGAGCCATCTAATGATCTAAGAGGAGATTTTGGTGGAAGATCTTTTCGAAAACTTGGGGCGCTATCAAGCAATGCTTGGGTATAAGGATGAAAAGCGCGTTTTCTTAGTTGTTTGAGCTCGCCACTTTCTACGGTTTGGCCACAATATAAAACAGTTACATAACTGGCCATACTTGAAATGGCTAATAAATCATGACTAACGAACATTACACTCAGGCTTTTTACTTGATTGACGCGAGCGAGTAACTTTAATATTTGTGTCTTAGAGGTGATCTCCATTCCACGGGTGGGATCATCGGCAATAATAAGCTTAGGCTCAGATGCCAAAGCCATAGCAACCATAAATTTTTGTACAACATCGTTGGTAATTTGATGTGGGTAACTCGTTAGGCATTGTTGGTGATCTTTAATACCTACTTTATGTAACAATTTGACTGCTAATGCGTGTTTTTCTTTGTTGTTTTGCCAAAACCAGGTTTTTGTGAATTGATTGCTCGGCAGCATTTCTTTTATTTGCTGACCTAAAGTTAACGAGGGATCAAGGGATTCGAGAGGGTTTTGAAAAATCACTGATATATCTTTACGAATTAATTTTCGTCTTGCTTTGGGCGACATGGTTAATAAGTTTTTTCCTTTCCATGTCATACGGTCAGCCGTGATCCGCCAGCGGTTGGGCAACGCCCCAACAATCGCTTTCACTATTAAGCTCTTACCCGATCCTGATTCTCCTACTAAAGCGTGAATTTGACCCTCATGGATCACCATGTTGATTTTATCCAGCGCCTTTACCCACCCTGAGGATATATCAATTTCTAAGGTAAGGTTTTTGATATCAAGCAAAATCATTAGTGCAGTAACCTATTTCTTAACGCTGACCGTAAGCCATCGCCCACAAGATTAATGGAAATCATCATTAGAACTAACGCGCAGCCGGGTAGGGCTATAGTCCAAGGGGCGATGTACGCAATTTCAATTCCTTCTACGAGCATGGCACCTAATTCTGACGATGGAGCTTGGGCACCTAATTTTAAAAAACCTAAAGCACTGATATCAAGTATAGAAACAGACAGGGCTAAGGTGGCTTGTACTACTAACATTTCTCCCATATTGGGTAAAATGGAGTGAACAAAAATATGGAATTTAGTTGCGCCGTCTAGTTTGGCCGCCATAATATATTCTTTAGATAATTCGTGGCGTATAAAGTCTCGTGTTTGGTGCATAAATTGCGGGATCAGCGCTAGTGCAATAGCCCACATGCTGTTTACCAATCCAGGGCCTAGTATGGCAATAATAATAATAGCGATAAGTAAGGTTGGGATAGCTTGAATGGAATCTAGCGTATGGTTGAGAAAACTCGAACGAACGCCTCTACTCATGCCGGCCAAGGCTCCTAATCCAACACCCAATAGCATTGCTACTAATACCAACAATAGGCTAATACCAAAGGTCATTCTGCAACCATAAATCACCCGAGATAAGACATCACGTCCTAAGGCATCTGTGCCAAATAAATGGGTAATTCCGCCATTAGGATCCCAAGCAGGAGGGATAAGTAAATCCCCAATTTGCTGCATATTTGGGTCAAAGGGTGCTAACAATGGGCAAAAAATTGTAATAATTAAAATAAAAGTAAAACCTAATAAGCCAGCAACAGCTATGTGGTTTTCTTTAAATTCCATCCAAGTATATTGTAATGGAGATGGATGTTGCTCTTCTTGATATAAGCTATATTGCGGCACGTTTACCTCTTCTACGTCTTGGATCTGTCAGGCGAATAGTCATATCAATTGACATAGTAAAGATAACGACTAAAACAGAAACCGCTAACATACCCGCTCTTATAGCTGGGTAATCTTGTTGATAGATAGCCTGTATTAACCAATTACCTATGCCTGGCCATGAAAAGATACTCTCAACAATCATGGCGTTGGTCAGTAGGGTAGGAAATTGCATTGCTAACAATGGTAGGATGGGAATTAACGCATTTCTTATGCCATGACGCATTAACACTTGCCTTGGTGTTAATCCTCGCGCGTATGCAGCTAAAATAAACTCGCTATTTAACGTCTCAATGACAGAGCGGCGGGTGATCCTTAAAATCAGAGTAGTAGTGACCACCGCAATGGATAATGTTGGCAAAATCAGGTGCCGACATGCATCCATAAATGCAGTGTGTTTATCGACTATATCGGATAGTAAAATGTCGATAAGAATAAAGCCCGTTATGCTGGGAATTTCGAATATTAAACTAATACGCCCCGATAATGGGAACCACCCAAGCTGCAACGAAAATACGAGGATCATGATTAATGCGAGCCAAAAAACCGGTAGTGAGTAGCCCAACAAACTTACGGACAACAAGCTGTAGTCGGTAAGTTTATGATGCCGTAAAGCGGCTAGAAATCCTAACGGTAATCCAATAGCAAAAGAAAGGAATAAGGCGTAGAAGCTTAACTCTATACTAGCAGGCAAGTAATCTCCTATTTCGTCATAAAGTTGTAGTCCCGAGCTGAAACTGACCCCCCAATTACCTGCAAATAACTCGCTCATATAATGCTTATATTGAGCAAATATACTATCGGTAACCCTATACTGGATTTGACTACTTTGCAGTGTGGTTAAGTTGTCCAATCTCAAGCCAGTAAGATTCTCAATAGCTTGCCCTGGAAATAAATAGGCTAGGATAAAAGACAGCAAGCTCAGAATGAATAGAGTCACTAAAACAAGGTTGGTATATCGTAGTAAAATTCTACCCATTAGTGCTTCTTCACTCCACCAAAACGCACCCCACCATAAGGATTAATCACGAGTCCTTGTAATTTATTCCGATTGGCCTGATATCGGGATGCATGAGCTATAGGGATCAGGGGGAGTTGTTCTGCCAAAAGTTCGTTCGCTTTGCCATAAAAGTAAGTACGTTCGCTGACGTCAGCAAACTGCAATGCTTGGTTGATTAATGTGTCATATTCTTCTGAACACCACATCGCTCTATTGGTACCAGATTCTATCGCTGAACAAGAAAGTAGCGGACGATAAAAATTATCTGGGTCGCCATTGTCCGCAGACCATCCAATTAGCACAGAATCGTGCAAACCTTCGGTTAAACGCTGCCTGAATTTTGACCACTCATAACTGATAATATTAACTTGGATCCCTACTTCTTGTAGATAAGCTTGTATCAGTTCAGCCATTCTCATGGCATTGGGGTTGTACGCCCTTTGTACCGGCATGGCCCAAATATTCATTGTAAAATCATCACCAATACCTTGCGCTCGTAACAGCTTCTTGGCCGCGATAGGATTGTAACTTAGCGGTCTAACATCTGCTTGAAAAGCCCAAGATGTGGGCGGAACAATGTTTTTTGCCGCAATGGCATTATTGAAATAGATGGCTTCAATCAACGCATTTCTGTCGATTGCCATGCCTAATGCTCTGCGAACCTGAGGGTTGTCAAAAGGTGCTTTAGAGGTGTTAAATGCCCAAAAACCTACGTTTAGCCCAGGTTGTGTATCTAACACTAAATCTTCTTGTTGACGTATTACCTCTAGCTCACTGTGGGAAGGTAATGCAATGGCGTCACATTCATTTGTCAGTAGTTTTGCCAGTCTAAGCGAGCTAGAAGGCGTAATGTCAAATATAAGCTTTTTGGTTAAGGGTATTTGTCGCCAATATTCTGGATGTTCTGCATAGCGAATATAACGGTCCTGACGAAAACTAGTTAATTGATAGGGTCCAGTGCCTACTGGCTGATGATCAATTAGCTTTTTTTGGTTTCGCGCAATTAGTTTGTCTGCGTACTCTGCGGATAAGATCACCGCAAAATCCGTTGCCAGGTTCGCAAGAAATGAACTCTCTGGCTTACTGAGTGTAATTTGTACTCGATATGCATTTAGACTCTTAATGTCGGTAATTAGTCCACTGAGGTTTAGGCTATCGATATAGGGATACATACCTCCCGATGTTTGGTGAAATGGGTGCTCAGTTAAGCGCCACCTATTGATACTAAATAACACATCGTCAGCATTAAAATATCGAGTAGGGGTAAACGTTTGAGTTTGATGGAAAGGGACATTTTTTCTGAGTTGAAAAGTATAGGTTTTACCATCATCACTGACCAACCAACTGGTGGCTAGAGCCGGGACTATATCACCGTTTTCAAGATCAAAATCTAGGAGGCGATCATAAATTTGGTGTGATGATGCATCGACTGTAGTACCCGAGGTGTCTAGTTGTGGATTAAAATTGGCTGGACTACCTTCCGAGCAGTAAACAATACTATTAGCGTCGGTTGTCGACTGCAATAAAGCATCGCAGGCAACCAACAATATGCTCATCAATATAATAAATATAGAATTGAGTGTTGCCCGGGTTGAATGTTTATTAAGCGTAATCACAGCTTAAGCTTAACCCATATTTTCGTTGGTTTGATCTAACAAATTGTATTTCTTCAAATAACCACGAAGTTGGTGATAAGTTAATCCAAGTTTCTCTGCGGTTTTCTTTTGATTAAACTGACTGTCTGCTAACGCTTGTTTAATTAAATCCATTTCAAAATCTTGAGAAAGTTCTTTTAAATCCACAGGAAACTCAAAGACGGTACTTGCTTTAGGTTCGACTTCGACTTGAGTTTTTAGAGTTGCTTCAGTTGAGGCGACAGAGGCATTTATTGCCACAGGCCCAGGCGCATTAGTAAGGGTTTTGATCCTTTTTTGCGGTCGGTAAACAGACTCAAATGGGTCTAATACAATATTGTGCACAGGTAAGTTGGGGTTATTGCTACGATATACAGCGCGTTCCACTACATTTTTTAACTCTCGGATATTACCTGGCCAGTGATAATCCAATAGGGTGCGTTTAGCTTTTTCGGTGAAACCACTAAACAGCTCCATTTCCATTTCTCTGGCCATATTCATGGCGAAATTTTCAGCTAACATCAAGATGTCCTCTCTACGCTCACGAAGAGGCGGCAAAGTGATAACATCAAATGCTAGCCTATCTAACAAGTCTGCTCGAAACTCGCCTGAATCTGCTAAGGCAGGTAGATCTTCATTAGTTGCAGCCACTAAGCGAACATCCACTTTCACGCTTCGAGAGCCGCCAACTCGTTCAAATTCTCCATATTCAATAACACGCAATAGTTTTTCTTGTACCATTCCCGAGGTATTGGCCAACTCATCTAAGAATAAGGTGCCGTTATGTGCAGTTTCAAATCGCCCTTCACGACGTTTAGCAGCGCCAGTAAAGGCTCCAGCCTCGTACCCAAATAATTCGCTTTCCAAGAGGTTCTCACTAAGTGCTGCACAATTTAGTGTGAGATAGGTTTGTTCCCAGCGTTTTGACAAAAAATGCATTCGCGCGGCCACTAGTTCTTTACCTGTGCCTCTTTCTCCTATAATTAACACCGGTTTATTTAAAGGGGCAATTTGCGATATTTGTTCTAATACCTCTAAGAAGTTATTAGATTGACCTAACATTTTATCTTGCTCTCGAAAACGGCTCATCAATATCCTCAAAAAGTGGTCTAAACGACTAACTAATAGTGTGCTTACTAATTATTGTAGATCTCCGAGTACAGCATGTAAATTTATATTTGTTTAAAATCAACAATTTAGTGAAAAAACAATGTTGGCCTACAAATTGAATAAAGGTTAAGTAGAACTCGGATAGAGTGAACAATAAGCAGCAACAATCCAGTTAAATAGTATTTAGCTAACATTTGATATTAAAGAGGTAAAGATTATGGGTATCTTCTCGCGTTTCACCGACATAGTGAACTCAAATATAAATTCCCTTTTAGATAAGGCCGAAGATCCGGAAAAAATGGTACGGTTAATCATCCAAGAAATGGAAGACACCTTAGTTGAAGTGCGTTCTGCTTCTGCAAAAACCTTAGCGAGTAAAAAAGACATTGCCGCGCAAATTTCTAAAGTGCAAGGCGAGGCGAAGGATTGGAAAGCGAAGGCAGAA
This sequence comes from uncultured Paraglaciecola sp., assembly GCF_937123705.1. Classification (GTDB taxonomy): domain Bacteria; phylum Pseudomonadota; class Gammaproteobacteria; order Enterobacterales; family Alteromonadaceae; genus Paraglaciecola. The sequence goes on along the minus strand of NZ_CAKZKO010000011.1, from coordinate 42,988 downwards.
TTAGCCATTAGCAAGGATAGGGAAGACTTAGCCCGTGCCGCTTTACAAGAAAAGAAAAAATGTGATGAACATGCAACGGCCCTGACGTCTGAGCTTAAGATTGTCGACGAACAAATTACTAAACTGCAAAGTGAAGTAGGGCAATTGCAAGATAAATTAGCCGATGCGAAAACACGTCAAAAAGCGATTTTATTACGCCAGAAAACTGTCAGTTCAAGACTTGAAGTAAAGAAAACACTAGACAATGGCAAAGTGGACGCCGCCATGGGACGCTTTGAGCAATACGAACGTAAGATTGATGATTTAGAATCACAAGTGGATGCTTATGATTTAGGTAAGAAAACCTTAGCTGATGAGTTTGCTGAACTTGAAACCGATGAAGATATCGATGAAGAATTAGCCGCCTTAAAGAAAAAAATGCAATCTAAATCGAAAGCGACTAAAAAATAATCTAGTGATAATCGGTAAACACTGACAAGAAGGAGATCAACTGTGGAAGACGTGATTGGCATAATAGTGGCACCTATCATTATATTTATGATTTTTGTCGCTCCAATATGGTTAATAATGCATTATCGAAGCAAGAAACAAATTAGTCAGGGGCTGACTGAAGTTGAATACGACACTTTACAAAAGTTAGCCGATAGGGCAGAAAAAATGTCAGACCGTATTCATACTTTAGAGTCAATCTTGGATGCAGAGGCACCTGAGTGGAGGAATAAAGTATGAAAACCTACGGCAGTTTACAGCGTGATCCGAGTAGAGGAAAAATAGCTGGAGTGTGTGCTGGGGTAGCAGAATACTTTGGCATGGAAATATGGTTGGTTCGTATGCTCACCCTGACTGGATTTTTCTTATTAGCGCCGCCATTTTTTGTCATTGGGTATATTGCCGGATGGTTTATTCTTGAAAAAAAGCCTCAAGGTTTATCGACCAACGTAGCAGGTGACAAGTACGTAACACCTAGTCGTCGCGATAAAGCTAAAGGGAAAGGCTGGCACAATGAATCAGAGCAAAACCACGAAAAAGTAGTAGTGAAATCCAAAGTTTGGCAAGCAGGAGAGCCCCCCAAGCAAGCTTTTAGCGACATAAAACAGCGCTTTGCAAAAAATGAGAGTAGACTCAGAAAAATGGAAACTTATGTCACATCATCTGAGTTTCAACTCAACCGAGAGTTAAATAAATTATAATATAAAGGGGCTGGCTATATGTTAGCCCTAAGCGTTGCTTTTCTAATTTCATAAGGCTTATAACAGTTTTTATGCAGACTTCTTTTTTTCAGCATCCAAATATTCAGCACACCACACAAAAACTAAAACTCACGGCCGCAAGACTGGCAAATCAGCATATTAATTTGGCTGTAACTGGATTGAGCGGTAGCGGAAAAACCGCTTTTATAACATCTTTAGTGAATCAACTTATCGAGGCTAATGACTTAGCACACTTACCCTTTTTCACCGTGGCCAGAGAATCTCGCTTGGTGGGAGTAAAAAGAGATGTACAGCCTAACTTGAGTTTTAGCCGATTTGCGTATGAAGATGGCATGGCTAAGTTAACTCAAGCTTCCCCACAATGGCCAGCGTCAACCAAGGGTATTTCTCAAGTCAGGCTCAAAATTAAGTATAAAAAGAGTAAAGGGTTGAGTAAATACCTAACAGAAGATGCGACCCTCACTCTTGATATTACAGATTATCCAGGGGAATGGTTACTCGATTTACCGCTGCTAGAAATGGATTACCAGCAATGGTCGAAACATTGTCAAGAGGAGCTTTTGGATCCACAGAGACGGCTCCTTGCTAGCGAGTTTTTCGAAGCGGTAGAGAAGCTAGATCTCAATGCCAAAGGTGACGAATTGGCGTTACAGAATGTGGCAAAGTTGTACAGCCAATATTTAGTGGATTGCCAAAAGCAGGGTTATCAACTATTGCAACCTGGTCGATTTATATTACCTGGTGAATTGTCTGGGGCGCCTGTTTTACAATTTTTTCCGATTGCTGAAAAGCAACTTGAAACGCAAGGCGTTGATATCAACTCACCGCAACAAGACAGTAATGCAGAGTTGTTGTGTAAACGCTTTCAATATTACAAAACCCATGTTGTTCAACCATTTTACAAAGACCACTTTAAGGGATTTGACAGACAAGTTGTATTAGTTGATTGTTTATCTGCGTTAAATCGTGGCTTCCATAGCTATCAAGATTTACAGAAAGCGTTAAATTGGTTAATGGGCAGTTTTCAATATGGCTCTTCTAATATCCTTAATCGCTTGTTCCAACCTAGAATTGATAAATTAGTGTTTGCGGCAAGTAAAGCTGATCATATAACACCTGATCAGCAGACTAATTTAGTTAAGCTGTTAGAAAGCATGCTACATAATGCAAGGAAGCAAATACAATTTGAAGGCGTGAGTACAGAATCGACAGCGGTATCGGCTATTCGAGCGTCTGAATCTGGCTATGGCAGAGTTAAGAATGAAAGCATTCCTGTACTACAAGGCACCAATGAAAAAGGTGAGTCCATTACATTGTTTCCGGGGGAAGTGCCACAAAGCTGTCCGGAACCTGAGTTTTGGAAACAACAACGGTTTGAGTTTCCGAAATTGTCGCCACCAGTGATAAATTCCGAACACGTGCTGCCACATATTAGAATGGATCAGATCCTCAACTTTTTATTGGAGGATAAATTGCAATGAAACCCACTTCTGAACACCAAGAGCAACAAGCAATTAAAGCCGCGGTAAAGCTTAAAGGTGCTGATGTTTTTGACAATAAGAGTGCCGATTTGAGTTCGCAACCAAGTATCAAATCCGCAGTAGTAGTGGATGATCTTGACTCTGTTGATCTAGGTAATGAACCTATAGATAGCACCTTGTCTTTGTCGTCTACTGAAGTGATAGCCGTCAAAAAAGCTAAGCACAAGTGGCTGGTGATTTTATTGATTGCAGTGATCTTTGCAAGTATTGCCGAGCTAGCCATTTTTGTTGTGACGACTATTAAAGCAATGGACTGGTTGGCAGGCGTTTGGTTAGTTATTCTCTTTGGATTAGGGGGAATAGTTGTTCGCCTAGTCATTGTTGAATATAAAGGGCTGAGACAACTTAAATATCAGCAAGCGATCCGTGCGCAATCTGAGCAAATGGCCGCGACAAATGTCATAGGTTTGGCGGAGCAACATTGCCTAAAAATAACTAAAAATTTGGCCCAAGACTATCAGCACTTAGCGGAAAATTGGCGAAATAGCATTGACCCACATCACAGTGATAGTGAAGTGTTAGCTTTGTTCGAACACCAAGTATTAGCGCCTATTGATCAATTGGCCATAAAGCATGTGAGTCAAAATGCCTCTGCCGCCAGTGTTATGATTGCGGTTAGCCCTTTTGCGTTGTTGGATATGTTGATTGTGTTGTGGCGCAACATTCGGATGATGAATCAAGTGAGTGAGATCTATGGTTTACATTTAGGTTATTGGGGGAGGATAACGCTAATCCGTAAGATATTTCATACAATGCTGTACGCTGGCGCCGCCGAGATTTTGTCTGATGCGGGCAATTATGCTTTAGGAGCTGGCATAACTGGTAAGTTATCAACACGAGTAGCACAGGGCTTAGGGGCAGGAGTCTTGACCGCTAGAATTGGTATTAAGGCTATTAATGAAAGCCGGCCATTACCTTGGTTATCTCAAGCAAAACCAGGCTTGTCGGGTATTAGTAAACAGCTTTTGGCTGACCTGAATAAACACATTAGTTAGCACTTAGTTAAAGAGCGCTAATGTTGACAATATTAACACTTGTGTAAGCTATTATTTACAATTTCATCATTACATAAATACACCCTAAAGGCTTTAGATTTGATGAAGGGTGCGTACAATTTTGTACTATGTTTATTAAAAGTTAATGTAGTTTCATGTCAAAAAGTACCACTTATGTATCCCACGAGCCCGATGAGAATGGTGTAGTCAATTGGAGTGAGCAAGAGAATAAAACTTGGGCATCATTGCTTAAAGAGCAAAAGACCTTATTGCAAGGTAGAGCTTGTAATGAGTACCTTGATGGACTGGCATTACTCGATTTACCCACTGAATATATTCCGCAGTTAGCCGACATCAATTCGGTATTGAAAGAGACAACAGGCTGGCAAGTTAAGGAAGTTCCGTCCTTGATTAACTTTGATGAGTTCTTTCGTTTGTTAGCAAATAAACAATTTCCTGTGGCCACGTTTATACGTTCCAATGAAGAGTTCGACTATCTGCAAGAGCCGGATATTTTTCATGAAATCTTTGGGCATTGTCCATTATTAACGAATCCAGCTTTTGCTCATTTCACTCATACTTACGGGAAACTAGGCTACGCAGCTAGTAAAGAAGATAGGGCGTATTTAGCTCGCTTGTATTGGTTTACTGTCGAATTTGGTTTGGTTGACACCGTTGACGGTCCGCGAGTTTATGGTGGTGGTATCTTGTCTTCGCCTGGAGAGACAATTTATGCCCTAGGTTCAGATAAATGTGAACACTTACCTATGAAACCTTTAGACGCGTTAAGGACACCATACAGAATCGATATCATGCAGCCTATCTATTACATGCTTGAATCATTTGACTCTCTTTTTGACATTGCAGAAATGGATCTTATGTCTTTAGTGAACCAAGCCAAAAAACTGGGGTTGTTTGAACCTAAATTTTTACCTAAAACCAAACAAGCAAGTTGATTGTTTGATTTTTATCACCCAGTCAAAAGCCAATTATCTATTCTAGAATAACACTACCCTATACCTGCCAATTGTAATAATATCTTTACGCCAGCTCAAGTTGAGCTGGCGTATCCTAAGCATCATTCAACTCTACATTAGAAGCATCGGGAGTGTTGCTGGAAAACAAACTAATTCACGAACGAAAGATTTGGTTTTGTATACAAATGAGGTTCTAAATGCGTTTAGAAGTAAACTGTCAGGATCGTTTGGGTATAGCCCAAGACGTTTTGGATATATTAGTTGAACACGAAATTGATTTACGTGGCATTGAGATTGATGAGCAAGGTAAAATTTACCTAAATTTCCCAAATATTGAATTTGCAGATTTTCAGCACTTAATGCCCAAAATCCGCAAAATTGAGGGTATTGAAGATGTAAAAACTACTCCTTTTATGCCGATAGAACGTGAGCAGTATCAACTAAAGGCGCTGCTGCAGACTTTGCCTGATCCTGTATTTTCAGTGGACACCAAAGGCAAAATCATTCTAATAAATGAAGCCGTTATATCAAACTTAGATATCCCTAAGGGAGAAATTATTGGCAGTGAGATCGGAGAATTTCTTAAAGGGTTTAATGTTACTCGTTGGTTGGAGTGTAACAATCCTCAGGCCCAAGCACAAAGGATTAGGTTTTTAGAACAAGATTATTTGGTTGATATGTTACCCGTAATGGTCCCCAACTCAGATGACGCTGATATATTGGCAGGCGCTGTATTTATGCTGAAGTCTGAGCTCAGATTAGGGCAACAGCTCACCGTTTTTCACAAGGCGAGCCCAGATAGCTTTCTCGCTATTCAGGCAGAGAGTAAGGCCATGAAAAATGTCGTGAAAGAGGCTAAACGATTGGCCGAATTAGATGAGCCAATCATTATTTTTGGTGAAACAGGCGCAGGGAAACAAATACTAGCTAAAGCGTGCCATGAGGCCAGTAGACGTAATGAATATGGTTTTTTAACTTTCAACTGTGCTGCATCTGCTGATGTAGCAGAGGCAGAACTTTTTGGTATAGTGGCCGACCCAGGTACACAAACCGAGGATAAAGCTGGGTTATTAGAGCTAGTTCAAGGCGGAACTTTGTTAATAAATGAAGTGGCAGATTTATCAATTGAGCTGCAAGTAAAGCTGTTACAGGTTTTACAAAGTGGCCGGTATCGAAAGATAGGAGATGAAAAAGACCTGTTGCTGGATGCGCGGATCATGTGTACTACCCAAAAGGACTTAGGTAAGTTGATACAAGAGGGGCAATTTAGAGCGGATCTTTTTTATCGATTGAATGTATTGAACTTAGTGCTCCCTCCTTTACGAGAGCGCAAGTCAGATATCGTTGCGTTAGCTGAAAGATTTATTAAACAACATAGCGTTAAATTAGGGCGTAAAGCCCCAAAGATGACTAAGGCTTGCTCACACTATTTGCAGACTTATCCTTGGCCTGGCAATGTAAGGCAACTTGAAAACGCACTATATCGCGCTGTGTCATTACTTGAAGGTAGCGCCCTTGAAAAAGAACAGATCCAGTTACCGTCTTGTTCAGAAACCGTGAGTTTTGTATCGCAAGAGTTTACCGGGAGTTTAGATGACGAAGTCAAACGTTTCGAAAAAGACATACTGATGCGTTTGTATCCTAGCTTTCCTAGTACTAGGCAATTAGCTAAAAAGCTAGGCTTAAGTCATACAGCAGTGGCTAATAAACTACGAGATTACGGCATCAATAAAAAAACCGTGAAAATAGTATAATACCAATTCATCCTAATAATTGATCACTCAGCGAGATTTAAAAGCACCTAATCAAGGCGCTCGAATGAAGCAATAGTTATTCTATTGTAAGTTCGGGCAACGCAGAGTAGGTGCTTTTAAACCTCGCCCAAAGGGAGAACAGCAGCGACTTTCACTCTTCGTTCTAGCCCTTTGAAAGAGGGCGGCCATTCCTGCAGGACTACGCCTTGATTGAAAGTCGCTGATGTTCTCTGAGTGACTAATTGTTAAGATGAATTGGTATAAGTTCACAAATTTTTAATAGGTAATTCAGTGGTGTTTTTAACCTGTTTAAGTGCAAAAGTAGAACTTAGGTGATCGACTAAAGGCAAATTTGTTAGGGTTGTCTTTAGCAAATGTTCATATTCTTCTATATTTTCAACAATGACCTTAAGTAAATAGTCTTTATCGCCACTTGTGGTATGACATTCAACTATTGCATCTATGCTCTGAACTGCTTTTTCAAAGTCATTTAAAGACTCACCATCATGGTTTTTTAGGGTGACATATATAAAAACAGAGACGCCCAAATTTAGTTTTTTACTATCCAGCAAAGTTACTTTTTGCAAAATAACTTTCTCAGCTTCAAGGCGTTTTACTCTGCGCCAACAAGGCGTGTGTGACAACCCCACTTTTTGACTTAAATCAGCCATAGAAACGGTCGCATCCTTTTGCATAACCCGCAAAATTTCTCGATCAAACTTATCTATTTTCATAATATATATTGTTTCATTAGAGACCTAAACTTTGGTTATAGCATGATGAAAAATCAATTCTTTTTCAAGGCAAAAAAGAGGATATTTATCCTAGTGACGCTATTTACCGGTGATTTATTAATGTAACGAGATAACCAGCTCATTAAAGTTGCAAAAAATGTCCTATGTCTTATGAGATATGATCACTTAATATCTAGTCTAATCGGGGAAAAAAATGTCGGTTTTTGAGCACAGTGAATTTGACGGACATGAACATGTAGCTTTTTATCAAGACGCAAGTAGTGGGCTAAAAGCAATTATAGCGGTACATAACTCAAACCTTGGTAATGCGCTAGGGGGATGTCGTATGTGGCCCTATGCAACTGATGAAGAAGCGTTGCGAGATGTATTAAGATTGTCGAAGGGAATGACCTATAAAGCCGCGATGGCAGGCCTGAATCAAGGCGGAGGCAAGGCTGTTATCATTGGAAATCCTCGCACTGAGAAAACTCCTGAGAAAATGGTAGCCATGGGCAACTTTATTGATAGCCTATCAGGGAAATATATCAGTGCTGAAGACTCAGGTTTGACTGTAGATGATTTGAAGTTAATGGGAAATCAAACCCGGCACGTATCGGGTATCCAAGCTAAATATCATATTAACTCAGAGCCTGCTGATGGTAATCCAGCCCCCTCAACAGCTTATGGGGTGTATGTTGGTCTTAAAACAACTGTTGCCAAAGCTATGAATTCAGATCTGAATGGCGTAAAAGTCGCCATTCAGGGGTTAGGGCATGTTGGTCTTCGTTTAGCTAAACATTTGCATAGCCAAGGTGCTTGTTTGTATGTGACAGATATCCATACTGAGAATATTGAAAAGGCGGTTAATGAATACTCAGCTATTGCCGTCAGCCCAGAAGATATCTTCGACTTAGATGTGGATGTGTTTGCTCCGTGTGCAATGGGAGCCATACTTGATGAGAAAAATATTGCGAGATTAAAAGTCAAAGCCATTGCTGGTGCTGCAAATAATCAGTTGGCAAAAGAAGAGTTTGGCCAGTTGTTGGCCGACAAGGGGATCTTATATGCTCCTGACTATGTCATTAATGCTGGTGGTATTATTGACATATACCATCAATCTATTTCTAGTTCTGATTCGCAAATGCGAGAGCATATCGAAAAAATTAGTGACACATTATTAGAGATATACAGTCGCGCCCAGTCACAAGGAATTGCGACAAATATAGTGGCTAATCAAATTGCGGAAGAACGTTTTGGTTAATAGTTAATCTAACAAACCAAAGAAGTCAAAAGTGGGTTGCATCTGACATTAGCTTTGTTCATAATGCGCCCGCCTTTGACGATATGTGTCAACATGCCGTTAGGCTTTCAATGGTGACCTTTCGGTCCCCTCGCAATGATAATTTGTGAACCCGGTCAGGCCTGGAAGGGAGCAGCCGCAGCAAATGACTCATGTGCCGAGGTGTGGCTGAAAGGGAGCCACCAATTTAGTCTCTGTTCAGTTATTTTGATCTAAAAACTTTATCGCCTGATTGACCGCATTAACAACATTCATCTCCATTTGTTGCCGTTCATTTTGTGGTAGGTAAAATGACATATCTACTTCAAATCTAATATATTTCGGTTGCAACTGATTCAAAGCAAGACAGCATAAATCAGCCAAATAATCTTCCTCTTTTGATTGAGTCAACGCTAATGTATCTATTCTTTCTAATACTAAGTGTTCGTAATAGTTATGGATATCATCATCTAGCTTCATGTTACTTCCTTATCAAAAAATCAAATGAAGTGATCAATATATACACCTTTGTTATAATTAACCTAGTACTTTCTAACATCAAGTTTTGGTTAATTAGTATTAGCATGGCGTCTATGATGCTTGATTTCTGAACACAACAGCATATTTGCTACAAAATATTTGTTTATAGCGTGTTAGTTTCTTGACAATTTACTTACATACGTGTGAACATTCTACCGTCTTAGCCTTTATATTTGTAAAAGTTAAGCCCCTTAAATAAATAGAGCTTTAAAGCCCCTTGTCTGCAAAATATACTGCGTGACGAGGATTCAAAAAAAGAAAATTGGTTGGGAATTATGTCCAAAATGAGCAAGAGAAACCTAATTGCTTCTGCCGTCGTAGGTGCGTTTGCACTCGGTAGCAGCGCCGTTGTCTCTGCAGATCCGTTAAGTGATCTTCATAAAGAAGAAGCTAAAATTCACGCGGCTGCAGCGAAATCCCAAAAGAAAATAAACAATCTGTATGAACAGTCACAGGAATTGTTTGTTGAGTATCGTGGAATCGTTGACGAAACAGAAAATTTAAAAGTGTATAACGATTATGTCGCAACCCTTGTTGCCGATCAGCAACGTGGTATTGATTCACTTCAAACTCAAATTGATGGTATTGATGGCGTTAAACGTGGCGTAGTTCCGCTTATGTTTAGAATGATTGATAGCTTAGAGAAGTTTATTGAACTTGATGTGCCTATTAATCTCGATGAGCGTAGAGAGCGAGTTGAACGTCTACGTGATGTTATGGCTAATTCAAATGTTACGACCTCTGAGCAATTTCGTCAGGTTATTGAGGCCTACCAAATCGAGAATCAGTACGGTGGTACAATCCGAGCTTACCAAGGTAAGTTAGATTATCAGGGAACCGAAATCACTGTAGATTTCTTCAACCTAGGCCGTACCGCGCATTTAGCTTTGTCTCTTGATGGCAAAAGTGCATGGGTTTGGGATAATGATGATAGAGCTTGGCAAGAATTGGGTGCTGAATATATTAATCCAGTCGTAATTGCTGTGCGCATGGCCAACAAACTATTGCCAGCTGATCTTCTTAAACTACCAATCAAAGCTGCGGAGTAATATTGATGAAAACTGTATTTAAATCCATATTAACTGCTGCGTCGATTACGTTATTAGCTTCGTCTGCTCAAGCAGCGACTTCGTTAGAAGATTTGTTAGCTGAAGTTAAGAAAAACCGTGTATCCGAAGCGCGCATTAATAAAAAACGTGAAGCAGAGTTTCAGTCGGCAAGAGCTGACAAACAAGCCTTACTAAGAAAAGGAAAAGCTGAACTTAAAGCTGAAAAAGCTCGTGGCGACAGATTGCAAAAGCAATTTGCTGATAACGAAGTGAAATTGGCTGAAAAAGAAGTTGAGCTAACCACAGCTACAGGTACATTAGGTGAAATGTTTGGTGTTGTTCGCCAAGCATCAGCTGAAGCCTATGGTCAAATATCTACTTCAATAGTAAGTGCCGAATTCCCAGGGCGTGGTGCGTTTTTAAAACGTATGTCTGAAGAATCTAAAGGGCTTCCTAACATTAAAGAATTAGAAGATCTGTGGTTTGCACTTCAAACTGAAATGACTGAATCTGGACAGGTTTCGCGTTTTACAACTGAAGTAGTCAGCCTAGACGGTGGTTCTACGCAACAAGAAGTAGTACGTGTTGGTACATTTAACCTAATTGGCGAGCAAGGCTACTTAGTATACGATGATCAAAACGAAATGGTGCAGCCGTTAGGGCGTCAACCAGACGGTTTCCAAACCAGTACTGCTCAAGCACTTCAATCAGCTACTTCTGGTCTTGTTCCATTCTATGCGGATCCTTCAAAAGGCGGTATTCTTGGTCTATTGAAAGAAAAAGCTACCATGGAAGAGCGTTATCATGCTGGTGGGCCAGTAGGTTATACCATCACAGTTATGTTGTTTATTGGTCTACTAATAGGTGTATACAAAGTTGTAACCCTTACTTTAGTGGGCGGCAAAATGAAGTCACAACTTAAGAATGTATCTAACCCTTCTAGTAGCAACCCTCTTGGTCGTATCTTGCAAGTGTATACAGAAAATAAAACTGCAGATGCAGAAAGCCTAGAATTGAAACTTGATGAAGCTATTCTTAAAGAGCTACCGAGAATTGAAAGTGGTATTAATATCATTAAGATTTTTGCTGCCATCGCTCCACTATTAGGTTTGTTAGGTACCGTTATCGGTATGATTGCTACTTTCCAACAGATTACATTGTTCGGAACAGGCGACCCTAAATTAATGGCGGGTAGTATTTCAATGGCCTTGGTAACCACTGCTTTGGGTATTATTGCTGCACTTCCATTGTTACTTACGCATAGTATTGTAGCGGGTCGAAGCAAGTCTATTATTCATATTCTTGATGAGCAAACAGCGGGCATCATTGCCACGCACGCTGAGACGGAGAAAGCCTAAGATGTTATACCTGATAGAACTATGGGAGTCTGTCAGGGATTTTATTGCTGCTGGCGGTGACGTACTTTATGTTGTCGCAGTAGCGCTCTTTCTTATGTGGGCATTTATGATAGAGCGCTTTTGGTATTTAGCTTCTGTATACCCTAAGTTACGAGACGAAATCGTTTCCAACTGGGATGCAAGAGAAGACACTACCTCATGGTATGCGCATAGAATCCGTGACACTTGGATTTCACAAGCTTCAGATGGCTTAGGTACAAGAATGTTGTTAATTAAGACGCTTGTAGCTATGTGCCCTCTAATTGGTCTGTTGGGAACAGTTACCGGAATGATCGGTGTGTTCGAGACCATGGCGACTCAGGGTACAAGTAACCCTCGTCTAATGGCAGCAGGTATTTCTATGGCAACTATTCCTACTATGGCTGGAATGGTAGCTGCTTTATCTGGCGTTTTCTTTAGCTCTCGTCTTGAGTCTAAAGTTAAAATTGCTAGAGAAAAGTTAGTAGATGCCTTGCCCCATCATTAAAGAGAGGATTTTATGGGTCGTAAAGTTCGAGTAGAAGAAGATGCTGCAATTGATATGACACCTATGCTAGACATAGTATTCATTATGTTGATCTTCTTCATTGTAACTACTGTTTTTGTAAAAGAAGCAGGTGTAGACGTTAATAAACCTAATGGTGATTTAGCAGTTATGCCGAAAAATGCCAATATTTTCATCGGCGTTACCGAAGATGGAAAGGTTTGGATGGACAAACGCCAAATCGATGCGGACAGTGTTCGTGCTAATTTGGAACGTTTAATGGCTGAGCAACCTTCTGACATAATAATTATCCAAGCCGACAAAAAAGCCGAACATGGTCTAGTAGTTGAAGTGATGGATCAGATTAAGTCAGCTGGTATTGATCGAATCTCAATTGCAACGGCAGGTAGTTAATATGGGTCGATTAATAGTTTCTATATTTGTAGGCGGTGTTATAGCCTTTGCTTTATTTGTGTTGATGGCAGAGTTAATATCAAACTCTGGTAGGCCTGTTGAAAAAGGTCCAGAAGCAACAGTGATTGATATTGTTATGTCTACGCCAGATGATGCAACTCAACTAAGAAAACGAGTACCACCACCGCCACCGCCGCCACCCAAACAGCCTCCTAAAATTGAGCCTGTTGAACCTGATGTGGCTGAAGTGAATACCGATGGTTTAGGCTTCAGTATGCCTACTGTTGATGTGGGCGGTGCCTCCGTAAGTATTGGAAGCGTCGGTGCTATGCGTGATGGCGATGCCACTCCAATTGTTAGGATTGAACCAAAGTATCCGGTTCAAGCAGCACGGGATGGTAAGGAAGGTTGGGTTAAATTATCTTTTACTATCAACGAAGTTGGCGGTGTTGAAGACGTTAAAGTTATTGAAGCGGATCCTAAGCGGGTATTCGATAGAGAAGCTAGACGTGCCTTAGGTAAATGGAAGTACAAGCCTAAAATCGAAGATGGTAAACCGATGAAGCAATATGGCCTTACAGTGCAACTAGACTTTAAGTTGGATCAATCATAATGAAGAAACATCTAAAACATTTATGTGTGGTTTCAGTGATGTCTGTTGCCACTATTATGCCAACGAGTGTTTTCGCTCAGGCATCGACACCTATTGCATGTCCTGATTATAAGCGTGGAACAACCAACATCCCTGGTCAAAAAGTAGGTAAAAAGGTTGGGAAAGCCTTAGAAGCTTACAATAATGATTTGATCGATGAAGCGTTGGAACTGCTATACGATATTGAGACATCTAATAAATTTGATAGAGCCTTTACTGATAGATTTATCGGAAATTTGTTAGCTACCCAAAAAGGTAAAGCTAAGAAGGCGATTGATTACTTACAAAAAGCTGTAGCACCGAATAAATTAAATGATGCTGAGCAAGTAGGTACAATAAAGCTCATTGCTGATTTGAGTCTTCAAGAAGAGCAATATGATAGTGCCATTAAATACTATCAACAATGGATGAAGGTTACCTGTAAAGAAGATTTTGATGTCTACTTTAGAATGACCAATGCGTATTATCAGACGCAAAAGTATCCTGAAATGATTGCTCCTATCAATAAAGCTATCGCTTTAGCGAAAAAGCCTAACAAAACAGCCTATGCACTCAAAATGACGTCTTATTACAATCGTAAGATGTATAAAGAAACCATAGCCGTGCAGGAAGAAACTGTTAGGATTTTTCCAGATGATAAGGGGCAATGGACGCAACTTGGTTTCTTCTACATGTTAGTGGAAGATCATAAGAAAGCATTGTCTACCTTTGAAATGGCTTACAATCAAGGCTACTTGACTAAAGCAGCTGAAATTAAGGCTCTAAGTCAGCTATATGCAATGAACGATATACCGCTAAAAGCCGCGGAGGTATTGGAAAAGCATATTAAGTCTGGTTTGGTTAAAAACGAAGAAAGAATGCTGACTAATGTTGCATCTTCCTATCAGCAAGCTAAAGAATTTAAGGAAGCGGCTGAGTATTATGGAAAATCTGCGGCGATTTCCTCTGATCCTGATTTGTATCAAAAGCAAGGTATGGTTTTGTATGCATTAGAGAAATATAGTCCTGCTATTGTCGCTTTGCAGAAGGCTTTAGATGGAGGCTCTAATAAAAAGGGTGCTCTTCATATCGCTATCATGCAAGCTAACTTTGATAAGGGTGATTTTAAATCTGCTTACAAACATGTGTTGGAAGCGAAGAAAGATCGGTCTACAGCTCGAAATGCTAGGAGTTGGGAACCTTATATTAAAGAGAAAGCGAAGAATCGCGGAATTAAGCTTTAGATGAAAAGCTCCTTAGGGAGCTTTTTTTTTGCTTTCATTTTCTAATTTACCTGAATAGTTCATGCAATATTTTTTCTCTGTCTTTGTTAGTGCCTTCTTAGTCTTTCAAATACAACCTATCATCTCAAAAATTATACTTCCTTGGTTTGGTGGCGGTGCTAGTGTATGGACCACTTGCATGTTGTTCTTTCAATTATTTTTGTTAATGGGCTATTTATATGCTTATACATTAACTAAAGTTTTCAAAGTTAAATCTCAGGTAGTGGTACATCTAACATGCTTGCTACTGAGCTTAATGTTTTTACCTTATAATGTTGCAGACATGCACCAAGATGTGATGCTTGAGCAGCCTACTTGGGCCGTACTTAAAGTATTATTTTTAGGTCTAGGGTGTCCGTATTTTATCCTATCTGCCAATACGCCTTTGTTGCAGCATTGGTTTACTAGAGAGTCACAAGGATCACAGCCCTATAGGTTGTATGCGGTATCGAATGTAGGGTCATTTTTAGCTCTAGTAAGTTACCCACTGTTTATTGAACCTTTTTTAACTCTAGAGTCCCAACTAAAGCTATGGTCTGCTTTTTATTGGTTATTCGTGTTGCTCGTTGGCTGGATATTTTATGTTGTTGTAAAACAAAAAAATTCAAAGTTGGAGTCCATAGCTAACCAAATAAGCCATTCTAAAGTAGGTTGTTTAAGGGTTTTCCTTTGGTTTACGTTCTCAGCATTGGGTGTGGTTTTGTTGGTATCCACTACTAATGCACTTACTCAAAACATTCCTCCCGTGCCTTTTTTGTGGATCGTGCCATTAGCCCTGTATTTGCTAACTTATGTGTTAGCTTTCAGTCAACTTGGATTTTACAATAGAGTTGTCTGGCTGCCTTTGTTTATGCTATTGACTTTTGTTGCTTTACTGATTTATTTCATAGGCGGCCAATTTGACATTCTTACTCAGTTATTTCTCTATCTAGTGATTTTGTTCAGCGGTTGTATGATTTGCCATGGTGAGTTAAATGCACTTAAACCGCATCAGGGCAATACTAGCCTGTTTTATTTGGTGTTAGCAGTAGGTGGTGTCTTTGGCAGCTTTTTAGTGTCTATTGTTGCGAAAAACCTGTTTGATGACTTTCTGGAATTTCCTTTGGCCATTTTTAGTGTGTTAGTACTGACGGCTATGGCATTGTGGTGGCCGCCTAAGGATAAAGCTGTTACAGAAAACATGGATGATAATGCTGCCAGCCATAGCCAGCATTCAAAGTTAACTCTCGGTATCTTCGCGGTTGCTGTGGTTTGGCTGTTGGCTTTTATGCTGCTTAACAAGCAATACCAGCAATATGATATCGTCCAAGGACGAAACTTTTATGGCATTTTAGCCGTTAAAGATATCACTCAAGGCCAGCTTAATGAAAGAAGGTTAATTGATGGCACCACTTCACATGGTAGCCAATCTTTAATTGTATCGCAGGCTGCAATACCTAAGAGTTATTACCGTCCTGAAACTGGAGTGCAGTTGGTTATTGCAGCCCTTTCTAAAGAGCGAAAATTACAGGTGGGGATCATTGGCTTAGGGGTAGGGGCGTTAGCCGCGTATGGCCAAGCAGGAGACCATTATACTTTTTATGAGCTTAATCCATTAGTGTCAGACTATGCTGCCCATTATTTTAGTTACCTAAGTGACGCTCTAGCTGAAGTGGATGTGAAATTAGGTGATGCGCGGGTTAGCTTACAAAGTGAATTGGACTCAGGGCAACAAAATGCTTTCGATCTGCTCATTATCGATGCGTTTTCGGGAGACTTAATTCCCACCCACCTTATGACTCAAGAAGCTTTTTTATTGTATCAACAGCATATTGCCAAACAAGGGACTATCGCCTTACACATTTCTAATCGACATTTATCACTGCTGCCGGTTATCTTGCACCATAGTGAAAACTTAGGGATGCAGGTTATGCTGTTCGAAACCCCAGGGGGAGATTACGAACATGATGCGCAGTGGGTAGTGCTCACCAATAATAGCCGCCTAACAGAATCGGAGGAATTGCGTAAAAAGCAAACTGTCATAATTCAGCAGCAATATAAAAAGGTGATTTGGACAGATGATTACTCGAGTTTATTGCCAATTTTGAAAGTTCTAAACTAATTAACTGGCTGTATTGTTAGTATTTGCTTGAAGTTAGTTTTTAGTCTTTGTTCGATTTGTTTTTTACCCTCTAAGTTAAATCTCTCTCGAAGCCTTTTATCTTCGTGATTTTGAAAAAGCGCGGCGACTATAAAGCATTGTTCTACAATAACTAATCTTGATAACCATGCTGGATGAGCAAGTAGGTACTCTTGTAAGTACCGTTTACAGCCAGAATAGGGACGTTGCCCTATAGCAAACTGCTCAATGATTTCGGAATATGTAAACGCATTCATTATGGATTGCGGTCGTAACAGTATTATCTGTAACAGCAACTCTTCGTCCAAATATCGAAAGGTTTTACTCATTTGATATAATATTTCTTGGTGAAGTTCTAGGTGAATTGCTTGGGCTTTTAGCAGCGCCTCAGTCGCCAAGGACTTTATACAAATACAACTGTGCTCACCGCTGGATACTTCTGGTTTAGCACTGAGTTTAGTAAGCAAAAAGTCACTTCTGGTCCAAAATTTCAGGATGTCGGTATTACAGCCAAAAGAAGTCGTTAAATACTGGATCTTTTGCTGTATGGCATTTTGCTCTACAAATTCTAATAAGTTTTTGCCGAGTCCTAGCCGCTGATGTTCCGGGGCAATGGCAATTCGACTAATTCGCCATTGAGGGGCGCTGACAAATTGAGGTTCGTTATAAGAAGAGGCAATATTCTGCGCCACTAAATGCCCTTTAACACGCCTAGTACAATCGCTAATACTTTGGGCAAGATTTGCAATGCAATCCCCGCCTTCTTCGATTATTTGTGCAACACCAAGCACAGTGCTGCCTTTGGTTAAAATAAAGCAATGGATTTCGGGGGCATCTAATAGTCGTTGCAAATCATCTTGACTGGTTTGATAGTGAGCCTCGATAAGTAATCGAAATAAATTAGATAACAAGGTCTTGTCGTCAAGCAATTGCCTTTTTGTTACTTGTTTACAGCTAATGGTTTGCGAGACTGAGTCATTACTGTCGATCTGATGCTGCTCATTTTGAAACATAGAATTAAACCAAAACTGTTCCAACCTATCTTGCTGATACCAGCGTATGGGTTGTTGCAGTTGCAGTCTTTTAAATTCGGGTTTTAGCTGTGCGAGTTGTTTGATAAAGCGCATCTCAAAACCACGGCCACTGCCTTCATAGCCATGTGCTGTTGCGCTAAATACTGCTCGTGGAAAGCTCACGGCAAGCCTGCTCAGTACGTGCACCGGTATTGCTGAGGCTTCGTCTATTAACAACAGATCAGCGGTATGATGGTCTTGTAGTAATATATCCAAAGGTTTAAAGCTGAGTGAGCTCGACTGATAGGTCAAGGTATTTTTAGCGGTTTGAGCATCAGGTAATAAGCTCTGGACATGTAAAAACACCTGCTCCACATTGTGAATATGGGGCGCACTTAAGATAATTGTTTTTGGTGCCGATTTCATTAACTGTGCAGCGGCTATACCTAGCGCCGAAGATTTTCCACGTCCTCTATCTGCCGTCAGGACTAATGGTCTATTTCTGCGACCTTGTGCCACTTTACAAATACTGTTTATGGCGCGTTCTTGCTCATTAAATTGTGTGTGAACCTTACTTTCAGCAACAAAATATGCTTCTCCCGAAAAATTATCAGCAGATAATATGGCAACCCCGTTATCAGCCCTAAAGCAAGAAACTAAATGCTGGATAAACAGGCTTTGTTTCACTTTATCTTGGTAACCATAAGAAATACGATTGTTTTGTTCAGGATCTTTATAGTTTGCCCAATCAGACAACTCAGGACACAAAATAACCATTAACCCTTGAGCTTTTATGGTGCCGCTTAATGCCATTGCGGCATTGGCTCTAAAACCACTGAAGCAGTTTATTACTAGCCAATCATATTCATGGCCTAGCTGCCCTCGGTAATCTTTTATAGCAATGCTTTCAGGCGAGTTTTGGTTGTGCCCAACCCATAAATGATGGTGAATATTGTTGTTCTTTAATAAGGCTGTGGCTGCCTTTGTGGTCCATTCTTCTTGACCCGTTATGACCAATAGCTGCCGGTGGCATAACCCTGACTGACGTTGTTTAAACCAGTGGAATAGTTGCTTAGGTAAATTCACAAAAAATTCTAATGTAAAAGCGAGGGAATGTTGCTGCTAGTGTAAGCAAACTGGCGCAAAAATACTATTTTGCTCTTATAAATTCCTAATTATCGGTTGCTAAGGATTTTTTGCCTGTTACACTGCCCGCGCTTGATACAAGGTCATCAAACCTTTTGTATTAAGTCACCAAGGGGAGCCATTAGGCTGAGATTTGAGTTTGCACTCATAAACCCTTATACCTGATCCGGATAATGCCGGCGTAGGAATGGTCAGACAACTATCCCCATTTACCTGCCGTAAAGCCGGATCTTTTCAACCCATACTGAAGAGATCCTTTTGAATGATTTTTAATAGAAAACCGCTAACAAGCATCATTAGTTTGTTACTAGCAAGCCCAGTACTTTTAGCCCAAGAAAACACCGATTTACAACAAATAGAACGTATTACGGTGCAAGGTGCCCTTGTTTCTACACCATTGTCAGAGATGGCGACTAGTATTTCGGTGTTAACTAAACAAGTCATCGAACAACGTCAAGCTCAGCATTTAGAGGAATTATTAAACCGCGCTGCCAACGTTAACTTTGCCACAGGCGCCAGTCGCGGTCGTTTTGTGCAGATTCGCGGCATAGGCGAGCGCAGTCAATTTACCGATCCTGTTAATCCTTCTGTGGGTTATTTAGTGGATGGCATTAATTACTCGGGCTTAATGGCAGGTGCCAGTACCTTTGATGTGCAGCAAGTGGAAATTTTTAAAGGCCCTAATAGTGCACGTTTTGGCGCAGACGGTTTGGCCGGCATGATCAATGTGATTACCCAAGATGCATCTGACGACACCAGTGTTAATGCGCAATTTGGTGTGGCTAATTATAATAGTTGGCACCTTGGTGCGGCCGTGGGCGGCGAATTAGTCGAATCAGTAGATTTTCGTTTGTCTGTGCACCAAAATAACAGCGATGGTTTTATCGAGAATACTTTTTTAGGGCGTAAAGACACCAACGACGTCGATGAATTAACCATTCGAGCAAAACTAAATTGGCAAGCCACAGATGATTTGAGTATTAAATCTGTGCTGCATCTTATTGATGTAGACAACGGCTATGACGGGTTTTCTCTCGATCGCGATAGAACCACATTGTCAGATGAGCCTGGCGTCGATCGTCAAGATAGCGATGCGTGGGCCGTAACGGCCGATTACCAAGGCTTAGCTTGGGCTAATGTGCAATTGCAGGGGAGCTTTATGGAAGCTGACCTGAGTTATGGTTTTGATGAAGACTGGAGCTATGATGGTATTTCCCCAGGTTGGGAGTATTCTTCTACCGATTATTATTTTCGTGATCGAGAAGATGTGAGCATTCAAGGCAAGTTAAGCAGCAAGAATGACGCAGCCAATACTTGGGTGGTTGGCTTTTACTTTGCCGACTCTACAGAAGATTTAACCCGCGAATATTCCTATTTAGACGCCCCTTTTAAGAGTGATGTAGAACGACTCGACCGCGCGTTATTTGCTCAATATAAATTTGTGTTGTCTGATGACCAATGGCTTACCAGCAGCTTACGTTTAGCGTCACAAACCTTTCGTTATGACGATTCAAACCTGTTAGATAAAAAAGTTGAACATGACGATTGGGGAGCAGAATTAAGTTACCACCAGAACGTATCTGACACTAGCATGCTGTATTTGAGCCTAGTGCGTAGTTACAAGATGGGCGGCGTCAATGGTCAGGCCTTAGGAAAAATTGATGACATAGAATCGCAATCCTTACGCGATGCCTTACTAGACAGCGCCGAATTTGATGCCGAGTCTTTATTAGGGCTGGAGTTTGGTATTAAAGGTAGCAATAACGATGGCAGTTTAACCGTTGATTTCAGCACGTTTTATCAAAAAAGAGACGATGTACAATTTAAAAACTCCATTGTAGAAGGGCAATCCTTTATTGATTCTATAAATAATGCCGCCGATGGCAAAAATTACGGGATTGAAGCCAGTCTTAATTACCTTGCGACTGATGATATTGTGTTATTCGCAAACCTTGGGTATTTGAAAACCCAAGTTACAGGTTTCACCCGTCAAGATGGCAGTAATATCGATAAACGTGAGCAGGCCCATGCCCCTAAATACCACCTAAACTTGGGTATTAACATGGATATTACTGAAAACCTAAGCTGGTTAGTAGAAGTGGATGCCAAGGACGAGTTTTATTACTCCTACAGCCACGACAATCGTTCAGATGCCATGGCCATTGCCCACGCAAGCATTGATTACACCATCAATAATTGGCGAATTAGCTTATACGCACGTAATCTGTTCGATGAAGACTACGCAAACCGAGGGTTTTATTTTGGCAATGACCCCAGAGACGAATATGCTCCTCATGTATGGGAGCAGTTTGGTGAGCCTCGCAGAATAGGTCTCAACTTTAAGTATCAGTATTAAATACGCTATCTCAAGCCGGAATTGACCTGTCATTCCGGCTTTTATTTTAAGGAGTTAACATGAAATTAGTGGCAGAGATATCAATGTATCCTCTAAAAGAACAATACATTGGGCCGATTCAAACATTTATTGACCGCTTAAACACCTATGAAAATATACAGGTTGTGACAACAGCAACCAGTACCACAGTCAGTGGTGAGTATTTACCTACCATGCAATTACTCGCGGAAGAAATGCAACGCAGCCACGAGGAAGTGGGGCAGGCAATTTTTGTCTGCAAATTTTTGAATGGTGACAAAATGAGCTCAGATGTTTAATGGATAGTTTTGTAGCACAATTAGTGGCCACTTCTTGGCAAGAAGGTATTGCGGTATTTTTTGCCTTGGCTTATGTGTGGTTGGCGGCGAGGCAAAATATTTGGTGTTGGCCTAGCGCGTTATTAAGTACTGGAATCTACACTTGGTTATTTTGGAGTGTATCGTTACCTTTTCATACTGGGTTAAATTTTTACTATTTGATCATGGCTGTGTATGGATTGATAAAATGGCGAAATAACCAAAAAGATACTTTGGCTGTGCAAAGTTGGCCGCTATCTCGGCATATAATGAGTATTTTAGGACTAACAATTGGCGCTTTTGTTTTAAGCCAAGTGGCAAAGTCAGTTTTAGATGCCCAGTATTTATATCTCGATGCCTTTATAACGGTATTTAGTGTGTTCACTACTGTACTGGTGGCCCATAAAGTACGTGAAAATTGGCTGTACTGGATTGTGATCAACCTGTTTGCTGCGTATCTTTATTTTGCTAAAGACTTAGCCTTAACAGGGATCTTATTTTTATGTTACACCGGCTTTGCCATTTATGGATTTGTGCAGTGGCGCATTGAACCGGTTAATCCAAAAAGCCAAACCGAGGGTGCATGAAGCCATTAAAGGTTAGGATGGAAACTGAATTAGCGGGTTTGCCCTTTGTCTGTGAAGGTTTTCATCTTAATGCTTTAAAGGGCGGGGCGCTTAATAGTAGTTACCGACTAGCAACCAGCAACAAAAGCTATTTTGTGAAAACCTTTGAGTCTGACAATATTGCCGTGTTAGATAGAAAAAGGCTGTTTGATATTCAACAAACACTGGCTGAAAAGGGACTGGCAGTAAAGCCTATTTATTTGTCGAAGACGGAGACATTTCAAGTTGATCAATGGCTTGATGTTGCTACCTTAGATATGGCCGGCCTATCTGATGTAGAGACGAGTCAAACCTTAGCGTCTGTTTTGTCAACATTACACAGCACAGAAGTCGATGCCCCTGAGCTAGACTTGCCGAGTCAATGGCAACATTACATAAACCTGATTGATCTTCCTGTTTCAGCACAGCAGCAGCGAACGCTAGACAACTATAGGGACGTATGGCAACAAGCCTGCGCCAATAAGACGGTATTTTGCCATAACGATTTGGCGCTATCACATGTCACTTATGCAACGCCCTATAAAGTTTTTGATTGGGAATATTGCTCGAAATCTTGTCCTTATTTTGATTTGGCATCCTGTATCTTGGTAAATGGTTTTAGTGCTACAAATGAAGCTAGCTTGTGCGCCTTTTATGCTCAATCTACTAAACAGCGTGTATCGGAAGTTGTTGCCAAAGTGACCACTATGAAGCCCCTAGTCGAACTAACCAATATGCTTTGGTATCAGGCTGCAAAGCAGTCAGCTTGAGCTTTTATTAGACGAGTCGCCTGTTAAACGAGCAGTTGTGCACTAGATATCGATTGTAAACCTAAAATCACTTTACCTTTTGCCTTGCGTCAGTATAATTCAGCACCTCAGCAGGGGTGTAGTTCCAATTGGTAGAACAGCGGTCTCCAAAACCGATGGCTGGGGGTTCGAATCCCTCCACCCCTGCCAAATAATTCTTACGCTACTCACTTGTCTTTAACCATGCCTATCTGTAGTCAATTCATGTTAATCTGTTGCAATGGAAAATAAATCTCAATTTGTTATAAGTGATTATCAACAGGCCATTTTGCACGAAATGGGGATATCCTCATGGCAGTTAGTCAACGAACAACAGTCAGCTGTAAACACCGAGGGGCTTAGCCCTAAACATGATGGTAAACCTTCAGAGACTTCCTCAACAGAAGATGCCCTAGCCAAGTTAAAACAACTCAAAGTGAAAACCCAAAAAAGTGAAAGTACCAATTCGCTACTCGTCACTTTTTCGCCAGAAGACAGTAAAGAACCAATGTTTAGCGACGTATTAATTGCGTTAGGCTTAGATACTAAACAACTTATATACATTTCAAATGAGCAAATAAGTCAATATTCAGACTACCCCTTATGTTGGTCCCAAGGCGAAAACATTCGTTTTCATCAGAGTAATTTGACCACGCCGCCTTTAACAGCGTTACATAACAGCGATAGCAAAAAGCAACTTTGGCAGCAATTACAAACTGCTTTACCTCTTTAATCTAACGAATCCATTTAATTTGATGACCCCAACTTTTTCCCCTGTTACGCCACAAAATAGCGCCCCTTATTTTGAACTGCATAAACAAGGTCAGTATTCACCTTGGTCTCGTAAGATATTCGAAGACTGCTTAACTAAGCCCTATTTTGCCTTTTCACTTAATCAAGATAATCAAGCATTAGGTTATTACATCGGCATGACAGTGCTAGATGAAGTGACATTGATGGATATTGTGGTCAGTGATAATTATCAAGGCAAAGGGTTAGGCAAATTATTACTGCAGCACTTGTTAGATCAATGTCATCAAAATAACATTCAGCAAGTGTGGCTAGAAGTACGTGAGTCTAATGCTGCTGCCATTAGTCTTTATGACAAAGCGGGTTTTATCGTGGTTGAGCAAAGAGAAAATTATTACCCTAGCGCCAAAGGTAAAGAAGATGCCCTAATAATGTGCTGTTACTTAGGGTAATTAATGGGCTTAATTAAGGCAGACTAAATGATAGGGAAGGGAACTCGGTTCCCAGTGCAATCATTTAACGACGGGCAGCCGTGACATCGATGTTTTTATCACTGCCATTGTTATCCAGCGCCAATTTTACAAACTTAGACGAGTTGTAGTTACAGCCCACACACATAGCGATAAACTGATTCATACTCGGTGCCCCGACATTTTTTTCCCAATTTTCGTAAGTCTTACGAGTTTTAACATTAGCAAGGGTTGCCATCATAACCGTTGTTAATCCAGCATCAAGACGCATATTTCTTAGGTCAGTACCAGTAATATACATTTAAATCTCCTCATATGAAGCAACGCCTGTAAGCATTACTCTTTGAAATTCGTTCCACCTAAATTAGCAAAATGGTTGTTTTTTGAGCCTCATTTTAATCATATATTAATATCTTTAATGATCAATTAAAACTGACACCTATTTGGAGTGTTTTTTAACCGATTTTTATGATGCATTCACCATCGAAGCAGGTTATCAGGAAGGGCATATTTTCTGGAACCACTAAATATTGGCGTTCTTGCCCTTTTATGTTGAAGGGACGGGAGTTTACTTTTTGTTGCGAACTTTTGGGGCTTAGAGCCCTTGCTGCCTAAATCACTCATGCTTTGTCTATCTTGTTTTTGCAGTCGTCAAGCTGAGCCCCAAAAGTTTCAATATTACTGACTATCGGCAATGACGCCACCGATAGCAGTTTACATTTTTACCGTTTTACGGCAGTTAGCGCCGTAAAATTCTTGTTTCATAAACCATTGGTCAATGTATATGTTCACTTACGTAGTATGGCTGTATACATATATGTATACAGCTTTGTTGTAGTAGTATACATTTTTATTGACATAAGACTGTGTTTGGTATATAAATATATTGACTTAATTAACGTCATCGTAAACATAAAGGTTGACAATGAGTATAGAGAAGATAGTTGCTAAGCAATATCGGGATAAAGTTAACCAAGCTGTAAAGCAGTTTGGTGATTTCTCTATGCATCCCCAAGAGGGATGGCTCAGAACCGTTAGAAATGCGCTTGGCATGTCTGGTACGCAATTGGCAAAGCGGCTTGGCGTGACTAAATCCAGAGTGTCAAAAGCCGAGCAAGACGAGCCGTCAGGCAGTGTAACATTGAAGACAATGCAAAGCATGGCTGAAGCTATGGATTGTAAGTTTGTATATGCTGTTGTGCCAAATAACGACGTTGAAGCCATAATTAAGCAGCGCGCGAAAGAAAAAGCGCGTTTGCAGGTAAAAGCAGCTTCAACCCATATGGCGCTTGAAGCACAATCTTTGAATAAAGAACAATTAGAATATGAAATTCAACGAATTGCTGCGCAAATAGTGGATAAAATGCCGTCAGACTTTTGGAATGATGAATGAGTGCGATGGACAAAACTGAGCACTATTCAAATCTTGTCGAACATCCAGAAGGGGCTACACCATTAGATCCTGATGAACTCGCTGGGCTTAAATTTAAGCATGTTTCGACCAGAGGTGAACTTGATCAACTTGAACAAGCCGGGATCACCGATGGGCTTAAATGGTTGGCAAAGCAAAAAACGCCTGATGTATTATCAGAAGCTTTTGTTTGTGAGCTGCATAGAAAGCTTTTTGGCAGTGTTTGGAAATGGGCGGGAACATTCCGCCGTACAGAAAAAAATATTGGTGTAGATCCGATTCAAGTATCCATTCAGCTAAGACAATTGTTGGATGATGCAAAATACTGGGTTGAGCATCGAACCTTTGAGCCTAAAGAGCTCGCTGCAAGGTTTCATCACAAATTAGTGTATATTCACCCGTTTCCTAACGGTAACGGTCGCCATGCAAGGATTATGGCGGACGCGATATTAACTAAACTATTAAATGAGCCTGCCATTGATTGGGCAGGTAATTATAGGCTGGAAGCCATGAATGAGCGCCGCAATGAATATATTGCTGCGCTTCGAGCTGCTGATGAGCATGATTTTAGCGCAATGCTGCTCTTTGCAGGTGCGAAAGGCGTCGGGGCTTGATAAAACAACTGGAGCTTGATAATTCGCTATCAATCTCCAGATCAAAAGCCACCTTCAAACTGTGTTCTGAAGGTGATGTATTAAACGGGTGTAAATTTAGGTGTATATAAGGGTTCTGTCGGTATGAGTAATAGCAATTTTGTCAGTGAAATCAACAAGCGAAGGACTTTTGCTATCATCTCGCATCCGAATAAAGTTGCCTAAGCCAAGTTAAGACACCAAAAGACACATTTTCTATTAAAAACAAAATGTTATAACGCGTCTTTGGTTGTCCTATCACCATCTCAAGACAGTCTATGTCATCCTCAGTCAGAAGAAATTTGTACAAATTCTCGTACAAATTTTGTTGTACAAACCTTCCTTAAAAAATTTGTACAAACAGATCCGCAAAGCGGGCTAAGGACTGAAAGGTGGCACTGACTGAAACATGGCTAAAAGCCAACAATAGAAAGCTGAGAGACAAAGCCGCAGAGAAAACAGATCGTGACGGTCTGAGCGCTAGGTTGTCTCCAAAAGGCAAAATTACCTACACGCTGCGTTACCAGTACTTTGGTAAAGCTGGCCGCGTAGATTTAGGCTCATACCCACTGATGAGCTTAAAGGAAGCCAGAACAGAAGCACAGCGCCTTAAAAAACAGCTTGAGCAGGGACATGACCCCAAAGTGGTGCGCTTGCTTGAGAAACAAGCCATTATTGCCGCTGAATCGCTCACAGGGCTGTTCGACTTGTGGTATGAGGCATATTGCATTCATAACAAAAAAGGCCACACAGAAATCAAGCGCAGCTTTGAAATCCATGTGTTTCCAAAGCTCGGCAAATTGCCAGCCGAGAAAATTACATTACACGCATGGCTGGAAATCTTAGAAGCCCTCGCTAAAACCAAACCAGCAATCTCTGAGCGTATTTTGGTGAATGCTAAGCAGCTTTATAAATTCGCGATGAAACGCAAACTGGTGCCAATCAACCCGCTGTCTGATATCTACGCTAAAGAAGATTTACAAATCCAGAAACGCTCTACCGATCGTGTTCTGAATGACGATGAAATCAAAATGCTTTGGCTGGCGGTCAATAATTCCCGTATCACACCAAAGAACAAACTATTTGTAAAGCTCTGCCTTATCTATGGTTGTCGCAATGGTGAACTGCGACAGGCCGAAAAACAGCATTTTGATTTTAATGCTGGGGTCTGGACGATCCCGCCTGAAAATCACAAGCTCGGTAAGAAAAGCGGCAAGCCGTTATTACGGCCAATTACGTCATCTATCGCAGTCTATTTAAAACAAGCTTTTGCACTGAGCCCTGATAGCCAATATGCCTTTACCAATGATGGTTCAGACGAGGTTATGGGCATTCGTGCGCCATTGGCGCTGCCATATAACATCATGCAGCACCTACGCCGATATGAAGGCTTTGAAATGGCGCATTTCTCAATGCATGACCTGCGCCGTACCGCGCGCTCACGTTTCTCGACGCTCACCAGTTTCCATGTGGCTGAAGTGATGCTCGGCCATGCTGTGGGTAGTCAAGTGGCAAGGGTTTATGATCATTATGATTATTTGGCAGAACAAGCCGAGGCTTATGGGGCATGGTGTGAGAAGTTGTTTGCGTTAGTGCATGATAGGCCGATCGCGTCGATTCCAGTGCGAGATAACATCGTAACCTTTACATCAAAGAGGATCTGATAAAGCAGCGTTAGTTTACATTTTATAAATGATTAGCAACCATTGCTTCGGGTTGACTCATGTCAAATTGGGCTTACAACTAGTTTGACAAATATTTTGTTAGAAGTGGCGGAGCAAGCAGAGTTGCTGAGAAGTCTTTGTGAAAGTCAATTAGAAAGGAGTCGAGTTTGGTTTTTAATAATACTGATGAAGCGAAAGAATACGTTGTTTCTGTAACGAATAAGACGAAATCCATAGAGGAGGTTAATTCTGCTATTTGTTATTATCAAAAGATGGCAAACAATTCCCATGACGATGTTTCGAGAAATTTGTGGCTCACTGAGCTAGACAAGGTAAAACAATGGAAACATAGTGATGATTTCAAGAACGGGAATTATCCTCAGGGAATTGATGAGTTGATTCTTGAATTAATTGAATGGCGTGCAGTTGTTTATGCTTTCCAAAATGTTGAAACGAAGCGTAATTCATTCAAAGAAAGTGGCTTTTATGCCCAGTGGTATGTGGGTGCAATATATGGCATTTTCTCAATATTTGGCAAGCTTTTAAGCAAAGATGGGCGTGACAGTTCATTACGCAAGCTATGGAATAATGTTTCACCAATTATGCTAAAAGAAGGCGCTTGCACAAAGTTAGAAATGGATTGCATTAATGCTGCTCTTGACTTCAAAAATGGTCGTTTCACGAATGAAAATTCACAAGCAATGCTGTATAGAAATAAACTAATTTCGCATAATGAAGCAATGCCGGTGGTGGAGTGGGATGAAGTTGATAAGGACTTTGCCTTCCTAATCCGGATGTGGTCACTACTTGTTTCTTGGAGTTCGTTCGGATTAGGAGAGCCCTTTCGAACTGGAGAGCAAGCATTTCTGGGTATAGAATCAATGTTTGATTTTTCAGAAATAAATACATTGAAAAAGAAAAGACAAGAATATCTAAAAATGGCGGTTGATTGGTCTAAAAGCTATGCGCACACCGGTGAGATTGATTCAGGAAGAGGGGCATTTTCTCTTTTACATGTCAATGTACGTAGTGCTCATATTTATGACGAAGAGTAATAATAATTGCAAAATAGGTAAGTTATATTTGGCTAGACTAGTAAGATAAAATTGATAGCCACTTCCTTGTGGCAGGGTTAATCAATGCCAACGCCGAGCTAGTTTTTCAACGGCTACTGGCGGGCTGGCGTTAATGCCGCCCCAGCGGCAATTCTCGGATCGCTCTATTTCCAGCGCTTCCCATTCTGTCACAGCATCCGCGCACCATAGGTTAAAACTGCCTGCTTGCCTGATAAGCGGTTGCGGGAAAGGGTTTTCTTCGCGCGTCATGCGCCGAAAAATGGTGCGTGACGAACAGCGAAAGCGCTGGCATAGATCCTTGGTTGATAAATATTCTCTAACCATGATTATTCCCCTTTAGTCTTCATGGCTGATCACATCAGCCCTGTAATTCGTTTTAAAAATAACCGTATCCAGCGCGTTTCTGGCTGCCGATAATGTCGGCATCCAGCCAATGGCCGCTAAGTCATTGGTGTAAGCTCTGGATGTCACATTTAAGGTGGCGATAAACCAGCCGATTAAAGGCAGCAATATAAAGCCTGCCATACAAAACCAGCGCTCATGCACATAGAGGTAGCTTTGAAAGTTACTGAGTAACGCAAAGCTACCAAGCGCTATGGGCAGTGAGAACCAAAGCAGAGGCCGCTTAATGGCGATTTTTTCAATATCGCTTATGCGATAGGTACGGCGCGCTGTTTTAAAAAGAGCGGTGCTCACAATAATGTCGTCTTTGCTATAAATTATTTTTTGCATGGTGTTATTTCCCCGTTAGTAGTTTGCGCCAGAATTTAATTTTTTCAGTCACATTTTTAATGGTGTTAATTGCTTCAGCCTCGCTACGCTTTTTCTCTAGTGCTTTGCGTCTTGCGTAGCTCACGCCGCAGGTTTCATCTAAAGTCACATAAGCATTGGCTAATACGTCTTGATACGGCTCTGCCAAATGTTTAAGTGTTGCGGTGTATAAAGCCGCTTCCATTAATCCGGTTTGCAATACTTGCCGCCCTAAACGCTCGCGCAAACAGTTGTTTACTTGATTTGGCAGTGAGTTGTCCTGCACGTAGAAACGTTTGCTATCAATAGTGATAATGCGCGGCGTTAATGCAAAATAGTGCACGCTATACCACACAAGGCAGCCGCCAATGATGGGTAGTAGCCAATCTGCACATTTTTCGAGTAATACGTTAAACATGGTTGTTCTCCTTTATGTCTGTTAAGTGCTGCACTGATACAGCAGGTAAATAAAAACGCTGGGTATAACGGTCACTCTGAGCGCCCATATCCAAAGAAACAGCTTCAATATCGAGCCCAAAAACCACGAGAGCGAAAATCGGTAGCGCTTTTTCTTACGAAAACGAACAGTCAGTTTTTGCATTAGTGCACCTCCTTGTAGCGAATATTCATTTGCGTATTAGGGGGCAGTTTTCCACCCTCTAGCGGGTTTTCATCAAGCGCGGCATGCCAAGACTTCACTAGGTTGTATGGCAGCCGTTCAGCGTAAATTGGCGCTACGCCACCGACCAAAATGATTTGATCGGTATTGGGCATGCGCAGCACTTCTTCTGGACGCATTAAGGCGCGGGTCGTCTCAGCAATTGAGTCTTTTAAATCTGCATCAGGACTGGTTGCCGACGTACCAAAGCTATGTGTTTTAATGGTGTGATTACCCAGCATGTCTGATATTTCTTTTGCTTCTTCAAGCGATGACACACCAAAGAATTGCTTGAGATCAGTTTGTGAATAAAAGGTCTGTGTCGCTTCCTTTCCGTAGATGCGGGATACTTCACTTTTTGCCTGACAGATAAACTGGCAGCGCAGGCCATAGCCGCGTAAAGCGGTTAAGTCATTCGCAAGACCAGGCAATGGAATGTTCGTTGCCTCATCCAGTAAAAAATGCACAGGCACATTGCCTTCAGTGCGGATCAATGACTTGATGGCTGCCTTAGTGACAAGGCCAATCCATGGTGCATAGGCTGCGCGGCGGTCATAGCGCGACATAATGTATACGCTGGTTTTTTCCTGTTTTAGCGCTTCAAAGGTAAAGTCACTTTTACTCACTGACTGCGCCAGTGGTGTAGAAGGGCTAAACGGCATAAGCACTTGCAATGCACCAGTCAGAAAGTCAGCAAAGTAATCTTCTTCTGCATCTAGCAGGCCAGAGGCAAGCAGCGCAATATCACCGGATAAAGCCGTTGAACTTGCAGCTTCTTCAAGCAGCGCTTTTAAACGCTTGGCGCTACTGACAATGCGAAACAATTCAGGCAAGGTGCAGCACGCTGGATTTTCAGCCGCCAGAAACAGCATGGCGGTCAAAATCATATTGCGAGAACCACTACGAAAGAACTTGTTCTTATCGCCCTCGGCAGGCTCAGGTAAAAGCTGAAGCACTAACTCTTGCGCGTCTGCTAAGGCGTTTTGATTCATTGGCGGGTACGCCATATCATCAATCACCATTTGCAGCGGGTTAAAGCAGCTATTGGGAAAGCCAAATAGCTGATCTGGATTGAGGTAAAACACTTTGTGTTTGTGCTGCGCCTCGCTCATACGCGCAGTCATTGCGGCAATCTCGCCTTTAATGTCAGTAACAACTACCGAGGCCGCCTCGCTGTTGCCTTTCTCATCGCTTACACGATAACCGTGGAGCTTTGACGGCAAAGCAATTGAAATCGACTTGCCTGAGCCAGCAGGTGCTACGCATAAGGCATGGGTAAATGGGTAAAACATCGGGCGACCATTGAAGCAGCCAATAGGTACACCATTATTCGGATCAAACAGGCCAGCCGCTTCGATGTCTTTTTCGCTAGCAAAGCCAGCTTTACCAAATTTTTCAGACGGCGTTTCCGCCGCTTTTAAAAGAAGGTACTGATAACGGCCATGCAGCCATAATGGCCATGATTCTGTGATGTTCTTCCAGCTACGATAAGCGCAAAAAGCCGCTGTTAATTCAGCAAGTATTGGCAGCTCAGCGCGGTGATAAACACAAGCGCTGGCTGATAAGCCCCAAAACACTGCCCAACTGACAGGTTTTAGGATTTTGGACAGATCTTCTCTACGGATCATATAAGCCTCCATGCCCCTGATGACTCAGGGGCTATCTGGTTAAAATAATTTTTGAAGGCTTTGCAAAGCTAAGACGATAATAACCAAGCGGTGACAGCATGCCAGCGCTTCGCCGAAGCTTGCCAAGCAAATTGCCCCGCTTGTAAATTCAGGTATGATCTAGGGCTTTTTAAGTGAAGTTTTGAGAGCGGGAATATGGTCAGGCGATATAAAAAGAAGCCGTTTTATGAAGCGTCAAAAATCCCGCAAGCAACGGTCTTTAAAGTGGTTGCCGGATACACAATGGGCATGAGTGCTCAGAAATGCGCTGATCAAGTTGGCATATCACGCCAATCTGTACAAAAAATATTTACCGATATCGGTAAACGTGTTGTTTGGCTATTAGATGGCCACTTTCCAACCAGTAACAACAAAATGGGCGACTTCCTCACCAAGTTCGGCGATGTCGCAGTGTTTAATCAGATGCTGGAATTGCTGAAAGAGAAATCAGGTGGGATCCTAAGCCAGTATGGCTCAGAAATAAGCTATGAAGATTTTAAGAATTACAGAGATACGGGGGCAATCACTGTAAATGGCCAGCAAGGTCAGGAGAAAACAGCAACCCACCATTTTTTCCGTTACCGTATCTTGAATTTACTGATCCGGTTGTCTGAGAAAAACTATGGTATTCGCGAAGCGCAATACCCAAGGCATTATGCGTTTTGTAAGCTGTATTTTTTGGTGCTAACGGTCATGATGTCGCAGGCTATTAATGAACCCAATGCAACTGGCGTTACTCACGCACAGATGCATGAAAAAATCCTATCGCAAGTCGATGAAGATAAACGTAACAAGCTAGAGTCAATGATATTTGAGGCCAAGTGCAATATGGTGTTGTGTATGCTGCTTATTTTTTCATTACATGAAGAGGCTATATAAACGCTATTGAGTCTTTTTTCTGAGTCCCGTTATACTTTCAATTAAATAGGTTTTGTGGACTACGAATATGAGAGCGATTTGTTCTGGGTGCGGTGAAAGTTTTTCTGATGAAAACTTAGATAACTGTGAATGTGGACGCACTGAATGTTATCGCTGCCTTGCCCTGCATAAGCAAGAAACAGGACATTCAAGTACCAGTGACTTAGGACGGTTCCGCGTCCAGCTTAATGAGCAATTTACCAGAGCGTTCTTGAAGGAACTTGAAAGTGAGCTACTCACTTATTCTGAAGTTGACCGCTGTTTCAATCTAGCGTTACCGCAAGTCGTTAGCACATCGGTTTGGTTGACCCACAAAGAACACGGTGAAAAGCATTTTGATTTTAAAATGACGCGAAAACAATACGAGCAATTACTGAATACTTTCGATAACAATAGCCAGAATGTGCTTAACTTTTATGTTGATCGGGTGACCACATACCTCCAGTTGGTTATTGAAGAACTAAATAAAACATCTGTCGGTTGACCTAAGTTACTTCAAAAGCAATCCTCTCTAACCATTCATGCTTTTTCTCTAACAAATGCCCACGGCCATATTTCGGGCCACGGCTTTTATGCCCCATTAGCTCATCAATCACTTCTTCTGGCGCACCAATATCCCGCAAGCGATCTTTGAAGGTGTGCCGCAGTGAATAAAGTGTTTGTTTCGGCGTTGGCCGTAATTCGTTCTCACGTAGATATTTGTTAATCGCTGTGGATGCAGTATCTGAGTTGCTGTAGCGGTGAAAGCCATGTGGCTGTTTTTGGAACGCATGCAAAGATGCACCGACAAGCGGGATCTTGCGATCAGAATGGGGTGTTTTAAGCGCATGCCCTTCATAAGGCTGAATCCAGATGAACGGAATTTCTCCAGTAAGGATAATATCTTCTTTGCGCAGCCCAATTAGCTCTGATTCGCGCGCGCCTGTGTCGCTCATCGCGAATATCAGCATTCTCGCTTCATCATTAAGCCCAGCAAGAGCATCGCCCTTGAGCAAAATATTTTGAACATAACTGGCCTCAAAAGGCTGACGCGAATTTTTATCCATTTTAAATTTAAGCTCCTCAAAGAGGCGGCGAAAATTTATATCTATTTCATTATCTAGGGCTATGGTCGCGAGAATGTCTTTCACATAGCCAAGGTTCTTATTGGCCGTATTGGCCAATATTTCTCGCTTGGCAATGCGGTCTCTTAATGCCGTATGGAATTTAAGAATGTCAGAACGCTGTAAATCCTGTACTGCTTTGTCTTTACCGAGTACATCGATAAAAAACATAAAACCAGCTTGTCTGGGATTACGCCATTTTCTGATTTGATTAGAGGATTTGTTAACCAGCCGAATTTTTGTGATTTCCCAATATTGCTTTAAACAGTCTTTAAGAAAAACATTGGGTTTGTCGATACCGCCAAGCACGGCTTTTACCGTGTCGGTGCTGTCTAATTCTTTGCTTATATGAGTAATGCGCCCAACAATGCGCTCAATAGGCGCTTCGCTGATTTCAACAGCGCTACGGTAATTAAGGTTAAAGGTTCTTGCGCGTTTTACCGCAAGCTTATAGTCGGTTTTAGGGCTGGGCTCGCCATGCTGAAGCACAAGGCTGCGCCAGTATTCTTCAATAAAATCATTGTGAATCATTGCTTTGCGCATAGCCTCGCGGCGATCTCGCGTTTGAAGCGAGCTGCGCACAAATTTTCTAGGGTCAAAATGTGCCACATATTCTGGCACTCTGCGGCGGTAATAATACACGCCATTTCTTTGCATCAAGTAATCGGTCATCGTCCATGTATCCCAATTTGTATCCCAAAATGTAACTCAAATCGGGGATGCAACAGACGTAGCACTGCTTAGTAAAAAGCAAAATCGTGCTTATACAATATGTTACCGGATAATTATTTAAAATATTGTTAAGGGAAATGGCGGACACGGTGTCTGCCTATGTGGCAAGTGTGAAATTGGTTTTATAAGTAATTTCAATGCCTTGGTATTTAACCCTTAAGTGATACTTTAAAATGTATCCCGTTTTTTGTCTGTTTTAGTATCCCAGCGATTTTGAGTTACAAGTAAAGATCATGACCGATTAAGTCAATGAAAAACCGCAAAGCGAGAAATTCGCCTTTGGGTAAGTTTAGATGCTCACATTTTCAGCAACGGCTTGCGCGCGTGCCAAAGCTTTTTTAGTTTGCATTCTGGCTTCGTATTCACGCTCTAATCGTTCAAAAATAGGCAGGTAGGTTTCGCCATGAATAGCGACAACTTTAGCCGCAACCTCATAAGCTTTTTTCAGTTCTTCGTCAGAAACACGTTGTGACATGGTATTACTCCTTTTCTTGTTAGCCACTCGATTTAACTGCTTAAAGCTTTGTTAAATCTTCCTGTGATAGAGTAATAAATGAAGGTGTAATAAGGGGCATGTCAAGCCTGAAGCAGACATCCCCCTCGTGTTGCACCCCCGATTACTAAAAGCAGCCTGACTAGGGGTATATAACCCCTGTAAAGTCGGGCTACTGCAACATGTCTATTAGATCATACTTAGGTTAAGAAACGCTTAACCTAGAGTTGTGTCGGTTAATTTTTGGTTGAGTTGATTGCGCTTGTATTGTTCTAATGTATATCGTCACAAAATTATTTTTAACGTACCGTCTGGGCTTGTCTTGGCCTGTCCTTGCTGATTAAAATTACTTGCTGCTCAGCTATTTACGCACCCCTTTATTACTTTATAGGATGTCCCTAACTTAATTTTGGGATGCAATTTTTACGGGTAGTTTTTACCTTTAAGTGCAGGGCTAAGTCTGTATAACCCGATTGGTTAGCGTTAACTGAATGGTAAGGAATTTGCCATAAACTTGAAGTTACCGATTACGCCAGATGTGTGTGGTAGTACCACACGGTCTGGGCAAGGGGTTGTATTACATAACCCCCGTTGCATCCCCATCGTAAATAGCGGAGGGGAAATCCATGAAAAACGAATTCAATAATTTAAGCGGCAATAGCAATGTGCCACCTGATAACTTGTCCGGCATTTTCAATGCGGCAAGTGATCCCAATCATCTCATTCTTGCAAAAAATGGCGAGGCACCAACTCCCAAGAAAAAACGGCAGGCACCGTTTTCTCTGCGGCTCAGTTTTAACGAACGTCAAGAACTAGAGCAGCGTTCTGAAGATGCAGGCATCTCCATGGGAAGTTATTGCAAGTATGCCATTTTTGATATTCCTCCTCCGCGTCGCGCAAAGCGACCTGTGCGCGATAAAGCTGAGCTGGCGAAACTTCTGGGCTCTGTGGGTAAGATTGGTAACAACCTTAACCAAATCGCACGCCAGCTCAATGTACACGGATCAATAGAAGTGCCAGAGCTCCAGCAGGCAATGGAAGATCTGACACTGATCCGTGAGTCTGTCATGAAGGCGCTAGGATATGCAGAGGATGACCCTGCGCCGCTTTATCCTGACAGTGGAATGCAACGGAATGATCATTAAAGCCTCGCAACGTAGTGGTGCCAGAAATCTGGCTAACCACCTTGCGAACACAAAAGACAATGATCATGTCACGTTACATGAAATACGAGGGCTGGCTGGCCAGTCTTTAAATGCGGCCTTATTAGAGATCGATGCGGTCTCTAAGGGTACGCAATGCCAGCAGCCTTTGTTTTCTGTGTCCTTTAATCCACCGCAGGATGCGGATGTGAAACAAGGCCAGTTTGATGCCGCTTTTGCCAAGCTTGAACAAAAGCTTGGGCTCACGGATCAGCCACGTGTCGTGGTGTTCCATGAGAAAGAGGGACGGCGGCACTGCCATGTGGTTTGGTCACGCATAGATGTAGACAACATGCGTGCAATCAACATGTCGCATTTCAAAAATAAATGTACAGAAATAAGCCGCGAGCTTTATTTAGATAACGGGTGGGCAATGCCCCAAGGTTTACAAAACAAAGCTGAGCGCGATGCATTTCAGCTTGCCAACAGCGAATGGCAAAAGCTTAAACGCCATGGTATTGATCCAAAAGAGATTAAATCACTCATCCAGAAAGCGTGGCAAAGCTCAGATAATAGCGAAAGCTTTAAACAGGCTTTGAAAGATTCTGGCTTGTTTCTCGCAAGAGGCGATAAGCGGGGCTTTGTGGTAGTTGATCATACCGAGAAAGTCTATTCGCTTTCCCGCCATGGCGGCGTTAAAATCAAAGAACTAAAAACGCGCTTGGGCTCGCCCGAAGATCTGCAATCTATAGCGCTTACCAATGTGCGTATTCGCAACATCTACACCAAAGAAATGCTGGGCAAGGTAAATTCACTGAAAAATCAGCATAAGGCGCAGATGCGGCCTTATGAAGATCAGAAAGCTGCGTTAATAAAGAAGCAGCGCCAAGAGCGGCGCGAGCAGCAAGAACTGCATAGCTTGAAACGTGAAGCCACAATGCAAACAGTGCGTAGTCGTTTTAGAAAAGGCGTAATGGGCTTTTTCGACAAAGTAACAGGTAAAGCCGAGCGATTGCGCCTGATTGGTCGTAAAGAGCTCAATACCGTAAAAGCTGAGCATGCAGAATCTCGCCATAGAATGATATTCCGGCACGATCGCGAACGCACTGAGCTGCAAAAACACGTTCGCCAGAACAAAGATCGCCAGCTAGAAGAACGAAGGCAGCTGGCCAAAACCATACAGCAAATTCGTGCCGAGCAACGAGCTGAGCAAAAGTACGACAAATTGCGCCAAGGCTTTGAGGATTCAACGCTAGACAAAGGCCAAGACAAGCCAAAACATGATAAAGACGGCCAAGCTATCAATAGAGCCCGTAAAAACCGTAGAAGGCGTGATTTGGACTAATCACGCCATACATTTATGTGATTACAACCTTGTGTAGAAAACTATCCAAAAGTATCAGCTTTACCTTGCTCATTCCCCGATTTTCTCATATTCTCACCTATAGTCTCATGGTAGGTAAAACTATGTCCGATGAAATTATGACCTTGAAAGAGGTGGCTGGCTATCTCAAGTTGGCAGAGAAAACCGCGTATCGACTAGCCGCAGAGGGCAAATTGCCCGGATTTAAAGTGGGCGGTAGTTGGCGATTTAAGCGAGAAGATATTCTCAAGTGGATTGAAGAGCAGAAGAAGAGAACAGAGTAAATGACAGGAAAAACTCATACTGAGAAAACGTCTGCCGCTGGGACAATCGCTGGTTTTGATTACCAATATTACTATTTTTTGTACAAATTGTTAACGCTTAAGAAGAGCGAAACCATTGGATTTGAGT
This sequence comes from uncultured Paraglaciecola sp., assembly GCF_937123705.1. Taxonomy (GTDB): domain Bacteria; phylum Pseudomonadota; class Gammaproteobacteria; order Enterobacterales; family Alteromonadaceae; genus Paraglaciecola. Next base: position 5,097 of record NZ_CAKZKO010000011.1, on the reverse strand, counting down.
TATTGGATGATGTGCATACTCAGCTTGATAATGATCATCTTGTTCTAATTCAAATCAAACACACAATCCAAAAAAAAACAGATGGAGCTACAGCCAATTTAACTGAACTTGATCCTGATTTATGGAAAACCCTGTTTAATTGGAGTGCCGTTATCAAGGATAAGAATGATGGCAGAGATAGCTCAGCTGAACAAAAGGCTTTCGTTGAAAAAACCACTTTTATTTTAGCTACCAACAAATCTTTTTCATCGAACAACAATTTCCTGTCTAATCTTTCTGAATTTCAAAATGAAAATATGGATTTTGAGACTATGAAGAATTACTTGGCAGGACTTAATGGTTCAGCTAAATCAGAAGAAACCAAAAAATATATTGATTCGGTGATCAGTCTCGATGAACAAGTCTTAAAAGAATTTTTGAATAACATAAAATCAGATTTACAGGTCGATAGTATAATTGATAAATGCAAAACAGCTCTTGAAGAAAAAGATGTTAATCCAAAATCTATCGACCACCTTTTTAACCAGCTGGATTCTGTTGTGCGCCAAGATATTTTTACAAACTTCTCAAACAGTAAAAAGCTCATTTATAGCTTTGAAGAAAGGAGTCGAAAGTTTCGGAGATATTTTGACATAGCAAACAATCCAGAGTTAAAAATACAAAAGTTTGATGGTGGCCTGCCTGATAGCATTGACGAGCAAACCTTTATTAAACAGCTCTTAGATATAGAAGATATTGATCTGAGTGAGCAAGAAATTATCCAAAATTACACTCGCTATAGGCTTATGCTGGAAAGCAACTTGGCCAATTGGGTGGAAGAAGGCCTGTTAACTTCTGAAGAAATTAATATTTTTGAAGATGAAATCTTTAGGCAGTGGGAGACGGAATACCGGTCTTCATATCGAAGAAAGGATAACCCTGAAGAATTTATTGATATAGCCCATAAGATTTTGAAGGCGATGAGAGATAAAGAACTCTCAATATCGGGACAAAAATTATTTTCAGATATGAGCCATGGAAGTCTATATAGCCTTTCAAATAAACCCACAATTGGTTGGCTTAAAAATTGGGAAGAAAAGTATAAATGAGGACGGAAACTTTTAATAACTTAGCTTTTGCATCACTGGCAATGTCCATAGTGGTAGAGAAATCGCAAAAACTTGATCTAACGAAGGCGCTGCTGATAATTCCTTTCATCGCACACAAAGAGCTGTTGTCCTATTTGGCCAATGGAAGAACTCAAATAATAAGTCTAGATAAGCTGATAATAGATAAGATTCACTGCTTTTCAAACTTTAATAAACGCTATTACGATAACTTGAGCACATCTATAAATGCCATTCAATTCCTTTCTGAGGTCGACATGATATCTATAGATAATTCTTGCATGGTATCAATGGAAAAGGTTGAGTACCCGAACTCAGTCGGAGATCGACTAAAGAGAGTTTCTAAGGCCTCTGATAATATATCAAAAATATTAAGTGAAGATGCATCAAGCCTATACTTGAACTTAAGGATTGAGATATGAAGTATTCCATAACAAAAATAATTCTTTGGATGAACGATGAAAATAGCTACAGGAGGGAGCTTAAATTCGAAGAAGACAAAGTAAATGTCATAACAGGGGAGTCAAATACTGGAAAAACAGCCATCCTTCATGTCGTTGATTACTGTCTCTTCGCGTCGAGGCACAAAATTGCAGAGAGTAAAATTAATGAAAATGTCGCTTGGTATGGAATAGAGTTTAAGATAAATAATAAGAATTACACTATCGCGAGAAAGTCACCCAATAGAACCAAGACTTCAAGCGAATACTATTTTTCATCGACTGGTGAAGTTCCGGATCTCCCCTCTTCAAATATGACAGAGGGAAGTTTGAAGGAAATATTAGAAACCGAGTTTGATATTGATAAGGACGTAACAATTCCGTTCGGCGGAAGGTCATTAAAAGCTAATAGTAAAATATCGTTAAGATACTTTATGTTATTTTGCAGTATTTCAGGCGACATCATTCAGCATAGTGAAGTATTTTTTGATAAGCAGAATGACAACAGATATAGAGAGGCTCTTCCTAGAATCTTTGATCTTGCAGTAGGGATTGAAACAATTGAAAACATTCTTATGCGCGAGAAAAAGCTCAATTTGCAAGCAAAGCTAGCGATAGTAGAAAAAAAGAATTCGAAGATTTCTGAAAAAAAGTCTGAATTCCATGATGAACTTAAAACTATAACTTCTCAGGCTAGGGAGTTTGGGTTAATTAATGAAGAAAGCGAAACATTAGAATCTGTCGAGGCTCTTAAGTTGCTCATCGATACTGGAATTAATCAAGCCTATAGCGGAAAAGGGAGTAGGCTTGATAAAATAATTTCAGAGATAAGCTTTCTGGAACGCAAAATTAGAAACCTTACGAGGTTTCAGTCAGCATACAATGAGTACAAATCTAGCCTGAACGTCATCGAGGACAGCTTGAGGCCAGTAGAATATTGGAAGAGTAAGGACGATATAGTAAAAACATCTATATTTGATGATCTGATTAGTTCTTTAGATGAGGATTTTCATCGGATTAAGCAAGCAAATAAGAAAAGAACGCCTATTGACGGAAAAACCTCAGATGAAATCGCAGAATGCAAACGACTGATAAATGAACTTGAAGAAGCGGCCAAAGCCTTACCTAAAAAAGTAAAGAGCTTTAGCGATGATAGGGATAAGTACATTTTTCTAGGTCAAACTAAGACTAAACTCGACCTATATACCTCCAATAATAATGATGATGAAATCACATCGACAAAAGGAATTGAGGATCAGCTAAGTTCAATTCAGGTTGCTGATACCACAGAGAATAGGGATTTATGTATTAAGGTTTTAGAAGAGATCATTCAAGGATACATGAAACTGGTTGAGCCATCATTGGAGAACTACGGAAGCTACCAGCCAGTCTTTAATTATAAAGACAAGAAAATCGATTTTAGAAAGCCTAAAACGACGTATATTGAAGCTTCCGGAAGTAGTTCGAACGATATGTTTAAACACCTCTTTATGTTCTTAGGTCTTCATGAGCTAATGCTAACAAAAAATAGCAAACATGTTCCTTCATTTTTGCTAATTGATCAGCCTAGTAGACCGTATTATGGTGAAGAAGAAAACCTTTCGGAAAAAAGACTTCAGCACTCGGATAAAGCAAAAGTCATCGATGCGTTTAAATTATTAGATAATTTTACAGGCAGTATTTTAAATGATATGAAGAAATCCTTCCAGATGATTGTTTTGGAGCATGTTCCTTCTGACTACTTTAATAATTTTGACAATATCCATTTGGTCGAAGAGTTTCGAAATGGAAACGCACTTGTCCCTCAAGAGTACTTCGATAGCTTAAAATCAAATTCGTAATTGAAGAAAATGGGTTAAAGTGTCGGCTTATGGCGGACACTAATAACAGGTGGGATAAGTATCAAAACGTAAGAACCGTAGAATGTAGGAAGCGTGATCAGGTCTGAGCTACTACATCTGAGCTACTACATCTAATACAGCCTAATTCATTTTATGTATGCCGTTTTATTAGATCATAAATAACGTCATCTGCAAATTGAGTCATAAAATCAACTTTAATATCTTTGCTTATTTGATTAAACAGCTCCTTAGCATGTTCTATTTTTCTCTCTTCTTCTTGGCGCAGGCTATCTTTTCCATCAACATTTTTAGTTTCAATAATAAAGTTGAGGTACTCGCCGCTCGTTGTTTTTACTACGTAGGCAAAATCTGGCGAATATGTATATCCACCTGCAACTGGAATTTTTATCGAGTTTTTTGGGATTTTAGTAAACACAGATACGGAGGTGATTTCTCCATCTGTAATGTTTAATTTTTCTAATTCAGAATCATAAAAAACTTCATCAAAGAGGTATGCATCTAATGGTTTTAAAAGTTCATCGCTCTGTACTCCTAAGTCACTAGCAAGCACATCTTTTTTAGGTGAACCATCTGTAGTAGTGAATCTTGTTGGATGTATGGAGTTAGATATGATGTTATAGCCAAGGCCAAACTTGTTAAATGAGTTATTTAACAAGTATTTTCTGAACCCTGAAATTATTTTTCTGATCGTCTGGATATTAAGATATTCTGTTATATCAATTTTTTCTTCAATTGAAGCAAAGGCTTTATGAAGAGTTGAAATTTTAATGAAAGCTTCTTGTGATAAACGGTTTAAGAATTCTCGGTATGTCATTGTGCTAAATTTAGCAAAATCATCGTCATCACCATGTACTATCTTTGACATGGCTGTTTCGTTGTGGATATATACTTTCTCAATGCGTGTCTGAACGCCAGTTTTCTTGAATTTATCAGATTCTTGTACAAGATAACTTTTAAACAATGCTAAAAACTCATCTTCATCTGCAATTTTGTATTCAAGAACAGCTTTTTGATTAATGATCTCCCATAATCTTTGAAGTTCTTCAAACTTGCCGACACGCATTTTTGTGCGTTTTTTACTTGCTGGGTAGATTGGTCGCGCACTAAAAAGCCACCTATGAGTGGTTGTAGGTGGCTGGGCTGGTTATCGGTTGGGCTGCTATGCTTTGCTTTTGGTTGGCTTGAAACCTAGCTTATCAAGGTACTTGTGATACTTCTTTTGCTTCACTGGGTCGGCTAGATGGGTGGCTATCAGCGTGGCGTAGTCGTCAGTGCTTCCACCAATAGGGGCATCGTTACCAAGTTCGGGCAGTCGTGCCAGCTTACTACTGAACGTGGCTATTTGGCTGTCTGTCATGTCATTAAACATATCGGGCGTGTCTGTATCTCGCGCTGGGTTCGCCCCCTTAGCTGCTGCTTTGGCGCTTGGCTTCTGCTTGAATGTGAACGTAAAGCCAGTAATCGCTTTGCCAGTTTTGTGCTGCTCATAGGTAGCGGTAATATCGGTATGGTCGTTTATCTGACTGACAGCAAGGTCTAATACCTTTGCTTTAAAATTACACATTTTTTGATATTGTTCAGGGTCAACGCCTAGCTTATTGCGTAACTCCTGTAGCTCTAATTTAGGCACTTTGCCAACTGCTCGCCATTGGATTATCAGCTCATACAGCCTGATTGCATACTCACTCT
>NZ_CAKZKO010000010.1 GCF_937123705.1 uncultured Paraglaciecola sp. | reverse complement strand
GGGTTCGTAACAGTTTGCTCGGCACCACTTCGTTTCACATATCAGCAAACTATTACTCACCGCTTATTGCGACGTTAAGTGCCAAGAGTATATTTCTAGTTTGGGAGTAAAATGAAACAAGTAATAAATGGATTTTATGGGGCTTTTGCCGGAACTACTGAATATGATCAATTTCAAATAGATAAAAAGTCAGTTACTGAGCTTATAGTTTGTGGGAAATTCCCCGTTGTTATTTTAGTGCCAGAGTCCCTAGGTCAAGATGGAGAGCCAACAGAGATAGCCCCGATAGCAATAACCTTAGGGGATTTTGGTGCGGAGCTACGAACTTGTAAAGTAGTCAATTCAGATCAAAAACGCTGGGGTATGACCTTAGCTATTGAAGACATTTATGGAGAATATTCATATTCTGTTTTTCAACTAAAAATAGTCACAATAGACCCTGTGAACAAACCTCTTAATTCTGAAATTTGTAATGATGATGGAAAAATACATCATGAAAACGTGGCGGTATTAGCCACGAAATTTGTACATAAATTTATAGAAGCTTATAAGGGTGTAAACAACTCTACCAAAGATTGGATTCCTGAAATTACTCCATCAAAACTAAGCCCTTGGCACAAAATGGCTGCTAATAATTTTAAAGGTGAACAGCTTTGGGCTATGGGAGTGTACGACCAACGCGGGACTGGAGTTGGGCTAGGTTGTAATTTACCTGAAGATAAAATGCAGTTGTTGCAAACTTCATTAAAACGAAATTACGTAGAAGATAGCGCTACTAAATATCGCCAAATGGCAAATAAATATAAAACTCAAAAAGATTACCACTCATTCTGTGTATTTGTAGTTATATCATTTGAACATTGGGTGTTCAGGGAAATTAGATCTGTCTTGCTTTCCAAAGGTAAATCAAATGACGATATCGATAGCGATTTTTATGAGGTAGATCGCAGAGGGAAAATACGTAATATTTCAAGAGAAGATGCTTTGGCTTTAGTTATTGGAAATAAAAGGTTTAAAAATAATTCGTTTTATATTCAGTTTATTGAAAAGGTTGTAGCAAGACGTGATTCGATCGTTCATGGTAGAAAAGAGGAACTCACCGAAGATTGCGCTGAAGAAATGGTACATATTATGAAATCCCTAATGTCGTACTTAAGTATGGAAATACATCAGAAATAGGCACTTAACAAGTTACTTAAACGGACGCTAAACAGTTGGCTAGCTTCGTTCCTCGCAATTTTAGCCAACTATTTCGCGCCGCTTAGTAAGGCGTTAGCTGCTAGAAGGTATTTGAAATGTTTTTATCAATAATTTACCTTGGAATAAGTTTCTTTTTTACATACGGCACCTACGTAAGCTTACCGCGAAATGGCTGTTACCCAATCCCTGCTAGCAAGGGAGGGGGAGAAATATGCACAGATTCTCAAGGTTTTGAGTTTATCACTATATTATATTTTGCGATTGCATTACTGTTTGCAATCTTAGCGCTCCTAAGAGTACTCAAAAAAGTAAATTTGGTTAATCCCAACACATACAATGCCAAAGACTTGTCAAATCATGACTCTTAAAATCGCAGCTAACAAACAAATCATGGCCGACGCGCAAACAGCGCGCGCCGCATATTCGAAGCGTTATATTTTCTAGTGTTGGTCGTAATGCCCACCTATTGCGAAAATGTATACACAGTCTTCATCAAACTTATAAATTAGCCTGTCTTTTTGGGAAATTCGTTTTGACCATAATCCAGATAAGTTATGCTTTAAAGGCTCTGGCTTTCCGAGGCCGCTAGCGGGATCCGAGCGCAACATTTCCTTTATAATTTTACATAATGCTTTGTGAAGCTTGTTGTCTTTCTCTCTTAATTGTTCGTATGCCAGCCAAGTTTTCCCTTCAAAGACTAGTGATCTCATCTAATTGCTCTTTTGTTGGCTTATAACCTTGATTGCTTTTGTGTGTGCCCAATGACTCTGAAATTTGGTTCATTAAGCTGCTGCTTTGTAATACGTGTAATGTTTCCTGCTCTCTTTCCCAGTCATCAGCACTCATAACAATAAAAGCCTCACCCGCGCGCCTAGTTACTTTTAAAGGCTCGTGATCACTTGCAGTCTGCTCGACATAGCTTTTTAAATTGTCCCTAAATTGATTTACGCTTATGCTATTCATAATTCACTCAATATTATGTACGGTAATGTCGTACATAATATTATTAAAAATATAACAAAGCAATAAAGTCGGGTTCGTAACAGTTTGCTCGGCACCACTTCGTTTCACATATCAGCAAACTATTACTCACCGCTTATTGCGACGTTAGTTTTTAGTAAAGTTTGGCATCTACTAAAGAGGAAATAAAAGTGATAGATCTGTTTTCACTATTAAGTATTGGTATCGCATTTTTTGTTATAGCTGTTTCTCCTGGACCAGCAAATATTTCCAATGCAACCATCGCTATGAGTAAAGGTAGAAGGACCAGTCTAATTTATGGTGCGGGACTTTCTACGGGCCTAGTTTTCTGGGGAGTTGTTGCAGCAAGTGGTATGGGAGCTATTCTTCAAAGTTCTGTTTATTTATTAATGTCACTGAAAGTTTTTGGTGGTCTATACCTATTAAGACTTGCTTTTCTGTCTGCTAAAGAAAGTATGAAACCTAATTCAGCTAACCTTGGAATGATTGATGAAACTTTTTCAGATAAAAAGTGGTTTTTGCGTGGAGTTATTATGAATATCTCTAACCCTAAAACAGTAATCGCTTGGATGGCTGCACTTTCTGTTGGCTTGGGTTCAAATGACGGGATCTTATCTATTATTTCAGGATTGGTAGTTTGTATCATTGTAGGATTTGCTACAAATGCTATATATTCAATATGTTTCTCATATCATGGAGTTATGAACTGGTATCAACGTGCAAGTCGATGGATAAATGGTGCTACTTCATTTTTATTTACTATTGCAGGCATTGGATTGCTTCGTTCAGCCTTTAACCGTAGTACAGTGTCGTAATAAAAACTAACAAGCTGTTCAAGGCGGGACTGCTAAAGTTTGGCTCGGTTTCGCTTCGCTACACAGTTTTTCCAAACATTATCAGCCCCTTAACAGGGCGTTAGGGCTACTTTGACAATCCCACCTTACGTACATACAATGTACATATGATTAAATTCGAGTGGAATGCGGCTAAAGCGGCAACAAACATTAAAAAACACGGTGTTTCGTTTGAAGAAGCTAAATCCGTATTTTTTGATGAATTTGCTGTGCAGTTCTTTGATCAAGATAACTCCAAAACCGAAGACCGCTTTTTGATGCTTGGAATGAGCAATGAAACCAACTTGTTGCTCGTTTGTCACTGTGAGCGAGATGATGGCAACACAATCAGAGTTATTTCCGCTAGAAAAGCGACAAAAAATGAAAGTAAAAATTATCTGCGAGGACATTAATTATGAAAGATGAGTATGATTTATCAGCAATGAAATCGCGTAAAAATCCTTACGCAAGTAAATTAAAAAAGTCTGTAACCATGCGTCTTGGAGAAGATGTTATTTCTTACTTTAAAAATATGGCTGAAGAGTCTGGTGTGCCTTATCAAAGCCTCATCAATTTATATTTGCGTGATTGCGTTGCAACACACAAAAAAATCGATATTAACTGGCATGCATAATTGCAGCCCTAACAAACAAAGTCATCGGACACGCAAAATGCGCGCGCCGTTGCTTTGAAACGTTAGCAGTTCATAATTTGACATTGCGTGCGCCTAAGCGTACGCTTTTGTTTGGAGGTATTTATGACTACATTAACTGCAACAGAAGCGCGAGCAAATCTTTATCGCGTTATTGATGAAACTGCTGAATCGCATGTCCCTGTTAAAATAACTAGTAAGCGAAACAATGCCGTTCTTTTATCAGAAAAAGATTGGGATGCGATTCAAGAAACTTTATATTTATTGTCTGTACCCGGGATGCGTGAATCCATCCAAGAAGGTTTAGAAACTGATATAAAGGATTGTTCTGAGAGCTTAGACTGGTGACATGGAAAGTTATGTACACGAAGCAAGCCCAGAAGGATGCAAAAAAACTTGCTAGTAGCGGTCTCAAAAGTAAAGCTAAGGTTTTAATCGAAATACTCAAAGAAGATCCGTTCCAATCTCCCCCCTCATTTGAAAAATTAATTGGTGATCTTTCTGGCGCTTATTCAAGACGAGTAAACATACAACATCGATTAGTATACCAAGTGTGTGAATTGGAAAAAGTAGTCAAAGTACTGCGATTATGGAGTCACTATGAGTAATAGAACTGCTAACAAAACAATAAACCACATTCGTTTCACTCATTGGGAAAAAGCCTCGCTTTCGCTCTGTTTTTCACGTTATTGTAGGGGTTATGTGCAAATCATTGATAACTCGTTCATCTAAATAGGGTAAAACAGGAAGCTATATGCAAATTCACTATCTTGAAATTGTTACATCTGATGTCGATGAAGTTTGCGAAACTTACTCCAAGTTACATGCTGTGACGTTTGGAGAAAGTGATATGAATTTAGGCGGGGCTCGGGTAGCAGAATTCTCTAACGGTGGAAAAGTGGGAGTTCGATCACCACTACGCGAAACAGAGAAGCCCATAGTCCGCCATTACATTCTTGTAAATGATATCCAAGCTACAGTAGATGCAGCATCAAAGTCTGGTGCAGAAATAGCCGTGCCACCAATGGAGCTTCTAGGCTATGGGCAATGTGCGATTGTTATTCATAATGGAATTGAAACAGGGTTTTGGCAGCTTTGATTTTTGTAGATAGATATTCACATTACAAGTTGCTGCAACGGACTCGTCAAACTGTCACCGCTTATTGCGGCGTTATGTGCCGTAGTGGTAGCGCAGTTGAGCAATTAGAATTGTATCATCTTGCTGTTTGTATACGATGCGATGCTCATCATTAATTCTACGAGACCAATAGCCTGATAACCCGTGCTTTAATGGCTCAGGTTTTCCAATGCCCTCATTTGGAGTTCTTTGGATATCTTTAATGAGCAAATTTACACGTTTAAGTATTTTTTTGTCTGTAGTTTGCCAGTATAGATATTGTTCCCAAGCTTTAGTTGAAAAAGTGAGTTTCACTCGACAAGCTCTCTTTGGGTTCCATTGCCAGCTTCAAGTTCGGCAATAGAATCAAGCAAGCTTCTAGCGTTAGCTGGAGATCTGAGTAAATATGTAGTTTCTTGCATTGCGTTATAGTCTTCTAGGGACATCATCACTACAGGAGCTTCACTTTTACGAGTTATAATAACTGGCGCATGATCATTACAAACATGCGCCATTGTGTTTGCTAAATTTGCTCTAGCTGCTGTGTAGCTTATTGCATCCATATTGGGTCCCAAAATGTTCATGTACGTTTATTTGTACAGTGTAACGTGCTAGCACATAACAATCCAATTAATCCGACCTCAAGTCGCTGTGCTCTTTTCGCCGGCTTATTGGGGCATTATATTCCTGCTAGACACCTGTTGCGCAACACGCTACGCTTTCTTCAAACATAAAGGGCTAAAAAAGTTCTTTGAGTCAGGCAGCAAATCCGGCATTCAAGCCAAGCATGAACGTCGACTTCGAATGCAACTAGCGGCTATTGATACTGCGACTGTTTTAGACGACATTGATTTACCAGGATTTAAGTTGCATGCCTTGAAAGGTAAACGGGATGGAATGTGGTCTATTACTGTAAATGGTAGTTGTCGTGTCACATTCGAATTTACAGATGGCAATGCTTTTATTTTAAATTATGAGGATTATCACTAATGAATATGCATAATCCACCGCATCCGGGTGAATTTATTTCCGATGTTTATATGGAACCTTTTGGCTATAGTTGCCGATTTGTTGCCAAACAATTAGATGTTTCTCCTTCAACTTTAAGTCGTATCTTAAAAGCTAAAAGTGCTATTACGCCGGAAATGGCTTTGCGACTATCAAAAGCCCTAGGCCGTAGCCCTGAAAGTTGGCTATCGATGCAAGACAATTATGACCTCTGGCAAGCAAAACACAATGTTAACTTAGCTAAAGTGCATCAAATTGATTTTGAAATTGCGTAAAGGTATATAACGAGTTGCCAAAGTTCGCCGCAAAAAGCGCGGCTGGGAGAAATAAGCATCGAGTATGGTAATCTAATACAATGGAGTGCAATTACTATTGAGCTTATTGGCTTAGTTTTAATTTCTGTTGAACTCTATTTTCCTAAGACGTCAGAGTTTCTTAAAGCTACTTTTGAAGAAACTAAACCCAAGCTCATGAAAAATCAAAAAGCATGGATAGGAAGCTTCATATTAATCTGGATTGTAGCTGTAGTTAGTCTATCTGCTTGGGATAATTCAATGTTCCTTGTTTCCAATGTATTTTTTAGTGCTATTACGGCGTTACTGCTTCTCATATTAGGCATTAGCAAAGCGCTTGTTCGGGTAGGAGTTGTGCTTGGTCGGGGAAACTCTGTAGGAGGAGTTGGATTAGTATTAGCACTAATTGGCTTTTCGATTGAACTTTTGCAATTAATGTGACGTGGTCATTGTTGAGAAAGCACATAACATGGCACTCAAGATCTTTCCCTGCGGTCACTGGGACAAATACTCGTTGGCGCGTTCCGCATTTCGCCAACAAGTAATTGCCCTTAGTTTAGCGTTAGTTGCCAAGGGAGATCAATTTGAGCATTAGAGTTGTTGAGGTTGTTGATTACGATCCAAATTGGAAGAATACTTTTGAAACTGAAAGAATATTGCTAGCTAAGGCAATTGGTATTAATGCTGTCAAAATAGAACATATCGGCAGTACGTCTGTAGTTGGTTTAACAGCCAAGCCTGTTATTGATATTCTAATAGAGGTTGTCGACCTTAAAGAGTTAGATAATGCAGCTGAAAACATAGAAGCACTCGGTTATACAATCAAAGGTGAAAATGGTATTTCAGGCAGGCGGTATTTTCAAAAAGGTGGCAACCAACGAAGTCATCATGTTCATGCGTTTCAAGCAAATGACTTTCATTTACATCGACATAGAGCATTTAAAGAGTACCTAATTGCTCACTCTGCAATAGCTTTAGAGTATGGTTCTCTTAAAAAAGAGGCTGTTCCTAAAAGCGAGAATGACATTAATATCTATATGTCACTTAAAAATAGTTTTATTCAAAAGCATGAAAAAATAGCGCTTGAGTGGTTTGGCAGCTAACAATCCAATCAACAAGGACAAAAAGCAATTGGCTCGCCTCACTTTGTTCGTTAGTATGGCCAAATATCTTTAGCCTACTATCTGGGCGTATAAGGACCAATTACTTAATGAAAACACAAGTAATTATCTGGGTCATATTAGGGTTGTGTTCAACCCCGACGTCTGCTAAGAATGGCCAATGACGCTGGAATTTGATTCATTAAGCTACTGTTTTGTAACACGTGCAATGTTTCCTGTTCCTTTTCCTAGTCATCAGCACTCAATAAAAGCCTCACCCCTGCGCCTAGTCACTTTTATAGGCTCATGATCACTAACAGTCTGCTCCACCTAGGTTTTAAATTGTCCCTAAATTGGTTTACGCTTATGCTGTTCATATAAGACTACAAATTTATGTAGGGTAATGTCGCACATTTTAGTGTAAAAAAATCAGATTCATATTTAACCGCAATACCCTATAGATATCACCGCGAGCTTACGCGGTAGCTCACATGTAAATTCAACCGGACAGTTAACATAAACCCTCAATTGAGGAACATCTAGTAAATGGAGTGAGTTATGAGTATGGTAATTTCAATCCTAGGTACAATATACTCTTTGCACTTGGTTACCTGATTGGGGTAAAGCGCTATATGCGGCTTATCGCTGGGTATCGGCCTGGCAAGATCAAAAACAAAGAAGCTGTTGCTCGAAGTTTTCGTGTGTGGTGCTTTGGTGGTGGAGTCGCGCTCTTGTTAGTCGGCGCTTTGTTGCAGTGGGGCTAAGTATAAGAAACACCTTAATTAAAATTTCTCCACCACGCATTATGCATACACCGGAATCATTACAATGCGAATAACAATGGCTACTTTTACGTTGCGGCGTCTATTTGCGACAAAACGGCTCGTGTTAATGGCGTTACACTTCAATTAGAGGAATGCTATAAGGAGATGTGGCACAATAGGCAATCGTATTTTATTTAATTGATTAGCAGTATTAGTTGAAGCTAAAAAGCACTCAAAAGAAAGATTGACTTAAAAAACCATGAAGTCAGAGAGGTAAGTAACTTAAATGCTTCATCCAACAAATACGCTCAGAGGTATAAATGAAAACTAGACCAGAAATAATCATGTCTTCAATAGATTCAGACAGACTCTATTCTTTAATTGAGTCTTTGCCGAAGAATAGTGTGCCCGGTATTAATGAATTGGAAAATGAAATTAGTCGAGCGACGATTTTGGAGTCAAAAGAGGTACCTTCAAATATCGTAACAATGAATTCGACAGTACGATTTTTTGTTGAATCTACTCAAAAAAACTTCGAATTAACGTTAGTTTATCCAAAAAATATGCAGTCAAATGGAAAAACGATTTCTATATTAGCGCCAGTTGGTAGCGCTTTATTAGGGCTTTCAATTGGCGATGAAATTGAGTGGCCCAAACCCGGAGGCGGTAACCTTAGTGTGAGAATCACACAAATAATTTATCAGCCAGAGAGATCCGGTGATTTCCATTTATAGAAAAATGAACATTTGTATTAACGGTCCCCTTGGCCTTGACTGAAGGGGACAACCAATACGGTATTTTGTTTATCTGTTATGCGAGCGTTAGTTGCAGAGAAAACTCTAATGAGTTGTTGGACGTTGTGGGCACGGTTGAGCATAACGCTTTGAAAAATCATATAAAATATATTATTTAGTCTGAATAATAAAAAAGCGCCTTTAGGCGCTTTAGACTAAATTTTATTTCACCAGCCTTTTACGTGTCGCTAAGCCAAATAAACCAGTAAATAACAACGCTATCGTCCCTGGTTCGGGAACAGCTGTAGCTCCAGCACCTACAATAATCTGGATTGATGTACTTGCAGCTTGGGCGCCACTTGCATCAAAAGCAGTTAAAGAAATGTCATAAATACCATCTAAAGTGGGATCAAAACCAGGAATAAACCAATGTGGCTTCCATGAGTTTTGTGCCAAGTTATTTGATGAAATTAGTCCATCATAGGTTACCGTGTCGGTATCGGATGATCGACTTCCAGCTCCATTTCCGGTGTTATTGTCGCCTATCGCATGATCCCAGGCCACAACACCACTATTGGTGTTAACATCATTGATAGGATCAAAATCGAACAAACTGACAGAGGCGCTTGGATCGGTATCCAATGACAGCATGTAAGTGAAGTCACCTAAAAAGCCACCTGAACTATCAAAATTTGAATTAATTGACCATTCAAAACTCCACACAGCTGTTGAGCCAGATTGAGTTGGTGCGACTCCGGCATCAAAACTATAGGTACCGTCTCCGTTACTGTTAAAAGTATTCTCAGGCGCCCCAGCGGCATTATGGCGTAATTTACCTCGCAAACCTAACTCAAAACCGTTTGCCTGATCAACGGTAAAACTGCCATTCAGGTTTCCAGATCCGAAGATAACGTCTCCCGTTACGTCTGCGTCGAACATAATTGTTGCGGATACTGAAGTCGAAAACATAAATCCAATAACTAATGCTGCACTTGTTAATTTTTTCATATTTGTTCCTTAAATTATTTTAGTAAAAATCAATAACTCAGTTCACTTAACTGTGACCTGTACAACCGCTCAAAAAACAAGCATTAAATGAGCCATGAAAATTAAACCTTTACCTTTTAGTTAGTTATGAATTTGTAGTTTTATTTTGTCTAATAGTTGTAAATTTTTTTGACATTTTTCTGTGACTGAAGATAACTTCATTGCTGTCATTCCGTAGCTTTGAATGCTTTATGCGAAATGTAACTACTAGAATTCATGCAAGATAAAGGCAGAACTCTAGAAAACCTTCATCTCATTGTTAAACGCGTCTTTTTGATTTACGGTATGATGCTTTTTCTTTTTGGTTTAGCTACTCCAGAGTTTAACTAGACTTGTAAAGTTTAGGATCTGACCCAAAACATATAGCAAGTCATGCAAATTAACACGTAGCAGTTGGTCTTAACCCTTTGTTACTCATTCTAAATATCTAGTACTTACCTCATTGCGAGGTAAATAAAATTCAAGGTACCTATGCAAAATAATCAAGACTCATTTATCAACTCCTTTTTAAGGCTCGAATCTGCTGGCGGTGTTTTGCTATTTGTGTCTGCGGTACTTGCAATTTTGGTAGCCAATTCTTTTCTTGATCCGTATTACCAACTTTTACTCACTACACCTGTTGAAGTGCGTATTGGAGCGCTAGAAATTGCCAAACCTCTTCTACTTTGGGTAAATGATGGGTTAATGGCTGTTTTCTTTTTTTTAGTTGGACTTGAATTGAAGCGAGAGTTACTTGAAGGTGAATTGAAAAATAAGAAAAATATAATATTGCCAGGGGTTGGTGCTGTTGGTGGAATGCTGGTACCAGCTTTAATTTATCTTTATTTTAATGCAGACAACCCGGTAGCTGCTAAAGGTTGGGCGATTCCAGCAGCAACAGATATTGCGTTTGCCTTAGGTGTTTTGACACTACTAGGCTCTCGAGTCCCAATTTCTATTAAAATATTCCTTACATCTCTAGCTATATTCGATGATATCGGGGCAATACTCATTATTGCTTTCTTTTATACCTCAAATATTTCGTTCGAAGCATTGTGTGTTGTTGCCCTTTGTATTCCTATTCTCTTTGCTATGAATAGATATAACGTCATATCAAAGAGTCCTTACGTTCTTATTGGCATTATTATGTGGATTGCAACACTCAAATCTGGGGTACATGCGACACTTGCTGGTGTTGTGCTAGCAATGTTCATTCCTATGCGTTCTAAACAAAAGCCTGAGTATTCGCCACTTAAGACGATGGAACATGATTTACACAATGTTGTAGCATTTTTCGTACTGCCCGTTTTTGCGTTTACTAATGCGGGAATTAATATACAAAATGTAAGCCTAGATCAAATTATGCACGGGGTACCGATAGGGATCGCGCTGGGTTTGTTTTTTGGTAAACAAGTTGGAATTTTTGGTTTGTGCTGGCTCGCAATTAAATTGAAAATAACAAGCCTACCAAAGAATATGAATTGGTTGAGCTTATATGGCACTTCAGCGCTTTGCGGCATAGGTTTTACCATGAGTCTGTTCATCGGCTCCCTCGCCTTCGAAGAAACGGGCGTTAACGTCCTATTCGATGAACGCCTTGGTATCATTCTCGGGTCGTTGTTATCAGGTATTTTGGGTTATTTAGTGCTCCGGGTGTGTTTTAACTCTAACAAGCCCGTGATGGATACCACCCCATCAACTGATTAATGAGTTGGTATCCATCAGGACGCGAGATGCTCGCTGGTCTAAGTTGCTGGCTGTTTAGCGGCCTTAATTGAATAAAGTGAGAAAATTTTTTGGTACGGCAAACCTTATCAAAGTTGATCATAAATACTTTTTTCAACTTTAGTTAGAAAGTAAGTGCTTACTTTTCGTTTGCATATTTAGTCGGCTGAATGCCTTGCAAAGAACCGCGTTTCTCTCTTAAGATCTAGCGCCGTTCAGCTATAAAAATTGAGATAAATGACAGTAAGACATTTAGTTAACGAGATTAAATTATTAAGTGGCTTTACGGCCAACTCAACGAGTCACGTAGAAAAACTAATTTCAGCTTTTGGTGGTTTCATCAGCATTGGTGGAATTTTGTGGTTAACTAGCCTGTTGATTGAGGCTGGCACTTTAGACCCAAGTAGTGGCATTTTAGTGATAGCCTCAATGGGCGCCAGCGCTGTATTGCTATTCGCAGTGCCTCATGGAGCGTTGTCGCAACCATGGGCGGTAGTTGGGGGTCATATTATCTCTGGTGCAATCGGCATCAGTTGTTTTAAGTTATTTGGTAATAGCTTTGTTGTTGCTGGATTAGCTGTTGGTATCGCTATTGGCGCAATGTATTACTTGCGCTGCATTCATCCTCCTGGAGGTGCTACCGCACTCACTGTGGTTATGGGTGGTTCGGTTATCACCGATCTTGGTTATCAATATTTATGGGTGCCTATTGCAGTCAACCTTGTGGCGATCCTTGTTATCAGCGTTTTATTTAATGGATTATTTGCTTGGCGTCGCTACCCAGCGCATTTAGGGCATATCTTCAAAAAGCCCCTTAGAGTAAAACCCAAAGACCGTCAGTTTGAGTTAACCCACGAAGATTTTGCGGCCGCTATGCAAGACTTGGATTCATACGTAGATATTACCCCAGAGGGTTTAGCCGATTTGCTGGAATTAGCCAAGCAACATGCCGAGAGAGACATCATTCACCCCTCCGAAATTATTGCAGGCCGCCTATACAGTAACGGTAAGATAGGCAGTGTATGGAGTATTCGACAAGTTACAGATATATCAAGCTCTAGGAGCCAAATTGAACTCAACCAAGTTTCCTATAAAGTATTGGCCGGTGATGAAAGTGGTCAAACTAATGTATGCTCCCATTATGATTTTCATCAGTGGGCTAGATTTGAAGTAATAAAGCAACAACAGCAGTGGATTAAAGTCGACAGCGGGTCTGAGGGATAATGTTGAATAAAGGTGTAATGTTCTTTTTTTTGGTTAGTTTGATAGCTGCTTGCAGTAGTTCGGATTGGCGCACAGCTAGTCGAGAGCCTGCCGGTATTGCAATCGATCCGGCAATTTTTAAAAATGCCGTAATTGAGGTTTATGCTGCCGATGCGTTTAGTTGGCGCGGCTGGTTTGCAGTACACACTTGGATAGCCCTTAAGCCAGAAAATGCTATTGAGTATACGGTTTACGAAGTAGTAGGCTGGCGCATCCAAAGTGGTTTGCCAGCCTTGCGTGAGTATCAAACTACTACACCTGACCGCTATTGGTACGGTGCAAAGCCAGAAAGATTGCTATTAATTAAAGGCGATAAGGCAAATGCACTCATTCCTAAAATCTCGGATGCGGTGGCTCGCTATCCTTGGGCTAATGAATACACGCTATTTCCAGGCCCAAATAGTAATACTTTTCCCCAATGGATTGGCCTGCAAGTACCTGAACTAGGTTTAGAATTACCATTTCGTGCTTTAGGCAGCGGTTATGCTAACTAATTCAACATTTGATGAAGGCTTAGAACATGTATTCTTTGAGTGACGTAATTTTGATGGCGATAGCCTTGGTTTTAGTTGTAGAAGGCATTGGTCCTATGTTATTTGCCAACAAATGGCAGCGTTTTTTAGTACAGGTCTCCCAACAGCCCGTTAACCAATTGCGTTCTGCCGGCGGTGTATTGGTAACTATTGGCGTAGTCAGTTTAGTTTATTTAATATAGCCCGAACACTGAATGGTATAACTTCTCATCCATCCTTTATTAGGTGTTGTGGTATTGATTATAAACAGCGCGATTTTGTTATTTAGCTAGCGATAATTTTTTGATAGAATCCCCGCCTAATTTTATGACTCCGTCTTATTCATGGCTAAAAATGTTGTAGTACTTGGCACCCAATGGGGTGACGAAGGTAAAGGTAAGGTTGTTGATTTACTGACAGATCAAGCAACTTATGTAGTGCGTTATCAAGGTGGTCACAATGCTGGTCACACCCTTGTTATCGACGGTGAAACCACTGTTTTGCACCTTATTCCATCTGGTATTCTGCGTGACAACGTTACTTGCGTAATTGGTAACGGCGTAGTGCTTAGCCCTGAAGCACTACTCAAAGAAACCGCTATGTTAGAAGCCCGTGGCGTGCCCGTTAAAGAACGCTTACGTATCAGCGAAGCTTGCCCACTCATCTTGCCTTATCACGTAGAGCTAGACCTTGCCCGTGAAAAAGCCCGAGGCAACAAAGCTATAGGTACTACAGGCCGAGGCATTGGCCCTGCCTACGAAGACAAAGTATCGCGCCGTGGCTTACGTGTTGGCGATTTGTTTAATCCAGAAGACTTTGCGGTTAAGTTAAAAGAAATCCTCGAATACCATAATTTTATGCTCACCAACTACTATAAAGTTAAGCCGGTGAGTTATGAAAAAGTATTGGCCGATGCACTAGCAGTTGCCGACATTTTAAAAGCTATGGTAGTGGATGTAACAGACGTACTCGATAAAGCCCGTTTACGAGGCGATTGTATTATGTTTGAAGGTGCACAAGGTACCTTGCTTGATATCGATCACGGTACTTATCCTTATGTGACTTCGTCGAATACCACAGTAGGTGGCGTGGCTACAGGTGCTGGTTTTGGCCCGTTAAACTTAGATTATGTACTTGGCATTGTTAAAGCTTATACCACACGTGTTGGCTCTGGCCCTTTCCCTACTGAGCTTGATTGTGAAGTGGGTCAACATCTTGGTGTGAAAGGCCATGAATTTGGTGCCACCACTGGCCGTAAACGTCGTACCGGTTGGTTTGACGCAGTTGCTATGAAACGCGCCGTACAAATCAACTCTATTACCGGTTTCTGTCTAACCAAATTAGACGTACTTGATGGTTTAGAAAGCTTAAGTATTTGTACCGGTTACAAAGACGCCCAAGGTAACATCAGCGATGTGCCACCTATGGCCGCCGATGGTTATGAGTTAATCGAGCCAGTATATGAGTCTATGCCGGGTTGGAGCGAAAACTCATTTGGCGTCACTGAATATGCCGATTTACCACAAGCGGCTAAAAACTATATTAAACGTTTAGAGGAACTAACAGGTGTGCCCATTGATATTATTTCAACTGGCCCAGAAAGAAACGAAACCATAGTGTTAAGACATCCGTTCGAGGTGTAATATCTAAACGCTCACACATCTATTTGACTAGGCTGCATTTTGCGGCCTTTTTTATGCCTGAATTTTGTTAACGGCAGTAGTTTTTTCAGTAATTTTTGCGGTAACATGAGGGACTAAGCATTACATTTTATAGGTTTTCCATGCAAGCAAACACCCAATCAGAACCCGTTAATTTTCCAGCTATTGCCGACATTGCACCCAAAATAGCATTATTAAAAAATACCTTTGCTTCAGGGAAAACCAAGCCTTTGGCATGGCGGGTGGAACAGCTTAAACAGATTAAAAAAATGGTGCTTGAGCAACAAGACAACATTTTTGCCGCTATGCAACAGGACTTAGGCCGCTGCAATATGGAATCATGGACTGCAGAGCTAGGCGGCGTGATAACCGAAGCCGATCATGCAATAAAACACCTAAAAAAATGGGCCAAACCCCGCAAAGTCTCTACGCCCATAGTCGCTCAGCCCGGTAAAAGTTATATGTTGCCAGAGCCGCTTGGCACTATCTTGATTATTGGCGCGTGGAACTACCCGCTATTATTGGTTTTATCGCCACTCATTGCAGCGATATCGGCTGGTAATAATGCCTTAATAAAACCTTCTGAGTTATCGCCCAATGTGTCCAAGCTAGTCGCAGAGATGGTGGCACAATATTTAGACAATGAAGCTTTTGCCGTGGTCGAAGGTGCGGTGGAGGAAACCACCGAGCTACTGAAACATCAATTTGACCATATCATCTACACTGGTGGCGATGTAGTAGGCAAAATTGTGATGCGCGCTGCTGCTGAATTTCTCACTCCTGTGACCTTAGAATTAGGTGGCAAAAGCCCCTGTATTGTCGATAGCTCCACTGACTTAGATGTAACGGCCTCAAGAATTGCTTGGAGCAAATGGATGAATGCAGGGCAAACTTGTGTTGCGCCTGATTATATTTTGGTAGAAGAAGCTTTTGCACCCAAATTAATCGAAGCGATTAAAAATAAAATTACTGAGTTTTATAGTGACGACGCCGCTAAAAGTCAGGATTATGGGCGCATTGTGAATGAACGTCACCTTGCCCGCATAGTCAGTTATTTAGAAGACCAAAACGTGGTACACGGTGGTAAACATGACGCAGCCAACAAGTTTATCGAGCCAACATTAGTGCTCAATCCCGCCATCGACAGCCCGTTGATGCAACAAGAAATTTTTGGTCCAATTCTACCCATAGTGACGGTCAAAAACATTGAGCAGTCGATCCCCTTTGTGAACGAGCGCGCCAAACCTTTGGCCTTGTATGTGTTCACTAAAAACAGCGATTTTGAACAACAAGTGCTCAACTCAACAAGTGCCGGCATGGTGTGCGTAAACGACGGATTTATGTTTGCCGCCAACCCCAATTTACCTTTTGGTGGCGTAGGCAACAGCGGTACGGGTGCTTATCATGGCAAAATTGGTTTTGATAACTTCAGTCATTTAAAAACCGTGATGAAACGCAGCTTTATGTTTGATGTGCCGCTGCGTTACCCGCCTTTTACCGACAAAAAATTTAAGCTCCTTAAAAAAATGATATAGGTGATTTATGACCCTTGCTCCATTTCATTTAGCGATACCTGTGATTGATTTACCTCAGGCACAAACCTTTTATGGTGACTTGTTAGGCTGTGAACAAGGCCGCAGTAGTGAACAATGGATCGACTGGAATTTTTATGGGCATCAGTTGGTCACCCACCTTGTAAATGACATGCCCAGCCTACCTAAACATAATCAAGTGGATGATCATGCCGTGCCAGTGCCTCACTTTGGAGTGGTATTGCCATGGCAAGATTGGCAGCAATTGGCCAGAAAACTTGAACAGCATCAAATGAATTTTATTATCGAACCTTATGTTAGATTTGCCGGACAAGTCGGCGAACAAGCCACAATGTTTTTTCTCGACCCTAGTGGTAATGCGCTTGAGTTTAAGGCGTTTAAAGACATCAACCAGCTTTTTGCGTCTTAATATTCGATGCGCACTATACAGAGTTGACTTACTGTTTTAGCAATAGCTCTGCTTTTTCTGATAAATGTGGTTACATTTTGGATATGACAACAGAGCTAAAGTCGGCCATTATTGAACACTTACAAATGAGGAATAAAAAGTGAATAAAGATATAAAAGGCATGTGTTTGTTCTTGGGCATGATTGGTTTGGCTTATACTGCGCTACTAATATTGACCATGTTGTTCACAGGCGTAAAAATTCTAAAAAGCATTGTATTTATATCCGCATTTTCTTCGTTTTTGATAAGCCTTGGTCTTACACCTCAAGTAAAGCAGCGCTTGGTGCAAGTCATTAAACTAAAAGTGGCTGCTTATAAATAACGCCCTGAACACCTGTTTAGTGAACTTGGCGGATGTTTTTGCGTAAGCAAAAAGTGACAACCTTACCCAATCCGCTAAGAACACATTAGTTTAGGAAGGAAGTAAGAAACAATTAAGCCCAGTTACTTTATTTTTATTCCTGATAAATCCTGATTATTCAAATTCAATACCAATCCGTTTACCGTGTTACTTTTGTCTTTTACAAATGTTATTGAAGCGTCAACCTGCTTTAACACAAAGCGACTATCAGTAACGGGGAAAATAGGTAAAGTAGCATCACCTGTTGCAGTGATAAACAATGCACCTGCATTTAGACTAACTCTTATTGAAAAGTCATCCAATTCATAAACTCCAACATATTTTTTTAGTAATCCATTATTTAAGGTAGCTTTGGAGAATAATTGATTGTTAAGGTTAAATATCGCCTGTGATTGTTTACTTTGATTATGTTTAGCCAGTAATTCAGCAAGGTGATGCAACTCGCTTGCTTCAAAACTTATTTGTTTTTCAGAGTTTAGTGTTTTAACAATATCTAATGCATTATTGTAGCCTTTATCCTCCAACTTGTTTTTGAGCAATTTGATATCGGGTGATAGACCAAAATCTTTGAGATAAAATTCTGCCAGTTCATCCATTAAGTTTTCTGGTTTTGCTCCTGCAAGGTTCGTTAGTATTACAATCGACAGTCCGTCATCGGGATAAACTACCAAGGCCGATTGTCCTCCACCAGCGGTGACGATTTTCTTGTTGAACGGCCGGTTCACCGTGTACCAGCCTAAAGCGTAGGGGTGCATGTTAGGGTTTTCTTTTGCCCAAACACCACTACTAAGTGGTGCTTCTTGCAATAACTTTGTCACGCTTTTTTTGTGTTTAAAAAACAAGCCATTTTGTAACGCGATAACCCATTCAGCTAATTCATTAGCCGTTGAACTCATCCCTGCTCCTGCACGAATAATCGATGGAAAATAAGTTAAAACATTAGTTAGAGTTTCCTGCTCGCTTTTTCTATAATCTCTCGCCTGATGGGTGATTACATCTTCGAAATGAGCAAATCCAGCAGCTTCTGTTCTCGTCATACCAATTTTTTTCAGCTGAAATTTTCTAATCAAGTCTGCGTAACTTTTACTACTGACGCTCTCAATAACTTGACCTGCCACTAGATAATTTGTTTGGTTATAATGAAATGCAGTTCCCGGCTTGAATAGCATTTTTTTAAGCTTTACAGCCTGCCATGATTGTTCTTCGCCTCCACTATCGATCAATTGGAAGCGCTCATTCATGATATCAGGTAGTCCAGAGCTATGAGTCAGGACTTGGTTAACAGTAATTCGTTGCCACGATCTAGGTAAGTCAGCTATATAAGTTGAAATAGAAGCATTGAGATTAATTACCCCTTGTTCAGCCAGTTGCATCAAAGCCACACAGGTAAATGCTTTCGTAATAGATGCAATGTTAAAAACAGTATCTTTGTCTACCTTCACTAAGTCTTGAATATTAGCGATACCATAGCTAGCCGCTTTGACCACTTTATTATGCTGAATCACTGAAACTTGTAGACCAGGAATATCATTTTCTTTCATCTTAGTAACAAGAAAATCGTCGACATTATCGGCATTTACAGCAGCGTTAACCAACAAGAAAGCTATACTTAGCGTGATCTTCTTGATAACAAGCTTCATTTTTGCACATTTCATTTCCTTCAATATACAAAACCCTTCAGTTATAGTTTTTATAAAATTTAACTAGCCATATATGGCTTGTAACTTCTTGCCTTACTTTCAACATGTACACATTAAATTCGTTGACGTAAGAATAAAAGCGTTCAGAGCCGTTTTAAATCAATTTTATCCAGCATTTGGCCAGCGGCCTTCAAATTTGCAAGCAAAAAATATGTAATAAACATGCTTCTCCATCTGTCTATATAGATACAAGATTAAGTTATGAGGATAATCACTATGTGTTCATCTCCAAAATCAAGCGGTCACGTCCGTATTAATCGAGCACCTATTAAAGCGTTTGGCGAAGATCTTACAAAAGAGCAACGCTTGCATTTTGCTGAAGTAGCAAACAGTGTGGATGAACGTCGCCAACACAGACTTGACACCAAGCGACGCTGGGAGCAAAAACATAATACCGGCAGAAGAAAGCAGCATCATACATCCGTTTGGCAATGGCTAAACAATTTTTTTGCTTCTCTTTCTACTCGATAATAAAAGATGATCAGAGCCGTTTTAAATTGTTTTGAATAAAACTGCCCTGCCGCTGATGCCCAAAACTTTTTTAGGCATCTGCCCTTAAAGCTAAAAGTTATCTATACAATAAACATAGGCCAATTATTAAGACGGCACTGACCCTTTTATCATTCAGTATATTTCTTCGATTTTGTAGTTTCTTGAATGGAGTAGAGATCTAGTTCATATTACATATTTTCCTTTTACCGTTTTCTTGGGGAAAAGTGATTCATATAAGGAATGTAAAGATGCTACTTCGTCGACTTACACAATATGTACAAGAACAAAATTGGGGTGCCGTGGCTCTCGACTTTATTAATGTCGTCGTAGGCGTTTTTGTGGGTCTGCAAGTGTCGAATTGGAAAGAAGCTCGCGCATTCGACAATAAAGAAATGGCGCTAATGCTCTAGCTCACTTGCTATTTTAAACATGAATTAAGGTTGCATCATGCTTTTGGAAAACCTTTTTAAAAACGTCAAAGTAATGATGGATGCCCCTATAGACTGCTGTTTTGCATCCTCAGGTTGTTATTCAACCGCCGCTAATAGCTCTTCTTCTAAATGGGAGTCTTGCTCAACTTGCTTGGATTTTTTAGACTTTTTATAGGCCTGATAGCGACCGGGTTTATGATTGACTGCAATAAGTAAGTTTAGGGTTATCGCGCCAATAACAGACAAAATCACCAAATCTAAACTGAAGATAAAAATCGAAGACCCCAAAATTACAGAGTCCACTAGCAAACCAAAGTTGCCGGCTCTGATATTGTATTTATTCTGAAGGTATAGCGCTAAAATACCTAAGCCTCCTAGACTTGATTTATGCCTAAACATAATGAGTATACCCACACCAATCAACATTCCCCCCGCTACGGTGGCAAACAATGGATGAATACTTTCAATGTTAATCAAATGGGGTAATTGCTCGGTCATCACAGAAACCATAGACACCGAAATAAAGGTATTCACGGTAAAACGCTTACTTAGCTGGGTCCAAGCAATAAAGTAAAAAGGCAAATTGACCAGAAAAAACAGCAAACCAAAGTTCACATCAACAAGGTGAGTGCCAATAATGGCAATACCCGCGGTGCCGCCTGTGAGTAAATTATGAGTACCAAATAACATCACACCAAAAGAGACCAATACGCCAGCACAAAACAATGCCAGTACGTCTTCATAAAATCTGTGTGTTGGGAAATGCACTTGCTTACCTCTTTATGGTTATTTGGATTAAAAATGAGCTAATTTGCTGAGGCGCGGATTCTACAGACTTAGACTGGTATTGTTAGAGCATTAGACAGATCACTTTGCTAGTGTTCTTGGTGCATAAGTACTCTAATCTTTACGATTTTGGAGGGTTTTGTAAACAGCCTGTAGAAGAGATGTATCCCGACGTACAGCAGACTCTCTTAAACTGCATTTAGCTTGATAAGTCTAGTTACATAGAAAAAGGAATCAATAATGAATAAAGATACACAAGGCTTGTGTTTGTTTTTGGTCAGCCTTGGTCTTACACCTCAAGTTAAGCAACGTTTAGTTGCAGTGATTAAACAGCAAGTTATCTACAAATAAAAAATTTCTCAAACCAACCCAAATCTTGTTTCAAGTGCAAAAAAATAGGCACAACTATTAATAAATAGTTGTGCCTATTCAGAGTCTGCTTTAGGTCAGTTATACCCGTTCAAATACCGTAGCGATACCTTGACCTAACCCAATACACATAGTGGCTAAACCGATAGATTTATCCTCGGCTTCCATAAGGTTGATTAAGGTAGTGGAGATACGCGAGCCAGAACAGCCTAGTGGATGACCAAGGGCAATCGCGCCGCCGTTTAAGTTAACTTTGTCGTCAAAGCTATCAATCCAACCTAACTGTTTAATACAAGATAATGCTTGTGCGGCAAAAGCTTCGTTAAACTCGGCCAGTTCGATATCGGCCATAGTCATACCGGCACGTTTTAGTGCCTTTTGAGTAGCGGGAACAGGGCCAAAGCCCATAATCGCTGCGTCACAACCGGCTACTGCCATAGCGCGAATTTTAGCGCGCGGCGTTAACCCTAGTGCTTTGGCTCTGTCGGCAGACATGATTAACATAGCCGATGCACCATCAGATAACGCAGACGATGTGCCAGCTGTCACTGTACCGTTTACTGGATCAAACACTGGACGTAATGCGGCCATGGTTTCTACTGTGGAATCAGGGCGGATCACTTCATCTACCGAAATAGACTTTAATATGCCATCTGCATCATGACCTTGAGTCGCTACAATCTCGTTAGCCCAGCGGCCTTCAACGGTAGCTTTGTGCGCACGTTGATGCGAGCGAGCACCAAAAGCATCTTGCATCTCGCGGCTAATGCCGTTTTGACGGCCTAATAACTCGGCTGTCATGCCCATGTTGCCAGAGGCTTTAGCGGTGTGCTTGGCAATGCCCGGATGAAAGTCTAGGTTAAAATTCATCGGCACATGGCCCATGTGTTCAACCCCACCAATCATGTACACATCGCCGCGACCTGACATAATACCGCTAGTGGCATCGTGCAGCGCTTGCATAGACGAACCACATAAACGGTTAACGGTTACGGCACCTGTAGAGCGTGGAATGTCCGTTAACAACTGAGCGTTACGGGCAATGTTAAAGCCTTGCTCTTTGGTTTGCTGTACACAGCCCCAAATGATGTCTTCAATCTCGGTTGGGTCAAGGTTGGGATTACGTTCAACTAACTTTGACATTAGGTGAGCGGATAAGGTCTCTGCGCGCACATTTCTAAAAATACCGCCTTTAGAGCGACCCATAGGTGTGCGTATACAATCTACTACTACAACTTCTTTCATGATCTTCTCCAAAAACTATTGTGCAAAATATGATTTGTTCGAGGCGGCCATGTCGCGCACCCCATCAGAAATCTGATAAACCGCACCTAAATGCGCGTATTTATCGGCTAATGCCACAAAGTTGGCTAACCCCATGGTTTCGATATAGCGGAATATGCCACCTTTAAACGGCGGGAATCCTAAGCCATAAAGTAACGCCATATCGGCTTCGGCTGCACTGTCGATAATGCCTTCTTCTAGGCAGCGAATGGCTTCGTTAGCCATAGGGATCATCACACGAGCAATGATTTCTTCTTTATCGAATTCACGAGTTTCGGCGCAATGAGGCGCAAATAATTCGTAAGCTTCTGGTGCCGCAACTTTTGCGGGGCGACCACGTTTATCTAAGCTGAAGTTGTAAAACCCTTTGCCATTTTTCTGACCTAAACGGTCGGCTTTAAACAGCAAAGTCACCGGATCGTTTTCAATTTTTTGCATGCGCTCTGGAATGCCATCAGACATGACACCCGATGCGTGATCAGAGGTATCCATGCCTACCACATCTAGCAAGTACGCAGGGCCCATAGGCCAACCAAATACTTTCTCCATCACTTTATCAACGGCCACAAAGTCGGCACCGTCCATAATCAAACGGCTAAAACCTGCAAAGTATGGGAACAACACACGGTTCACTAAAAAGCCTGGGCAGTCGTTGACTACAATGGGGGTTTTACCCATTTTTAAGGTAGCTGCTACTACCGCAGAGATAGTTTCATCAGAGGTTTTTTCACCTCGGATAATTTCAACTAAAGGCATTTTATGCACAGGGTTAAAGAAATGCATACCGCAGAAACGCTCTGGTTTTTGCATACTTTTGGCTAGCTGGTTGATGGATATAGTCGACGTATTAGAAACAATAATTGCATCGTCAGACACATGTTGTTCAGTTTCGGCTAATACTATCGCTTTCACTTTAGGATTTTCGACAACCGCTTCAATCACTAAATCCACATCTTTAATAGCGGAATATTCAAGTGTAGGTACGATGTTATTTAAAGTGGTGGCCATTTTAGTGGCATCCACTTTACCGCGCTTCATACCTTTACCTAAGATAGTTGCCGCTTCTTTCAAGCCCAAATCCAGTGCGGCTTGATTGATGTCTTTCATGATAACAGGCGTGCCTTTTACCGCAGACTGGTAGGCAATACCGCCACCCATAATACCTGCGCCGAGCACAGCGGTTTGTTTAATCGCTTTAGTGGCGGCTTTGGCTTGTTTTTTACCTTTGCCTTTAACCAGTTGGTCGGCTAAGAAGATTCCCACTTGCGCTTTCGCTGCGTCAGATTTGGCCAGCTTAACAAAGCCTTGGTTTTCCAATTTAAGGGCACCATCGCGATCAAGGCCAGCGGCTTTTGAAATAGTTTCTACCATCATGTGGGGTGCAGGGTAATGTCTGCCTGCTTGAGCAGCTACCATAGCTTGTGCAGTAGAAAAACTCATCATAGCTTCGTTTTGATTCAATTTAAGCGGGGCTTTTTTCTCAGCGCGACGAGCTTGCCAATCTAAATCACCTGCTATGGCGTCTTTTAACATGCTAATAGCGGCAGCGGTTAATTTATCTGGGGAAACGACCGCATCAACGGCGCCTTCGGCCAATGCTTTTACGGCTTTGCGATCGCGGCCTGTGGTCATCCATTCTAAGGCGTTATCGGAACCAATTAAGCGAGGTAGGCGAACTGTGCCGCCAAAACCAGGCATTAAACCAAGTTTCACTTCTGGCAAACCGATAGCGGCAGTGGTATCTGCGACTCGTAAATCACAAGCTAAAGTCATTTCACAACCGCCACCTAAGGCAAAACCGTTGACTGCGGCGATAGTAGGTACGGCTAAATCTTCAAAGCGGTCGAACACTTGTGAAGTTTTGGCAACCCAAGCTAATACTTCTGCATCGGGCATGTCGAATAAGGCGGTAAATTCGGTGATATCTGCACCCACAATAAAGGTCGATTTTGCGGAGCGAACTACTACACCTTTTACGTCTGAATTTCCGGCAATGGCTTGCGTCGCAGCATCTAAATCTTCGACAGTTTGTCGGTCAAATTTGTTCACCGAACCTGGGGCATCAAATACTAATTCTGCAATGCCATCTTGCAGTAAAGTCACCGCGAGGCTTTTACCTTGGTATATCATTATCATCTCCTGTGGCTATCGCCAAAGCGTGGATTGTGAGGAGGCCAATACTTAGCCTTAAACAGATTGTTGTTAACATTTTTAGAAAGAGCAACCTATCTACTAACAACATTTTACATAAGATGTGGGTAAAGATACCCAATTCAACTGGTCATGCCAGCTAAAGTGATTTTTTTTGGAAATAGATACTTTTATTAACAGGCATTTTGTTAATATCAAGCTTACTCACTTTTTATCTCTTTTGGCTTTTTGGACATTGTGATTATTCGTTATTTTATCTGTTTTGTGATTTTATCTGTTTTGCCCATGCAACTCGCTATTGCACAGCAAAAACTGTCACGGGAACAACAACGCAAAATTTTTGTGAAGGCTGAAGGGCTTGCTCACAATCCCAATAGTAACGCGTATCAAAAGGCAATGAAGCAACTAGAAGGGTATCCCCTTAAGCCTTATGTTGAACTTAAAACCCTAAGTAAATTTCCTTTTATGGCCAACAAGGCGCCAATTGAACGTTTTCTATCCCAATATGAAGGGACTCCTTTAGATTTACCCTTAAGAAAAAAATGGCTGAGATATTTAAGTAAACAGAACCAACCTGAATTGTTTAGTCATTTCTATCGGGATATAGGGAATACCGGTTTTACCTGCAAGTATGGGGAAATATTGCTGCAAAAAGATCCCACTAGTAGTCAAGCATTTGAGTTGGCAGAGAAACTTTGGGTAGTCGGAAAATCACAACCTTCTGATTGTGATGCGTTATTTAAGCAATGGCAAAGCGCAGGCAAACGTACCCCTGATTTAATTTGGAAGAGATTATCCTTAGCGGCGGGTGGCGGCAACCATACCCTAGTCCCTTACTTAAAAACCCTGCTTCCACAAAATCAGCAATACTTAGCCGATCTTTGGTTAAAAGTACGTCGCTCACCTAGCCAAGTGTCTCGCCTGTCTAATTTCCCAGGAATATATAAAGAAAAAGAAGCTGAGATCCTGATTTATGGACTCAAGCGTTTAGTCAGCCATGACAGAGACTTAGCACTACGCAGTTGGCTCAAAATCTCTAAAAAATATAGCTTTACAGCTCAACAGCTCAAAAAGATATCTCATAGATTCGCGATTTTTTTAGCACTAAAAAATCACGACAAAGCAGAACTCTGGTTAGAGAAAGCCAGCCATTATGAACCCGATGCAGAATTATTACGCTGGCATTTAGCCCATGTATTAAGACAACAAAACTGGCAACATGCGCTGGATGTGATTAATTTTGTGCCTAAAGATGTATCTGCTGATAATGTATTCCAATACTGGAAAGCCCGAGCATACGAACAGCTAGGAGCTCAAGAGTTGTCTAAAACGGGATTACAAAAATTGTCAAAACAGCGCCACTACTATGGTTTTTTGGCCAGTGGCAAACTCTCAGAAGTAGCCAGTTTAAATGATAATCCATTACGGATATCCCAAGGAGACTTAGATGAATTAGCGGCCTTACCCGCTGCCCAAAGAGCCTTTGAATTCAGAGAATTGGGGCGTAATCTAAGCGCAAGACGAGAATGGATTTTCTTGCAACGCCAACTAACGCAACCACAAAAACTTACCGCTGCAGTGCTTGCCAGTAAACATAAATGGCATGACCAAGCCATTTTTGGTTTTTCTAAAGCTGGGTATCTTGATGATTTACGTCGGCGATTCCCTATGCCATTTGATAATCAGTTGCACTACAGCGCCAAGAAAAATAACATTGATGTGGCGTGGGCCTATGCCATCGTTAGGCGTGAAAGTTCTTTTATGCCCGATGCAGCGTCTCACGTTGGGGCCTTGGGTTTAATGCAGGTTATGCCGAGTACAGCTCGATATATTACTAAACAAAAAATTAGCAGGAAAAGTTTATTTAACCCCAATAGAAACGTCGAATTAGGTACGCAATACATGCGTTATTTAATGAACAAAGTGGATAATAACCCCATTTTGGCAACAGCCTCTTATAATGCCGGATGGCGTAGAGTCAAACAGTGGTTACCCAAACAAGACACTATTCCCTTGGATTTATGGATAGAAACTATTCCTTTTAAGGAAACCCGCAACTACGTTAAGGCAGTATTGGCCTACCAACAAATATACAGTCAACATTTAGGCAACAGTAAAAATCTATTTAAAGCACTAGCCACTATGGAAATACACCCTAAAACCTAAATATGACACAGCATACTTTTGGTTTTAGGCTTATGTTAACCTACATTGTTTTTTATTTATGAGAGTCGGGCATGTCAGCATACCATCAAATAGCACCATACTATCCACAGCATATTGCAGAGTTACAAAGCCGCACCCGTGAAGCCTTACAACGAGAAAGCATTGACGGCTTGATTATCCATTCTGGGCAAAGTAAACGATTATTTTTAGATGACAATCATTACCCCTTTAAAGTGAACCCGCAGTTTAAAGCGTGGTTGCCGGTTATTGATAATCCCAACTGTTGGCTGATAGTAAATGGTGTCGATAAGCCTAAGTTGGTGTTTTATCGACCTAAAGATTTTTGGCATAAAGTGCCTGATGAGCCAAACGATTTTTGGGCCGAACAGTTCGATATTGTATTACTCACCCAAGCGGATGCAGTAGAAAAACACCTACCCTTTGATAAAAGTAAATATGCTTATATTGGCGAATATATCGAAGTCGCAAAAGCGTTAGGTTTTGACCTCGTTAACCCAGACAGAGTCATACATTATCTAAATTATCAACGCGCCTATAAGACAGATTACGAATTAATCTGTATGCGAGAAGCAAATCGTATTGCAGTGGATGGACATCGTGCTGCGAAAATTGCGTTTGAACAGGGGCTCAGCGAATTCGATATTAACTTGGCCTACCTTTGTGCGGTTAGGCAAGGCGATAACCAAGTTCCTTACAATAATATTGTGGCGTTGAATGAAAATGCTTCGATTTTACATTATACAGAACTCGCTCAGGAGTCCCCTGCAGTAACTCGCTCTTTTCTAATCGATGCTGGGGCAAATTTTAATGGCTATGCTGCCGATATTACTCGCACCTATGCACGGGAAAATGGTCTATTTGCTGACTTAATTGAATCGATGCATAAGATTACCAAACAATGTATAGCAGCGTTAAAGCCCGGCGTATCTTATGTACAAATCCATATTCTGGCTTATCAACAAATAGCCGTGCTTCTGCAAGAGGCAAACATAATAAATTTGGCCGCTGAAGACATACTTGAAAGCGGTATTGTCAGTACTTTCTTTCCCCATGGTATTGGGCATTTCTTAGGGCTACAAGTGCATGACATGGGAGGCCATGTTTCTGATGACAGAGGAACGCCATGCCCAGCACCTGATGCTCATCCATTTTTACGATTAACGCGCTGTGTTGAAGCAAGGCAGGTTTTTACCATTGAGCCGGGACTATACTTTATTGATAGTTTGTTAGCGGATCTAAAAAGCACCGAGCACAGTAAATATATCAACTGGGATGTAGTAGACAGCCTACGTCCGTTTGGCGGGATCCGCATCGAAGATAACGTAATAGTACACCGCGATAGAAATGAAAACATGACCCGCGAGTTACATTTGAACTAACGCCAGTCGAGCACGAATCAACGAGTCTTTGATTCGTGCCAATAGTTAGTTTCTGTGAAGGGCTTATAGCAACAAGGCCGTGTTTGTTACTTCACTTACAAAGCCGTACATTTCCCTCGGCAGTACAATATGCAACTTGTCGAACTAACACGTTGACTTAACGCATAAATCTGGTTTTTCGTCTCAATTAGTTTACCCTGCTTCGAATATTTTAAGACGCCAAGTTGGATTGGTACACATTGATCGGAATTTTTTTCATGCCAAGACTGTTTATAAGCTGCCTTTTTTTTGTGATTTTTACGTATGGAACAGAAGTACAAGGCGAGCTATCGAATGAATACGCCGATTTAGATATTCCAAATGTGGCGGGAGAAATTGAGATTGATGGCGAGCTTAACGATACCCAGTGGCAACAAGCTAAACAACTAGAACTCAATTATGTTACTCAGCCCTTTGAGAACACGCGCCCACCAGTCAACACTCAAGTCAAAATCTTTGAAAATGGCGATACCTTGTATGTGGCCTTTATCGCGCAAGATGAAAATGTAGAGAACATCAGCGCGTTTTACCGAGACAGAGACAATATTTGGAGTGACGACACTGTTGGCATCAAGCTTGATACCTTCAACGATAGCCGTTTAGCTTACCAGTTTTTTGTTAATCCTTTTGGTATCCAAGCAGACTCTATTCAAAACGAAATGACCGGCAGTGAAAGTGACAGTTGGGACGATATCTGGCAATCGGCAGGTAAGATAGTCGCAAACGGTTATCAGGTAGAAATGGCTATTCCATTACGTATTCTAAACTTTAAGGAAGGCGACGAAAACAAGGTTTGGGGAGCTGAACTGGTTCGCTTTTATCCAAGAGAAGACCGTTTACGTATTTCGAACATGCCGCTAGATCGCAACAACGCCTGCAATTTGTGTCAACTAGGTTCAATTGGCGGATTTAAACAAGCCAAACAAGGCAAAAACCTAGCCGTTGTGCCCACTGTAGTTTTGGGTCAAGGAAGCAGCCGGGATCTTGACGAAAGCGTAGAGTGGCAAGACAGCAACAACACGGAAATGGGCCTTGATTTAAAGTGGGGCATTACCCCCGAAATATCTTTGCAAGCTACGCTTAATCCTGATTTTTCTCAGGTAGAAGCAGATGAAGCGCAATTGAGCATTAATGACACTTTTGCACTTTTTCTTGACGAGAAACGTACATTTTTCTTAGAAAATGCAGATTATTTTTCGAGTAACTACAACTTAGTGTACACCCGTAATGTAAGCGCGCCTGACTACGGCGCTAAAGTAACTGGCCGTAAAGATCAGCACACTTTCGGCGTTTTTGTGGCTAACGATGCATCAACTAATTTTTTAGTGCCCGGTAATTTAGGCTCTAGTGTGGCAAGTATTGAAGAAGAATCCCTTAACTTGGCACTGCGTTATCGTTTTGATGTCTCTAAAAAGTTGTCAGTGGGATGGACAGGCACAATGCGTGACGCCGAGGATTATTATAACTATGTTAATGGCATTGACGGCAAATATTTGTTGACCGAAAAGGATACGTTAAGTGCTCAAATATTACGCTCAGATACTCGCTATCCAATGGATCTATACCGAGAATTTTTGGATTCTGATTCGGAATCAAATAATGACGACACCATTCAACAAGAAACACCACAAGATACCCAAAGTGAGCAAAACGACATCTATACAGAAGCCGCGCTTCGCTTGCAGAAAACCGATAGCTTTAGTGGTAGAGCCTATAGACTGAGATATGATCATGAGGAGCGTGATTGGAATGTTTTTGTCAATCGAAATAGCCGCGATGCCGGTATTCGTACCGACTTAGGCTTTGGTTCTTTAACTGACCATCACCAATCCGTTGTGGGCGCGGGCTACAACTGGTTTAGCGAAAATTCTTGGTGGAACAGAATTAGAGTATTTGGTGATTGGGATATCAGTCACAACGACAATGACGAACTGATTGAAAAAGAAGCAGAGATACATCTGAGTGTAAATGGCCAGATGCAATCTTATTTTAGAGTAGGATTGGTTCAGCGAGATAAAGTAGGTTTGCGAGATGATCCTAATAATCTCAGCATTGCCAACAACAGCACTATGTTTACCGAGCAGCAAGGAAGAGGTTTCTTCGAAATGCGCCCTAGCCCTTCATGGTATTTCAGTACAGAGGCGCGTTTTGGTGATCAAATTGATTACGACAATAATCGCCTAGGTAAACAATTATGGGTGCGGCCTACTATTAATTTGGGGGTAGGTAAAAGCTTACAACTCAAGTTACGTCATACTTATCAACACTTTGATGTGCAAAGTCAGGCTCTTTTCACAGCGAACTTGTCGGATTTTCGTGCCACCTATCAGTTTGACCAACAACAGTTCTTACGCTTGATTTTGGTGTATTCAGATATTGAGCGCAATCAACAAAATTACACTTTTGACGTAGATGCCAGATCCAAAAACTTAGGGACACAACTATTGTATTCTTACAAAATCAATCCATTAACTAAGTTTTTTGTTGGCTATTCAGACTCGGCTTACCAAGATGATGAGCTTACCTTGGTTACTAAAAACGAACGCGCTGTATTTATGAAATTTAGTTATGCTTGGCTGATCTAACCTACAACTCCATACTGATTACTCCGCTAGAATAGTTTAGTATGGTGTCCCTTAACGAACCGCAATAGTGGCGAGTTGGATTATCAATTTAAAGTCGACAAGCTGTACTTGTCGAATAAGGACGTCAATTATGGAAAGTTTATTCGAATACATTTTCTCAGCCCCTATGCTTATTTTAGTGTTTGTAATGGTGCTACTGAAAACATCAATAAAGTTTGTCCCTCAAAATCGCGCTTATGTAATTGAACGTTTTGGAAAGTACCAGTCTAGTAAAGAAGCGGGCCTTAACTTTATCTTACCTTTTGTAGATCGTGTGGCTGCAGACCGCTCTCTTAAAGAACAAGCCGTTGATGTACCAGAACAAAGTGCAATCACCAAAGACAATATCTCGTTGCATGTTGATGGCGTATTATATTTCCGTGTTCTCGACCCATACAAAGCCACCTATGGTGTAGATGATTATGTGTTTGCGGTTACCCAGCTAGCGCAAACTACTATGCGTTCTGAACTCGGTAAAATGGAGCTAGACAAGACTTTTGAAGAAAGAGATATGCTTAACACCAACATAGTCACATCCATAAACGATGCGGCTGGCCCCTGGGGTATTCAAGTATTACGTTACGAAATTAAAGACATTGTGCCCCCACATTCTGTAATGGAAGCCATGGAAGCACAAATGAAGGCCGAACGGGTAAAACGAGCGCAAATATTAGAATCTGAAGGTGACAGACAAGCGGCCATTAACCGCGCCGAAGGTGAAAAAGCTTCAGTAGTATTAGCCGCCGAAGCTGACAAAGAAGAACAAGTATTAAGGGCGGAAGGTGAAGCCAAAGCCATAGTGGCAGTAGCCACCGCTCAGGCTGAAGCTCTTAGACAAGTCGGTGAAGCCGCTGCCACTACTGAAGGACAAAAAGCCATTCAATTGGATTTAGCCACAAAAGCTATCGAAGCTAAGCAGGCCATCGCTAAAGAATCATCAGTAGTACTATTACCCGATGGCGGCACAGAAGCGGCAGGCGTTGTGGCCCAAGCAATGACTATAATTAACCAACTAAATAAGGGGTAGTCTATGGAATGGATACTCAACAATTTGGCCGAGAGTTTACTTATATTAGGCATTAGCTTATTGGTGATTGAAGTGGCAGTATTAGGTTTTGCAACCTTTGTACTATTTTTTGTAGGCTGCGCTGTTGTTGTCACATCCGCTTTATTGTACTTAGGCATGATCCCCGAAACGTTATTGGCAGCGCTGCTTTGCACTGGAGTATTAACGGCTTTGTTTGCAGTCTTGTTGTGGAAACCTCTAAAAACTATGCAAACTAAGGTAGATACCACAAAAGCCAAAAGTGACCTTATTGGGCACAAATTTGTATTGGTAGAAGATGTAGGACCTGAATTAGTTCCAGTGTATCGATACTCGGGCATTGATTGGCGGTTAAAAGCCAATGACGTTATAAGGGCAGGTACTCAAGTTGAAGTCACAGATACTGAAGTTGGGGTGTTTCATATTAAGGCTAGCTAAGGTCAAAATATGCTATAAAAAAGCCATTAATTATATTTTTGCGGCTAAATATTCACCAAATTTAGTGTCGGATTTTTTAACACTAAAAGTGATTTTTTCAATGCAAAAGATGTAGGCGATTGAATTTAAATGATTTTTTATGTTGGCTTAAAATTTGCTTGTTGTGGGATGTAAGCTGTTTTTATTGTTAACTTACTTTCTAGTTAGTAAGATGAAAAGTCACAAACAATCTAATGTTGTATGTTGGTTCTTAATTGAACCTCAAGGAGAATGTTATGAATAGTAAATTTTTGAAATGTATTTTTGCGGTTGTATTTTCAATTAGCTTAGTTAGTCAAGCTAATGCAACGCTGATTGTTAAGGACGATGCTGGTATTGATTGGGCCTATTTAGGCTCTTATAATTTAGCAGATGGACCAAAATGGTTTGATGCTGACGGTAGTTGTAAACTTCCAGGTGCCAATCGACGTACATGTGGAGGAGATTTTGCAAACCCTGTGAATGGTATCGAAGCTGCAGGATTAATATTTGCGTTAGAGACTAATGAAATTTTTGCCATGTCAACTTCGCTAGCATTAGTAAATCATATGGCGTTTTATGACGAATATAAAGGTAACATTGCCGTTGAAATGGGCGAGGCGATTAGCGCTGATGCTGATGGCGATGGATTTTATAATTCATTTGGTGATGCTTCTGCATATATAAATGATAGAGCCGGAAGTGACGTAGTGAATTATGTATTTAAACGCGCAGTAGCTGTAGACGTACCAGAGCCTTCAGCTCTTGCTATTTTTGCATTGGCCCTTTGTGTTGTAACTACTCGTCGATTAAAACGCTAGATCTTAGCAACCTCTTTTCCTATAGGAATAGTTAACCTAACATTCCTAAGTTCCATACTGGTGTATAAGACGGCATACCTGATGCCGCCTTATACAGTCATATACTTCAGTGCTAAATCGAATTATTTGTTGCTGCCCATTTAAGTAAAATTATTAGGAATGTTGCCCATGCAAAATTTCACCATCTCAAAAGATGCTCAAATAGTAAATGTTAGCGGATCCGTGCAAATTGAATCCGGTAACAATATCGCATTACAAAACGGTGATAGTCTTAAATCTGGTACAGTGTTAAACCTTGCCCGAGGCAGTGAAATTACTTTAGTTTTTGATGATGGTATTGAACAAACAGTAACCGCTGAATTTGATGAGTTACTTGATACTGATGCTATCGTAGCAGAACCGCTTTCTGAACCGGTAAATGCGCAGTTTCAAACTTCGAGTGCTGAACTATTAGGCGATGAACAGGCTGAAATTGAAGCTATTCAAACATTAATTGAGTCTGGCGATGAAGTAGAGATTCCAGATGTCGATACTGCTGCAGGTGGTTTGACGGCTAACGAAGGAACGGATTTTGTTACTTTAGACAGAGATGGAAATGAGCTCTTAGCTGGCGCAGGCTATGACACAGCTGAATTGGAGAGTACTCCTGGGGCGGCAGATGAGCGGGCTAATCCAGACGTTATAGAAACGATTAACCCTTCACCAGTAGATCCTGCGCCTATTGACCCGGTTGACCCAATTGACCCGGTTGACCCTGTTGACCCTGTTGACCCGGTTGACCCAATTGACCCAATTGACCCTGTTGACCCTGTTGACCCTGTTGACCCTGCTGACCCTGTTGACCCTGTCAACGCCCTACCTGAAGCGGTGAATGACAGCTTTAATATCGATGAAAACACGTCCCTTAACGGCGAAGTGATCAGCAACGATGACTTGGGTGATAACCCGACCACAGTGACGGCCTTTGATGCCACGTCTACTGGTGGCGGCACAGTGAATGTGAACCCAGATGGGACTTTCAGTTACACCCCAGCGACAGATTTTGTGGGTGCAGATACCTTCACCTATACCATCACCGATGTGGATGGCGACACAAGTACCGCAACCGTGACCATCAATGTGGCCGAAGTGATAGTCGATGCCCTACCTGAAGCGGTGAATGACAGCTTTAATATCGATGAAAACACGTCCCTTAACGGCGAAGTGATCAGCAACGATGACTTGGGTGATAACCCGACCACAGTGACGGCCTTTGATGCCACGTCTACTGGTGGCGGCACAGTGAATGTGAACCCAGATGGGACTTTCAGTTACACCCCAGCGACAGATTTTGTGGGTGCAGATACCTTCACCTATACCATCACCGATGTGGATGGCGACACAAGTACCGCAACCGTGACCATCAATGTGGCCAATGTAAACGTTCCACCAGTTGCTGAAGATGACAACTTCAGCATGGACGAAGGAACTACGGTTTCTGGCAATGTCATAAGCCATGTTGATGGTAATGGTGATGATGCAATGGATACTGACGATGAAGGTGGAGTTCTTAATGTCACCCATGTCAATAGCCAAGCATTGGCATTTGATGCCAATACAGGGGATGCCATTTTTACCGTAATCGACGGTGTATATACTGCGGTAACGGAAGCAGATGTATTACTATTTAATGGTTCGACATTCAGCGGATTACAAGACAATGGGATCTTGCGTATTAAAGCTGATGGGCAATTTAGCTATGAAAATAAAGGTTTCTTAGAAGGCTCACCTGAACCTAGCTTTGAGTACACCATTAGTGATGGTATAGAAACCGATACTGCCAGAGTGGCTATAGCAATTGAAACTAATGCGCCTACTGCAAATAATGATGAGACCGGATTTGTGTTTAGTGAAGGGAATCCAAGGGATATCGAAGGAAATGTAACGGGTATATTTTGGGGCAGTTCGGGGGATGCACCTGATGATTTTGGTTCCGATGGTGAAGGTTCACCTGCGGTTACACAAGTCGAATATATGGGAGCTGTGCATTTATTGGATATAAGTCACACTTGGAATAATCCACTCAGGATAGATACAGATTTTGGTGAGTTGTATATAGATAACTTGGGAAGTTATAGGTTCGAACAAAAAGATGATCTCACATTAGAGGAAATTACCGGACAGGGTATTCCAACAAATAGTGAAGGAAACTTAGAGTTAGGCTTTACCTATACTATTCAAGATGGGGATTCCCTTAATGCAGAAACGGCTTCCGCTGACTTAATTATTGAAATTGTAGCGCCAGAATTACCAAGTGCTTCGCCTAATGCTGTGGATATGTCTATTGACGAAATGAGTGGCACAATCGACACTGATTTTGCGGCAAAAACATTATTACCAGTGGCTGAATTAATGTCTTTAGATTCTGGAGATTTAAGTGATATTTTGTCTGATGGGCAAGTTAATGAACTTGAATCTTACTTGGCTAATATAAGTGAAGATGACGTTTCTAGTACTAAGTTTGAACAATCGGGTGTTTTCAAAGCTTCCCAAGCAGAAGACATTGTCGTGTTGGAAAAAGATGAGGTTGATGCCCATAGTGCTTCAGCGAAAATTGTCTCGAACGGCTTGTTAGAAGAAGGTGGCATCATCATCAGTGATCAGGCCGCTGCGGCTAATGCACCTGTTGCTGAATTAGACTCGCCAGAGTTGATATAGTAGAGTATTTAGTCTTCACCCGTAGTGTCCATAACACAGCCATATTTTTGTTGGCTGTGTTATGTTTGATGTGTCAGTTGTAAGGAATCTAAAACTCAGTGCAATCCTCAGCTCAATCTCCTAGTGAATGGACAATAAGCGCTTCGCAGCGTTTAACGTCTGATCCTTTATTAGACAGCCTAGTATTGTTGACTGAGCACTTTGGTGATCCCTGTTCTGCTGAAGCGTTAACTGCGGGATTACCGCTTACTGCAAATTACCTTACACCAGAACTTCTCCCGCAAGCTGCTTCACGCGCCGGACTCAGTGCCAAATTAGTTCGTAAAGGGTTAAACGAATTACCCTCTATGTTGTTACCTTGCATCCTCATGCTCAAAGACAAACAAGCCTGTGTGTTGCAAGAGCTCAATCTCGAAGAAAATAAAGCAATTGTTACCTTGCCCGAAACGGGGGGGGAAGAGCAGCTCTCGATTGAACAGCTCGAATCAAATTTTGTTGGTTATTTATTTCTGATAAAGCAGCAGTATCGAGGTGACAGAAATTTTGATGTACATATCAATGACTCTAAAAAACACTGGTTATGGCAACACATAAAAGACGCCACACCTATCTACCGCGACGTAATTATTGCCTCTGTAATGGTAAATATTTTCACCTTGGTGTCGCCGCTTTTTGTGATGAATATTTACGATAAAGTTGTACCTAACCTTGCGTTTGAATCTTTATGGGTGTTAGCCATTGGTGCGGGTGTGGCTTATATTTTTGACTTTATCTTAAAGCAGTTACGTGGTTATTTAATTGATGTAGCAGGGAAAAAAGTCGATATAGAGGTTTCTTCAAAACTTTTCGCTAAAGTTGTGGGTATCCCTCTTGAAAAACGGGCGCCTAGTATTGGCGGTATGGCCAAACAAATATCTGAATTTGATAATGTAAGAGAGTTTTTTTCCTCGGCTACCATCACCGCATTAGTGGATTTGCCATTTGCTTTGTTATTTATGTTTTGCATTTGGTTAGTGGCAGGTGATCTGGTTTTATTTCCCATTGTCGCTACCTTGCTTATCATAGGTTATACGGCTTTCACTCAACCGAAACTGCGTGCCGCAATTGAAGAAAGTAATAAATTTTCCAGTTTACGCCATGGTCATCTCGTCGAGTGTTTAGGAGCGCTTGAGTCAATAAAAGCTAATGGCGCAGAGGGTGTAGTACAAAATGCTTGGCAACAGATGATAGGACACACCTCTAGCTGGTTACTTAAATCTAAAATGATCACTAATTCAGTTATCAATTTTTCCAGCTTTATGGTGCAAATTTCGGTGGTTGCCGTGGTTGTGTTAGGTGTTTATCGTGTCGCAGATAACCTTATATCTATGGGCGGGATCATTGCTGCTGTGATGCTAACGGGCCGCGCCATTTCACCCGTGGCGAAACTTGCAGGCTTAATGACACGTTCCAATCAAACCATCAGTGCATTACGACAGCTCGATAGTTTAATGCTGCAAGAAGGTGAGTTTGAAGATAAGGCTCATCTCGCTAGCCGACCTAAATTGTCAGGCAATATCAGTGCAGAAGGCGTTAGTTTTACTTATCCAGAAGCAACCACTAGTGCTTTGCACACTATGTCTATCGATATTAAAAATGGTGAGAAAATTGCCATAGTAGGGCGTAACGGTTCAGGCAAAACCACCTTAGCCAAGTTACTACTGGGATTGTACCAGCCTACAGTAGGCAGTATGCGATTTGACGGTCTTAATCACCAGCAAATACACCCAAGTGATTTGCGTCGAAATATTGGCTATTTGCCCCAAGATATCACCCTGTTTCATGGCACTATTCGTGACAACATCTTGTTTGGCACGCGGCAAGTTACTGAATATCAACTTATCAGAGCCGTGCAGCTTTCAGGAGTCAACACCTTTACTGATCATGAAACCCAAGGTCTTGATTTGCAAGTTGGCGAAAATGGCAGCACCCTCTCTCGTGGTCAGCGACAATCGATTGCACTCGCACGAGCTATTTTAAATACACCACAAATATTGCTATTAGATGAACCCACAGCCAGTTTAGATGCGCGGGCCGAACAACAATTTATCAAATCAATTAGTGCCACAGCGACCGACAGAACCTTATTATTAATCACCCACAAAATGGACTTATTGTCTCTAGTAGATAGGATTATCGTTTTAGAAAAAGGCAAGTTAGTAATAGATGGCCCTAAGGATGTTGTTTTGCAAAAACTAAAAAATGGTAAAGCCAATTCGGTGGTTAATTTATGAAGGTTAGCCAAAAAGACTTAGAAATGGCCGATGATGTGTATGGGGCGATGTTAACCGAAGTACCTAGTTTGCATCGCTTAATTATATGGTCAATGGCAGGGTTGTTAGTTAGTTTTATTGTTTGGGCCTACTTTTCTGCCTTAGATCAAGTGACTTCTGGGATGGGTAAGGTTATCCCTTCTTCGCAAATACAGGTTATTCAGAGTTTAGATGGTGGCGTGTTGCAACAATGGTTTGTGCAAGAAGGTATGCAAGTGGTCAAAGACCAGCCTATCGCGCGCATTGATGATACTCGCTTTCGCTCTGATTTTGCCGAACAAAAACAGGAAGTCGATGGCTTACGGGCAAATATAATCCGATTAAGAGCCGAACTATCAAGTATTTTAGTGGGAGACAATGATGACTGGGAGCTGCAAATTGTTATAACCGAGCAACCACCTGTCTACCCTGATGATCTTAATAAAACGGCCGAGTTCTTGGTTAAACG
Source organism: uncultured Paraglaciecola sp. (assembly GCF_937123705.1). GTDB lineage: Bacteria > Pseudomonadota > Gammaproteobacteria > Enterobacterales > Alteromonadaceae > Paraglaciecola. The sequence goes on along the minus strand of NZ_CAKZKO010000010.1, from coordinate 120,791 downwards.
GCAACAAGAGGAGTACTCAGGTCGACTCGATAATTTAATTAATCAACTGGCAATCCAGAGCCAACAAATCAAGCAGCGGGAACAAGAAATAACCGAACTCGAGTCCAAAATAAACACTTTGAATGTCAGTTATCGTCTAGCCCAAAAAGAGCTGGCATTAACCCGCCCACTAGCCGAAAAACTGATCGTATCTAAGATAGAATTGTTTAAATTAGAGCGCAGTGTGAATGACTTAAAAGGTGAACTTGATGCAGTGCGTCTTCTGGCGCCACAATCCAAGTCCACACTGCAAGAAGCAATATTAAACCGGCGCGAGACAGTATTAACCTATCGCACCGAAGTAAGGGCTCAGCTAAATGAATTACAAACAAAGCTTTCACGGATCAATGAATCACAAGTGAGTGCTCAAGATAAAGTCACAAAAGCGCTAATATTGTCACCCGTTGTTGGTACCATTAAAACTATACATATTAATACCTTAGGTGGAGTGGTTAAACCGGGTGAAACCATAGCTGAAATAGTCCCAACCGAAGATAGGTTAATGGTGGAGGCGAGAATAAAACCTAGAGATATTGGTTTTATTTATCCTGGTCTGCCAGCAATTGTTAAAATTACTGCCTATGATTTTGCTCGTTATGGGGGACTAACCGGTAAGGTTGAACATATTAGTGCCGATACCACTCAAGACGAAGAAGGTAATAGTTTTTATGTTATTCGCGTGCGTACAGATGCTTCAAGTATTAAAAATAAACATCAGGAAGAAATGCCCATTATACCCGGCATGATGACTAATGTTGACGTCATCACTGGCAAGAGAACGATTTTAGAATACATATTGAATCCGCTTTTACGGGCTAATGAAGCCGCTCTTCGAGAGCGCTAGAGCGTAAATAAACCCAAACAACAAAATTTGGAATTTTTATGAATAAGAGTTTATTCACTAAAGGCATAAGGGCAGCGATTTATACTTTATGTTTAGCATCAACAAGCGGTACGCATTTATATGCGCAAAGTTTAGAGCAAACCGTTGCCCTAGCATTAGACACTCATCCCGATATTCGTCAGGCGTTCGCCCGTTTTAAATCGAAAGAGGAAGACGTGAACCGGGCTTCTGCTGGGTATTTACCTACTGTGGATATTACCGCTGGATATGGGTACGAATACACAGATACGCCAGGTAATCGCCGCGCTGATTTAGGTTTTAGCGAGGGTGAAACAGAGCTTAGACGAGGTGAATTTGGTGTCAGCCTAAGGCAAATGTTGTTTGATGGTATGTTTACCAGTAGTGAAGTAAAACGCACTAAGTACGAAGCGAGTGCCGAGCAATGGGCGCTAATCAGCACGGCTGAAGATCTGGCATTGTCGGTGAGCAAAGGTTATTTAAATCATCTAAAAAATCAACAGCTTGTGACATTGTCTGAGAAAAATGTCGCCTCACATCAGCAAATTTACAAGCAGATTAAAGAACGCACAGATTCTGGTATGGGAAGTATTGCGGACTTGTCACAAGTAACGGGGCGTTTAGCCCGGGCTCAGTCCAATTTAATTTCTGCCCGCAACAATCTTAGAGATGCCCGAGCAGAGTTTATTAGCTTAACTAACATCGCGCCATCTGATTTAGTTATGCCGGTACCCGATGCCGATATGTTACCGAAAGACAGTGCGAGCGGACTCATTTCGGCTATAGAACGTCACCCTCTCATTAAGTCTGCTAGACAAGATATCAATGCCGCCCGTGCATATGGTGGTTCGGTGCAAGCTAATTATTACCCTAAACTATCCCTAGAGCTAGATGCGAATGTAGATAATGATATAGCAGGTGAAGACGGACTGAATAGAAATGGGATAAGTGTAGGCGGCTATCGTAACGACCTCACTGTGATGTTGCGTATGCGTTATAACCTTTATTCAGGTGGTAAGGATATAGCTCTAGAGCGCAGTGCTGCTTATAAAACAACGGAAGCCCAAGAAATTAACTACCGCGCCCATCGTGAAGTGACAGAAAGTTTCGGTTTGGCGTGGAATGCCTATGAAATGCTCGGTTTACAAAAACAATATATCCAACAACATGTAGTGACCTCAAAAGAAACCCAACAGGCTTATCAACAACAATTTACCCTAGGGCAGAGAAATTTACTGGACTTATTAGATACAGAAAATGAATTGTTCCAAGCGCGTAAAGACTACTTAGATGCAAACTTTGACGAATTAGGCGCCAGATACCGGCTATTAAACGTCACAGGTCAATTACTTGCATCATTGCGTGTGACCCGTTCGCAGAAATGGCAGGGAGAGCATGAATATGGGCAAGGAGATGATCATGAATAACATTACACAAACCAAGGTTTACCCAGTTTTAAGATTATCAACCTTACTATGTAGCATTTTTTTACTTAGTGCTTGTGCTGGCAATAGTATTGTTAAACTAGAAGACAGTGTAGAACAGCTCAAAGACCTAAATGACCATGACCGAGATGGTGTAATAGAAGCGCGAGACAAATGTGCAGACACTGTGCTTGGAGCGATTATTGATAACTATGGATGTGGTACCCAAACCTCATATGTTGAACCCCATAAAGTTGACATTAAATTTGCCCATAATTCATATGTGCTATCAGCATCAGCTTTAACTAAAATTCAAGAAATGGCTGATTTTCTTGTAAAAAATGAACAATTAAAAGTTCTCATTGAAGGGCATACCAGCAAAGTTGGAGGACTCCAACTCAATCAAACATTATCAGATAACCGAGCAAAAACCGTGGTGGATATGTTAACTGATGAGTTCAATATTGCTCCTGAGCGAGTGTCATTTAAAGGATACGGCTTTGAGCGCCTAGCCGATTTTGCTGATAATGAAGCAGCCCATGCCGCAAATCGTAGAATTGTGGCCGAGTTAAGTCAGACCGTGAATACCGATAACATGATGTGGACAATTTATACGGTGGATGAAATTCAATGATAATTAAGGAGTAATATGAGGGCATACCATTTTATAACAGCGATGTTATTAAAAAAGCCCGTTCACGTATTATTCCTAGGCATGATGTTTTTGTCAGCGCTTAATGCTGATACCAGAACGGCACTCGATGGGCCAAAAATAGTGTCTGCATTAAAACAGAGTTATGGAGAACGCGCAGCTAAACGTGGCGTAGCTTGGCTTAACTTGATGCAAACAGATGCCGAGTTATCAGAAAACGAGGCATTAGAAAAAGTGAATCGTTTTTTCAATATGTTCCGATTCATTGATGATATTAAATTGTGGGGGGTTAAAAATTATTGGGCTACCCCAGTGGAATTTATTGGGGTTAACGGAGGGGATTGCGAAGATTATTCTATCGCTAAATATTTTACGTTGTTGGAATTAGGCGTGCCCGATGAAAAAATGAGGATCACTATGGTCAAAGCGCTTAACCTCAATCAATATCACATGGTGCTTGCTTATTACGCTACGCCTGCATCTATCCCCCTTATTTTGGATAATATTGACGGCCTAATAAAACCTGCAACTAAGCGTAATGACTTGTTACCTGTTTATAGCTTTAACGCCAGTCAGTTATGGCTGAATAAAAGTAGAGGACGCAGTGTTCCTACAGGGAATTCTACACGTCTTAAGCGTTGGCAGGATTTACGTCAGCGGATCAATACCGCAAAACTTAAACAACCCAAACTGAAACTGGAGTTTTAAAGCCATGACCCTATTTCGACAAGTAAACTCATTACTCTTTGGACTTTTTTTGCTCGTAATGGCCAGTTTAGTTTATTTTCAGTTTACTCAGACTCGTGATTTTATGAGTCATCAAATGGAGTCTGATCTTAACAATACTATGACGTCTTTAGGGTTAATGTTGCAGCCCCATTTACAGACTGGCGATATGGTCTCGGCTGAAACTTTAGTGAATGTTATTTTTGAAGGAGGATTTTATCGTAAAGTCACCTTAAAATGGTTAGCAGATGGAAAAGAGCAGACGTGGGAAAACCCCATTGTTATTGAAGGTGTGCCACAGTGGTTAATTGATTTAGAAATATTTGGCATACAAAAAAAGCAAACAACTATTACCTCTGGTTGGATGCAGCTAGCGACCCTTGAGATAGAAGCTCACCCAGCACTAGGATATCAACAACTGTGGCGCATTATGAACGACACTCTGATGGTTTTGTCATTGTTATTTATCATTAGTATTTTTGTACTTAGGTTCAGACTTAAGCATATTTTAAATCCTCTACATGAAATAGCGTTACAGGCAAAGGAATTGGGACAGAGGAAATTCGGACACGATATAGACATGCCCGCAACCACTGAATTAAAAGATGTGGTAGGTGCAATTAATTCAATGTCTGGCCAGCTAAAGCAAGTTTTCACCTCACTCGATAAAGAAGTTAGTGAGCTCAAAGACGATAAACTTGTAGATCAGGTGTCGCATTTGCCCAACCGCCAGTATTTATCTGCGCAAATTAATAATTGGCTAAATGAGCCAGGATTTGGTGGGCTTATCTTGGCCAAATTCGATTGGTTGGAAGATATTCATAGTCAATATGGTTATCAAGGGCGAGATCAAATTATAAAGGTGTTGTCTGAAAGGATGCAGGCTGAACTTCCGAGTATTGCCGAGGGAGTGATAGCTAGAATTGCCAGTACTGAATTTGCATTTTTGTTGACTAAAGCTGAGCATCACCAAATTGAAACCTATATACAAACCCTGATCAGAATAATTAACCAGGAAATTACTAAAGCAGGCTGTACGGCTAATAGTAAATTTGCCTTAGGTATCAGTCAGCGCATTGCCAATATGCAACCCACTGATTTGTTATCTCAATCTGATAATGCCTTACAACAAGCCCTTAAAGAAGAAAAAATCAGTCATTGGATAGATACACAACAACCACAGAAATATAGTAGAGAGCAATGGCGCACTAAACTCGTTGATGCTATCAATAACAGTCATTTTAGCTTTCAATGGCAAACCGTCACCGATATGCAAGCTGATGATATTATTCATCGTGAATTATATTGCCGACTTAGTATTGACGACAAGGTAGTTAATGCCTCTGAATTTATGCCTTTTATTGATTTGCTGTCCCTTGGTAGCGAGCTTGATAAATGTTTGTTGGCGACCATTAAACAAAAAGATATTTTGGCTCTTACAAATCAACCAATTGCAATTAACTTGAGTCAGCATAGTTTGCAAGCTCCTGAGTTTCACCAGTGGCTGACGACATTTTTACAAGAATCGACACATGCACAGCAGATGTTGTTTGAAATACCAGAGTCGGCATTAATAAATTCATTTGAACATTGTCAAAATATTGCTGAGATAGTCCGCGCTGCGGGTGCAAAAATTGGGGTTGATCAATGTGGGCGTCAAATAGGTTCTCTGGACTATTTACAAAAATTGCAACCTCACTATATTAAGCTCGATCAGTCTTTTGCATTTTATGAGAAGGTAAATCAAAGCAACGAAATGTGCCGCGCCTTGATTAATGTTGCCAAAGGCTTAAACATAGACGTGGTTATTACAGGTATTGAAAATCAGGAGCAATTACAGCAATTTAGGTCTCTTAGGGCAGATGGCTACCAAGGTTATATTTCCGCCCCAGAAGATGTTTTACAATAATACATTTTAATGCAAGCGGGGTTATTCACCCGCCACTTGCATATTCTCAATCAGCACTGAACCCGTTTGTATACTGCCGCGGGTTTCTTGCTCTGCACCTATGGCCACAATATTCATCAGCATGTCGGCTAAGTTACCGGCAATAGTGATCTCGTGCACTGGGTATTGAATGACGCCATTTTCTACCCAAAAACCTGCTGCGCCTCTGGAGTAATCACCCGTCACTATATTTACCCCTTGGCCCATTAATTCGGTGACCAATAATCCCGTCCCTAATTTGGCGAGCATTTCTTTATCGGTCTCGCCGGTATGTTGAATAAACCAGTTGTGAATGCCACCAGCATGACCCGTGGTGTTCATCTTCAGTTTACGGGCAGAGTAGCTGGTTAATAGGTAACTATTGAGTATCCCTTGACTTACCACCTTTAGATCCTGGGTTCTCACGCCTTCATGATCGAAAGGTGAGCTGGCCAGTCCTTTTAAAATATGGGGACGCTCACTGATGTTAAACCAACTTGGCAATACTTGCTGCTCTAGCTTGTCTAACAAGAATGATGATTTTCGGTACAAGCTACCACCACTAATGGCACTGATAAAGTGCCCAAATAAACCCGCAGCGATTTCGCGATCAAACAACACCGGCACCTTGCAGGTTTTTACTTTGCGGGCACCTAGTCTGTCTAGGGTAAATTGTGCCGCTTCTTGGCCTAATTGTTCTGGACTGGTTAACAGATTGGCTTGACGGCTTACCGAATAACTATAATCGCGCTGCATATCGCCGTCTTGCTCGCCTATCACCACGCAGCTCATGTTATAGCGACTACTGTTGTAACCGGCTAACATGCCGTGGCTGTTACCATAGACTTTTGCGCCTAAATTGGCGTTATAAGAAGCGCCATCTGAATTAGTGATCCGGGAGTCTACATCTAATGCGCTGGCTTCGGCGGCAATCACTTGCTGTATGGCCTGTTCAGTATCTAGCTCTATGGGATGAAATAAATCTAAATCGGGATATTCAAATGCCATTAGCTCTTTTTCAGCTAAACCAGAGCAATCATCGTCACTGGTGTGCTTGGCAATTTCAATGGCTTTTTCTACGGTTAGAGTTAAGGCTTGAGGTGATAAATCTGCAGTAGAAGCGCTTCCTTTTTTATTACCTTTATAAACAGTAATGCCTAAGCCACCATCATTAGTAAATTCAACGGTTTCCACTTCTTTTAAACGTGAAGACACCGCAATGCCTTCGATTTTAGACATGCTTGCCTCGGCCTGAGTTGCCCCTTTGTCTTTGGCTAATTTTAAAACGTCTTCTACTATGCTTTGAATTTCTGCTAATTGTTGTTGCATAAGGCCTTCATTATTTGACTACACATTACTGCTTAACGACCTAAACATAAGGTACGCCATGCTTCTAGTGATTTTCCGTGTAGTTTATTCTCGCTGTGGAGGTTACAATCTGACAATAGTGTATCACTAAAGATAATGACATGGTCGCCCCGAAAAGAAACAAAGACGTCGAAGATGCATTCGACTTAAATGAAGAGCACGAGTCTCTCAGTAAAACTCAAATTAAAGCGCAAATGCTAGAAATGCAAAAGCTAGGCGAGTCCTTAGTGCATCTTGGACAATCCTCTTTAGCAAAAGTCCCAATGGAGCCAGAATTGCTTGAGGCAGTCATGCTGGCACGTAAGATATTACGCAAGAAAGAAGGCTACCGCCGACAGCTGCAATTAATTGGTAAAATAATGCGCAGTGTCGATATTGAGCCTATCGAGCAGGCCTTAAACAACATTAAGTCTGCTCATAAAAAAATAAATGATGCCTTTCATGAAATTGAAATTCTCAGAGATGACATTTTGCGTGAAGGTAATGACAAAATTGAGGCAACTATTGCCGATTATCCACAGCTTGATAGGCAAAAGTTACGACAATATGTGCGACAGGCCAATAAACAGCAAGCTGAGAACAAACCGACGAAAGCCTCCCGAGAGCTTTTTCAATACTTAAAACAAATCATAAACGGATAATACTTATGGGTATACGTATACTATTTTTTGCCTCTTTTTTGACACTTTTCGGGCTTAGCGGTTGTGGTGGTGTTTCTGGTGAAAATGGTAGCGATCCATTTAATAACGAACAATCAGCAACCAGCAGCATCATAAAAATTGGATTTTTTACACCCTCTGGTGAATTTATAGAGGGCAAAGTTGGGGTATCGATGCCATCTGAAAACGGTGTGTTTGAAATAAGCGCTGGCGGCTCTATCGGTCTCAATATCGCTTTAGTCGATACAGATAATCAGCCTGTGCCTGAGGCTTATGTAGCAAATTTCAGCTCAAATTGCGTGATTGCGCAACAAGCCGTACTCAATACCGACCTTAGTACGGTTAATGGTGAAGCAACCAGCACCTATACCGACCAAGGTTGTGCCGGAGCTTCGGGGGCTATTGATCAAATAACGGTAACAGTTGAAACCACTACCCAAACCTTAACCGCCACGGAACAAATTAGCATTAGACCCGAGGTAATTGGTGGCATCAGCTTTTTATCAGCAATACCCGAAAGCCTAGTATTACAAGGGGCAAGTGACATAAGTGCGTCTCACTCAACAGTGAGCTTTGTTGTAAGTAATGACAGAAACGCCCCTTTAGCCAATCAAGAAGTGGAGTTTTCTATCACTTCAAACGCCGGCAATTTGAGCTTAGAAAGCTACCGCGCTATCAGCGATGAAAACGGCGTAGTTTCAACAAAATTGATGGCGGGCACCGCACCAGTATCAGTAAGGGTCAATGCCAAGGTAGTGGCAGCATCAGGTGAGACTATTCGCACCCAGTCTGAGGCACTCTCTATAACCACAGGTTTACCTAACCAGCGTAGTTTTACCCTTAGCGCCGATGTGCTAAATCCTGAGGCCGGTAATTATAACGGTGAAATTGTGAGTTTGACGGCGCGCTTATCCGACACTTTTAGCAATCCAGTTCCCAACAATACCCTTGTCACTTTTACCGCCGAAGGGGGAACAGTAGAGTCCAACTGTGTCACTACTGATGGGGCCTGCTCGGTTACTTGGATAAGTGGAGAGCCTAGACCCGCAGATGGGCGAGTAACAATATTAGCCACTGCAATAGGCCATGAAACCCTGTTTGATAGTAATGGTAACAATGTATTTGATGATGAAGATGGCGGCGCAATAGCTGAAGATCCTCAAACGGATAGTGGCTTTGGAGTCACCCCAGCCGGTCAAACAGGTTTTGTTGATTACTCAGAGGCTTGGCTCGACGACAATGAAAATCTGCAATGGGATCCCACAGAGCGCTTCTTAGATTACAACAATAACCAGCAATTTGATGAGGCTGATACACTATTTAACGGCACCCAATGCCAAGCCACTGATATATGTGGGCAAGGCGCGGCAGCTACTTTGCAAGTGCGAAAAAGTCTAGTCTTAGTCATGTCAGGCAGCGCGTTATTAGGCAGTGTGTTTGATAATAATGATGACTTGTACGCCAGCAACAACCCAGATTTTAACAACGCCAATGTCAGTATAGCGGCAGATGCAAAGCATAGTTTCACAGCGGTTTTTACCGATAATCACGGTCAAGTTCCAGCATTTGGTTCTAATGTCTCTATCACCAGTAGTGCGGGAACAGTCACAGATATCAGCTCAACTGTTATCCCCAACACCAATAAAGAACAAGCATTTACCCTATCTTTTGCCATTGAAAATACCGAAAGCGCCCCCGTTACGGCAACGGTTAAGGTGAGTATCACATCAGCAAAAGGGATTGTGAGCACAGTAAGCTTTACTGTGGATCTTTTGTAACGTTGCCCGAACTTACAATAGAATAGCTATTACTTCATTCGAGCGCTTTGATTAGGTGCTTTTAAATCTCGCTGAGTAAGCAATTATTAAGATGAATTGGTATAAGATTTGTTGCTAAAGAGCATATGCTCTTTAGCTGCTTGCAGGGTGTTAAGGGATTAAGCCGTGCCGCCTACTGTTAATTCGTCTACCTTAAGGGTAGGCTGGCCAACACCTACCGGTACACTTTGGCCATCTTTACCGCAGACACCCACCCCTTTATCTAAGGCTAAATCATTCCCAATCATAGAAATTTTTTGCATAGCTTCAGGACCGTTACCAATCAGAGTGGCGCCTTTAATGGGCGTAGTAATTTTGCCCTTTTCGATTAAATAGGCTTCCGAAGTAGAAAATACAAACTTACCTGAGGTGATATCAACCTGACCACCACCAAAGTTAGGGGCGTATATACCTTTATCTATGGACGCTATGATCTCTTCTGAAGAATGTTCGCCCCCAAGCATATAAGTATTGGTCATACGGGGCATAGGTAAGTGCGCATAAGATTCGCGGCGGCCATTGCCGGTAGGGGCCACGCCCATTAGTCGGGCATTGAGTTTATCTTGCATATAGCCTTTAAGGATACCGTCTTCGATCAGTACATTGTACTGAGTAGGTGTACCTTCGTCGTCTACCGAAAGCGAGCCTCGTCTGTTATCTAAAGTACCATCGTCTACCACAGTGCAGCCTTTAGCTGCTACTTGCTCACCGATGCGACCTGAGAAGGTCGAAGCGCCTTTACGATTGAAATCGCCTTCTAAACCATGACCTACTGCTTCATGTAACAACACGCCCGGCCAGCCGTTACCTAGCACCACTGGCATCTGACCCGCAGGAGCAGCCACAGCTTGCATATTCACTCTGGCCATATGTATGGCTTCATCGGCTACTTGTTGGAAGCGAGGGCGACCATCGTCATCGGCTAGAAAATATTCATAGGCAAAGCGTCCACCCGCACCTGAGCTACCTCGTTCACGGCGTCCGTCTTTTTCCATCAATACCGAACAGTTAAAGCGGATAAGTGGACGGATATCGGTACAAAAAGTGCCGTCTGTGGCGGCAATGAGTATTTCTTCGTATACACCACTAATACTGATAACCACTTGGCTAAGGGCACTTTCTTGTTGGCGAATATATTCATCTGCTGCCCGTAATAAGGCTATTTTTTCTTGCTCTTGCATGGCTAAAAGTGGGTTTTGGGCACTATAGCGGCTACTAGGGTGGCTTTGCTTGAGCGCAGATATTTTATGTTTACCCCCTAAAGCTGAAATACTCCGAGAAGCTCTGGCCGCTTTTAATAGGGCTTCTGGGGAAATTTCATCTGAATAGGCAAATCCGGTTTTTTCACCACATACCGCCCGTACACCTACACCCCGCTCAATATTGTAACTGCCCTCTTTAATGATGCCGTCTTCTAATACCCAGGTTTCATGTTGGCTTGACTGAAAATACAAGTCGGCAAAGTCGTTGTCGTGTTGATATATGGAATCTAGTGCCGTCTCTAATGTGGCGCGAGTAAGATCTGATGCATCTAGTAAGTTTTCTTCTACCAAATTAGACAAGGTGACTCCTGAATGTGTTGTGCTGATAAACTGGCATATTGGCGCGAATATCGGCGAGTAAGTGGTGATCAATGGGGGCATGTATCATGCCGGTATTTTGGGGCAACTCTAGCAGTTTTTCGCCCCAAGGCGAGATGATACAGGAGTGACCATAAGTTTGCCGCTTATTCCTGTGTGTTCCAGTTTGGTTGGCGGCAACCAGATAACATTGGTTTTCTATGGCGCGGGCAGTCAGCAAGGCCTGCCAATGGGCTTGCCCAGTTTTAAAAGTAAAGGCAGCAGGTAAGGCTAATATATCTAATTGGGCGATTTGTTGCATGGCGGCAAACATGCCAGCAAAACGAATATCGTAACAAACGGCTAAACCAAGGGTGCCAAAAGGCGTATCAATAACGGCTAATTGACTACCGGGATGGGTATAACGGGACTCAAGATAGGTGCCGGTATTATCCGCTATTTGTACATCAAAAAGATGTATTTTTTGGTATTCAGTAACAGTCTCACCTTGGTCATTTATCAACAAACAAGAAGCAGTGAATTTATTAGGATCACGGTTTTCTTTTGAGGAACAAACAATAGGCAAGCTGCCAGCCACAAACCAAATACCATAGTGTTTTGCGAGTTGCTTAAGTTTTTGTTGGATCGGCCCACGCCCCAAAGGTTCGGCAATCTCCAGTAATAATTTGTCGCCACCACCAAAACAGGCGAAACATTCTGGAAGTACCACTAAACAAGGCCTTTGTTTGGGCAATAACGCAAGCTGCTGCTCTACAAATAACAGATTGTCGGCTACCTGAGGTGACGAACTCATTTGCAGTGCGACCACAATAGGATTAGTGCTATCCACTGAGGGGGATCTCGTCAGGTGCTTGAATATCAATGGGTGTGTCTAGTTGTTGATCAATAGGTTGACTTGGTTGCTCGACTTCAGGTTTGACACTGGCAGGTAAAGACACCTCTTTGCTGTTACGGCCGAGTTCTTTAAGCTGGGGATCATCTAAAGAGCCGGTAAGTGAGAATTTAATATTGGATATCACTTTAGCTGAGGTCAACATTTGATCCAGCGCCAATGCAGCCAAAGCCGTTGCGGGATTAACCATCCAAGCGACTATTACCGGTAAGCTAGAGGTGACATTAGGTGAAAACTCGATTTGGTAATTAAGTTGTTGTGCGTTTAGATCGGTATAGCCTTGCATGGTCAATTCGCCTGCCCCGCCATCTACAACAGTATCTTTGGTATGAACAACGCCATTTTCTACCTGAAAACTACCGTCAATTTTGTCGTAGAAAAATCCCTTAGCAAAAATATCTCTAAAATCGAGTTTCAGTTTACGAACTAAAGAATCAAGGCTTAACAAAGTAAATATGCGTGAGCCTTGGTCACTGACTTCAGTTAAGTAACCATCCGACAAGCCCCAGTCAATATGCCCCTTAAGCGTCTCGAAGTTAAACTCGTAAGGTGCCTGATCCCAACTTAAATCAAATTGAGCACTGGCTTTGGAATCTTTTATCCCCGAGTCCAATTTGTAATCTTTCAAAAAAGCCCCAAAATCAGAGCTGTTAAACTCCCCGGTTAAATGGGTACTGCTTTGATTTTTATCTAAAAACCAATCGCCTGAGCCGTAAAAAACACCATGGGCGTTATTGAATCTTAGTTGCTCTATTTTCATTCCCGAAGCTGCGCGAGATAATTTAAAATCCACCTTCCCAAGGTCGTTGTCTAAAAACCGGCAACGGGCACAGGAAAAGTTTATGGGAGGTAAGTTGTCTATGTCAGCTACAAAATGATTAGCATCAGAAACCTGACCGTCAATACCTGTTGGAATATCTTGCCAACTAGCTAAATCAATAAAACTTGCATCAATATTTACACCTTTACTTAACCAATCTTTAGACAAAGCAAGGTTCACCCGAGCTTCTGTTGCGTTGATATCAAACAGCCAACTATCGCTGGTATTTTTAACTACCATCTCAAGCCCCGTCAGTCGTTGCGCCGCTATCACTGCACTATCCGCATTAACAAAAATACGTTTTGGTGCGCTAATCAGCGATTTTTCGCTGTTGTCAGGAAGGTCATCAACCAGGGTATTAATAAAGGTATACCAAGGGCTAACATTCAATTCTGGCAAAGTGGCTGAAATGCTAAATCCTAACCCCATTCCCATTAAATCTGCTTGGCCTATTGCCAAATGGGCCCGAGAAAACTGCATATCTTGGTGGGGTAAATTACCGTTAAATTCTATGTCTTTCCCCAAGGTAATTTTAATCAAAGAGGCTTGTTGATTGCCTTGGCTAGTCACTAATAATGGTAAGGATTGATCAGCGGTTTTAGCAAAAGGCTTAGGTAATTTTGATCCTAAGTGAAGAAGGTCACTCGATACCTCTGCGAAATACTGGTATCCACCTTGAGTGGGAAGCGTCAAGGCAATATTGGCGTTCCAATTACTCGATCCAGACAGATATGTTTTTAAGCCACCAGCAAAAGTCTCAAGTAAAGGGTCTACTTGCCATTGCCCTTTTACATTAATGTCGGTTTGATAACCAATGTCTTGTTGCTCTCCCGTCAAAGAGACGCGTATTGGCTGGCGTAATAATTGCCCTTTAAGGTCGTTTGCTGTGACCTCACTATTAACAAAACTCACCGTACCATTAGTTTGTTGTAACAGAATATCTAAGCTCGGCAGTGCCACAATATTATCGCTTAACTGCACTGAGCCTGTTGCTACTATAGGTTGGTCATAAAGAGGAATATGCAAATTGAGCTTTGTTGCCAAAGAACCACTTACTTGAACTTGTTGCAATGTCTTTCCTAAGGTGTCTGCTAGGCTACTTTGCAACATTAAGTCGGTTACTTGTTGCCCATTGGCTTGGGCATTAATATCTATTGAGAGTAGCGCATTGTTGGTAAGCTCAGTGATACTTGCTGACAACTTAACCAGCTCTACATCCAATAGCCGACCTTTCTGGCTAGTCATAGTCAAGTCGGCGTTTTCGAACAGTAGATTTACATCAAGATTACTCAAAGTGGGCCATTGCTTGTCAAATTTCAGCTCAGCTTCAACCACTTGAAGCTGAGCTTGAAAAACCCCTTGATTCTGATCAAAAGGAAAAGAATCTAATGATCCATGCCATATTAGTTGACCATTGATAACTTGACCTTGTAACAATGAGTCGACCAAATACTTTTTGGTTTTAACCCCCATAAGTTGTGAAGGATAAAGTTGAGGTAATGTTGCCACATCAATCCTATCGACTGTTGTTGCAAATGCTAAAAATTTATCTAGACTTCGGTAAAAAAAATGAGGACGCAGACTAACAACATCGCTCTTAAACAAAATGTCCTCTGCCAAAATACTGAAATTTTCAGAAGCAGTATGGATATACAAATCTGCATAAAAGCGTTGATAATCAATATCATTTTCCAGCAGTTTATCAATCAATAGTCGTCCAGATTTGGCTTTTAAATTTAAACGTCCGTTACCATTATACCAATTTAATTCTGTTGCCAGCCCTGCCATGCCTGGCATAAATTCTGTTTGTTGCCACTGTATATCGCTCAACGAGGCATTGACAGCCACCTCTCCACTAAGGGAGCGGAAGATGTCTATTGAGCGCAATGTTGCTTGGGGGTGCAGTGATTCGAACACCGATACTTGACTAGGCGCCAAGGCAAGGTTCAGCATGGGGAGTACTGGGGCCAATTTTAGCGGCTGTTTATGTTGTAATGTCATGGCTCCTTTTGGGTCAATTTTACCTACCCAGTTTGAAACCAATACATTGTCATTAATCTGCATAGTTAAATTATGAAGATTAAACATCCACTCATTATTTACAGGAATTGCATTGACTTGGCCTCCTAGTATCACTGCGTTTAGGTTATTTTCTGGGGTAGCATTGTCTAGACTTTGCCAATTAAAGTGGCTATTTGACAAATCCAGTTGCAGTGATTGCAAGGAGTTTTCTTTTATGGCTGCCCACATCACAAAACTACCACGACTCTCAACTAGCTGTTTGTCACTTGGTAGCAATTGTTTAATCCAAGGAGATAGATCGACCTCTTCTCCTTTAGCGAAAAAAGTACCATATAAGTTTTCCTGATTACCATATAAATCAAGCACAAAGGATGCTGAATTTCGAGCTATTTCTTCTACCTGTAGCTGTCCAACTCCTTGGTGGTGATCACCTTTATTCACCCATGATACTTGGTCAATAAGTACAACTTGTCGATGCTTGTTTCTAGTGTTGATGATTATTTTGCTTTGACTAATAGAAAACAGCTGTAACTGTTGCAAAAATAATGTTTCTAAGGCGTCGACAATTGGATATTGATTATTCTCTTGTTCCAATGATGCGATATCTATACTGACTTCCATCTGTCGCAAATCAAATTTATTCGCTTGTATTTGCCTAGCTCGAACAGACTCCCAGAAATTGACCTCTATGGCAGTTTCCGCAATATTGAGACTAATAGGGGACTGGGCGTTTTGGATCAACTGGATATCACGAAGTACAATAGCAGGACCTATCCCCTGCCATTTTGCGCTGATTTCTCCTATTTCTATCTGGGCGCCAACTTGCCCTGACAACCATTGTTCTAGATAGCTTTTTTGATCATTCAAATAAGGAAGTGAATAACGCACCACGCTCAAAGTAACGGCCACCACAACCAAGCTCAAGGCAACCAGTGCCCAGAGTTTTTTTATTAGATAAGCGACATAATATGACGCACTTTTGGTTTTGGTATTCACGTTTAGATTACTTACATCATGACAACATCAAATTTGTCTTGGTTGTATAGAAGTTCAGTATGGACCTTAATTTGTTTGGTGACGAATACTTCCAGTTCAGCCAACATATGAGACTCTTCACCCAGCAAAGCTTCCGCTACAGCGGGAGCTGCATAAACGACAAACTTGTCAGCATCATAGGCACGATTAACCCGTACAATTTCGCGCATGATTTCAAAACAGACAGTTTCAACTGTTTTAACCGAACCACGTCCTTTACATACCGGACACTCACCACATAACACATGCTCTAGACTTTCTCGGGTTCTTTTGCGGGTCATTTCAATCAAGCCTAAAACCGTAAAACCATGAATATTGATTTTGGCTCTGTCTTTATTACTTGCCACCTCAAGGCTATGCAACACTCGTCTTTTGTGGTCCTCTACTGTCATATCAATAAAATCGATAAGGATCATCCCACCCAAGTTACGCAATCTAAGTTGACGGGCAATGGCTTGAGTCGCTTCAATATTGGTATTGAAAATGGTTTCTTCTAAGTTGCGATGACCCACAAAGGCACCAGTATTAATGTCGATTGTGGTCATGGCTTCGGTTTGGTCGATGATCAAATAACCACCAGATTTTAAATCGACTCGTCTTTCTAAAGAGCGCTGACACTCATTTTCTACATCGTATAAATCAAAAATGGGACGTTCGCCTGGATAATACTCCAAAAGTTTATGTAACTCCGGTACATACTCCTTAGTAAAATGTTGCAGCTCTTGCAAAGACAATTTTGAATCAATTCTAATTCGATCTAATTCTGTACCTACAAAGTCTCTAAGTACACGGCGTGCTAAAGGCAAGTCTTCATACAAAATATGGGACTTGTTTTTCATACGTGAACGTATTTTTTGCCATAGACGTTTTAAGAAATCCGCATCTTGAGTTAGCTCTTGTTCTTTAACACCTTCGGCCGCTGTACGTAAAATAAACCCCCCATCGTCACTACAAAAGTCTTGAACTATGGATTTAAGGCGATCTCTTTCTGCCTCATCTTCAATGCGTTGCGATACCCCAACGTGCCCGACACTTGGCATAAAAACCAAGTAGCGTGA
The DNA here is from genome assembly GCF_937123705.1 of uncultured Paraglaciecola sp. Classification (GTDB taxonomy): domain Bacteria; phylum Pseudomonadota; class Gammaproteobacteria; order Enterobacterales; family Alteromonadaceae; genus Paraglaciecola. The sequence continues at coordinate 103,910 of NZ_CAKZKO010000010.1, read as the reverse complement.
TGGAATGGTTATGTCAGTGGTTAACCGCGCCCCTTTAGTGCCAATTTGATCTTTAACCACTTGCACCACAATATTTTGCCCATCTCTAACCAGCTCTCGAATATCACGTTTTTCAATATGCTGAGGTGAAACATCTTCCTCAACTTCACTGTGCATGGCAATGTCAGATGCATGTAGAAATGCCGCCTTGTCTAACCCAATATCCACAAATGCCGCTTGCATACCAGGTAATACTCGACTGACTTTACCTCGATATATATTCCCCACAAGACCGCGCTTGGTGTGCCTTTCTATATGGATTTCTTGCAAGATCCCATTTTCAATCAAGGCCACGCGTGACTCAGAAGGGGTAACATTGATTAATAGCTCAGCACTCATTCATGACCCCAAATTCAGTTAATAACATTCTTGTTTGATATAAAGGTAGCCCTACTACCGCGCTATAACTACCTTCAATGTATTTCACAAATTGCCCACCTAAGCCTTGAATACCATAACTTCCGGCTTTATCTTGTGGTTCACCCGTTTGCCAATACCATTGCATTTGTTGTGTTGTTAGAGGCCCAAAACAAACTTGAGTTTCAAGCACTATGGATTTTTGTTGTTGGCCATTGGTTATCGTCACAGCGGTGAATACTTGGTGAATGTTATCAGACAACATACTCAGCATACGTATGGCATCCGACTTGTCTTTAGGTTTTCCCAGAATATTACCCTTAGCAACAACTATGGTGTCTGCACCCAAAACCGCCTGAGCACTATTATATTGTTGATAACCTAGAGAGGACTTTTCCTGTGACATACGCCGTACATAATCTATTGGTGCTTCATGATTTTGTACAGTTTCGTCAATATCCACTGAATATTGACTGAACACTACCCCTATTTGGTTAAGTAGTTCAGCCCGCCGCGGAGACTGAGAAGCAAGAACTAGCATGACTAACGTAAACGCAGTTGGCGACGTACTTTACGTAAAAGCCAGAACATCCAAGGCCAAATCACCATAGAACTGGCTACGGGCCAAAGATAATCAAATAAAAAGTAAATATCGGTAATAAGATGTTGCAGCCAAAAAATAATCAAATTAAACAAGGCTGAGATAATGCCAATAATAACGGACTGCTGCCAAACCGAATAATTACGTAAGCGTTTATAGTTTGCCACCAAAACATAAATACATAGGCACATCGCAAAACTATGCACCCCAATACTGGTGCCTAATAGTATATCGAGTATCAGTCCAGTAAAAAAAGCCACACCTACATTGACGCGATTGGGCAATGCCAACGCCCAATAACTCAAAACCAATAAAACCCAATCTGGGCGATACAAATCAGCCCAGGCTGGCATTGGCATAATCTGCAATACCAAAGCGACAATAACGCTAAGGGCGATAGAATAATGGCGTAATCTCATTTTACCGAGATCTCTGCTGGTGACGTTTCCTCAATCACCCGATCTGACCAAAGCAATAATAAGTACTTTAGGCGATCTAGCTGTGCAACAGGTTTAGCCCTGACTTGTGAAAATGGCCTACTTTCGTCTCTTAAAATGGATGAAATTTCGGCAACCGGATAACCCTCGGGAAATACATTGCCTAAGCCTGAGGACAATAAAAGATCCCCTACCTTTAAATCACTACTATGAGCAACATGGGGGATCAAAAGCTCACTTAAACTTCCTGAGCCTGAAACCACCAAACGTACATTGTTACGAGCAACCCGAACAGGGATAGCGTGAGTAACATCAGCAATCAGCAACACTCGACTATTTGTTGAGCTCACCTGCATAACTTGGCCCACAATACCTTTGTCATCTAACACAGGCTGGCCTTCAAAGACGTCGTCAATAGCACCTTTGTTGATAACAATTTGATGACTGTATGGATTGTTATCTACCGCCATAAGCTCAGCAACTACCTTACGGGTACTATGTTGCACAGGAGAATTGAGTAAATTGCGCAACCGTGCATTCTCTTGTTGTAAAAAAGTGAGCAACTGCAAGTCGCCATTCATCAGCACAGCATCATGGGTTAACTTGGCGTTTTCGCTAAACAAACGATCATGGGATACTAAACGACTCGCGCTAGAATTCAGTAATTGGCCGGGTAAATTCGCTAGATATTGTAATGGGCTGACTAAGGAATTAAGAAAAACACGGGTGGTGCCAAAACCATCAAACTTGTGATCAAATACAATCAGAAACACAGAGAGCAATAACGCCAGAGCTAACCTGTTAGGCAGAGAAGGACCGCTTGAAAACATTAAATTCATTATTGTCTGCCTAAAGGCGACTAAGTGCCGCCTTGTTTACTTTAAAGTCGGGTATGGTTATTCGTAACTAAAGAGATCGCCTCCGTGGATATCGATCAGTTCAAACGCTTTACCACCGCCTCTAGCAACACAGGTTAAAGGATCATCGGCAACAACTACGGGAATACCGGTTTCTTCCATAAGCAGACGGTCTAAGTCTTTTAATAAAGCGCCTCCGCCTGTTAACACCATGCCACGTTCGGAAATATCGGACGCCAACTCTGGGGGGGATTGTTCAAGGGCTACCATCACTGCTGAAACAATACCGGTTAACGGTTCTTGTAAAGCTTCAAGAATTTCATTGCTATTAAGAGTAAAACTGCGAGGTACACCTTCCGCTAAATTACGGCCACGTACTTCAATTTCTTTTACTTCTTCACCGGGGTAAGCGGCACCAATTTCATGTTTGATGCGTTCTGCGGTTGCTTCGCCTATTAGCGAGCCAAAGTTACGTCTAATATAAGAAATAATCGCTTCATCAAACTTGTCGCCACCAATTCTAACTGAAGACGAATAAACGATACCGTTAAGAGAAATGATCGCTACTTCTGTGGTACCACCACCTATATCGACCACCATTGAGCCCGTTGCTTCTGATACGGGTAAACCAGCGCCAATAGACGCAGCCATTGGCTCGTCGATTAAGTAAACTTCACGAGCCCCGGCACCTAAGGCCGATTCACGGATGGCACGTCTCTCAACTTGAGTTGAACCACAAGGTACGCACACTAACACTCTGGGGCTAGGGCGCAAAAAATTATTATCGTGCACTTGTTTGATAAAATGCTGTAGCATTTTTTCGGTCACATAAAAGTCTGCAATAACCCCGTCCTTCATTGGACGAATAGCTTTTATATTACCTGGGGTTCTACCTAACATTTGTTTAGCTTCACGCCCGACTGCCGCAACACTTTTGGGGCCTCCTGAACCGCGCTCTTGACGAATAGCAACAACAGATGGTTCGTTAAGGACAATACCTTGATCTTTAATATAGATAAGCGTATTTGCAGTACCGAGGTCGATTGATAAATCGTTGGAAAACATTCCTCGTAGCTTTTTGAACATGTAAAAACCGCACTTTGATTGAAAAGAAAAATATTGCGCTAACTGTACCAATGCACTGAGATTTCGGCAAGTACAGAGCATCAACCAAGCAATAAAAATAGTAGTTTAAGAGGGTTTTTATCTATTAATTGCTAAAACAGACAATCTGTCTTGGTATTAGGCTTGTTATTAGCCCATAAAAAATCCCGATACTAAGTCGGGATTTGTAGAAATCACAGGGGCTGTATAGGTTATTGCTCCCGTACAACTCTAAAACCTATATAGTTAGAGCGAAAACTGCTATCGATCTCCATACGTGTCGAAACACGCGCTAATCGAGGTGCAAAGTTCCAAGCACCGCCTCGCACTACAGAGTGGCCATCCGATTGATTGCTAGTGGTCCATTCCCAGACATTACCTACTGTATCAAAAAGGCCAAAATCATTGCGCTCAAATGAACCCACAGGCGCGGTACTGACATTTGACCATTGGCTGCCACACCAACCACAATTAGCGTTATCGGTACTCACACCCTCTCCCCACCAATAGTCTGTTTCTTTTCCTGCTCTTGCAGCGTATTCCCAACGAGCTTCGCTAGGTAATTTATAGGCTTGGCTGCTGGCTTTAGAGATCCAATCAACATAAGCCTTAGCATCATGCATACTAACGCATACTACTGGATTATCAGCATTTTGGACGAAACCAGGAGAACGCCAATTTCTATCGTCCTTCCACACAGCTTGGCCATCTTCATATGCGGCACAACCTTTTTGTTTTTCAGCTTCGGTAACGTAACTTGTTGCATTAACAAAAGTCTCAAAGGCTTTAACGCTTATTTCTGTTTCACTGATACCGTATGACTGTTTTAGATCTTGCGATTGTACAGGGCGCTCGTTTTCAAGACCTACTCCTGTGATATCACCCATGCGAAAACTGCCTGCTGGGATCACCACTAAATCGGGACCGGCAATGTCTCCGGCTAAAATATCCTGAATTCGCTCACCTTTACTAAAAGTGTACTGTGAACGTGCCAGTTCAATTTTTAAGGTTTTTGACTCAGACAGCGCCACTTTTTGACGTTTTGATTCAAAACCACGTTTTACCACTTCTACGTCATGCTCACCTGAAGGCAACATAACTTGTAGCTTAGTCGAACCATAACTGACTCCATTAATAAAAACTTCATCATCAAATACATTTGAACGTACAGTTAACTCGTACATCACTGATTCATCAGTGGCCATAGGTAAGGTGCTGATGGCTGCAACTTGAATCGCATCATTGGCCTTAAAATTAACACAGTAGCGTCTATCTAATCCCAACAGCTCACAACCTTGAGAGCGTTTTAAATTGCCTTGCAGCTCTAAATTCATTTTAACGTTAAAATTACCTTGGCCGCTAAAGTTGCTCTCAGCCACTTCACTGCGTAACACTTGTACCGAGGCATCAGAGGTTTGTCGTCTTTTTTCTGCTTCTGCAGATTCACTTAATCCACTATAAATACTATCTAAAAATCGCTTTGACGCTTTCTGCTTGGCTAGGGCTTTGCCTCTATCACTACATTTACCAAAAGTTTCGTCTTTGTCACAGCTAATGTTATGGCTAACAGCTACCATTTCTTGACGATTGAACTCTTGGTATAAACGGTCGATTCGTACGCTATTTAGTTGCTCTTTTAGGCCTTCTATGGTGTTGAGTAAGCTATGCTTTGAGACCTGCATTTGCTCTACTTCTTGTAACTCATCTTGCCATTGGTTGTATTTGTCGGTAATAGCATCTTTGATCATTTTATGGGTTCTTACGGCTTGTGCGTAAGTTTTCATAAACTGAGAGATATCCAATTCTGGATCATCAATCACTTTCTCATATTGTAGATTCATTTCAATTAACGATGCCTGCCTATCCGCATCGGCTATTGCTGCATTTTGACGCAGTTCCGAAAGCTCAATTTCTGAGCTCGCTGCACTAGCAATTTGAGCCTCAAGTGAGCTGTTATAATTGTCGTATTCGGTTTGTTTTACAGATATTTTGTTTTCAACGTCTGCAACCGATAAATCGGCGGCCAGAATACTTTGGCTAAACGAAAGAGCTAAGATAAGAGTAAGTTGAGCTATAGGGTTCATTATTCGGTTCCAAACGGGTTGCACAATGGCAACTATTTTTATTGTGATGATATTAATCTGGCATAACCTAAGCAGATCACAACTTTGCGAGGCCTATGCTATTGAGTTACAACAAAAAGCGCAAGCATGTTGAATAGGCAAACGTGATTTTGTTCACATTTACCTCTGATAATTTGAGTTAATTGTAAACTTCTCGCCATTGGATGATACTGTCATTCCCTCTGAACAAGCCAAAGGTAACAGTAGCCTCAGGCGAATCTTCAGAGTCAATAAATCCATCGCCATTCCAGTCATAATTTAGATACTGCGTCCAATCGACATTTAATGCTTCAGGGTCTAAGGATACCTTTACTTGGCCTTGAATACCGGGTCCCAACAGACTTTCACCAGGTGCACTTAGGGCAAATTGATCATCTACCGATTTTCCTGAAAGTAATTCACCTGTACTTTCAATCTCACCCAATAAATTAGTATCATAGCCATCAATAGGCGTAACAATAATTTCCCCTGCAGCTTCAGTAAAAGCAATACTAGTACAATTATCTTCGGTGTTGGTGAGCCATTGCCCATTATCATAGTATTCTGCTTTTATGGGGACATTGAGTTGCTCATTTTCCGGTCCATAGGTACTTTCTAACTTTAATCTTCCATAGCGCATTTGGGTACCGGTGACATCCACAATATCCCAGCCTAAACAAGTGTTGTCGTTATAACTCAGTTGATAACAAATAGCGTCTTGGTCACCGTTTTGATCGGTAAAAGTACTAGTAAAAAATTGCTGAGTGAATGCAACTGTAATATTGGCTTCAAACGGACTTACAGGGACAAAAGCGCTGTTGTCATTGGGGCTAACTTTGTTGTACCGAAAGCGCCCATTGATAATAGAGACGGTTCCAGTGCCATCATAATTATCATTATTGCTCACTATTGGCGCATCGCCTAAATCAATCACACTGGCCGAGTTGTCTGCTGCATAGACTGAGCTGTCGAGGTAACTTACATTGCCCTCTAAAATCAGTTCATCAGGAAAATAATTCCAATGAGCACCACTATAATTATTGGTCTTTGCATCCAGTGCATTGTAGGCACTTAAAGTAAATTCTGGAGCACTTACAAAGCCAATATTTTGCCCTATATAACTAAAGGTGTTATTGCAGGTATGGGCCAATACTGGTTGCTCAGACAACTCAACCTTAAAATAGGCTGGATAAAAATCGCCTAGCAGTAACTTATCTTTTGATGAGATAAGATTCCCTAGATAATCGGCATCTCTTAGGTCGATTTCGATGCGTCCTACTTCAGTATAATAAGCTTGGGTAAAACGGTATTCACCGGCTTCAAAATGCCCATCACCACTTATATCAGCGATATTTGAAAAAGCGCCATTACTTGCTTTTTGCCCTGTGACGGAATATCTAAACCGCCCATTGTCACCTACATTGTTTGGTATGACCCTAGTAACTTGTAGTTGCGGCGTTTCGGCATGATAGTTAGGTAGCAATTGATCATTTACACCATAAGCCCCAACCACAAAAGTAAAGTCTTCACCTGCCACATAGTTATTTTGATTACCTACGCCACTGAAGAGCAATTCGCTTTGGGTTACGCCTAAGGCCAAATAGCTAGGATAAACGTCAACAGGCTCTTGATCTGAGTGATTAAATGTCACGCCATCGACTGTTGCTGCAACACTGATCGTTATGCGGCCGGCATCCGGGTAATTCAGTACATCTAAACTTGCCACGCCAGCGCCATCAAACTCTACTGTTATCAAACCTGAGTTCACGCCTGTGCCATCACCCACAACAGCGATGCCATTAAGGGGCGTAACACATTGGTTAGGCGAAACACAATCATAAGACAGCTCAATTTCCTGCGGGCCTTGCAATAAAGCTTGGCAGACATTTTCAACATTTCGAACCGCACGTACGTTCACATGCACAAAATCAGCAGCGGCTAGTTGATCAGGCAATGGCTCAGAAAAATTTGCTCCGTATATCTCAAAACCATCATTTGAAAAGCTGATGTCGCAAGTTTCATTGTCACCATTGAAACAGTGTAAATCGGCCTCTGGAATTGCACTGACTTTAGATAGAGTGAAAGTGCCTTCATCCGTTATTTTTAAGCTAATGGTATGCTCACCAACAAAAACAAAAGGATTTTCACCTTCCCACCCTAATGGCGACAACTGAATCGCGGTTTCTTGATCATACAGAATGTCACAGTTTTCATCGGCACAGGCTTTTATGATCATTGTTTCTGCTTCGCAGGTAAACCCTTGGGCGTCATGCTCTATTCGATAATGGTGCACACCCGCTTCTTGACCACCACAAAAATCCCCATATTCAGTCGCTGCCATTTCCTCATCTTTATAGGTGATAGTTGACTGGCTTCCTAGGTCAATATTAGCAGCGCTAACCGCACCAAAAGCGTAACTTGATGAACCCATTGATAAATCGCCGGCCACGTATAAGCTGCCGCTAAAAGTACTATTGTTATTAAAATTTACGTCAGAGGAAACATGCATTGCTAATTTGCTGGCGTCACCACTAGAGTTGATTGAAGGAGAATTTATAAGGCCGGGGGATGGAAAATTAACACTTTGATTAACATAAATTAGTGCCGTTCCAGTACCTTGAATAATGATCTCAGATTGACTATTTAAAGACAATTGATTGAACCAATAAGTGGCCCCAGCTTGAAGGTACAAAGTATTTTTGAAGCCTAATACCAGTCTATCAACAAAGTATTCACTGTGAGAATTTGAGAACGTAATACTTGCCTGTGAAGCGCCACCAGCGTTGATATCCTTGAATTCGTTACTGGCAAAACTGCCGCTGCCTATTTCTACTGATTGTTTAAACCCTAATGGAATATTTTTGTCACTAGAGCTGTTCTGAAACACCACTTCCGAAGTGTCTGATGGCGTACCTCCAGCTTCACAGTCACCTGCTGAATCACAGGTGTTTTTATTTGATCCACCATTTTTACCGACAGTGCCAGTAGCCAGCAATTTGTCATCGCTACCAAGGAGCTGTGAATTATACCCAAAAAATATATTACCACTGTTACTGTGTGTGGATGCCCCATTGGGAAAGACCCCCAGACACTGAGAAGGTTCTGCTGTATTTTTGGTAAAAGTGATTTCACAGCTAGTACCATTTAAGTCATCTACGCACTTAAATGGCCCTTCTGGTACAGGATTTTGGATTGCGAGTACTATGGTTTGTGGAGTAAGAACATTTAGATTAGTTGTCGCTTGTCCATTGATAAAATTTAACGCAGTGTTGCTAAAATTGCCCTCACCCAAGGAGAGCACAATATCTGCACCTGCTTGTTCAGATAGCAATATAGAACAATTTGAATTTGCACAAGCTTTGATAACGATTGCTTGAGCTTTACTAATATCTCCACTAGCACTATGTTCAATTTGAAAATGGCTTAAAGTAGCGGCTTCATTGTTTGAATAGCCAGGAGTAGTTTGACCGTTGCAACCAGCTTGCCAGTCATCACTTACCCCTCCATTACTAACTCCATCAGCCACTGTGCAGGCTTGATCTTCATTGCCATTTTGACGGATTTCATCTGCATAATCTGGATACTTTTCAACACAATCGTACTCAAATTTAGGGTTATTCTCATTGCCGTTACCTATGTAGTAAACTAAATTCCCGTCGGCATCTAATAGTAAAATTTCCTGCCTAGTGTTGTGAAGTGAGATCTCGGGAATGATGAATAAATTAGTATTCTCCATCAGTATTTCGTTATCAATTGCAGCTTGAATACTGGCATCTTGCGTAGAAGATGCAAAAATTATAAATCGTCCCTCTGCTGTATTGTTATTCCAAGGGATCGTCACATCACCTATAGTAACAGTAGAGTCATTATTACCTGGACCTCTTAAAATAAATTGCCAACCGTTTAAATTTTGTGGTCCATCATTTACAAAAATTTCTATCCAGTCGTGGTTAGCGCTTTCACCATGATAACTAAATTCGTTTACTATCACCTTACCGGCAGTGGCTGCAACTGGTGCTGGGCAAGTCAACCCTTTTGGTGGTTTTGCAGCAAAAGTAGGAACAGCGAAAAGTAACATTACTAAAAATAAAATTTTAATCATCTTGAATGCCATCCACATACACTGTTCTGTTTACAACAGTACTGCCAGCTTTACATTTTCCGGTACTTGAAAATGTCCAATAAGTAAGGTTTTTTGCCCCGTCAACAATTGTTTTTGGCCCATTCATCGCTGCACTGTATTCACAACCTTCAAGCCCTGCCACCCCGTCAAATACTCTTAAATTGGGATGACTACAGCCTGCACCAAACTCATTGGCTACAGCACATTCAACGCCAGCCCTTGCTGCATTTAGTGCCCTTTGGCCTAACACTTCATGAATAATAGTGTTTGATGATGCGGACAATAATCGCGTCATGGTTAAGCCTAACAACGCAAACACGATGATCACAAACAAAGCAATCACCAGCATACTGCCTTTTTGACAAGAATGACGCACTAATAAATGAGTTGAATTGAGTTCAAGGGACATTGGGAATATGCACCTCACTGCTGTAATTGATGATTTCTTCATTGCGCTCAAAGGCCAAAAGAATGTGCACCAAACTATTTTGGGTCAAGGTTGCCTGATATACAGTAAACAAGGCTTCATTTACATTATCAAAGTCATTGTTGATATGTTCGGCCATTAAAGTCCCCGTCAAATAAACAGTTTGCTCTTGAGTAAGGTTACCTTCATTGCGATAGATACTACGATTACTTTGGCGGGCGCAGTAGCTCACTGTTTTACGGGCAATAAATAAACGCGAAGCGGGTGAATGGTCGGTAAATGCACCGCTAACGGTTAATCTGGCGATGCCCCCAGGGTCATCTGCTGTTTCACAATCAGTATCGGCACCGTTATCTTCGCAGCTGTTTATTTGTTTGCGCTTACCCTTGGTTAAGTCATATACGTCATGTTTATCAGTAGGATACACAATGGCAAAATCACCAGCAGTTAACCTAAATCCAATAGGATTATTTGCAAACTCAACTATGTTGGCCGAGGTTGAGGTATCCGGGAAAACAGATAAATGGCTGTAAAAACTCACCCACTCTGCAGGCACAAACTCAATACACTGGATACTGTTACTGTCGTTTGACTTTACCCGCACACTGTTAGGAACAGCCATACGTAATTCACGTGTGAGTCGCTCCATCAAAAAGCGACTATCACCTAATAATTGATTGCGCTCTGTGGTATCTGTGTATATTTCGATGCCAGTACGAATAAATCCAGATATGCCAACCGACACCACACCTAATACTATAATGACAGTAATCAGTTCAATTAAGGTAAAACCTTTATTATTTTTAGTGTCAGAGCGCAGCATCAGTAATTGCTCCGAAAGCTTGAAAATACGATAGCTTCTTCACTGGGAGTAGTGATGGTTAAGGTAATCAATTTAGTGTTGCCTATATAGCCACTGCCGCCAACTATGGCATCATCGATTCCATCCATGTTGTCGTCGTACACCACTGTCACTGTTGCTGAAAATCCTTCATATAAGTTGGCACCACCTAGCGAGACACTTTGGTTTAAGGTGTTTTTTATATCCCCCCCTGATTCTGATAATCCATGATAATCATCAACATCATCGAAACTTTCACGGTTGTTACCGCCTTCTTCAGGGCCCAAATTTCCACTGGTTGTACATAAGGGAACGATATTGCTTGAGCACAGTTCAGACTCTCCGACACGGTTTGATGCTTCATCGAAAGATTTGCTGAAAATTTCACTCATGAGGGACTGACCTAACTCAGTGGCACGCACTTGGTAAATAGGTTCGATACTTCGAATAGCCTGAGGAACAATTAGCGACATAAACAACACTAAAGCAACGGCAAACACTATGATGCCAATCACCAGTTCCATCAAAGTAAAGCCCTGTGTATGTTTAACACCCATGGATATATCCTTGAGATTCAATACACACAGACACCGCAGACTCACCTGTTAGGGTTATTTTACACTGGCTTGCACAAGCAATCTGGCCATCTCCATCAATGGGGCGACCTAAGCCGTCAAAATTAATAAAATCTCGATCGGATGTTAAACTAACACCTTCATCACCCATTTCGGTGGCACTAGTAGCCAGATACTCTGGATTACTAAAGTCAATTTCGCTCGAACATGTGGCGACTGCAGCATTAGGCGCGTCACTGATATAATCCAAGATAGGAGGACCAAAAGCAGCTTGGGTTTTATCGAAGTTTAATTGGAAGCAATAGCCAAGCCGGTTGTCGTGCATGGCGCGAGTTTGCATATTGCGAAGTGATGAAATTAACCTTGCTTGATAGGTGTGTTCTGAAAAGCCAGCCGTACCTGAAAATCGGCTAAATACGGATACCGACAACACACTAATCAAAATAATAACAATAATCAGCTCAATAAGCGTAAAGCCAATTGATTTTTTATAGGATGTCACTGTATTCACTATCATTTTTGCGTAGGCATAAAATGACCATACACCTAATCAAACCAAATATGGGCGCTATTTCTCCCATATTTGGTTGGTTATTTTCTTAGCAGCCCGCAACATTGGCAACGATTTCGGGAGAATCATTAGCGTCAGCAGCATCGGTATATGATACTTGGCAGCGCGTATCAGGGTCATTACCTGCTGGTGCGGCAGCAGCGGCAACACCTAAAGGGGTAATGGTAAAAGAGCCCGCAGCAGGAAAATCATCGGTTAAGGCCCAATCACCGGTATTAGCGGTAAAGTTTAAGTCAACCCAACTATTAATCATGAGCTCTGTCATAGTGTCAGCATCGGGGTAACCAAAATCGGTGTTTACCGTATTGCCGCCAATAACCACTCTAGATGCATCATCGTCAGCGGCCGCATTTTTTTGTTCCCCAGCTATAGCAGATTTTGCAAATACTAGTTGCGACCCCCCTTGCAAAGCAGCTTTAACGCCTTGCATTGTTGAAGCCGTTGCGTCCCCCTGAAGATCTATAAATTTAGGTGCCGCAGTAACAGCTAAAATACCTAAAATCACTATTACTATAATTAATTCAATTAATGTAAAACCACGTTGTTGTTGCATTTGTTCGTCCTCAAAGGATTATTTTAAACTAAGTCCATGAAATATTAGGTGTTATATACCATTAAAACACCAGTTAACGTTAAAATCTTCTACTATTCAATACTGCTTTAGTTGTATTGCTTAAAATATGGGAATAATTCTTGCGCATTGAGCTAAAAGATAAAAACTTATTCGCACTAAGAACACGGAGCGCTTCGCTTCACAGAGAAAAGTAGTTTTTATTCGTTTTACGTCTTGTTTCTCTGTGTGCTCTTTGTACTTTCAATATCTTGACTGTTGCTCGTAGCTCGAAACTCACAGCTGTTTTTAGTTATTACTAAACACTATAACTTGGCCAATTCTGGGATCATAAACAAAACCGTTGCCAGCTAGGTTGTCTAGTGGTTCATTTGTGCGATTTTTAATTGTTTGAGTGAGGTAGTAATAACAGACATCATTGCCACCTGAACCTACGTTTTTTCTTACATTTGTGAAATAGCGAAAATCCTCAAAAGGGCGCTGGTTCCAATCAGAAGAAATAGTGGGCGCACTTTGCATAATCAGATTAAAAATGCTCTCGCAGTCCAAAATACTAATTTGATCGTCTTCACTGCTGTTATCGGTATCAAGCTGCCCTGTTGGGTAACCTGTATCTTGATCGATCCCCACCTGAATGCTTTCAATGGTCACAAAGCTGGAGTTGGTCCCATTATTTTCAGTAGGTCGTCCTTCTAACTCCCATTGTGCTCGCACTAAGCCAACTCCAGTTGCATAACCTCCGGCTACACCATCCACAGTAGCATCTTCAGCATCTGCGGTGACGTCGAGCAATCTTGGTAGGGCCGTCGCCGCCAATAAGCCCAAAATAACCACGACAATAACCAGTTCAATTAGGGTAAACCCCGAAGACATGCGGTAGCTAAATGGAGTTGTGGCTGTGGTTTTACTTTGCATGTTTGGCACCATATTTATATTGGCTTGGTTCATGGGTGTACTCCTACAAGGTTTGTTACTTGTGATCTCATTTAGTTGATTCATTGTTTGACCTTTAAAACCTGCCCCAAAAATACTTTATATTCAAAGTAAGGGCCTGTTGATAATCGATATCGGCATACAGACTCTAGGGCGTTGTTGTTGGTTTTTAAACCGTCATAATATTCTGCAAAAACTTTAAAGCCTTCAATATCCATAGGGATATTCAACACCATATCCCAAATTTTGGCACAGCCATTTGAGCTAGGTTCAGCCTTTGGCCAACCTAATCGACTCATAAAAATGGGCTTACGGTCTTTTTCGACTAGGGTGTTATTTTCGCCCAGCTTACTTCCATAAGTGACTAGCATAACGATTGGAGGACGACCTTCACCTTGCCATTGCCAGTGAGCATTGCTGACGCTTGTTGAAAATTGTTCTGCTAAATTTTCTAAAGCAACACGCTTAATATTGGTAGATCCTTCATTCAAATACAGGATAAAACCCAACATCAAGCTAACAAACACTACTATGACGGCGATGTTCACAAATAGGCTGCGGTTTTTCTCATTTGCTGACTCTAACTTGTTCATAATGTTAGCCTTTAATTGCTCCCATCATATCCCACATTGGGGTGAAAATGCCTAATGCTAGGATCAGTACCATACCGGCCACTATGCATATTAAAATCGGTTCAATTTTTGATGTTAGACTTTTTAAATCATAGTCGACTTCTCGTTCGTAGAACTCAGCAACTTCAGCCAATAACTCGTCGACACGTCCTGTTTCTTCTCCTACATTAATCATTTGTAATACTAAGGGCGTAAACAATTGGCTGCTACTCGCTACGCGCGATAGACTTTCACCTTTTTCGATATTTTTTCGCATACCCAAAATTCGATCTGCCATGTAGGCATTATTGACCGCTTCTGCCACTAAATTAAGTGCCGAAGTCAAAGGTACGCCTGACACCAACATTATCGAAAAACTTCTCGCAAATCTGCCCAACAAGGTGCGTTCAAAAATGCTGCCCACAACAGGTAATCGTAGTTTAGTTCGATCCCATTTATAACGCCCACTTTCAGTACGAAGGTACCGAATAGTTAACACAATCACTAGGCCAATACCTATCACCAAAAATGGCCATTTGGTAATAAAAAATTCAGAGGTGGCGAGTAAGATCCGCGTCATCAATGGTAGTTCTGCACCAAAAGATTTAAACATATCCGCAAATATAGGGATAACAACTAAGTTCATGATTACCATAGCAATAACAATGGCGATCATCACAAATGTTGGGTAACGAGTGGCCGCTTTAATTTGCTTGCGGGTTTCCTGTTCTCGTTCCAAATAAAATGAAAGTTGCATAAATGCTTCATCTAATTTGCCGGTATTTTCACCCACGTGCACGATACTAACAAACAAACGACCAAATACTTGATTGTGCTTGTTAAGCGCTGATGAAAGCGTGCGCCCTCGCTCAAGTTGATCGGCAACATCAGCCAACGCTAGAGCCATACGTTTAGAAGCCGTGGTTTCTGCCAAGCCTTTAACGGCCCGCAAAATAGGAATACCCGACTTAACTAAAGAATACATTTGCCGTGAAAACATCACTAAGTCTTCAAGTGAGATTTTAGGAGTAAAAAACGACAATTGTGATGACTCAGAAGTGTGCTCTATATCGGTTTCTACAATCTCTAAAGGAGTAAAGCTTCGCCCAACCAAAATTTGCGCCACAGATGCCGCATCGGCCGCTTCTAATACGCCCCTAGCCAACTCGCCGCTAGACTTTCTTGCGGTATAATTAAATTGCGCCACCATCGCCCCCTGGTGGTTTGTATTCTGGCTCTAATTCCAGTGAAAATTCAGCAACGGGTGTTGTTGCGTCCTGAGCCGTAGGCGGGGTTTGCTGTGTATCTTGTTGTAATGGCGACTCTGGTTCGATTTCTTCGATGGCAACTTGTTCATCAGCGACCATTTCAATTAGTTTTAGTACCTCATCGACTGTAGTTACGCCCATTTTTGCATACATGAGTGCCACTTTTGCTAAGGGTACAAACCCTTGACTTTGTTGTGCCGCCTCTGAAAAAGTCACAGTATCGTTCACTTTTAGTGCATTCATCATGCTCTCGGTCATTTCGAGTAATTCAAATACTCCAATTCGACCTTTATAACCGGTAGAATTACAGCTTTGACAACCCTTGCCGCGCTTAAAATTAATATCTTTTAAGTTGCTATCTAAGCTGTTTAACCAAAGCAGTTCTTCGGTATTAAGTCGATAATCTTCACTACAACTGCTACAAATTTTACGTACCAGTCTTTGGGCTACAACGGCTCGCAACGAACTCGCCACTAAATAACCTGGCGCACCCATATCTAATAATCGAATGGCGCTGCTGATCGCATCATTGGTATGCAAAGTAGACAGCACTAAATGCCCCGTTAATGCACCTCTTAAACCAATTTCTGAGGTTTCCCTGTCACGCATCTCGCCTACCATGATGATATCTGGATCTTGCCGCAAGGTGGTACGCAACACATTGGAAAAAGACAGTCCGATTTTGTTGTTAATTTGTACCTGATTGATTCTAGGAATTCGGTATTCCACGGGGTCTTCAACCGTAATGATTTTTGAGGCGGCTTTATTTAATTCACTTAATGCACCGTACAAAGTGGTAGTTTTACCCGATCCCGTAGGGCCGGTTACCAATATCATACCGTGAGGACGATGTAGCAAACTTCTAAAGCGCGCCAACAAATTATTGGGCATACCGGTTTGATCAAGAGAAATAAGCCCGGCAGATTGGTCGAGCAAACGCATCACCACCGATTCACCTGCTTGAATGGGCATAGTTGATACCCTTACATCAATGACATGACCTTTTATGCGAACGCTGGTTCTGCCGTCTTGAGGTAGGCGTTTTTCAGAAATATCTAACCCTGACATTAGCTTCAACCTAAGTACCAATGCAGAGGCGATGTTTTTTTCTTGGATAACGTTCTCTTGCAAAATACCGTCAACCCGCATCCGGATCCGCAGCGATGTTTCTTCAGGCTCTATATGAATATCAGACGCTTTGGCTTGCACTGCGTCTTCAAAAATTGATTGCAACAGTCTAGCTACGGCTGTGTCTTGTTCATCACCTACACCTGAGTCAAAATCAAATTCGGTTTCGTCCTGATATTCTTCAGCAAGTTCTTGAGCAAATGACGCAATCTCTTCGGTGCGGCGGTAAAAATTATCATAGGCCTGAATCAACTGTGAATCACTTACCACCACCACATCGATAGGCTTAGGTAACATTCTAGATAATATATCAAGGGCGGCTAAATCAGCTGGATCGCTCATGGCTACCAGTAAGCTATCTCCTTTGTCTTCAAGCACTATTGCACGATGCCGACGAGCTTGTACCTCTGGCAACAAGTTAACAGCCGCTACTGAAACATTATGCTGATTGATATCCACTAAAGGCACATTGAGGTGTTGCGACAAGAATGTTAACAGCTGGTTTTCTGTTACAAAGCCCAGCTCTATTAGCATAAAACCTAACTTGCGCCCCGACTCTTTCTGCGCAGAAAGAGCCTGCATCAGCTGTTCTTCGCTGATAATGTTTTCTTGAACGAGTAAATCGCCTAGGCGTATCTTGGCTTTGGGTTTCATTGTTCGCCTGCTAATACTAAAATGCGTTGTTGAATAAAATCACTCACTGGCGCATCCAATGGCCCAAGTGAATTTGCGTTCTTGTAAGCTTGCCGCGCTATATCCTTTTCACCCAATTGATCTTCTGCTATGGCTAGACCTAACCACCATTTTGCGTTAGTGGATTCAATCTTAGTAAGTTTTTTATAGTCTGATTTTGCCAACTGTGATTGTTTAAGTTGCTGCGCCAACGCTGCACGATAGGCCAAATATTCAATTTGTTGGTTTGAGTCAGGTTGAATTTCTGTCAATAGGCTCATGGCTTGAGTAGGTGCGTTTTGTGTCATGTACAGCCTAGCCAACATCAATCTTAAGTCGCTACTTGTTGGGTGTAAATCAATACCGCTAAGAAGTAACTGTTTAGACTGTGCATCATTTCCTTGGGCAAAAAGCAGCGAAGCGAGCTTTTTTCTTGCTTTGATATTATCTGGTTCTGCGTCCAATAATTGTTGTAAAAGCGAGCGAGCGACTTCAACAGAGCCGTTATTAAGACTCTCTGCAATACGTTGTTTTAAACTACTGCGTTTACTCTCTTGACTGCTACCTGTCATGCTAAAACTAGAAGTTTGTTCTGGTACTACAGCTTTAACTGACTCTGAATTGTTTTGGGTTAGTTGTTGCTGATCTTGAGTGTCGGTGACGGGTTTCACGCCCACATCATCTAAAAGTTTGTTTGACGTTATTGGTTGGGTGCTTAGATTATCGATAGGAGCGGGCGTTATTTTGGCGGTACTTGCCACTAGTTCACTCACAGCTTTGTTTGTTTTTTCAGAGGCAGGTTGTAATTTTTTTTGCCCCAGCGCCAAATCATCGGGTACCTTAGCCATTTTTATAGTCGGTTTAGAACGTGCCGTTAATTTAGGCTCAACAACATGCTTTTTGCTTTCAGTGATGCTAAACATCTTATCAGTATCCATCAATGCGAAAGCAATGGCTAAAGTTGCTAATACTAACAGCACCACAAGCAACAACTTCGATTGCTTTTTTGGCGGGGCTTGGTAGTCGGCACTTATCTCATCAGATTGAGACTGCCGGTTTTCTAAGTCCTGTAGCATTTTGTTGACGACACTCATTTTGCCAGCCCCAACCAAGCAACATAAGCCAAGCTTAAAGCGACCAGCACCACTAACAAACCGACAGAACTCATTTGCGTCATACTTCTAGGTTGCAATGCTGCTTCGGTATCTTGCACTGCAAGTCTCACATGTTCTGAGGTGACTTTTTGTTTGCCCTCACCATAAGCTAACATCAGCGCTTTGTGACACAGTACATTAACTATCCTTGGCGTGCCTTTGCTCGCTTTAAAGAGCAACGAACAACATTTCCGGTCGAACAATTCACCACCACAATACCCAGCAACATTCATACGATGTTTCACATATTGATAAACCTGATCGGCATCCATAAGCTGCAAGTTATAAGAAAAAGTGACCCTTTGTTTTAATTGCCTTAATTCTGGCAAAGACAACTTTTCATTCAACTCTGGTTGTCCAAACAATACTACTTGCAATAATTTTCGGGATTCAGTTTCTAAATTAGTTATGAGTCTAAGGGCTTCAATGCTCTCAACGGGTAAAGCTTGGGCTTCATCAATAATAAGTACCACGCCTTTGTTTTCTTGGTGAATATGAATAAGACGTTGTTGAATACGTTGAGTGAATTCTTGCTGGTCGGCGTGGTCGGTGAGCGCCACATTGAGTTCACTGGCCACCGCGCGCCTTAATTCGGTTGGTGTAAGGTAAGGATTAGGAATATAAGCCGCTACAAATTGTTGCGGCAATTCGTTTAATAACTTACGGCAAATCAAGGTTTTACCTGTACCCACTTCACCCGTAACTTTTATAAAACCTTCACCGGTTTTTAGTGCAGTCAGTAACACTTGAATCGCCTCTTTATGACTAGGCAACCCAAAAAAATAACTGGTGTTAGGTGTTAAGGTAAAAGGCAGTTCTTTAATACCGTAGTGGTATAGATACATGATTTAGTCCACGTGCAACCAATCGGCCATTTGATCCCTGCTACGTCGTAACTGCTGTTTCCAGGTATCTTTGTCTACTACCGTTGGTTTAATCAAAATCACCAATTCCTTTTTAATTTCACTATCCCGCTTATTCTTGAACAAATTACCCAAAATTGGGATATCACCAAGCAAAGGTGTTTTGGATTCGGTATCAGAAACAATGGACTGCATAAGCCCGCCAATTACCACTATTTCTCCCGACTTGGCGCGAATGACGGTGTCGGATTCGCGAATATTACTTTGAGCAAGAGGTAAAACAAATTGCTCTTGATTTAAGGTGACAACTTTTTCTTGTTCTTGAGTTTCAATAACCGATGGATGTACATGCAATAACACCATGCCAGCTTCATCAATTTGCGGCGTCACATCTAAAGCTATACCTGAAAAGAAAGGCGTGAGTTCAATATTGGGTACCACAGATGTAGTACTACTGGATATGGTGCTTTGACTAGAAACATCAGTAACAAAATACTCATCATCGCCGACCTTAATCACCGCTTTTTGATTATTGATGGCAGTGACACGGGGACTAGATAACACTTGCACATTCCCTTGAGTAGACAGCAAAGACAACACCCCGGAAAAGTCTTTATTAATAAAAGACAGACTAGTTACATTACCTAAAGCAGCACTGATGCTATCGCCTATTGTGCCCGAGCTATTGGAAAACTGAAAATCAGTGGAGCCACTATTAGCTAATATTTGCCCCCAATTAATACCTTGTTGATAACCATCATTTAATGACACTTCAATAATTCTGGCCTCAAGAATAACTTGCCGCTGAACAATCTCCTGAGAAACATCTAAAAAGGCTTTAACCGCTCTAATCTCTTTTGGCATGGCGCGCACTGTCACTAAACCTGCTTGAGGCGTCACCATCACACTTTTACCTTCTCCGTCACCAATCATAGATTCAAGGGTTGCCAATAGTTCGGCCCAAAAATCTGTTTCGGTACGGGTAGAAATATTGGTGCCATTACTATTATTGTTAGAGCCAAACGTACTGTTATTTCCAGAGTTGCTTGAATTACCACTAAATGCATTTTGGGAATTATTGCCCCCCCTATTGTTACCAGACTCTTGAGAGACACCGCCCGAAGTAATACTGGTTTGCGTGGCTCCATTGCGGATCATCAGTAAGTAGTTAATAGGGAAGGTTTCAGTACGCATACCCGCAGGGTAAATACGGTAGATATTTTGTTTACGTTCGATTTCATAGCCATATAACTCAGCCACCAAATCAAAAACATCTGCAAGCGCCACCTGTTTTAAATCGAGTGAAATCTCTCCTTTAACGTCTGGATGGATCGCAACACTGTATGGCGTACCATTAACTATGCTGCTGAAAAAAGCGGTAGCTGCTACTTTTTGGGCATTAATATCATATTTAGATTCACCAAAAAGCTGGTTTGAAGTATCAGCTTGTTCAGGCAACAATGCCTGACTCACTTCGTCTGGTATAGTTACCGGAAGATTGTCTGAGGTTGGCTGGCTGTCGTTTTCATATTCGGCAATGGCTGACTCTAGTGAATGAGCCACTGCTGTATTTTTTTGTGGACTTTGGCAAGAGCAGATAACTAAAGTTATGCTCAGAAATAGTATTTTTTTAAAAACCATTATGTGTGTCTTTTTTAATGTTGTTGTTATTGACAAAAAGTGTCTTCCTTCCTTCTAACCCATCTAATATCACGTGATTTTTGCCGATCAGGATCACTTTGTAGCCTTGTATTTGTTGTCCTTGTATTAAGCTTGTTCCATTAATTATAGCTTGCATACTTTGATTATTATTGATGATAGCAGTTAATCTTAACGCCATAGGAGTCATCGCTGCGGCGTTTTGGTTGCTATGCAAACTTGGTTTGCTAGGATGAGGTTTAGTAGGGTCTTGCAGTGTTCTAGCTTGCACATGAGATAAGCAAAAGCAAAAGCAAAAGCAAAAACAAAATAGAATGAGTAGCGGTTTCATCTAACTCCCTATAAATTCTTTGTTGGTGCTGAGCGTATATATTTCTAACTCAACGCTGGCAGTTGGATAATCGCCCACTAGGTAGTCAAATTTTTCCCAATAAAACTGCCAAGGCAATAACTCTAACTTTTCGAGATATTGTTGAATATCGAAGTAACTGCCTTCAAACACTAAGGTTACTCCGTGTTGATATAAACCTGCTTTTGGGTCGTCCTCTTTAGCTGTTTTCCCTGCTAATACGGGTTCAGGTGCAATAGATTGCAACTCGATCAGTTTCAGTCCTTGGCTTTCTTCCAATACGCTTTCTAACATCCCAGCCATTTTATTTGCTGGTACTAAAGTGTTTGTTTGGGTTTCTAGTTGCTGGGTAATGTCTTGAATTTGCCGCGTTAATAATGCGATTTTTTTATTTACGGATTGATTGGGATCGTCATTTAGTTTTTCAGTTAATTTAGCCGTTCGCTCATCCAAAGTAGATATGTCATTTTTAGCACTGAGGCTATTTTCTTGAAGCCTAGTGGTAGTGTTTAGCATAGGCTCAAATAAAAAGGTGTACACCAGCAATACCAACACCACTAATCCGCAAAGTAAGATTAAAACCTGTTCTCGTAAGCTCACCTCAAGGAACTTAGTTGCCAGTTTGTTATATTCGTTTTCAAAAGAATTACTCATTACTACCCTCTTTTTCTTGCAGCTCTGGGTTTCCCGTTGATATGGCGAAATTGAGTTGTTGTTCTGCGTCTCGGTACAGCCTAGTGTCGGCAAATTTCTGCCCGTTAAAATAGTCAGTTTTTCCTATAAAACTCAACCATTTGGGGACAAGAGTAGAATCTGTAGCAGCACCTTCTATTACCACTCTGGCGCCATCTAATGTGATACGCTGTAGCCACAATCCATTTTGATTATAACTGGCGAGATCTAACATTAGATTTGAATAGCCCTTCGATTTTAATTGCTCTTGTGCTGTTAGTTCATTTAACACTCTTTTCTTCAGATCAATAAGCTGCTGACTTTCTTGTACTTGTTTAAGCAGTTTAGGATCAACCTTTCGGTTGTCTAGGGCGTTTTGCAGTTCATTCACCAATAATTCCTGCTGTTGCTTATTGTGTTGTACCTTGGTCAGATCGGCTTTAAGAGCTTGCTGTTGATTTGCCAAAAAAACATAAATTAAGCCACATACACAAAGGCTCAATACCCAACAACCTATTACGACTGGCAAAGTGAGCAGTTGCAACTTTGGATGAAACTCTGGGTGATAAAGATTGACTCTATTTTTCATTAGGCAATCAAACTTGTGCTATCAATTGCGGCACCTAAACTTGCGATACTTGATGGTTTAATAGGCATACTAGAATCTTTTGCGATATTGGGGACAAATGATTCTACCGTTACAAAAAGCACGTCCTTTATAAATTCTGCGAGTGGCACCTGGTGAGGTGTATCGATTGAAAGATAAACTTTTTTGACGGGAGCTTGCCTTAGCTGACTCTCAAAATAATCCATAGAGCGCTGAATTTCCAAACTTAAGTTATCCACTACTCCCATTTTTAATTCTTCTGGCGATAAATTAGCGAGGTTTTCATACCCCCGCAAACGTCTAGAAAAAAATAATTTATTTTGCTTCACAATATTTAGACTAAGTTGCCCACTCTCATCTTGCTTTAAGGTAATGACGGCTTCATCATTTTCTGGCAATAAATTACAGTTTGCCAGCTCTTCAATACCTATCATATTAAGCATTAAGCCAGCCCCCAAAATACCATCACGAATATCGAGTATATCTTGTGTTTTAATTGCGACTACATTTAACTTTTTAACATTAGATGTGACAACAGGAAGATCAAAATAGTCAATAACATGTTGCTCATCTGTAGATAGATGCTCTTTTGCAGCCCATTGTAACGCTTGATTCAGCTCTTCATCTTTTACTTCGGGCCTATCAAGCTGAAATAATTGATATTTTGAAATTGAGAGTGCGATATTACACTGTGTATTGCCGAGCTGATTTTCTATCACGTAACTTTTGAGTTTACTTTGCCAATTATCTATTGTTGTAGAGTGTTGTTTTACCCAACTAAGCTGGCCTTTAGTTTTGGCTAGTGTGGCTATTTGAAATTGACTGACGCCAAATTCAATCCCTACAGAATGAAATTTTGAGGCTTTTTTAAATCTATCGTTAATAAACTCGCGCCAACCAATTTGCATATCATAGGCTTAAATGCTTGAAATTTGTCCCTAATTACAGCAAAAAAACCCGCCTAACGCTAGTCTTATAATACTAATTAACTATATGGTTGATTTAACCTAAACTCTGGGTAAGAAATGTCGAGAAATAAAAATTTATACCTATATTTCAAATGGTTACTTTAATCTCATTTAAAGCAATCATGCAATTATGGGTAAGTAGGACGAGTTTTGTTCATATCGAAGCGTTCATAAGGGTGTGTCGTCACTCTACATCCATGATGGATAACTAAGATAAGGGCAAGAATCGCGCGACTTACAGGCGTTGCTTGTTCAGACTTGAGGCATTAAAGTTACCCTTATAAAATCACTAGATAAGTACGACATTCAAATCATAGTTCTAGTTGGCTTAAGTACAGCGGTAAAAGTGCAAAGGTAAATTTAATATTACATTTTGATCGTAGGCTTAGCAGATACAATACTTTACTATCCCGCCACAAATTTACATTGAACGATTATTTTCGGAGTTGTTTTGAACCCAAACGTTTGTTTTTTAACATTAATGTTAGTTAGTACCGCAGTATTAGGCCAAACTAGCCCCCAACCAATTGAGCAAATTACAGTCACGGCTACGCGCACTAGCCAGAGTATTTTAGATGTGGCTGGAAACATTAGTAGCTTAGACGACAAGAGCTTAAGGCAAATCGAGCAACAGCATATTAATCAAACCTTAGTGCGTATTCCTGGCGCTTGGGTTAGCCGTGGCAATGGCCAAGAGCACCTAACGGCTATCCGCTCACCCGTGCTGACAGGAGCTGGCGGCTGCGGGGCGTTTTTTCTTGCTCAAGATGGAATTTCGCTTCGTGCCCCAGGGTTTTGCAATATCAATCAATTATTTGATGCCAATACTGAACAAGCCGCGTCACTCGAAGTATTACGAGGACCTGCCAGCACAATTTACGGCTCTAACGCGGTACATGGGGTGATCAATGTACTCACCCCCAACCCTTTTGAAACTGATCGTTCAAGTCTATCATTGGCTATTGGCCCTCATGACTACACCCGTGGCACCTTTAGTGTGTCAAAGGCCGGTGAGCAACATGGATTTTTACTTTACGGCAACCTCACTACAGATGCTGGCTACTTAGATAATAGTGGCTTCGACCAGCAAAAAGTTAACCTTATTCATCAATATCAAGATGCTAACTGGCAGGTTAAAAATGTCATCGCTGTGACTAACTTAAATCAAGAAACCGCAGGCTTTATTAGTGGCTTTGAAATGTATAAAGATGCCATCCTAAAAAAGCAAAATCCTAACCCAGAAGCTTTTCGTGATAGCCAGTCCATGCGGGCTTATAGTCAAGTTAGTTATGTGGCTAACCACACTTCTCGTTTTACCGTTACGCCTTATATCAGGTGGACAGATATGCAGTTTTTACAGCATTACCTGCCTTGGCAACCTCTTGAAGAAAACAGCCAGTCGAGCGCCGGTGTGCAAGTTCAATTTCAAAAAGATTCCGGTGATTTAAGATGGTTGAGTGGGGTGGATATTGATTATACCCAAGGACAATTAACTGAAACCCAGGAGCAAGATTTTTCACCTAGCTTACCTGCAGGATTTCACTATGATTACCAGGTAAACGCCAGTGTGTACTCGCCTTTTGCGCAGTTACAATGGCGTGCCACCCAACACTTACTGTTAAGCGCTGGGCTGCGTTATGAACATACTCAATATGATTACGATAATCGCTTAAGTACTGGCAGCGCTTGCGCCCAAGATGTCGACAACTGCCGATTTACTCGTCCTGAAGATCAAGTGATTGAGTATGATGAATGGTCTTATCAACTTAACGCCAATTACGCTTTAAACAAAGACAATCGACTCTATGCACAATACTCAATAGGCTACAGAGCTCCTCAAGCCACTGAGTTATTTAGGCTACAAGCCGGGCAAACCGTGGCTGATTTAGAGGCGGAAAATCTAGACGCCTTTGAACTAGGGGTAAGAGGTCAGGATCAGGCTTTTTTCTATGACCTAACCTTATTCGCTATGGAAAAAGATAATTTCATCTTTCAAGATACCAATAAACAAAATGTCAGTAACGGCGAAACGTCTCATAGAGGTATAGAGCTAGCATTAAGATATCAGTGGCAACAATTTTACCTATCGGGCAATGGCACCATAGCAAAACATAAATACGACTCCAATTTGACCCTAAGTCGAACTAATATCAAAGGCAATGAAATTGATACCGCACCAAAACATATGGGCAGCGTGCAACTAGGTTGGCGTGTCGACTCAGGCGAATTTATTGAGCTTGAATGGGTGCATCAAGGTAACTACTTTCTTAACCCAGAAAACACTGCCGAATATAGCGGCCATAATCTACTCAACCTGCGAGCAGGATGGCAAATAAACAATCAGCTAAATATCAGTGCTAGGATAACCAACCTTAGCAATGAAGATTATGCCGAGCGGGCCGATTTTGGATTCGGCAGTTACCGTTACTTTGTGGGAGAGGCTAGGGCGATTTATGCCACAATCCAATATGATTTTTGAGCAGACGAATACGTAAATAACCTGATGTGAATACATAGAAAGCTATTAACTGGCTTCTTATTGAATCAATATTGCCTTTAACTATCTTGCGATTTGTGACCAGCACATCTAAAGCCTCGATATCTAAATTCAACAAAATTAGGCGTCGAGTTTTGGCAGCGTCAATTTGCAGGCTATTTTTCACGCAGTTCGTCAGGTTTTTATCGTTAAATCATTAAAATAATGTAAAGTAAAGATTCTCAAAAATTAGATTTTCAACAGAGGTTAGGTCTGTTAAAGGTTTGTGGCGGACTAATAGCCTGTCACACTCTATTTGGAACAGTTGATCTTTGCTGAATGATTTTGCAGCCAATATAGGATGGGGAAATGGACAACCTGTTAATTACCGAAGCAGTCAATCGCTTACTGCATGATGCGGACCTACCTGCTTCATTAACCATTGAGCAAAGTGCGTTTGCTTTGTCGATGAGTATGACGTCATTTAGACGTAAACTCGCCCAAGAACAAACCAGTTACAAACTCATTCAAAGTAAGTTTTTAAATGAACTCTGCGTTAGAGCATTACTAACAATGCAAATGAACGTAGAGGAGCTGGCAATTAAGCTAGGATATTCAGAGCGAGCAACCTTTGAACGTGCGTTTCGCAATAGATTTGGCACCACTGCATCAAAATTTCGCGAGTTATCTTTGGTTGGTTCTCCTGAGGCCAACAATCAAAAACTGACGGAAATAGCTAAAAATATGCCTCCTATGCCTACCAGTTGCCAACAATTGCTAAGTGAAAAAAAGCTAGGTGATCTGAATTTAGAAAGAGTTGCTGAAATTGTGAGCCAAGATCTTGTGTTTTCTGGGCGCATCATGGGGCAAGCAAGCAAAGCCATATACGGTAGAACACCCAAAAACCTAAGAGATGCGATAGGTCGAAATTTGGGCATAAGTACAGTTATTAACTTTGCGGTTATTTTTGCTGTAAAAGATGCGCTAAACGATCATGTAGAACAGGTCATTCTCAACCGATACACACCAGCAATACTATTGGCTCCCCGCCTATTTCAGTGCGTTCGAAAGTTACTGGTAATAGACTGCGAATTCGACATAGAGATAACAGAACAAGTGCTGCTGTTTTCGCTATTGGGCATATTCTTACTAACCCACCAAAATACCCCTAAACACGAAATGATGCGCTATGCATTGCATGGTATTGATGATTTACACTCCCTTAATCAACATGTTCGACCAGCAATGGAAATAAGTGTTTACTCTGCATCGTCATTGATATTGTCGATGTGGCATATTGATGCGAGTGTGGTGAAACAATTAAATCATATCGACAAAGTGAGCCAACTAGTCACCAAAGGTAATGAACAAGAAAAGTTAGTATTGTTTATGCTGTCTTGTTTATATGCTGCAGCGGCACGGCATACTGATTTTACCCCGTTAGAACAACAAGCTGAGCGATTAAACATTCAAAATTTTGAGGAGATAAAACAGTTATTGGGATCTATAAATTAGTGATAAATTTGATGTGCTTTCTTGGTTTCTTAGCGCTGGGGAAAAGCGCTTAACCAAGAAAGTCACTCAAAGCATAATTAACTTACTTTGCACGTCGCATTGAGAATAAACCAAATGCAGCCGCAAAAAATACTCCTAAGGTCGATGGCTCCGGAACTGAAGTTGCTTGGACCAAAGACACATTATCAATCAAACCACCTAAGGTATTTTGCTTACCTACTGAAGCGAAGCTTAAGTCCATCGAGGTTGCAAGTGCAGTAAATGAAACAGTCTGCAATGCCCAGTTTTTAGTTTCCTTGGTGGTACTATCGGCTATGTATACAGCCGTCATATCCCAATCAAATTCAACGGCTGTATCGTACCAATAAACATTAATACCATTATCGTTGACGGTATTAGTACGAGGCTTGTAATAGAACTCTAATAAATAATCCGCGCCAACAGTGAGTGAATCTAAGGACTGGGTCATGACTGAATTTGACGAGCCGTTCATATGAGAATCTAACTCAACGTGATGTTGACCATCTTGCGAGCTGGTTACTACACCTTTTTGCAATTCAATGCCATTGCCAAAAGTAGTTGTCCAACCTGGCAAATCATAAAATATATCCCAAGTACTATTCTTATCCTCATAAGCACTCAAGAGGGTATTATGCACTTCACCTTTTATAAGTAAGCTGGTTTGCTCAAAACTGCCATTGGTAATAAGTGAGGCTTGTGAAACTGAGCTTAATGTCAGTAATGAAACCGCTAACACAACTTTGTTTAAATAAGACGACATAATGCAATACCTGATTAACGTTGGAGATTGCAGCTATATTAACTAGGTAACAAAAAAGAAAATATGGCCAAACTGTCCAACACTAAACTTTTAACTTATACCATTCTCCATCAACATACTTAGGGAACGACAGGGCAATAAAAAGCCGCTTAATAGCGGCTTTTATAGTTATTTTTCAACATTTAACATTTTGTCTTTGGTCAGAACGGAATATCATCATCAAAGTCAAAATCAGGTTCAGCCATTGGGGCTGCTTGGCCTTGTGCTGGGGCTTGATTGAAGCCTTGATTTTGCTGTTGGGGCGCACTTTGGGCTGGTGGCTGTTGATATTGCTGATTTTGCTGAGGTTGTTGTTGATAACCTTGATTCTGCTGCGGAGCCGCTGCAGGGCGTTGTTGCCCTTGAAAACCGCCTTCGGATTGACCACCGCGACCACCTAACATTTGCATCACACCGTTGAATGGGTCTAGCACTACTTCAGTTGAGTATCTGTCTTGGCCTTGTTGATCTTGCCACTTGCGAGTTTGCAATTTACCTTCTACGTAAATTTGGCTGCCTTTTTTAAGGTACTCACCAGCAATTTCGGCTAGTTTTCCAAACATGGATATACGATGCCATTCGGTTTTTTCTTGCATTTGACCGCTTTGGTCTTTCCAGCTCTCAGATGTGGCTAAGGTTAAATTGGCAACGGCTTTGCCGTTTGGGGTGTACCTTACTTCGGGATCTTTACCCAAATTACCCACTAAGATTACTTTGTTTACGCCTTTGCTCGCCATTGTTCCTCCTCATTAATCTTTTGAATTCAGTACAAGCCGCGCTTGCTGAATGTCGAAATGTTGTTCTGCTTTTACATACATTACTTGTTCACTAGGCACCACAGTGATGTCTACTACACCTGCTAATTCAGATAGCTGTTGCAAAGTCAGATTACTAGTGTGCTTATTGGTATTAAGTGTATACCGTTTCAGTCTGTTAGTCCCGCTCAAACCTCTGATCAACAGCAACCAAATACAACATAAAATACTGGCTAGAATAAACACCCATTGAATACCTAAAATATCACTAATGCTTCCAGATAATACCCCACCAATAAAGGCGCCCATAAATTGAAAGCTAGCGTACACTCCCATGGCAGAGCCTTTTTTCCCTGCGGGGGCGATATTAGAAACCATGGCAGGAAAATTTGCTTCCAGATAATTAAAACAAGTAAAAAACAAGCTAACTAAAATCATTAGATATAACAGCGAATTTTGGCCAAAAATTAGTAAAGCAAAAACCATAGCCATACCTGTTACACTAAATTGCAGCACAGCTTTTTTAAATTTTCCCGCCAAGGCCATTAGTGCAACAAGGCCCACAACCGAAGCAACCAACACTACAGAGTAGGCTTTCCAATGCATCGCAAGAGGCCAGTTTAAATCAACCAGAAACACTGGGATTTGCACAAAAAGTAAGGTGATCAACATATGTAGTAATAACACGCTGATATTAAGGCGAATTAACTCTGGGTGTAAAAAGAGCGTTTTTAGGTCTTCAACAACGGGGAGTGTGTCTCCCTTCGGAGCAACATTGGTGGCACTTGGCACCACAAATAGTACCAATAAGATACATAGGCATGCTAAAACACCCGTCATTAAAAAGATGCCACTTAGACCAAATTTTCCCGCAATAATCGGCCCTAAAAGTAACGCGAGATAAAAAGAAAAACCAATAGAGATACCAATAATTGCCATCACCTTAGGGCGCTGTTTGTCACGACTTAAATCACCAGCCAAAGCCATAATGGCGCCAGCTATGGCTCCTGCGCCTTGTAAGAAACGCCCAACCACCACCCAAATTAAACTATCGGCTGTAGCGGCAACTAAACTGCCTATAGCAAAAATCAATAGACCGCCAGCAATCACAGGTTTGCGGCCAATTTTATCTGAAAGCACGCCCATGGGAATTTGCAAAATGGCTTGCGTTAAGCCGTAACCACCAATCGCTAGTCCAACCAAAAAGGCTGAATAATCGGGATAATGTTTAGCGCTAATGGCGATCACAGGCATGATCATAAATAGGCCTAGCATGCGTAGGACATACACAAAGGCAAGAGAAAAGGCGCTGCGAAGTTCGGTTGAGTTCAAGGTTTAATCTGTAGTTAAGAATGAAAAGTTAGGCGTTAAATCGGCACCAAGTTTAGCATAGAATTTTTTTTGAAAAAGCACTTATGCGCTTAAATCATATTGCTAACTTAATACCAATTCGCTTAATTTTGCGGATACTACTTACGTTCTAGAGGTGGTAATTTCCAGCTACCATCGGTAAAAGCCGAAGTGGTATCGTACAGTCTTAAGAGTATCGAAAATTCTTCAGCTGGGGCGGGTAACCAATTGGAGAGGTTTTCTTTGGGTTGTTTATGCTGGATCACTATAGTTAACGAGCCATCTTCATTGAATTTTAAATCATCTGAGTTGTTAACAAGATAACGATTAATAGGGTTTTTTATAAGATAGCCATCGGTGTTGTACATAGTCAGCGACCAAAACGCATTAACAGGTGGTAGTTGCCCTGCTTTGAAATGCAATTCATACTGGTTACTGCCGTGCAAATTTTCACCGTTAATATCAGCATCTGCACTTGGATAAGCCGCTTCTTGTGCCGACAATGCACCCAGTCCACCTAAAGTGACACCTGCCCGCACCGTATAATTTGTGCCGTATTCACCTAGGGTATCTCGCCACACTATCCAGCCGTTTTCTTTGGGAGATGTACCTTTAGATTGCAACGCAGAGTGCAGTTTATCGTTTGCCAATTTTGAACCAATAGCGATTAAAAAGCGTTTTATAGGGTTCACGTCTGCCAAGTCAAATTGATTTTCTTTGTTAAGGCCTAATGCGGCAAAATTGTCAAATTCGCCTTTATCTCTGGCATGGGCTGGCTGTTTGGCCAGTAGTTTCGCAAAAGAGCTAAAAAACTCAGTTGGCGTTAACTCATCAACTTGCGCTTTAGGGTTAACAGGATTGCTATTTAGATTACTTGGGGTCACTGTCGCTGGCATAGGTATTTGCGATGACCATTTTGATAAAGCAGTGACGTGAATGTTGTCTTGAATTTGTGCCACATTGGAAATGTCGTGTTCCCCATACACGTGAATTCTGCCAATCATCCACACCATATTTGTGGGTGCTGTAATTCGCTGGATGTTGTCAGGCAACACACCTTCAAAATCTGGACCTACTAAGGCGTAGTCACCGGCTTGATTACCTGTAGTTCGAGAGCCAATAAACCCAAATACATTGGTCCAAGCATCCATAAATGGTAATACATAATAACGCTCTATATCGGGTACTGAAATAATCATCGGCTCTTGGCTTAAATCAAACCAAGCGTTACTGTACAAAGTGTCGTTATTAGGGCGCACGACCTGACGAAAATCGTGATTTGGAAAGTCTCTAAGATGATTAATCTTATTCGTACCCATTTTGTCTACCATTGACAACCGAGTGAATTCCATCACATTGATGGGGTAGGCAAAAATATAAGCTCGAGCGGCACTTTTCACCACATTAAGAGAGTAAAAACCAACCACCAATAATATGGCAACAGTGAGTAATAAATAGGTGCGCTTTTTCTTCAATATAGCCAAAATTGTTACCTTGTTTTTATCTGAAAATGAATGAAAGTCCTAAACGGTAGAATATAGCAGCGTAGTGATAAAGCAATACGCTGCTATATTCTAAGCCTGCTGAGTAAAAGATAATCTGAGTTGCCGTAGAGCTGATTTCAAGAGTGTGTAATAATTCTTCTTTTGCATTCGATACAAGTCAAAAATGGATAGAATTGAAGTACGGGGTGCCCGCACCCACAACCTAAAAAACATCAATCTCGATATTCCCCGCGACAAACTCACCGTTATCACAGGTTTGTCTGGCTCGGGTAAATCGTCTTTGGCTTTTGATACCCTATACGCCGAAGGGCAAAGGCGTTATGTGGAGTCGTTGTCGGCCTACGCACGGCAATTTTTATCCATGATGGAAAAGCCCGATGTAGATCATATCGAAGGGTTATCGCCGGCCATTTCTATCGAGCAAAAATCAACGTCACATAATCCCCGTTCAACTGTGGGCACCATTACCGAAATTTATGACTACTTACGTTTGCTGTATGCACGTGTGGGTGAGCCTCGTTGTCCTGTTCATCACGTACCTCTTGATGCCCAAACGGTCAGTCAAATGGTTGATCGGGTGCTAGATATGCCCGCAGATACCAAACTGATGTTATTAGGCCCAGTGGTGCAGGCTCGTAAGGGTGAACATCTTAAAACCCTAGAAAATTTATCGGCTCAAGGTTTTATTCGCGCCCGAATTGACGGCAATGTATGTGATTTGTCAGATCCACCCGAGCTCGACCTACATAAAAAACACACCATAGAAGTAGTGGTTGACCGTTTTAAAGTGCGTGAAGATTTAAAACTGCGTTTAGCTGAGTCTTTCGAGACCGCCTTAAATTTATCCGGCGGCACGGCAACTGTGGCTTATATGGATCAGCCAGAAAAAGCCGAGCTGGTGTTTTCGTCAAACTTTGCCTGCCCCCATTGTGGCTACAGCATGGCAGAACTAGAGCCGCGCTTATTTTCATTTAACAATCCCGCGGGCGCTTGCCAAACTTGTGATGGTTTAGGTACTAGGCAGTTTTTTGACCCCCATAGGATCATTGCTAACGATGAAATTAGTTTAACCGGCGGTGCCATTCGAGGCTGGGACAAACGCAGTTATTACTACTATCAAATGTTACAAGCTGTGGCCGAACATTATAAATTTGATTTAACCGTGCCTTTTGCAGAGCTCGATGAAAAAGCCAAAGATATAGTGTTGTATGGCAGCAAAGGCACCTCCTTGGCCTTTAAATATATCAACGACCGCGGCGATATTATGGAGCGTAAACATCCCTTCGAAGGGATCATTCCGAATATGGAGCGCCGTTACAAAGAAACCGAATCCAATGCGGTACGTGAAGAATTATCTAAATATCTCAGCAAGCAACATTGTTCTAGTTGTTCGGGTAGTCGCCTACGCTTAGAAGCCAGAAACGTGTTTGTAGGTGATACCCCGCTTAATACTATTACCGATATGTCAATTGCTGAGGCGCTGGCGTTTTTTGGCGATCTCACTCTTACAGGTAAACGCCTGAAAATTGCCGAGAAAATATTTAAAGAAATCAACGATAGATTGACCTTTTTAGTGAATGTTGGCTTAAATTATCTCACGCTATCTCGCAGCGCCGACACCCTATCGGGCGGCGAAGCCCAGAGAATTCGCCTTGCCAGCCAGATTGGAGCTGGCTTAGTGGGGGTGATGTATGTGCTTGATGAACCCTCTATTGGCTTACACCAAAGGGACAACGAAAGACTGTTAAAGACCCTGATCCACCTAAGAGACTTAGGCAATACCGTATTAGTGGTTGAACATGATGAAGATGCCATTCGCGCCGCCGATTTTGTGTTGGATATTGGCCCAGGTGCAGGAGTACACGGCGGCGAGGTAGTGGCCCAAGGCAGCATCGAAGACATTAAAAACAGTGAACGCTCACTAACGGGTAAGTACCTATCTGGCAAAGAAAAAATTGAAATTCCAGCCAAGCGTACCGAAATTAACCAAGAAAAATGGGTGGAATTAACCGGGGCAACGGGCAATAACCTACAAGATGTCACCTTTAGAGCGCCAATAGGTTTGATGACCTGTGTAACAGGTGTATCGGGTTCGGGTAAATCGACGCTGATCAACGATACCTTTTACCGCATCGCCCACCGAGAATTAAACGGTGCCACTACAGGTGAGCCCGCCCCCTATAAAACCATCTCTGGTATGGAATTTATGGATAAGGTAGTGGATATAGACCAAAGCCCTATTGGCCGTACACCGCGCTCAAACCCCGCCACTTATGCCGGTATATTTACCCCAGTGCGAGAATTATTTGCTGGCACCCAAGAAGCCCGATCCCGTGGTTACAAACCCGGTCGCTTTAGCTTTAATGTGAAAGGTGGCCGCTGTGAAGCCTGTCAAGGTGATGGGGTGATCAAAGTAGAGATGCACTTTTTGCCCGATGTGTATGTACCTTGTGATATTTGTAAAGGTAAACGCTACAACCGCGAAACCTTAGAAATTCAGTACAAAGGATTAAACATCCACCAAGTATTGGAAATGACCATAGAAGAAGCTCGTCCTTTCTTTGATGTAATACCTGCCATCGCCCGTAAATTACAAACCTTGATGGATGTAGGTTTATCTTATGTGCGATTAGGCCAAGCGGCGACTACCTTGTCGGGTGGTGAAGCCCAACGGGTCAAACTCGCCAAAGAATTATCCAAACGGGATACCGGCCAAACCTTATATATATTGGATGAGCCTACAACTGGCTTACATTTTCATGATATAAAATTGTTGTTAGAGGTGCTGCACAGGCTGCGCGACCATGGCAATACTGTGGTGGTAATTGAACATAATTTAGATGTGATCAAAACCGCCGATTGGGTCATTGATTTAGGTCCAGAAGGCGGCTCAGGTGGTGGTCAAATTATTGCCCAAGGCCGTCCTGAAGATATTTGTGGTGTAGCCGAGTCGCACACCGCCCGTTTCTTAAAACCCTTATTACAACAACAGAGATAAAGCGAAATGTTAAGCGAAAAATTTAATGTGCGTTTTTACGAAACCGATGCCTTGGCTCATGTAAGCAATACCGTGATAGCCGGTTGGTTCGAAAGTGGCCGCGAGCCAATTTTCCGCATATTTACCCCAGAACTCGATCTTAAAAACTGGCCTTTGATACTCGCCAGTTACAAAATTGATTTTTTAGAACAACTGTTTTTAGGTAAACCAGTAGAAATTCGCACTTATGTGGCAAGATTAGGCGGCAGCTCCTTCGATACCTACCAAGAAGTATGGCAAGACGGCAAAAAATGCGCGTCGGGCACCTCCACTATGGTGAAATTTGATTATAAAACCAGTAAAGCAGTGAAACTATCTGATAGCGAACGTAAATTATTGAATGAACACTGGATAGACACCACGAATTAGCCATCGAATGGCTGAATTTTAATCCCTTGTAATGAATAGCCCACAGTCGCCACATCGCCCTCCCAGCCTTTTGTGCTCAGGGTGCCCGTCACCCAAACGGCATCGAAGAGATTGTCTACAGGCACGGCCTTAGCAAACTTCACATAGATAATTTGATTGGCGGGCGGGGGCGGTACATGGATACAGGCACCAAAATAAGGCACTAACAAAAACTCACTGGTGGTTTCGTTATCGCCTTCAAGTGGCACTACAAAACCCGGCACTTTCACTAATTTACCATCTAAACTGCTAACAACAGGTGCATCAACACCCATTTGCATCATGCTACCGTTGTGATCCATAGGTACTTCCGGTGTTTCATAATCCGGCGGCACCATATCTTCCCAATAAAGCTCTAATGGCCCATTAGCAAAAGAAATATGACTAGAGAGGATAAAAAGTAAGCAAGCAGTTTTCACAAGTTTTTTCATAGTTTTTTACTGACCTTTATTTGCCCATTTAAGAGGGGATTTCATAATTCTGATAACTAGGGTGGCAAATTTAACGCTAAGCACTGATTCTGCGCCGCTGTAAAATAACACATAGGGCCTATTTGTGCAGTGTGCGAAAGTGAATTAGGTCGCTTTGCTGGAAACTTAGATATCGATTTTTAACCTGTTGATTACGAGCCCCTTAAAAAGGGCTCTTTACCGCTTCATTACCAATAGCGGGGGTATTAGGAATATTGAGCGCTAAACATAAGGAACACAGCGCAAATCCTGCGCCTACGTAAAATACCATGCTAGGTGAGCTTAACCACAAAATACCTAACAAGGCTGGAATAACCACTGCAGCAATGTGGTTGATGGTAAAACTGACCCCTGCTGTGGACGCAAAGTCTTTTTCATCGGCAATTTTTTGGAAATAGGTTTTTACTGCAATCGCCATGGCAAAAAATAGGTGGTCAATCACATATAACCCCGCGGCTATTTGGCTGTTTTCTACTAAAGCGTAACTTATAAACACAACTAGCAAACCTACATATTCTATGGTCAGCGCCTTACGTTCGCCTATTTTACTGATAAATTTACCAATTTTGGGGGCAAAAAATAAGTTGAATACATAGTTGATGATAAACAACAGGCTGATATCACCTACCGAGTACCCAAACTTCTCCACCATCATAAAAGAGGCAAACACCATAAATATTTGCCTGCGGGCACCACTAAAAAACACTAAGGCATAATACAGCCAATAGCGTTTTCGCAAAAACATGTGTTTATGCTGGATTGAGCCATGGCTAAAGTTATCAAAACCTGTCCACAGTAGAGCAACGATTATCAAACCCACGCCACCAGCAAGCATGTACATTGCGGTGTAAGAGACCGCAAACCATTCCATTAAAATCCAAATCGCGCCGAAAGCTAACAAGGAAGCAAAACTCTTTACCGCCAATTGTTGACCCATAAAGTGCGCCGTTTTGTCTCTATCTACCCATTGTAAGGTTAAGGATTGATTGATGGTTTCGAAGTAGTGAAAGCCAATGGACATCAGTACTGTGGTGCAATACAAACCGAGTTCAAATGGCAGCCAACCCGTTGCCGCCACGCCTATACACATCACCGCTAATGCCACTAGGGCTAGGGTTTGTTCTTTTAACACCAACAATAAAAATACCGCGGTAAAAGCTAAAAATCCCGGTACTTCGCGCAAACTCTGTAACATGCCAATTTGCGCACCATTAAACTGGGCTTTTTCAACCACAAAATTGTTTAACAAGGCATTCCACACCGAAAACACCAAGGGCATCACAAAGGCCATAGCTAGCAGTAAAAATTGAGGATTTTGACGCAACTGTGAAAAGCGAGAGTTGTTAAACAAAATTGAGTTTCCAGAGAATGAATACAACTAATCATCCCATAGATATCAGCCCTAGTTCTAATAAAACTGTTAATAATTAGTCACTTTGGGACTTGCCGAGATTAAGCAATTCAATTAATGTAAATTAATTGTTGATTTTTTGTGCGCTAAGTAAGGTTAACCCCACTGTATGTTTTTTGTTCGATAAATAACTCATAACTAAGGAAGTTCTATGACTAACGTGATCAAGCCCGCCTTAATCTATGCTGCATTGCTACTAATTACCGCCTGTTCGTCAGACGATAATGATGATGTCGGCGAACTTAGCGATGCTAATAATGCAACAAATCAATTTAGTGATGACAGTGAGCCAAATAGCGCAGTAGGCATAACTTTAAACGCTGAAGACTCAGACGAAGATGATAGCGTAAGTTATTCATTGAGCAATGATGCCAATGGCCTTTTTCAGGTGGATGCCAGTAGCGGTGTAGTCACATTAGCTGCGAGTATTGCCGATGTGGTAGCTGCGGGTACAAGCACATTTACCATAGAGGGTGTAGCCACAAGCTCAGACGAGTCAACCTCTGAAGCTACATTTACCCTAGACTTTGCCGTCAACAATCCAGTTGGCGACATAACCGATGCTAATACCACTGCTAACGGCGTGAGTGAAAATGCCGTTAATGGAGACAGCGTGGGGGTAACTGCCTTAGCAGTGGACGCATCAGCCAACAATAGCGTCTCATATGTGCTTGCTGATAACGCCGGAGGCCGCTTTGCTATTGATGCAAGCTCAGGAGTTATTAGCGTGGCCGACGATACTATGCTCGATTACGAAACCACCACAAGCCATAGTGTTGAGGTAACGGCGACCAGTAGCGATGGCTCCACTGCCACTGAATCATTCAACATCAACGTCTTAGATGAAACCTTTGCAAGTGGTGGTGATGACGAAATGAAAATTGTCATTGCCGCTACCGAGTCATTTGAGCAAGATTTGCTTACCGCCTTAATTACCGCACCTTCTAAGTCAATCATTCAGTTACCAGCCGGTGAGTTTCAAATGATGGGTGAGCTTAGTGTGTCTACCGATAACATTATATTGCGCGGCGCAGGCATGGGACAAGGAGGAGGGTTGCCAAGCACCGAAGGATTCAGCCCGAAATTATTGACCAACATTAGCTCTATCAATGCCACCGTCTTGAAGTTTGACAATCAAGTCACAGGCAGCCAAGGCTTAAATGTAACAGGCAACAATTTTGTTGTAGAAGACCTAGCCATCGAAAACACCATAGGCGATGCCATTAAAATAACTGGGACCAGCGGTGTTGTTATTCGTAGGGTACGAGTTGAATGGACCAGTGGTGCTAATACCGATAACGGTGCTTATGGCTTATATCCAGTGCAAACCAAGAATGTATTAATTGAAGATAGCCTAGTGCGTGGCGCGAGTGATGCTGGTGTGTACGTGGGTCAATCAGAAAAAATCATTGTACGCCGTAATTTTGTGTATGAAAACGTTGCAGGGATTGAAATTGAGAACTCGAAATTTGCCGATGTGTATGAAAACGAAACCACGGCCAATACCGGTGGCATCTTAGTTTTCGATTTACCCGGTCCACCTGTGCAAGGGGGAGAAGCGACCCGAGTCTTTAATAATATGATTTATGACAACAACACCCCTAATTTTGCTCCTGCAGGAAATATAGTCGGCCAGGTACCTGCGGGAACTGGGGTAATGATTATGGCAAATGACGATGTACAAGTATTTGAAAATACTATTACCGGTAATATTTCTGCCGCAGCAACTGTGGTGAGCTATTACATTGTTGATGCCACTGTAAGTAAGCCTACCTACGACCCTGTACCCGAAAAAATCTATTTCTACAATAATGAGATGGCTAACAACAGCACCGATCCACAAGGAATGTCATTACAAATATCCGCTGGTATTTTTGCGCCACAAGGTGTGCCAACAGTAGACATCTTTTACGATAGTTCAGGCGTCAATGCTGCTTTGGGTTTGCTTAAAGAGTTTCCAGCTGGATTACCTGAATCACGACGAATATGTATTCAAGAAGCGCAAACCACCACTATTGGTGGCATAAATGCCGCTATCGCTTTAGGTGGCATAGCCATGGATCCTAATTTCACCATTAATCCAGACGACTTCAATTGTGCTCACGCATCACTTCCTGCAGTGGTTTTAGATCCACTCGACCCCGACAGTGTAGGCGAAACCGTAGTCGATACTCAGGCATTATGTTCAGCTCAAGGCTCAGGTGTTAATAAAGATGCTTTTGTGGCCGATTGCCCTAAATTGTCTGACTATCGTTTGTTTGCAGATAAGACAAATCCTCGCCAAGGCCCTAATGGACAAGGACTTATGTACGATTTAACCACTCCATTATTTACCGATTACGCCTCTAAATATCGCTTTGTATTTGTGCCAGATGGCGCTAAAGCCGCGTTTCGCGCTACAGAGTCAATGGACTTCCCAATTGGCACTATCATCAGCAAAACTTTTACCATTCAACAAGACTTGCGCGCACCTGATACCCAAACAGATGAGCTAGTTGAAACCCGTTTAATGATAAGAAGAGCCGAGGGATGGGAGGCCTTGCCTTATATTTGGAATGCGGATAAAAGCGATGCGACCTTAGCGGTAGCCGGTGGTACCCAAGACGTTGCTTGGGTTGATGTGAATGGCGAAGCCCAAACGACTACCTATGTTATTCCCAATAAGAACAACTGCGCTAACTGCCACGGTGAACAAAATATTCAACCCATAGGCCCAAAAGCCAAGTTACTTAACAAAATGGTTAGCGTGAACGGGGAGCTTATCAACCAACTCAGCCATTGGTCGCAAAGCAATATATTAAACTCGGTACCAACAGACAGGGCCGCCATTGATGAGGCAACTATTCCAGATTATAGCGATACTGACGCCAGCTTGGATGCCCGCGCTAGAGGGTACTTAGATATTAACTGTGCCCATTGTCACTCTGCCGAAGGGGCCGCTAGAACATCTGGGTTATTGCTGACTTACAATCAAGGGACCGACTTAGAAATCGGAAAATGTAAACCACCGGTTGCTGCAGGTGATGGTGCTGGTAATTTATTACACGACATTGTGCCAGGTGATGCATCTAAATCTATCTTGGCTTATCGCTTAGATTCAAATGAGTTAGATGTACGGATGCCAGAATTAGGTCGTTCGGTGATCCATACAGAAGGTGTACAACTGATTACCCAATGGATTAACGCCATGGAAGCTGATAATTGTGAATAAGTGAAAACTGTAAAGCAGACCTAGATTTTAGCAACCTATAAAAAACGCCCTATGAAGTTCATAGGGCGTTTTTTTTATGCAAACAAATAACCTTTAAAAAGCAGGTTTTTCTTCTGCGGCTTCGTATAACTTCACGCTATTCACTAACTCAGCTTTAGCGGCGGCGGCGTCTTCCCAACCTTCAATTTTCACCCACTTGTTAGGCTCTAAATCTTTGTAATGCTCGAAGAAATGTTGAATTTGTTGCTTGGTCAGCTCAGGGATTTGATCAATATCAGTAATGCCACGGTAAATAGTTGATAACTTATCGATAGGCACGGCCAAGATTTTTGCATCGATACCTGACTCATCAGTCATTTTCAACACCCCTACTGGGCGGCATTTAATGACCGAGCCAGCCATAAGTGGGAAAGGGGATAACACCAAAACGTCTGCTGGATCGCCATCTTCAGATAAAGTGTGGGGTACATACCCATAGTTAGTAGGGTAATGCATACAAGTAGACATAAAACGGTCTACAAAAATCGCACCTGAATCTTTATCTACTTCGTATTTAACAGGATCAGAGTGGGCAGGAATTTCGATTATTACATTAATTTCTTCTGGCAAGTTTTTACCAGCGGGTACGGCATTGAGGCTCATAGTATTACCTAAAGTTGCTTAAATTTATGGGGCGAGATTATAGAGGGTAGACGCTCAATTTGAAACTCAACAAGGTGATTAAAACGTACACTTAGGGCAATTAATGATTAAAACTTGAACTAAATACAAATATCTCGTTATAGTGGCATTAACAATGTTAATAATTTGTAAATAAAACAATAAAATAGCCAAATACTCATGAAAGTTGTAGGCAATGAGGAATTGGCGTAACGGGTATACAAAACCGAGCTGTTTTTGTGTTGTTCAAAGATACTTGGCTTTGTGTGATTACTACATTAACTCTGGGAAACTTTATGACTGAACTATTCTATCTGCCACCTATCTTGGGATTGGCAGGCCTAATTTGTGCGTTTGTTATATATATCATGATCAAAAATTCACCGGCGACAGATACCAGCATCACCAAAATTGGGGATGCTATTCATCATGGTGCCATGGTCTTTATGCACCGCGAATATAAAATGCTGTTTATCTTTGCCTTAGTGGTGGGTATTGCCTTGTTTTTTTCGCTAGGAAAATACACCACTTTAGCCTTCACGGCGGGAGCTTTATGTTCGGCTTTTGCAGGCTATATGGGCATGTTTACCGCCACAAAAGCTAACGTACGTACCACCCAAGCAGCACATGAAAAAGGGCCGGCGGCAGCATTAACTATCGCCTTTATGGGCGGCTCGGTCATGGGGTTGTGTGTGGCATCTATGGGGCTGCTTGGTTTAGGTTCACTGTATTGGTTTTTTGGCGGTGATCCTGCCACCGCTCATATCATTCACGGATTTGGCATGGGTGCATCTATAGTGGCTTTATTTTCTCGAGTGGGCGGCGGTATTTTCACCAAAAGTGCCGATGTGGGCGCTGATTTAGTGGGCAAAATTGAAGCTGGCA
Organism: uncultured Paraglaciecola sp.; assembly: GCF_937123705.1. Taxonomy (GTDB): domain Bacteria; phylum Pseudomonadota; class Gammaproteobacteria; order Enterobacterales; family Alteromonadaceae; genus Paraglaciecola. Next base: position 61,918 of record NZ_CAKZKO010000010.1, on the reverse strand, counting down.
TTCCGGAAGACGACCCTCGTAATCCAGGGGTTATCGCCGACAATGTAGGTGACAACGTAGGCGATGTAGCCGGTATGGGGTCTGATATTTTTGAGTCTTACTGTGGCTCCATGATTGCCACTATTGCCATTGCCTCGACTATGGTGATAGGAGTGCTGGGGAGCCGCGAATCGTTAATGTTTTTGCCTTTGGCTTTGGCATCTACCGGTTTATTGTGCTCAGTGGCAGGCATAGTGCTGGTTAAATTAATGTCTTCCAGTAAGCCTGAAGTCGCGCTGCGTGCCGGCACTATGTCGGCGGCGCTTATTTTTATAATAGTGGCGTATTTTGTGGTGGCCAAACTTGGGGTGAATACCAATGTGTGGTGGGCCGTGGTAGCAGGCGCTGTAGGCGGTATTATTATAGGATTAGTGACAGAATATTACACCGCGTCTAAACCTGTGCGCCAAATTGCCGAATCCGGTGAAACCGGCCCAGCCACTGTGATGATTACCGGCTTGGCGGTCGGCATGCAATCTGTGGTTATTCCGGTGCTAACCATTTGCGCGATTATTTTTGCTTCAACCCAACTATCGGGTTTATACGGCGTAGGCATAGCCGCGGTGGGCATGTTAGCCACTGTGGGGATCACTATGGCGATCGATGCTTATGGTCCGGTTGCTGATAACGCCGGTGGCATAGCAGAAATGGCCGGATTAGGTGAAGAAACCCGCGCTATTACCGACTCACTCGATGAGCTGGGCAATACAACCGCAGCCATTGGTAAAGGTTTTGCTATAGGTGCGGCGGCTCTTGCAGCCCTTGCTATTATTGCCGCTTTTATCGAAACTTTGGTGCACAAATACCCAGATTTCACCTTAAATTTGGGCAATCCAATGGTTTTGATCGGATTATTTATCGGCGGCTTGCTACCGTTTTTAATTGCCTCTATTACTATGACAGCTGTAGGTGATGCCGCATTTGAAATGATCAAAGAAATTCGTCGTCAATTTAGAGAAATTGACGGATTAATGGAAGGCACAGCAGAACCCGATAACGGCCGATGCGTGGATATTGCCACCCAAGCAGCACTGAAAAAAATGATATTACCGGGTGTGATAGCCGTTGGTGTACCTCCCTTGATTGGATTTGGATTAGGCGCCTATGCCCTAGGCGGCATGTTAGGCGGAGCGTTATTAGGCTGCGTGCTGCTGGCACTGATGATGGCTAACGCTGGGGGCGCATGGGATAACGCTAAAAAGTACGTTGAAAAAGGCAACTTAGGCGGCAAAGGCTCCGACACCCATGCCGCTGTAGTGGTAGGCGATACTGTTGGCGACCCCTTTAAAGATACCTCTGGCCCTTCAATGAATATCTTAATCAATGTCATGGCCATAGTGAGCTTGGTAATAGCACCACTATTGTAATTAAACCTTAACTTCAGGGGCTGACAATCATTTCAGCCCCTTCTTCAATATATTCTGTTAACCTTTATCGTTATCCCAAGAAAAACTAAAAAATCAAGTAGGAACAGTTAATGAAAAGACTTTTAAAAGTTTTACCTTTAGGTGCGCTCGCTATTGCCATAACCGGGTGTTCGCCGCAAACAACTGAGTCAACACAAGTGGCTGAAGTCACGACAGAAGTGTCACAAACCCTAAATCAAAATGATTCCGAAAAGTTAGCGCAGTATTTCGCAGAGATGTATCAAACAGACTTAAAACGATCACCTCAAAGTCAAAGTTATCGTGGTTACAAATGGGATTACGACAAGTGGGATGATATATCTGAAGCCACGAAGAATGAAACCAGAGCACTGTTAGAAAAACGCTTAGTCGATTTACAAAAGTTTGAAATGGCCAAGCTAAACGCCCAACAAAAACTCAGCATTAAAGTAGCCATAACAGATATCAAAAGGCGATTAGCAAATGATGAATTTCGACACCACACCTACATCATGCATCAATATCGGGCTTTTCATACCTTAGTACCGAGTTTTTTGATCAATATTCATAGTGTGACAAATATGGATGACGCCAAAGCCTATGTCGCTCGATTGAATGGCGTGAACACCATGTTTACTCAAGTAATCGAGCAGTTAAGAACCCGTGAAAAGTTAGGTGTGTTTCCGCCTAAATGGGCTTATGACAAAATGATACAAGCATCGCAAAATGTGGTCGCTGGCAAGCCTTTTGATGAGACATCTCAAGACTCGACCATTTGGGCTGATTTCAAAACTAAGGTCAATGCACTTGAGCTAACCGCAACTGAAAAATCAACATTAATGGCAGATGCCGAACGTGCGCTGAATCAATCTGTTTTTCCTGCCTATCAAAATATGATCCAAGAATTAAAACAGCAACGCCAATTGTCTCCTGAAGGAGATGGTGTTTGGCGTTTACCTGAGGGTGATAAATGGTATAAAAACCGTTTGGCTTGGTTTACCACCACAGACCTAGATGCAGAACAAGTGCATCAACTTGGTTTACAAAACGTGGCACGTATTCATGATGCCATGGGTGAAATCATGCAGAAAGTAGAATTTAAGGGCACCTTAAATGAATTTTTCTTATTTATGAGAAATGCCGACGAGTTTAACTACCCCAACACAGATGCGGGGCGTGAAGCCTACATGGTTGAAGCAAAAAATTTGATTGATATCATGGAAGCTAAAATTCCCGAATATTTTGGTTTAACACCCAAAGCCCGAATGCAAGTCAAACGCGTCGAAGCGTTTAGAGAAAAATCAGCCGGCAAAGCATTTTATCAAAGTCCTTCAAAAGACGGTTCCCGCCCTGGCACTTATTACGCAAACTTGTACAACATGCAAGATATGCCAAATTATCAGATGGAAGCTTTGGCCTACCATGAAGGCATTCCTGGGCATCATATGCAACGGGCTATTGCGCAAGAATTAGAAGGGATCCCTGAGTTTCGAAAATACGTATCGTTTACCGCCTATACCGAAGGATGGGGATTATATTCAGAAGAATTAGCCAAAGACATGGGATTTTATCAAGATCCCTATTCTGATTTTGGCCGCTTAGCCATGGAATTATGGCGAGCCTGTCGATTAGTGGTAGACACTGGGATTCATGCTAAGAAATGGAGCCGCGAACAAGCTATTGAATATTTGATAGCCAACACCCCTAATCCAGAAAATGACTCAGTTAAAGCCATTGAACGTTATATCGCCATGCCAGGGCAAGCCACCGCCTATTTAATCGGTAAACTAAAAATTATGGAACTAAGGGCCACAGCTAAAGAAGCCTTAGGAGAAAAATTTGATATTCGTGGTTTTCATGACGAAATCTTAAAAGATGGACCGGTGCCTTTAAATATTCTCGAAACCAAAGTACAGAGTTGGATTAAATCACAACAATAGCGTGGGTTAAACTAAAAAAGGTGAACCTTGGGTTCACCTTTTTTACGTTACTTAATGCTCTATGTTTAGACTAGTTATAATATTCTAAACACGCCTCAACTTCGTCTTTTGAACCAATTAATACCGGCACTCGCTGATGGATTTCAGTCGGCATGACCTCCATAATTCGCCCTGCTCCGGTATTGGCTAAACCACCGGCTTGTTCGACTAGAAAGGCCATAGGATTGGCTTCATATAACAAACGTAATTTACCCGCCTTAGTTGGATCCCGCTTGTCGTATGGGTACATAAAAATACCGCCTCGGCACAATACGCGGTGAATGTCACCCACCATGGCTGCTACCCAGCGCATGTTGTAATCTTTTTCTCTTGGGCCTTCTGTTCCTGCTAGCAAATCATCGATATAGGCTTTAATCGGTGGCTCCCAATGACGTTGATTTGAGGCATTGATAGAAAATTCAGATGTTTGTTCTGGCACTTGGATATTTGCCTTTGTAAGTAAAAACCCTCCATGGGTTTTATCTAAGGTATAAATATGCGTGCCACGACCAGTGGTTAAAGCTAACATCGCCGAAGGGCCATACAACACATAACCCGCGGCAACACTTTGAGAGCCGGGTTGTAAAAAAGCAGAAGGATCATCTGCATCCATCCATTGTGGTGCATGGGTGATTGAAAAAATTGTTCCAATTAGGCTGTTGATATCGGTGTTTGACGAGCCATCTAAAGGGTCAAAACTCACCAAATATTTGCCTTCTGGGTTACAAGCAACCACATCGTCTTCTTCTTCAGAAGAAATGGCTTTTACATAACCTGACTCACTTAGAATGTCTTTTAGAATTTGATTAGAAATAACATCTAGCTTCTTTTGCGTCTCACCTTGTACGTTTTCACTTAAGGTTGATCCCAATACACCCGCTAGTGCACCTTGACTCACCCTAAAAGAAATTTCCTTACAGCCCGCTAATAATGTTCTTAAAAGCAGGATTAGCTCCATCGGGGCGCCATCTTCTTGAAGTTGCGAATTAAGTCTTTTCATTTCGGAGTCAATACCTTTTAGTGTTAGGGTTGCGACAAATGGGTTTTAAGTAATTTTGTACTATCGCTTTGATTGTACCTACAAAAATCAAGAAACTCAGCAACCAAAACGTATTCTTTATAACCTAAGTATGAAGTGCTTTTAGATATCGTTGCCTCAAAGACGTACTTTTTTACATTGTTGATTGGGTAAGGGATCTTTGATCTGGTAATCTATCCTCCTTAGACATTTTTTACGGCATTCTATGCATCTACATATTTTAGGTATCTGCGGCACCTTTATGGGCGGCATCGCAGCTATCGCTAAAGAATTAGGACATACAGTCACAGGCTCTGACAGCAACGTATATCCACCTATGAGCACACAGTTAGAGTCATTAGGCATTGAGTTATTTCAAGGGTACGACCCAAGCCAATTTGATAACGAACCCGATATAGTAGTGATAGGTAATGCTTTGTCTCGCGGTAATGAAGCGGTTGAGTATGTACTCGATCGCAACCTTCCCTACACCAGTGGCCCCCAATGGCTGCTTGAAAATGTACTTAAAGATCGTTGGGTATTGGCCGTATCTGGCACCCACGGTAAAACCAGTACTTCGAGCATGTTGGCGTGGATTTTAGAGTATGCCGGTCTCAAGCCAGGTTTTTTAATTGGTGGCATTCCACAAAATTTTGATGTGTCTGCACGTTTAGGTGAAACCCCATTTTTTGTGATTGAAGCAGATGAATACGACAGCGCCTTTTTTGATAAGCGCTCTAAATTTGTGCATTACCGCCCGCGTACGTTAGTCATGAATAACCTTGAATTTGATCATGCCGATATTTTTGATGATTTATCTGATATCCAAAAACAGTTTAACCACCTCCTACGCATGGTGCCGAATAATGGTTTAGTGCTCTTGCCTAAGTCAGACAACAACTTACGTAAGGTGTTAGATTTGGGATGTTGGACTCCAGTCCAATACACGGGCGGTGATTGGCAAGTACAAAACTGCAACGCACAAGGCAGTGCTTTTGAGGTGATGTTTAAAGGTGAAAGCCAAGGCATAGTAAACTGGGACTTAATAGGCGAGCATAACGTAAACAATGCTCTGATGGCCATTGCCGCCGCCAAGCATAGTGGCGTGAAAAGCAACGTGGCGATTGAAGCCTTGAGACAATTCGTCAATGTAAAACGTCGTATGGAAGTGAAAGCTAAAGTACATGGCATGACCATATATGATGATTTTGCCCATCATCCCACCGCTATAGCCTACACAGTCGATGGACTGCGAGCCAAAGTAGGGGAAGCACGTATTTTAGCGGTACTAGAGCCCCGTTCCAACACAATGAAAATGGGGGTTCACAAAGATACCTTAGCCGGCTCTTGGGACAATGCCGACCAAGTGTTTATTTTTGAACCTTCAAATTTAACTTGGTCAATGGATGATTTGCTAGCGCAAAGCAAAGTCACTGCCATGGTATATACAGAAATAAACCATTTAGTAAAATCTATAGTATCTTATGCTCAACCAGGAGATCACATCTTAGTGATGAGCAATGGTAGTTTTGGTGGAATACATGAGTTACTGACAGAACAACTCGAACAATTGAATAAATAAAAGAGATAAAAAATGAAAATAAAAAAACTGATTTTTGGCGTAGCCGCGGCGGCCATAAGTTTTCAAGCGTTAAGTTGGGGAAAAACAGGCCATCGCGTAACGGGTGCTATTGCGCAGCAACATCTCACATCTAAAGCGCAACTCGCTATAGATAAATTACTAGAAAATGAAACCTTAGCCGAAGTGTCGACCTATGCCGACGAAATGCGCTCCCACCCTAGCAAATTTTGGCAAGAAACAGCCAGCCCTTGGCACTACGTCAATGTGTTTGACGGTAAAACCTATGCTGAGGTAGCGCCGCCACCTGAAGGCAACGCTGTCACCGCGTTAGAAATGTTTACCAAGCAACTAAAAAGTAAACAAACCAGTCTTGCCGAAAAGCAAACTGCGTTAAAATTTATTGTCCATATTATTGGTGACTTACATCAGCCATTTCACGCCGGAAATGGCAAAGATAGAGGCGGTAACGATGTAAAATTAAAGTTTTTTTGGGAAGATTCCAATTTACACAGAGTTTGGGACTCTGGTTTGATAGACCAGCAAAAACTGTCTTATAGCGAATGGACCGATATATTAAACCGTAAGATTTCTGAAAAACAAGCTAATCAATGGAAAGAAATCGATCCAAAAGTATGGATAGCAGAAAGCGCTAAAATCCGCGCCCTTGTTTACCCTGACCAAGACAAATTATCATGGGAGTACCAATATCAGAACTTGCCAACAGTAAAACAGCGTTTACAAATGGCTGGTGTTAGGATTGCAGCCTATCTTAATGCTGCACTTCAATAACTTGTTTTAATTACTAGATGCCTACTGAGTTTGACAGAAAATATCTCATCTGAATTACCAAAAATACTTGCCGGACCTATAGTTCGGCGAGCCTCTACCAAACAAGTTTGCTTTTGGCTAATGACCAATCAAGCCTACGCCTTTTCTGTAAAATTGTTTAATCCTCAACAAAAAACCACATGGTTTTCTGGGCGGTTAGACGAACAACAACTATCACAAGTACAAGTAGGGACTCACGCTTTTGTTAACTTAATCACCTTAACCCCCACGTCAGAAATTGCATCTAACAGTCGAGTGAGCTACGACATTCAGTTGCACCATATAGATGGTAGTCATCACAATCTATGTGAGTTAATACCCGCGCTACTTTATAAAGGACAATCCTCTCCCAGCTTTGTAATCAACAAACAGATTGGGAAAATGTTACATGGCTCTTGTCGTAAACCTCACCATAATAGTGATGATGGGTTAGTAGTAGTTGATCAGCAAATTGAGTTAGCAATAGCTAGACAAGTTGAATCCCCTGACTTACTAATGATGTCCGGTGATCAAATTTATACTGACGATGTGGCGGGACCCACTCTAGTGGCAATTCAACAGACCATTGAGAAATTAGGTTTGTTTCACGAAGAACTTGAAGGGGCCACAATCAACAATAGTCAGGCGCTATTTGACCACCCTCACTGCTTTTATCAGCGCCCAGAATTATTGCCAGACGATCCCAGCACCGCTAACACTTATCGTCAATTTTTTGCTGGTAAACGCAAGCCTATCTTTACTTCGGTTAATGCCAGTAATCACTTAATTTCTTTTGCCGAAGTAATGGCCATGTATATTCTCACTTGGTCGCCTGAAATGTGGCAACAAGTACAGATTTCTAGCGACGCTATACCCATAGCATTTAAACAAAAATTTGACGATGAACACGCCATCATTCAACATTTTGTGGCTGGGTTAGATAAGGTCAGACGAGCATTGGCCCATGTACAGGTGTATATGATTTTTGATGATCACGATATTACCGATGATTGGAATCTAACTCGCGGCTGGGAAGACGCGGTATACGGTAACCTATTTGCTAAACGCATAGTCGGCAATGCCTTGGTTGGCTATTGGTTATGTCAAGGCTGGGGCAACGACCCTGCGAAGTTACACCCCTTATATAAATCCTGCCACACACATTTTACTGAAAATGGTATTGAGCAGCATGACAAGCTAGTGCAGCAGGTACTCGACTGGGAACACTGGCATTACAGCTTAGAAACTACCCCTAAATTAGTTGTATTAGATACCCGAACCCAACGCTGGCGATCGGAGTATAGCCTAAGTAAACCATCAGGCTTAATGGATTGGGAAGCCTTAACTGATTTGCAGCAAGAATTAATTGGTCAAGATTCCGTGATTATGGTCTCGGCAGCACCTATTTTTGGGGTGAAGTTCATCGAAACCATACAGCGCATTTTTACGTTTTTTGGCAAAGCGCTAACAGTGGACGCAGAAAACTGGATGGCCCACAAAGGCACCGCCAGTGTGATGTTAAATATTTTTCGGAATCGCAAAACACCTCCTAACTTTGTGATCCTATCGGGAGATGTCCATTATTCTTTTGTGTATGATATTCGGCTGAGATTTAGGCAAAACAGTCCAAGTATCACCCAGATAACCAGTAGTGGTATTAAGAACGAGTTTCCCGATAGATTACTAAAATGGTTCGATAAGCTTAACCGCATTTTTTATAGTAAATATTCACCCCTCAATTGGTTTACTCAAAGACGAAATATGCGAGTGAGGCACCGTAAACCTAATGGTCATAAGCTAACAACACTTTCAAATGGCGCAGGTATTGGTTTACTTAAAATAGATCAATCATGCAGCAAGGTTGAGGCGCAACAATTGTGCGCCTCGGGCGAAGTGGTGACCTTTACCAAAAAAGTATGAGTGTATTCTTAATTATAGATGGAAAGGTTTACTCAATTTATGCACCGCATCAATAAACACTTTGGCGTTCTCTGGCGGTACATCTAAATGAATACCATGGCCAAGGTTAAATACGTGACCATTACCTTTTCCAAAGCCATCTAATATTAATTGCACTTCTTGCTCAATGCGTGCAGCAGGGGCATATAACATAGACGGGTCCATATTGCCTTGTAGGGCTACTTTGTCGCCAATACGTGCTTTGGCATCTGCCATATCCACAGTCCAGTCTAAGCCTACCGCATCACAACCGGTAGCCGCGATAGATTCCAACCATAAACCGGCATTTTTAGTGAACAAAGTCACAGGCACTTTACGCCCGTCATTTTCGCGAGTCAGGCCATCGACAATTTTGTGCATATATTGCAAAGAAAATTCTTGGTAATCGCGACCCGACAACACCCCGCCCCAAGTATCGAAGACCATAACCGACTGAGCACCCGCCGCAATTTGCGCATTAAGGTATAAAATGACCGAATCGGCCAACTTATCGAGTAATAAGTGCAAAGCTTGGGGATCGCTAAAGGCCATTTTTTTGATTTTAGTGAAGGCTTTACTTGAGCCGCCTTCGATCATGTAGGTGGCTAAAGTCCAAGGACTGCCAGAGAAACCGATTAAAGGAACGCTGCCATTTAAGTTTTTGCGAATGGTGCGTACCGCATTCATTACATAACCCAGCTCATCTTCAGGATCCATTACGGGCAATTTTTGAATGTCGGCCATACAAGTTAATGGGCGCTCAAACTTAGGGCCTTCTCCCGCTTCAAAATATAAACCCAATCCCATGGCATCAGGGATAGTTAAAATATCTGAAAACAAGATAGCCGCATCAAGATCAAATCTACGTAATGGCTGCAGGGTGACTTCGCAGGCCAATTCGGCATTTTTACACAGGGACATAAAATCGCCCGCTTCCGCTCTTGTGGCTTTGTATTCTGGTAAGTAACGCCCTGCTTGGCGCATCATCCATACGGGTGTCGTGTCTACGGGTTGGCGTAACAATGCGCGTAAATATCGATCGTTTTGTAATGGTTGCATTGATTTCCTCAAACTGCAGTTAACTTGCCCATAATTAGGCTGAAGGACTATAAAGGGCGGTATTGTAGCGATTTTATCCACTGAAAAAAGGTCAAATTGGACTATATTTCGCAAAAACTTGCATGCTGGGAGTTTTCTCTGCTATAACACTGATGCGAAAGCAACCAAAAAACAAGAATCTCGTCAACGAGACCAAAGACGCTAAAATATTCAAACCCCACGCAAGTGGGGTTTTTTATGCCTGATGATAACCCTAAGACTAGGAAGGAAAAGTGAGGTTTTTCTGCTGCTTTATTTCTTCTAAGGTATGCTGAATCAGTTGCCCAGCAATAGATAACTTAGGCGGAATATTCGGCAGTTTGTCTGGGGAATACCAATGAGCTTCGAGTATTTCTTTACCATCCACTTGTATATCGCCTGAGTCAAAATCGGCTAAAAAACCTAACATTAACGAGTGCGGGAAAGGCCAAGGCTGACTCGCAGCATAGCGTAGGTTTTTCACTTTTATGCCAACTTCTTCAAACACTTCTCTGTGTACCGCTTGTTCAAGGGTTTCGCCACTTTCAACAAACCCAGCTAAAGTCGAAAACATCTGCCGAGAGCGTTGTGGTTTACCTTGCGCCAGTAATATTTTGTCGTTGTGGCGAATAGACACAATAATGCTTGGCGAAATTCTGGGGTAGCAGCGATGCCCACAACGTGAACACTGCATCGCCATTTCCCAATCAATTTGTTGCATCGCACTGCCACATTGCCCACAAAATCTATGAGTACGCATAAATAAAGCAATCTGCCATGCCCGCGAGGCAATACCAAAAAAGCTGGTATGGTTTTGCATAAGTAAGGCTAGCAAACTAACGCGGGTGAGCTGCTCATGCTCCACATGCTCCTTGCCCATGTCGATAAGAAAACATGGCAAATCACCATGGTTTCCTATTCTAACAATTTGCTCTTGATAGGCATGAGCAAAACCAAGTGATCCCCAAGTATCTTCCATAAATCCTTCATTTTCAGTTGATTGAAGAATTTTATCACCACTAATAATTAACCAAATTGCGTGAGTATCAGTTGTCACTGTTATATTTTGTTCGATCATATACTTACCGGAGTTCAAATGTTCTAACCTAAGTTAACACAGTAAAACACCCCATTTAAATTGTTTGGATGGATCGCTAGAAAATAAGCCAGAATGACTAAATTAGTGGTACTATATTGTTGTTTTTTAAAGGAGTGAAAGTGACAGCTACTTGCCAACATTCTATTGCCTCTCAGGTATATAACGCTAGACAGTTTTGTGAAGACAAAGGCGCTAGGTTCACCTTACTTAGAGAAAAGGTATATGCCTTATTGTTAGAACAGCAAGGTGCAGTAGGCGCCTATGAATTGTTGGACGCATTAAAACTCACTGAAGCCAATGCAAAACCTGCCACTGTCTACAGAACGCTCGATTTTCTATTAGAGTTTGGTTTAATACACAAAATCGAATCCACCAATGCGTTTGTTGCTTGCCATCATTTTGATTGCAATCACCCAGTGCAATTTTTGATTTGTGATACCTGTGGCAATGTCAAAGAAATCCAATCTGAAGGTTTAAAAGAAACCCTAGATAACCAAGCACAATCAGTTGGTTTTAGTGTGATTAAACAGACTATTGAAGCTCATGGAACTTGTGCTGCCTGCCAATAATACCAACTGACATAAATTAGCAACCCCACTCTTTTGAATGCTGCTTAGCAGCCCTATATTGCAATTTCAGTTAGGCTCCTCCACTGGGCAAGCAAATAAAAACGCAGGCCTAAAAAAGGAGCAACAACAGCTTTGATGTGGCTATACCCATAGCTCATAACCTATTTTTATAAAATGGTTGCTATAAAAGTATGAATATATATATGATCGTATTAAATTACATTCCAACCTAATTTAGCTTGAGTTTATGAGGAACCAATTAAGATGAAAAAATTACTGCTTATAAGCGCTATCGCTCTGGCTTTTAGCGCAAACGTACACGCTCAACAAAAGTCTAAAAATGATTATAAGTGGGTGACCGGGTTTGGTGAATATTACAAAGCTGAGAAATCAAAAGAGGATAGTCCTAAATATCTTAACGATGGTTTTGGTGGGGGGGTTGAGCTTGGTTTTCAACTCACTCCAGAATGGGCTGCCAGAATAGAAGCATCCTATTTAGAAATAGACGTAGAAAATGCGTTTTTAGATGAGCCTTCGAGCCGCGTTGGCGCTGACGCTTTATATTTTTTGTCCGACGATATGGCTTACGTATTTGGTGGATTAAAGTTAACCAAAATTCATGATGCCGATGTGATGGCCAATATCGGATTAGGTAAACATTGGGATATAGGTAAATTAGGTGAGCGTTGGGATTTCGCTAATCATATTAAACTGGTCACTGAAGTAGCGGCTTACCAAAGTATTGGAAGTAGTAATAGCGTTACCCATATGGGCCTTAAATTAGGTTTAGCTTATGCTATGGGTGGTAAAACGGCCTCAACTAGACCAAAAGATGCTGACAATGACGGGGTTTCCGACAAGAAGGACCAATGCCTAGACACGCCTACAGGCATCCAAGTTGATGCTAATGGCTGTACTTTAGACGATGACAAAGACGGCATTATTAACCGATTAGATAACTGCCCAAATACATCTGCAGGCACTCAGGTTGACAGTTATGGTTGTGTGAAAGAACTTGACGAAGCAACTGATTCCCTTGTTACTGCGAATACATTACAGGCAGAACCACAGGGCGAGTTAGAGCAACCAGTAACCACCAGCATACAAGTACTATTTGCTCACAATAGCGCGGTCATTAGCGATGCGAATTATGGCGTACTGCAGAAATTTGCTTCTTTTATGGAGCGTTTTCCAACAACAGATGCTGTGATTGAAGGCCACGCTTCAGCGCCTGGCAGCGAGAGCTACAATCTAAACTTGTCTCAAAAGCGTGCTAATTCGGTTAGAACGTTACTTATCAATGAGTATGGTATTGACGCTAAACGCATCACAGCTATAGGTTTTGGTGAATCTCAATTACTAGACACCTCTAATACCGCAGCGGCCGATAAAGTAAATCGTCGTATTACCGCTAAGGTATCGGCACGTAGCCAAGCCGAACAATAGAGTCAAAAAATGACAAAAAGAGATGCAATTTGCATCTCTTTTTTTTGCCTTTAACTATATTTCGCATCTATCTTTTTAAGAGATCGTAAAAACAAACCTAAACCACCTACAGCCAGTACTAGAATAACTACCAGTTCAAAAGTGGTCATGGTTCTTAAGTTAAAGCGAACCGATGAAATCACCCCAAATATCAATGCCGACATTGACCCCAGCGTTAATAACCAACCCAATATATTCCTAGCGTTAAAAAAGACTAAACCCACCCCAAATATAAAAGGGATCATGATCATGCCCCCGGTAACGCCAAAGTTATTTCCCATCCCAAACAACCGAGAGCTGAGCCCAAAATTTGAAGAAACGGTGATGGCGTTGAGTAACATATAAAAGCCACCACACATCATAATAACGCCGATAAAAAAATGGCCAATACCGCCTGAACTTCCACCTGCTCCATTCATATTTATTGCCTCATTCAACTAATGGGTAACACTTTTCATCATATATGTTGAGAATACCTGCCTTCTCATTCAGGCAGATGCACAACAAAGTTAATTTAGGTTGTTTTTAACACCAGCAATCAAGTCACGCAGGCGCTCAGCATTTTTTCCAATGTCGCTCATACCTACTCGAGACTTACTACGAGCATCAAGAATGGTCTTTTGGCCTTGGTTTTGAATACGAATAACCACATCATCAATAAAGCCAAACCAAGTTGTGGTGTCGTAGGCTTCTATCAAACCCAGTGTTTTATCAGAATTCACCACTTCAAATCCCATATTATTTACGCTGGCTAAAGCCGCATCAAAAACCTGCTCAGTGGTTTGCTGAAATTGTTGGGTTTGAATATCTGGGTAAGCTTCACGCTGTTGTCTGGCTATTTCTTCACCCTGATACTCGGCAGGGTTTGGTGCATCGGCACGAAGTGCTAGGATAGCGACAAACTTTGGAGGATCGACTAAGTCTGTGGTTATATCGTGGATAGGCGGGACCGACTGAGCCTTATTCATCATACTAAGCGGCATAAAAACAGCAATACCAGCACATAAGATAGCAACACCTGTTGTAGACCATGAAATTGTTTTACGCATAAATAACATTTGAATTAACGCCAAAACTATCGCTACAACACCCAGAATCAATGCAATACGCATAGCTAAAAACGCATTCATTAAACCCAAAATTTCTGCCTGATATAATGGCCCAGAGAATGCCAATAATAAAAGCGCTAAAACCCCTGCAATTAACGTAAGTGTTTTCATAAATATGATGTCCTATATAAGTTGCCTGTAATCCAATGATAATATAGAAGTTAAAAGCATACTTCTAATTGATTTCACTTTCAGGGTAACCATCACTCACTATGATTAATGACACATGGATCAGACTAGGTGTATTTATTACTGTACTGACAGTAATGATGGTCTGGGAAAGCACTAAGCCCAATCGTTTGTCAGCGATCCACTTAACAACACGTTGGCTGTGCAATTTCACCTTGATGGTATTAGGTGCCTTGTTAGCTAGGTTAATAGTGCCTACAGGCTTGGCTTCTATTGCTATTTTTGCACAACACAACCAACTAGGTTTATGCAACCAAGTTTCACTTCCTGTTTGGTTAAGCGTACTAATCTCGGTCGTGTTATTTGATTGTTTAATTTACTGGCAGCATCGACTGTTTCATCTAGTGCCCATGTTGTGGCGAGTTCATAAAGTGCATCATGCCGATCCCCACCTCGATGCCTCAACTGGACTGAGGTTTCACCCATTAGAAATAGCATTAAGCTTGCTAATAAAAGTCGCGGCTGTGTTGCTAATGGGGGCTCCAGTTGTAGCCATCTTAATTTTTGAGATCCTGCTTAATGCCACCTCCATTTTCAGCCATAGCAACATTAAACTCCCAATAAAAATCGACCACTTATTACAAAAAGTAATAGTGACCCAAGCCATGCACCGCATCCATCACAGTCAATTGACCTCTGAATCAAACAGTAATTTTGGTTTTAATCTATCGGTATGGGACAGACTGTTTGGTAGTTACATTAGCAACGCAAAAACGGGGGACAGCGGCATTAAGCTAGGGCTAACGAAATATGCTTCAGAACAATCCAACGCTCACCTGAAAGCGTTATTGTTAATGCCTTTTAAGGGCAAGCCTGATTGATTCTCTAAAAATGACTAAATACCAGCAGGGCAAGTGGCAGATTTCCATACACCTATAGTTTTAATATTGTTTTGGCCGATACCAGCTGTGTCGGTTTGGATTTGGCTTTCGTGGCGCTTGGAGTTTATTGATTTGGTTGTAATAGTGACTTTTGTGCCAGTGTCTTGGCAAGTTACCACACCGTTAAATTCTTGAGGGCTACTTTTGATCACTTGCAAGGCACAGTCATTTCCTGATGTTTTAGCGGTTTCCATTAACTTAGCCTGCATGTTTTTATAGGTTTCTTGGGTGATACACTGTTTAACAACAGGTATTTTCATTTTTCCAGACATCATTTGACGCATCATCGCCCGTTGCTCTTTAGGAACTTTGGCGAGCATTTCATCAAAGTTCATTTCGGTAGTTATTTCCCAATAACCCAGCTCCATATCCAAAGGAACAAAGTTAGCATCGCCTTTAGCCCCACTAGACATAGCAATGAGCAAGCACACAACAAGTTTCTTCATGGTAATCCCCCAACCAAAATAAATATAACTATCAGCCTAGTCTATTAAGTGTTTGATATCCAGTGACTATTCTAGCGGCCGCTGTGATGTAACAGGCAGCTGCATAGACTAAGGCAATCACCACAAAATGCTCGGGCAATAAACAAAATAAACACAATACCACTATGGTTTCAAACCCTTCGGCTAACCCGCCCATATAGTGCATACTTTTATTGGGGTAATGCGGACTGTCGATATTGTGCTTACTGGCCATAATAGCAAAGGCCAAAAAACAACTACCGGTGGCGGTGAACGACAACATTAATAAGCTACCCGCTACGGCATTTTGTTGTGGATGACTCACAATAAAGGCAAAAACAATGGCCGAGTAAAAAATGAAATCTAAGCTGATATCTAAAAAGCCCCCCGCGTCTGAAGGGCGAGTTTGCCTAGCAATCGCACCATCTAAACCGTCACACAGGCGATTGATGACAATCAAAATTAAAGCCAAGGTAAACTGCTGGGCAATAATGGCAGGCACCGCCAATAGACCCAATATAAAACCGGCTATTGTGACCTGATTTGCGCTGATCCCAAGGCTAACAAATGGCTTGGCTAAAAATGCCAGTGGCGGCCTAACTAATTTGTTCAGTAAAGGGTCAATCATGGGGTATTCCTCTGGCGTTTTAATTAAGTTGATACTTGCTGATAATAGTCAGCCAAGTTAATTTGAATGGCTGAGGCCGGAATATCGCTACTATCGTGGGTCACCATAATACTTGGGATATTTTGCTGCGCCAGTTGTTGAAATGCCCAGCTAGCAACTTGCTCTCGATTAGTTGGATCCAAAGCGGCAAAAGGCTCATCCAGCAACATCATTTTTGGCTTGTTGGCCAAGGCCCGCACTAACCCCACTCGTGACCGTTCACCGCCACTTAGATATTGCGGATAGCGCTTACTAAGATGGGCAAGGTCTAGTTGCTCTAGCATCCCTATGGCATGGTTACGGCGCTGTTGTTTTGAGCTTAATTCGGTCACCTTAGGTAAGGCAAAACAGATATTGTCTTGCACCGTAAGATGCGGAAAAAGATACACATCTTGCATCAACAAACCAATACGCCTGTGCTCAATGGCCAATTGACTGAGGTCGATATCATCAATGCATATCTGCCCACTGATGTTCACATAACTAGGAATATTGCCCAACAACCAGTGCAACAAGGTAGATTTGCCTATACCACTTGGGCCAGTTAACACCAACAATTCACCTTTAGCTAACTGCACATTGGGCAGTATAATTTTCCACTGTTCTCCGACTATTTGGCCATCAGTGAGTTTGAACATCGACACTTCCTCGAAATTTTTGCGCCAGTAGCGCCGCCGCTAAAAACGCCACAAAAGGTAATACCGATTGCAATAACATATACACAGCCATGACGTCCTGCTGACTTCCTGTACCAATGGATACAGCCTCTGTGGTGATAGTGGCCACTCTTCCCGCGCCTATCATCAAAGTAGGAATGTATTGGGCAATACTCACCGAAAACGTAATGGCAAAGGCCGAAAATACCGCAGGCAGCAGTAATCGCAGTCGAACTTTGTACCAAGATTGCCAAGGCGAATAGCCAAAACTGGCGGCCAAAAGCTCAAAACGTGGATCGATACTTTGAAACGGGCCTTTTAACACTAAATAAGCGTAAGCAAAAGTAAAAGGCAGGTGCGATAGGATAATCCAGTTAAGGTTGTAGCCCGCCTCTAAGGCAATATGTAGCACCTGCCAGCCTAGAACAATACTCAGTTGCGGTAATAAAATCCCCAGTAGCCAAAAATAATCGGGTAAGTAGCGTTTTCTCTGGCGCTGTAACGCCAATGCCAACAGCGCACAGGCTACCCCAAATAAGCCAGCAAACACTCCAATAATCACAGAGTTTTGCAAAGGCTCAGAAACAAATAACCATTCATCTTGCCATAGCTGTGTACTGAGCTTTGCCAGTACACTTCCTTCAATCTGCCAATTTGCCCCTAATGATAAAAGGGCAAACACCATCACCATTAACAGTACTAAAACGCCGGTAACTGGCAACCAAGCTACAAAGAGCTTATTTACAACACCCAAACGAACAGGACTGCCAAGCACCGCGCCATGTTTACAGGCAAAATTAACGACTTTTTCGTGACCGTATAGCAGCAAAATTGAAAGCATTAATAGCCCCAACAGCAGCACATTTGCCCAAAATGCTAGGGTTTGATCCCCCACACTAAAACTGGTTTGCCAACGATACATAGCCACTGCGAACAATTCAGGAATATTGGGGCCTACCAAAAAACTAATATCTACAACCGACAAGGTGTAAGCCGAAGCCGCTAATAGTGCCAAACGAGATTGTTTAAGTATCGCTGGAAAGACCAGTAACCACCAGCAGCAATGATCTTGGTAGCCTAAGGCCTTACCTTGTAACAGCCAGTATTTGATCGGTAATTGCCGGGCTATGGCACTAAAAATCAGCAAAAAAAACGGTACTTCTTTAAGGATAATGGCAATAATCAGGGTCGATAGTCCTTTACGTGGTAAGCCAGCATCGACAAAAAACACACCACCATCGCTGAACAAAAACACGCACCCTAAGGCGATAGCTAAGTGGGGCAATGCCAGAAAAGGCGCTAGATATTTTTCAAAAGACTGCAAACGGCGACTTTGGTGATATTGGCTAAACACCATAAAGCCAATATACAAGGATAATAAGCTACTAAAGACTGCGGTAAATAAGGTCAGAAGCGCCGAATAACCTAAACTTTGATAAGCCAAAAATGATTTCAAAGAGGCGAGTGTCACGGGCTCTTGTGGCCACAACCCTATAGCTATACCAATAATAGGCAATATCGAAATAACCGACACCAGCAGCCAAGCGCTGGCTAGTGCTAACCGCCGTATCTTTGTTGCCATGCGTCTTCAATCAATACATGCCAAGAACTGTGTAACTCGGGATGGGCAGGCATAGTGGTTTTGTTGTCAAACAAAGCACTAATCACCGAAGGATCGCCCCATACTCCCGCTATTTTTTGTTTTTGCGCCTTTTCACTCAGCATAAAATTGATCACCACTTTAGCGGCATTTGGGCTAGGTGCTGTTTGGGGAATAGCCAAATTATGACTATTCGTGATAGCGCCATCTGTAAAATAACGCCTGTTGCTGGATGCTGATATTTGTTTGCTGGCTTTTTCTTTTGTCCATTGATTTGGGTTAAAACTCACAGTCATAAAAAGCTGCTGTTGTTGATACAACAATAGTTGTTCGGCAGCTGAATTAGGGAAAGCTGTACCTTGCTGCCATAAAAGCGGGTGGAGTTTATCTAGGTATTGCCAAAGTACCGCTAACAACTCATTTTTAGCTTGTTCGGTAGCAACCTTATACAGCCGTGCATCTCCTTGAGTTAAGTTCACTAACAACTGCTTTAAAAAAGTGGTGCCATGAAATTCTGGTGGCCTTGGGTAGCTCATAGTGCTTGGGTTTTGCTCGGCGATATCCAGCAGTGACTGTGCGCTAACCTTAGATTGTGAATACACAGCGGGCTCGGCAATAAGGTTAAACTGACCAATTCCCCAAGGCACTTCAAAGCCGTCCATCGGTTCACCAAAATCAACAGTGATTGGCAACTTATCAACCGCAAGGTGAGCTGTATTGGGAATAGTTGACCAAAGATCTCCCAGTAGAAACCCTTGTTGCTTCAAAAATGAAAAGTTTTCACCATTCACCCAAATTAAATCAATGGCACTGGTGCGGCCGTTTTCGGCTTTGAGCCGCGACACGGGCTCGGCAGGATCGCTCACCTTCACTTGGATGAGCTTTATTTGGTATTGCCTCGCAATTTCGCGACTCGCCCATCTAAGGTATTGATTCACCGCTTTTGAACCACCCCAAGCATAAAAATACACCGATTGGCCTTTAGCGGCTTTTAGGGTTTGTTGCCACTGCTGGCTATTTTCAGCTATGGGCTTATGTACTTCTTTAGCATCGGCGACTGTCGCAAAAATCACCCACAGCCATGCAAACAAGACCCATAATCTCGTTGTGAGTTTAGTCATGCTACCCACCATTTATGAGCGTCGCCATTTATGAAAACCCTCAACATAGGACAACAGTTTCTCTGGAGCATGGGCTTTTTTCCACACGCCGGCAGTATTTTTAGTGGCTTCTGCCATAGTGGGATAGATGTGAATAGTGCCCAGTAATTTATTCATGCCTAAATTGTATTTCATGGCTAGTACAAACTCTGCCAATAATTCACCCGCGTGAGCACCTACTATAGTGGCCCCTAAAATTTTATCCTTACCGGGTAGGGTTAACACTTTTACAAAACCACGGGCATGATCGTCTGCTAAAGCGCGATCTAAGCCGCCAATATCGTAGCGCGTGACTTCATAATCGATATTTTGCTCTTTAGCAGCGGTTTCATTTAAGCCAACCGTGGCGATTTCAGGATCGGTAAAGGTGGCCCAAGGGATCACGCGATAATCGACTTTAAAGGTTTTAAAAGGTCTAAACAGTGCATTAACTGCCGCATACCAAGCCTGATGGCTGGCAGTATGGGTAAACTGATAAGGCCCTGCCACATCACCCGCGGCCAAAATATTGGGGTACTTAGTTTGTAGCAGTTGATTGGTTATCAGGGTTTTGTTGGTTTCGATCCCAAGTTCTTCTAATCCAAAGCCCGTTAAGTTAGCCTGACGACCCACTGCCACAAGTATTTGATCAAATTCTAGTTTTTCTTGATTGCCGTCTTTTTCGAGCACAATCAGTTTTTTATCTGAGCTTGATTCTATAGCAATAGCTTTGGTGTTAAGTCGCACATCTACCCCATCCTTGATGAGCTGCTCATATAAATGCTGGGCGGCATCTGAGTCTTCTTTGGCTAACAACTGAGGCAACATCTCAACTTGGGTAACTTGGGTGCCTAAGCGCCCAAAGGCTTGTGATAATTCACTGCCAATGGGACCGCCACCTAGTACCACTAGGCGTTTGGGCTGCTCGGTTAGCTCCCATAAATTTTCTGCCGTTAGATAATCTATATCTTTTAAACCAGGAATTGGCGGCACAAAAGCACTGGCACCCGTGGCTATCACAATATTTTTGGTGGTCAGTGATTCAAGGCCATGTTCGGTTTGAATATCCACTTGCCAGGGCGACACAATAGTGGCATTTCCTGTGACAACTTTGACGCCAAGGGACTCATAACGCTCGATGGAATCATGGGGCTCAATGGTTTTAATCACCTTGTGTACTTGAGCCATCACCGCCTTAAAATCAATATTTGGCGCGGCATATGTCACCCCTGTTTGCGACGACACTTTATGCACATGCGCCAGTTTACTGGCATGCAACAAACTTTTAGACGGCACACAGCCAGTGTTGAGGCAATCACCACCCATCTTATTTTTTTCAACTAACGTCACCGAGGCTTTTACGGCAGCGGCGATATAAGCTGTCACTAAGCCGGCCGAACCAGCCCCTATCACCACCATATTACGGTCGAAACTCTTAGGTTTTTTCCAACCAGCATAGACCCTACGCTGTTGCAATATGTTGATAATAAATTTTGCAATAAGCGGAAATAACCCAAGTAAAACAAAAGATAATATAAGATCAGCCGAGACAATATCAGCTAGGGTGTTTATCTCTACTAATTGCAGACCTGCATTCACATAAACCGCCGTGCCAATTAACATTCCAACTTGGCTTACCCAATAATAGGTAAGGGTGCGAATGCTAGTGATACCCATCACTAAGTTAATCACAAAGAAGGGAAATAAAGGCACCAATCTTAAGGTTAGTAAGTAAAAAGCGCCGTCTTTTTGAATGCCTTCATCAATGGCTTTAATTCTATTGGCAAAGGTGGCCTTAACCCAATCTCGTAATAAAAACCGCGACACTAAAAAGGCACAAGTAGCACCAATGGTAGAGGCAAACGAGGCCAACACTAGCCCCCAACCAAGCCCAAATAGGGCACCTGCACCTAAAGTTAAAATTGCCGCGCCGGGCAAACTAAGGGCCGTAACGACAACATATAAAACGAAATAACCGACAAAAGCTTGTAACCAGTTTTGTTGGATAAAATCGGCTAGTGCTTGTTGGTTTGATTTGAGGCTGTCTAATGTCAAAAATTGCCCTAAATCGAATACAAAAAAAGCCCCGATCAAACCGGCGATTACGACTAAAAGAAGTCCGCGTTTAAAATTCATAATAATGTTGTACCTTAATTTTTAAAATCCAAATCAACTTTTAGCTAACATGAAAAAACAATACGCATTTAATACCATTTGCGTTCAGCAAAGACCAAAACATTCACACTTTTATTTCATGATATTAGTAATACCATTCCATATAAATAAGTGACCACCCTTGATTAAGCCCTTTTAAATTCTCGCTGAGTGAGCACTTATTTATACGGATTGGTATAAATTTAATCTGTGCAAAAGGAACTAACACTTGACCAGTGTGCCAAGCTTGCTTATAAATGACATCCAATTAGCAGCTAAGTGTATTGAATGTCAGTAAAACACCCCATAATCGCTATCACCGGTTCATCTGGTGCGGGCACCACTATGACCACCAATGCTATACGCCATATTTTTCGAAATTTGTCGGTTAACGCTGCAGTAGTCGCAGGGGATAGTTTTCATCGATTTACTCGTCCCGAAATGGAAGTCGAAATTCGCAAAGCACAAGAGCAAGGCCGACACATCAGCTATTTTGGCCCTAAAGCCAACGATTTTGAAATGCTCGACTCCTTATTTACCGAATACGGCGAAACGGGTATGGGCAAGCATAGACAATATCTA
The DNA here is from genome assembly GCF_937123705.1 of uncultured Paraglaciecola sp. Lineage (GTDB taxonomy): Bacteria > Pseudomonadota > Gammaproteobacteria > Enterobacterales > Alteromonadaceae > Paraglaciecola. The sequence goes on along the minus strand of NZ_CAKZKO010000010.1, from coordinate 39,499 downwards.
CACACCTTTGACGAAGCCGTGCCTTTTAATCAAATGCCCGGCACTTTTACCCCTTGGCAAGACTTACCAGAAAACACCGATGTGTTGTTTTATGAAGGCCTGCACGGCGGCGTAGCCAACGACGAAGTAGACGTAGCCAAGCACGTTGATTTGCTCGTAGGTATGGTACCTATAGTTAACTTGGAATGGATCCAAAAAATTGTCCGCGACACCAACGACCGTGGCCATTCTCGTGAAGCTGTTATGAGCAGCATAGTCCGTAGCCTCGACGATTATTTTAAATACATCACTCCGCAGTTTTCACGCACCCATGTTAATTTTCAACGTGTACCTACAGTAGATACTTCTAATCCATTCAGCGCTCGGGAAATACCCAGTCAAGACGAAAGTTTTGTGGTGGTACGTTTTCGCCGTGAAATGAAAAGTGTTGATTACCCCTATTTACTTAAAATGATTGATGGCTCGTTTATGTCACGCATCAATACCATAGTGGTACCCGGTGGTAAAATGGGATTAGCCATGGAGCTGATATTGATGCCGCTTTTAGAAGAATTACTCGATAAAAAACGCCGCGCTGGCTTTCAAATGGATTGGGTAAGCGAAAAATAAATGAACAATGAGCCAAAACTCCCCCTTAAAATTCGCATCTTAATAGGCATCATTGCTATCCCTTCATTAATTTTAGCCGCCATGATCTTGTCTATGCTCATCAACCAAACCCCTGGCGAAATTAACTATTTTGAAGTGGTGTACTCCTTAGTAGGGGTGTTTGCTATGTATGTGGCGTTGACGGGTAAAAAATTCTTTTAGACTCAGCGTTATTTTTAATTTTTCTGCCTGTGACAAACTTTGTAACAATCCAACCCCTTTGCTTGCAATGCCAACCTTTTGAATTAACAGGCTTTCACATATAGTGTATCTAATCAAACAAGCGACTTGGATTCAGATATGGGACAGGAAACAACAAAAATTTTAGTGGTAGATGACGATATGCGTCTACGCAGCCTGTTAGAGCGCTACTTAGTTGAGCAAGGTTATCAAGTGCGAACCGCAGCCAATTCTGAGCAAATGGATAGACTGCTAGAGCGTGAAAACGTGCATCTATTAGTGCTTGATTTAATGTTGCCCGGTGAAGATGGCTTATCTATTTGCCGCCGCTTGCGTCAAAAAGAGAACGAAATACCTATCATCATGCTGACCGCAAAAGGGGATGAAGTAGACCGTATTATTGGCCTAGAAATGGGCGCTGACGATTATCTGCCTAAGCCTTTTAACCCCAGAGAGTTACTGGCCAGAATTAAAGCCGTATTGCGCCGCAAAACCACTGAAGCCCCCGGCGCACCATCACTTGAAGAACAAATTATTGAATTTGGTAAGTTTTCACTCAATCTTGGCACCAGAGAAATGACCACTGAAGGTGAAGCCATGACCTTAACCAGTGGTGAATTTGCGGTACTAAAATCTTTAGTCACTCATCCAAGAGAACCATTATCTCGAGACAAACTCATGAACCTTGCTCGTGGCCGAGATTATAGTGCGCTAGAACGCAGTATTGATGTACAAGTTTCTCGCTTGCGCCGTATGCTTGAGGAAGATCCTGCCAACCCTCGTTATATTCAAACGGTGTGGGGCTTAGGTTATGTGTTTGTGCCAGACGGTGGAAGTACGGCTTAGGCGTTTTTCGGCCCGTGAGATTTTTACCTAAAAGCGCCTTCGGCCAAACCGTTCTGTTGATCAGTATTTTGCTGTTTATCAACCAAGTTGTGTCTTTGGTTTCGGTCACCTTTTATTTTGTTAGCCCCAATGTGCAACAAATCAATAATTTGCTGGCCACACAAATCAAACTGGCCTTTGTTGAGAGCGTAGACAGCCAAAACCCGCAGCTAGATAAGCGATTTAGCCAAGTCGCTGGGATGCAAATATATAATCAAGCTGGCGCTCTTCAACGTGGTTTAGAGCAAGCCACACCTTATCAGTCTTGGTCGCAGCAGATGTCCGATAGTTTAGGTGGTCCCGCCCAAGTTAGGATCACCCATGGAGAGCCTTATTTATATTGGATTAACCCACCACAAAACCCCGACATTTGGATAACAATTCCCATGGTGGGGTTAGGTCAAGGCGATGGCTCGCCTCATTTAGTGTTTCTTTTGATGATTGGGGTATTAAGTGTAGGGGGTAGCTTGATATTTGTACGGCGCTTAAACCGCCCACTAAAAGCCCTGCAAGATGCCGCTTTGTTAGTTGGGAGGGGGCAAGTGCCAAAACCTCTAAAAGAAGAAGGCTCCAGTGAACTCATTGCTGTGACCCATGCTTTTAATCAAATGTCTAAAGGCATTAAACAACTTGAAGATGACAGAGCCTTATTAACCGCGGGCATTTCCCATGATTTACGCACTCCGCTGACTCGCATAAGGTTAGCATCAGAAATGCTACCTGAATCACAAGATTGGGTAAAAGATGGCATAGTTCACGATATTGAAGATATGAACGAAATCATCGATCAATTTATCGATTATGTGCGCCAAGACCAGCAAGAGTGCATGGAGGCCAGCAACTTAAATGATTTAATCCGAGATGCAGTACAAGTCCGCAACATTCAAGAAAATCACAAAATTACATTGGATCTTGCCCCTCTCCCCAAAACACTTATTCGCCGGGTCGCGCTAAAACGAGTATTAGACAATCTAATTGAGAATGCATTTCGCTACGGCAGTGACGAAATTGAAATCAGCTCTCGCCACAATAAAAAAGACAAACAGCTGTGTTTTGCGATCCGCGATTTTGGCCCAGGTATTCCAGAAGAACAAATTCAAGCTTTGTTTGAACCTTTTACCCAAGGCGATAAAGCGCGGGGTAGTTTAGGATCTGGATTAGGCTTAGCCATCATTAAGCGCATAGTCGAGATGCATTCAGGCAAAGTAACATTGCAAAATCACTCTCAAGGGGGCTTAATGGCAACTGTATTTATCGGTTATCAGGCTATAGTTTAAGAAACTAACAGTCTCAGTTATTTTAAGGATTGTCTAATGCACCCGCTTTTGAAGCTCACTTTACTCAGTATTTCCTGTTTAATTTTAGCAAAGGTCGCATTCGCAAATAAAGTCTATGAAAAACAAGACCCACCTCGTGAATTAACAGTTGAAGAAGCAGAAGTAGCCGCGGCAAACTACAAAAAGTATTGTGTGTTATGTCACGGTGAAAATCGCGAGGGCCACAAAAATGACCATGCACCGTCACTGCGCTCTAAAAGTTTGTTCGAATCGGGGGTTCCTCACTCAATCTTACGCCCTATTTCCTATGGCCGCCAAGGCACTGCTATGGGCGGCTATTTAGATGAAATTGGCGGCCCCATGACACTCGATGAAGTATGGAACTTAACCTATTGGTTATTTTGGCAATCGGGAGCCGAGCGCATAAAACTTTCTGAAAATCCAGTAGCGGGAGACATAAAAAAAGGCGAAACCTTATACCAAGCTAATTGCTCTAGCTGCCATGGCGTGAAGGGTGAAGGCATTACCGCACCAGCCTTGAGCAATCAAGCCGCCTTGGCTCACAATAAAGACGACTTTATTCGTTATGCCATCGAACAAGGTCGCCAAGACACCCCTATGCCGGCGTTTGCAGACACCTTAAGCGCAACAGATATAGATGATGTGACTGCTTTTATTCGAAGTAAAGCCAGCGGTTGGAAAGTAAAAAAAGTGGTATTAAGCGCCCTACCTACACTGGATAAATACGTGCTGAATCCAGACAATGATGACCCCGATTTTACCTTAACAGATGATATCTATGTATCGTCAGAGGATCTTTTCGAAGCCATAAAACAAAACAAAAAAATGATCCTACTTGATACTCGTGTTGCTTCTGTGTGGCAACGAGCTCACATCAAAGGGGCTATTCCGTTTCCCTATTACAGTGAGCTAGAAAAGCAAGTACAAGGCCTACCCAAGGATGTGCAAATTGTAGGCTATTGCTCATGCCCACGAGCTGCCACTGAATATATCATTAAGCAGTTGCGTGAAATTGGTTACACCAAAACCGCGGTTTTATACGAAGGAATATTTGGTTGGATGAATTTAGGTTACCCAGTTATGCGTGCAGAAGGAATAATAGATGACGAAGCAGAGCCGCTGCATTAAAATGCACTTTGTAACAACTCACCAATAGATTGCGAAATTTTATTAAACAACATTATGTTTATGAAAAACCCAATGTGTAAACCCAGTAATATTGCCCACTTTGCGATCTGGCTATGTGCCTTAGCACTAACGAGCTGTGGTGGCTTAAACGACACGCCAGTTAGTTCCGTTAGACACGCAGAAGAAGGCAGTCACGCCTCTCATATATCCGCAGACAATTCAATAGCGGTTGTTTCCACTATGGAAAATGGCATTACGGTATGGGATTTAGCCACCAATGAAAAACAATTTGTGTGGCGTCATCAAGACGATGGCAATAACACCGTCACCAATATTCATATTGCCTTCGATAATTCTTATGTGGTGACTTCTGATAGAGAGGCCTTTGCCCTATGGAGTCTTGAAGTGGGTGAGCCAGAAGGGTTTTGGCGTATTGACGAAGCCAGCATTCGCGATATAGCCGTATCAAACCAAGGCCGCGGCATATTAGTGGGCCGCGGCAACGGTAAAGTGATGTTCTTCGAACCTAAAACTGGCAGGCGTTTAGAATTTTTGGGTCACCAAGAAAAGGTTAACAGTGTAGACATTTCACCGAATGGTTTTTACGCCTTAACCGGTGGTAATGATTACCTAGCTTATTTATGGGACACCCGCACAGGGCAAGTGATCCATAAATTTGACCACCCCAGCCGTGTCACTAAAGTGGCCTTAGATGATCAAGGGCGCTACGGTTTTACCGCCGACAGTAAACGCGATGCCCGTGTGTGGGACTTAGCTACAGGCCAAGAAGTCAGTAGCTTACAGTATATAGCAAGACAACGAATATTCACTACTGCTGTATTTTCTGATGATGGTAAGTACCTACTAACGGGATCGCCAGCCAGAAGAATCAACCGCTGGGATGTGCAAACAGGCAAAGAGTTAAACGAATGGCGGGTATCCGCCCGCGAAGGCAGCAAACCCGCCTCTGCCGTGGTACACGACATAGGCTTTATGACTGATAACACTATAATTTCAGAAAGTAGCAGTGGCCTACTAGAAACGTGGAAAATAGAAAATTAATGAATAACCTAGAAACAGATATCGAACAACTTCAAATGAAAGTGGCTTTTCAAGAAGACACCATAGAAAGCCTTAACCAAGCACTTATCGAACAACAAAAACAAATGGACGATTTGCAATTTCAACTCAAACAAATGTCCTCAAAACTCAGCGCCATCGAACCCAGTAACATGGCATCAGAAAAAGAAGAAATGCCACCTCCGCATTATTAAACAAAAATATCAATGGGGTCAGAGCATTTGATTTCAATTTGTCGGGCTATATGGTTGAAATGTCTGAATTCCAGAAAATTGATGGTGGTGGCTTAAGTTGTTTGTCATTCCGGTTTTAATGGTAATACATTTTTAGCTACTCAGGCTTAAACACCCCAATCACACTTTCACTGGCACGCGTAGCCTTAGCCACTTTTTTATCGGCTTGGGATTCAGAATAGTTACATTTAACACACTGTAGTTTTTCGACGTTATTTTCAAAATACAGCATGATGGTGTCTAGTGCGCGGCACTTTGGGCAGGTTGCGCCTGCGACAAAACGTTTTTTAATTTTATTAACCATGGTTTAGGGGATTTTTTCGGTGGTTCATCTTGCTATGATACCCCCTTTCAAAATTGAGTGTTATCTTCAGGCGTTTTATTTGCCATTTATAATGAATTAATCGAGATAACTAAAAAGTTCATAACAGGTTTTCATGATCCAATTTTCTGATGTTTCCTTAATGCGTGGCAGTAAAGTGTTACTGCAACAGGCGAATGCCACTGTGTATCCCGGCCATAAAGCTGGGCTAATTGGCGCTAATGGTTGTGGTAAATCCAGTTTATTTGCCCTGATCAAAGGCGAGTTACATACCGAGCAAGGTGATTTTAATATCCCGAAAAATTGGACCATAGTGGCGGTGGCCCAAGAAACCCCAGCGGTTGAACGTTCGGCATTGGATTATGTGATAGATGGCGATACCCAATACAGAAAACTGCAGGCACAATTAGTAGAGGCAGAACAAGCCCACAATGGCGAGAAAATCGCCCACCTTCATGGCTTGTTAGAGCATGTTGGCGCTTATGATATCGACGCTCGTGCGGCCACTATTTTGGCGGGTTTAGGTTTTGCTAACGATGTAATGAAAAACCCTGTCTCGGCGTTTTCAGGTGGTTGGCGGATGCGTTTAAATTTAGCTCAGGCGTTACTTTGCCATTCTGATTTATTGCTACTGGATGAGCCAACCAACCACCTCGATTTAGATGCGGTGATTTGGCTAGAAAAATGGTTGCAACGTTACACCGGCACCTTAATGTTGATATCTCACGATAAGTCATTTTTAGATAGCACAGTGAACGAAATTATCAGCGTTGAGCAACAGCAATTGATTAGTTATACCGGCAACTACGATGCCTACGAAAAACAGCGGGCCGAGCGTTTGCGTTTACAAAGTTTGCAATATGCGAAACAACAAGATCAAATTGCTCATTTAGAGTCTTTTATCAATCGTTTTGGGGCAAAAGCCAGTAAAGCCAAACAAGCACAAAGCCGCGTAAAACAACTGGCTAAAATGGAAACCTTATTGCCAGTAATGGCCGCCTCTGAATTTAGCTTTGCGTTTTTTACTCCACCTAAATTGCCTAATCCACTTATTAAAATGGAACAGGTAAAAGTGGGGTATGGCGAAACCGTAATCCTTGAAAAATTGCACCTAAATTTAGTGCCAGGCAGCCGTATTGGTTTGTTAGGTAAAAACGGCGCGGGTAAATCCACCTTAATCAAATTATTAGCCGGTGAAAAATCCCCCATGGAAGGTATTTACGAAACCTCAGCGGGTTTGCGCATCGGGTATTTTGCCCAGCATCAACTAGAGTTCTTACGAGGTGATGATTCCGCGATGGCACATATCCAAAGATTGGATAAAAAAGCCACCGAGCAAAGTCTACGGGACTATTTAGGTGGTTTTGGTTTTAGAGGTGACAATGCTCTAAGCAAAGTTGCCCCAATGTCGGGCGGCGAAAAAGCCCGCTTAGTATTGGCCTTAACGGTTTATCAAAAACCGAACTTGTTATTACTTGATGAGCCAACCAACCATTTGGATTTGGATATGCGCCATGCACTGAATATGGCATTGCAAGGCTTTGAAGGCGCCATGGTGCTGGTATCTCACGATAGGTTTTTATTGACTTCAGTGTGTGATGATTTTTATCTGGTTGATTCTAAACAAGTGCAGCCCTTCGATGGCGATTTAGATGATTACAAAGCGTGGATTTTAAAAGGCGACAAGGCCGCAGAAGCAAGCACCACTAAAAGCAATGTGAAGCCTGACCGCAAAAATACTAAGCGCTTAGAAGCAGAATTTAGACAAGCCACTAAACCACTACGAAAATCCATCGAGCAGTTTGAAAAAAGCATGGCTGATGCCCACAAAAAATTGCAAAAATTCGAACAACAGCTAAGCGACACCAACATTTATAGCGCCGAGAACAAAGTGCAGCTTAAGCAAATTTTAAGCGAACAAGCCACAATTAAATCCTCTCTGGAAGAAACCGAAATGGCATGGCTCGATGCTCAAGAACATCTAGAAATAAAGCAACAGCAGTTTGCTCTAGAAAGTGGCGAGTAATGCTGTATGCCGAGTGTGAATGAGATTGAATAACCCAATTACCGGTTATCACAAAGATGAGGAAAACCACTGGGTAGCCGAACTGGCCTGCGGCCATTTTCAACACGTTCGGCACGACCCTCCGTGGGTTAGCCGACCATGGGTGGTATCTGAAGCAGGCCGAAAATCAATGTTAGGCCACCAACTATCATGCAAAAAGTGCGATGAAGGCGCACCTGCGGATTACATGTAGGGCTAACATTCCAAAAAATATTAACCACAGAGATCACAGAGCGCTGCGCTTACACAGAGGAAAAGATAGTTAAGATTTGGATGGCTTTTCTCTAGGCTCTCTGTGGTGCAATTTTTTTGCTTTTATATGCTTGGGCTTGTTGTGAGCCTCGATGGATTCCCGATAAGAGCACTCGGGAATGACGAACGTGGTTATCGTCATCCCTGCATGCTTGGATTTGATTTTTATATTTTCGATTATTTACTGTATCCTGTTTTGATAATCGTTCAGCTATTTGTAGTACATGCCTTACAAGTCTCAAACTCAACAAAATGTTCGTTATGGTGAAATCGTTAAAAGTGATTTTACTGCGCCTTGGTGGGCTAAAAATCGCCATGTGCAAACGCTCTATCCGCGACTAGCTCAAAAACGCCGAAAACTTGATTATCACATCGAAAAGTTACCTTTACCTGATGGTGATTTTGTTAATTTAGTGATGGCTGGCGATTTTGAAAAGGCCACTGGCATTATGGTGATGTTTCATGGCTTGGAAGGCTCAATTAAGTCTCATTATGCCAATGATATGGCGGCAAACTTTTTGGCGCAGGGTTATGCCGTAGTATTAATGCATTTTCGCGGTTGTGGTGGCGAGCACAATAATACCCATCGCGCTTATCATTCAGGCGAGACCCAAGATGCTTGGTTTTTATTAAACTGGCTTGAAAAGCGATACCCGCAAAAACGCAAGGCTGCAATAGGGTTTTCTTTAGGTGCAAATATGTTACTTAAACTCTTGAGCGAGCAGCCTTCCCAGAAGATAGTTCAAGCGGCTATTGCCGTGTCTACCCCCTTTAACTTAGCTGCATGCACCAAGAGTATTGGTCAAGGTTTTGCAAAAATCTATCAAGCTCATCTGATGAAAAGTTTAGTTACTAATATGCTGTTTAAAATGAAAAAAATGGACTTTAGCGGCCTACTAAAAGTCACTGACTCTCAGGTTAAACAATTTAAAAGCTTTCGTGAATTTGATGAACATGTCACCGCGCCCTTACACGGTTTTTTAGGTGCAGACGATTATTATCAAAAATGTAGCGCTCAGAGTTTCCTTAAAGAGATCTCCACTCCAACCTTAGTTTTACATGCCAAAGACGACCCATTTATGCACGAAAGTATCATTCCTAGCGCCGATGCTTTATCGTCAAAAGTATGTATCGAAGTAAGTGAAAACGGTGGCCATGTTGGCTTTATGCAAGGCACACCTTGGCGCCCCAGCATTTGGATGCAACAACGCGCTAATGACTTTTTTGCACCCTTTATGGCATGCAAGCCCAAGCAATTATCAAGCGATAGTCCATTATGATTATCCCCATTAACGACTTGGCTGAAGAGACTTTGCTTAATATTATTGAAGGCTTTGTACTACGTGAAGGCACAGAATATGGCGAGGCAGAGGTATCTTTACAAGATAAAGTACATCAGGTGTTAAGTCAGCTAAAAATGGGCGAGATACTCTTGGTTTATTCTGAATTGCATGAAACGGTAAATATTATACCCAAGCAGCAACTTGGGGAGTTTGAACAGTCAGAAAAACAAACTGACTAAGGCAAAAACACTCAGTGTTTTGCAAAGACCAAATTAAAGTTAACCGGTACGGTATAGCCAATAGAATCTAACCCTGCTATGGCAAGTAATGTGTCAATGCCTGTATCAAGACCAAAATCTACCGCCGAAATCAAGATAGGTTGAGTGCTTGTGGCCACAATGCCATCGTTAAGCTGTCGCGTAACTTGTACTGTTACATTAATCATTTTACTTTTACCTATAAGGCTTAGCTGCGCTGCAACTGTTATTAATTCAGAACTACCTATTGTTTGTTTTAGCACGCTGTTGGGTAATTGAGCCGTTAACTTAGCCACAGCAAAATCTTCTAGCAAAAACAGATTTTCACGCATACGGGTATCTCGAATTTCGATACCTGAATCGATACTGGCAAGATCAATCTCAAGCTGAAATTTACCCTCATGGCCAAATTCAGCTTTGAGTTTTGTAAATTGTTGCACTTCACTGATGTGTTGATTTTTGGTGGACACAAAACTCAGGCTAGACTCATCTTCAATTAAGGTCCAATGGGCTTTGGCAGATAAAGAAAAAACAATAAAGATACTGGATAATAGTGCAAATTTCATGGGCATTCCCTTTAGTTAAGTACCACAGTTAATTGAGCTGGTTGTTATTGCCATATTGGTGTTTCACAATACTTTGCCAATCAACGTTTTGATCACCCATAATAAAAAAGTCAGGATTGATCACACTTTCTCGCAAATTATAACTTAAAGGGGCGAAATCATGAGCCAGTATTTTTCCACCCGCTTCCACAACTATGCATTGTGATGCGCCTGTGTCCCATTCGCCGGTCACCCCAAAACGCAAAAACACATCGGCTTTGCCTTCGGCAATAAAACAGGCTTTGAGTGAACAACTACCGGCTGGTAGGGTCTGGTAGACACGATCTTTACTTAAGCTATTCATTACTTTTTCACGGGCTTGTCTACGGCTAATGGCAATAATCAAAGGGTCTTGGCTAGGCGCTTTTAATGGACGCACAAAAATTTGTTTGTGCTCCACTGGACATTCTTTAAATGCACCATTGCCTTTTAGAGCAGAATACAAAGTTTCGCCGGTTGGCCAATAAATCACTCCCATAATAGGCACATTGTTTTCAATCAGCGCGATATTCACCGCAAAATCTCCACTACGAGCGATAAATTCTTGGGTACCATCAATGGGGTCGATTAGCCAATAACGGTTCCAACTCTTACGCTCGTCTAAACGGCCAATCTCTGTCTCTTCAGACATTATAGGAATCTCTGGTGTGGCCTGATGTAACATCTCCATAATGACTTCATTGGCTTTGTAGTCAGCGCTAGTTACAGGGGATTCATCGTCTTTCTGAAAGCTGGTAAAATCACCGCTGTCGTATATTTCCAATACAACTTTACCTGCTTTAATTGCCGCCTTTTTTGCCAAATCAAAAAGTTGTTGTAGGTCTTCATTTGCCATTAGCGCGCCCCCTTCCATTTTTCAGCCAGTAACAAAGCAGCGATACACCTTGCCTCAACAAAATCCTCTTTAGCAAGTAAGGCATCAATCTCTCGTATCGACCATGTAACCACTTCAAGAGGCTCTGGTTCATCTCCTGGAAGTGCTTCTGGATATAAGTTTTCTGCGATAAAGATATTCATTTTGGCGTTAAAAAATCCCGGAGCCATATTTATGCTTTGCAAGGGATGTAATATTTTTGCACCAAATCCTACTTCTTCCTTTAACTCTCTATTGGCGGCGATTTCAGGTGACTCTCCGGGATCGATTAAACCTTTTGGAAAACCTAATTCATAGCTATGGGTGCCTGCAGCATATTCTCTAACCAACAAAAATTCATGTTCATTGACAAAAGGCACTATCATTACCGCCCCTCTGCCACTACCGGCCATGCGTTCAAAGATACGAGTTTCACCATTTGAAAACTCTAAACCAACTTGTTCGATCTTAAACAGGCCACTTTTAGCCACCACTTTGCGGGAGTGGATCTGAGGCAGTGATTTTGTATTGTCTGTGTTTCTCATGAATATTTCACGTTAATATAACTACCGATTAGCTGTGTTCAAACTCAAATGAACGTTAAATCGATGAATTTTAAAGTGTTTTAAATATACCTGTTAAATAGAGGACATGCCACTTGTCAAAGCTTGCTTGGAAAGATATTCACACCGTATTGCTCGATATGGACGGCACTTTGCTCGACTTACATTTCGACAATCATTTTTGGCTAGAGCATCTCCCCAAAAAGTTGGCTGAAAAACATGGTATATCCGTGTCTGCAGCCAAACAAAAAATGGCCATTGAGTATGAGCAGGTAGTTGGGACGCTAAGCTGGTATTGCTTAGATTATTGGGCAGAAAAACTGGATATTGACATTGTTGAGGCAAAGCGTGAAATTAATCATCTGATTAGCATCAGAGAAGACAGCCTGCCTTTTATCGATGCGTTAAAAGCCTCTGGGCGAGAGGTGATTTTAGTGACCAATGCCCATCCCGAGAGCTTGTCGCTAAAAGTAGAGCATACCCAGCTTGACCAACATATAGACCAACTGATCTCGACCCACGAGTTTGCGGTCACTAAAGAGTCGCAACTTTTGTGGCAAAAACTTCAAGAAAAACTTGGTTTTAACCCGCAACACACCCTGTTTGTAGACGACAGTTTAGGAATTTTACAAGCTGCGCAAGACTATGGCATTAAGCATTTATTGGCGGTGAGCAATCCTGATAGCCAACAGGCAGATAGAGAAATATCACAATTTCACGCTATCCAAGATTATCGATATTTATTAGATGAGATTAAGGCCAACCCTTTTGCTGGTTGAAATATAAAAAAACCAACCAACAAAAGTGATTATCTAGAATTCACGGTGATTAATTAAAATTTAATTGGGTAATAGCCGTTAGCGTCGGTTTTACCAAAAAATTGCGCCGCTTGGTGCACTTCTTTGGGAAGGTTAGCATTAGGCTTAAAGCGTCCTTCAACTTTAAAATTCAGATTGGCTGGTATCAAGGCTTTTGCAGTTAACCCAAAACTATTAGGCTGCTTTACATCGACAACGATATTACCTTTTTGACAACCTAAATCGGCATCAAAGTTACCTAAATCTATAGTTCCAGCTGTGCCAGTATAATTGGCATTTAGCCACTGTCCTTTACCTAAGGCAGTTTGACAACCCGCCTTATAACTTAACTCATTAAGTTGCACTTTAAGACGTCCACCAGCTTGTACGGGTACGGGCAGTGTTAACATGCTTACTACTAAATCTGTAGGTACGTAAGCCACAACGTCTTCTGCTTGTATGCCTTGAGATGAAACACTGACGTGTCCATTAGCTGATATTTGTTCAATATCCCTTACATTTCCGGCCTTAATGTCGGCGCTGACTTCTCCTATCAACAAAGGAAAAAACGACAGCTGCCAACTTAAATTACTAATAGGTAATCCATTGGCTTGAGCGCGTTGCATTTGACCATTCCAGATAGAACCTGAGATTCCACCGACATTAACCCCAGCTGGTAGCTGAATATTTGATATCACATGAACAGCAGGTAGTTTTGCTATCAAAAAAACAACATACACTAACAATCCTAAACTGCTCCATTTCAAAGCTGACTTCATAATTTTCCTAGCTTTAAACGACGAATTTTAACTTGTCCCGGCACATCAGATTCGGCAATGTCGATATCTAATATGCTCACCCCTGTCTTCTCTAAAGATTGCAACCAACTAAGCAAGTCATTAAAGGGAGCTTGATCAATCCATACTTGCAATTCATCCCCTTGAGGCTGCATTCTTGAAATAGCAATTTTCATACGACTAGCCGATTGGTTAACCGCTTGTGGCAAAGAGCCTGATAGTGACGTACTTGCGTTGCCACTACTGCGTAACTGCATCGCTCGGTTAGCATTTTTTTGGACCCAGACCAACAATTCAGTTTGATTTTTCACAGCCACTTTATCCCGTTCAAGGGAGGCATTAAGTGGTGACCAAATTCCCCAATAAAAAATTGCGAATAACACCAAAATCGCCGACAACATTATCAAACGTTGCTCTTGGCTACTTAGTTCTAAAAACATTTTCTTTAGTTTGTCCATATTAACTCCTGATCGTCAACGAGCCGATCACTTGATTATCTTCTTGGTTAATTGAACCTTGATCTACCGTAAACCCTTGGGCTTCAGCTTGACGTTTAAACTTATCTAAAGCATTAAAGTTAGTGGCCATGGCTTGAATCCGTAATTCGGCTCGCTTACTGTCAAAACGCAATGTTTGAGGTTTAACCTTCGACTCTGCAAAGGCGGGCTTAAGTTGATTCAACATCACCAATACTGATGTACTTGCACCGTTTTGATCTAAGGCTTTCATCTGCCTAGTCATGGTTGCCCTAAGGTCGCGGTATGCACCTGCATTAGGAAATGCTCGTTTATATTCATTTTTAACCTGAGCTTTTAAGTCCACCAGCTGATTTTGCAGTCGGTTTTGCTCTATGCTCTTATCAATCAAGCTAGTAAATAATGCAATCACGGCTAATATCGCGGCTAAACGCCACTTTTTCCATTCACCTGCAACCTTATTGCTGACTTTATACTTACCTTGTAGCAAGTTAAATTTTGCAGATTTCACACCTTGCGCCAGTACTTTCATAGGCAATTCTAGTGGCTGTACCGATACATCGATATTTTTTATACTTGCTAGGTCTGAGCCAGAGTAATCATTTACTACAAGTGCTTGGTCGTGTTGTTTTACATGTTGGCGCGCCAGGTGATCTATAGCTTGAACCAGCCAATCTCTTTCACCTTGTAATCCTGCCCAATTGTCTTTACGCACCAAGAGCTGTTGCCCGAGCTCCAATACAGACCAAGAATCTTCATCAGCCAAAGGCAAGGCTAAAACATCAGGTATAAGTTGATCACAGTCTAAGCCTGCATCCTCAATGATCGTTAGCCAGCTTTGTAACTTTTCTTTGTTCACAATAGCAACAGCTTGAAGATTACCTTCTTTGGGGCCTAGCGCGAAAAATTGCTGAGCAATATCACCACTTATTTCTTCTTCTAACATAAAAGGAATAGCGGCTAAGGCTTTGCGCCCGGCTTTAGGAGGCAACTCAACCCATTTCAGCAAAATGTCACTGGTAGGCACTAAGGCACAAATCGGCCTGCCACCCGCTCTGTCGGCTAAGGTAACTAATTGTTTTGCATCGGGTAATTCGCCCGATGCAATAATTTCGTCTTGTTGACTAGACCACACTATCCAATGAATCGCTTCATCTGCATTGGCGCCTAGGCGTACTACTAACTGTTCCATAAGGTTTAGGTACCTTGTTGCTTGTTATGGATTAAATAATTCAACTACTAAAAACCACTAAACTCACGTCGGATAATGCTGATTTTTTTATTGGAATCGACTTTAAACAACGTTTGCATCGCAAAAGTTGCATCATTGTACTTGGTCTTTGTATGCAAAATAAAATGTGATGTTTTGACATCAAACCAGTCTTTTTGCGCATTTTTAAGCTTTAATGCTTGGATACTAGGATCATCTAAAAATTCTTCAACTTTTTGGTAACCCTCAGCTCCACGATTAGCCAATATTGACTCTGCGTCTGAACGTGTTAGTCCAGTCGCGGCGGCAATAACCGCTGCGTTTTCTTCACTCACAGTATTGATATTAATTTTAAATAAGCTGTCATTGGGTAGTACACAGACTAATTTTAGTAATTCGTTTAACCAGGGTACTTCTACCCCTTTAACTAAACGTAGTTCGGATTTATGCACCATAAAGTTATTAGCGGCCACATAGGGAAACTGTAGACTTTCGTACTCACTGTCTTCAGCGCCATAATCTGTTGTTCTACTGTCGTTATCTAACCAGTCAACCAAGGAATCACGGAGTATATCAATATTATACCCAGGGATCGCGGGTTCCACTTCATCTAACAATCGCTTAAAGGCGAGTTTGCGAGCGGGTAACAAAGGATCATTGTTATTTGAATTGTTGTTATTGACACTTGGAGCAGGGCTATCTGGTTCGACCAACGCATTCAAGTTGAAACAGCTTTGCATATCCACTAACTGCGCCTGAATTCCGCCACCTTCAATAGGATAGGCAAATTCTTGATCCCACTGCTGATCAAGATGGATTACATCACCGTCATTATCAATTAATAGCTTTAAGGATTTTCGAGCATACTGCTCTGCTCCCATGGCATACCAGTAAGCTTGGTTATTTTCCTTTATATTAGAGGCGCGTTTAACTTGCAATTGCATACGGCCACCCATTTCGGTGGCAAGCACGCTAACTATGGCCACAATCAATAGCACTATAATGAGTGCCACGCCTTGTTGATTACGTTGTGAATTCATCATTCGCCGTTTGCCAACATAAATTCTCGGCGAATTTCACCAAAAGTTTGACTGACTAAAGTGACAGAAATGGCAATAGGCAACTTGGTACTAGCGTATTCATCTTGCCACTTTTTAGGCTCTTCTAGTTGCTCAACTTGGGTTAAGAAGCTCACGCGAAAATCTTTAATATCTGACAATAGAATTTTTACTTTAGGCTCGTAGCCGATGACGTTGTCGACATAATTGCCATACAAACGTTGCAGCTGCTCATCTTTCACACGATAACCCACAGCCTGTAAGGTACTACGGGGTAGCAACATTTGTGGATTATGCCAACCTCCCCTTACAAAGCCAAGGCCATCGGCATCACTATCGAGTACATCCACACCACCAGTGGTCACTGCGCTAACCAGCTCGCTGTTGACGCGCGCTGCTCGCGGCACAATCTGTGAAATATCTCGCTCTAGGGTGAGCATGGCTCGCTGTAATTCTTGCAATTTTGCAAAGCGTTGGGTTGATAACTCATCACTATTAATCACCGAGGTAAGCACCCCTGTACTGGCCAACCCAATAACAGTAAAAATGGCCATAGCCACTAGTATTTCTATTAGGGTAAACCCAAGACCTTGGGTAGTAGTTTGAGGTTTCATTATTTTGCTTGCTTGGCAATAAAGGTGCTGACCGATGTCACTGTTGTTTGTAGTTGCTCATCTAATCCAACAGAGACTTCTACTTGCACCATATCATTATCGCTGGTTTTTGTGACTTGCTGCCGCCAATACCATTTTCGGCCCGCCATTTCTTGTTCACCCTTTTTTTTATTTTTAACCGGCCAGGTGTTATCAATGTGCAGTTGGGTAAGGCGGTTATTAGCCACCCAAGTAGCAAAAGTGATATCTTCAATTTGACCTACACCAATTAAGTGCTCGCTTGCCGACTTCATAATGGCGGTACCGGTTACCGCAAAAATAAATAGCGCGACCATTACCTCGAGTAAGGTCATTCCGTGAAGATAGCGAGGATGTGCGAAATAGTGCTGGCTAGGGCGCATCTAATGGCCCTTCAGTCGTTAAAGGTGTACTGTCTTGACCGTTGACTCGGTAATAGGATGCTAAATCGTTACTAAACTCTGGCTCGTAAGCTAAGGTGATGGAAAACGGCGTGATTTCACCACTTGAAAAAATAAATATCTGCGGTGGATCGAGTTTTTTATCTTCCTCATTGCCTATTTCCACGCGATCATAAGATAATGACAATTCTTCATCAAAAGCATCGCTACTGAACAGGCTTTCTTCAGTTTCCCAAGGAAGGTCGGTTAAAGTTAGATCTAAGCTGAAATATTCCGGTAGGCGATGTTCTGAATAGGTATTATCTAATTCAAGCTTTTGCCATTCTTGTTCTTCATCTAGGTACATAAAGTAGTAACTGTTGTCTTCTTTATTGACCCGTAATCCCAGCTGCCTTTGGTTTAATACCGCATAGTCCGATGCCATATTAAATACCACTTGGATACGCTGACTTTGTTTTTTGAGGATATCTTGACCGCTTTCCCCAGAATAACTAAGCATTACGGCCCCCGTTGCCAATCCCATAATAAGCAGCACCACCATGATTTCAATCAAGGTAAAACCGCTTTTTTTGGAGAAGACTGGGTAACGAGTATTCATCTTATGTGGCGTTCAAATCAACTTAGTTTAAGTAGTCGTTGATATTCCAATTACCAATATCGTCTTCGGTGCCTGGTTCGCCATCTGGGCCATTAGAAAAAATATCAATCTGACCTTGTTCACCTGGATTAAGCAGCTGATAAGGGTTGTCCCAAGGATCGTTCGGTAGTCGAGTAATGTAGCCATTTTGCCTGTAGTTGCGCGGGATAGGATCCACTGTCGGCTCGTTTACCAAGGCATCTAAACCTTGTTCTGTGGTTGGAAACACATTGTTGCTTAATTTGTATTGAGTAAGGGCATTTTCTAAACTTTGGATATCAATGGCCGCAGTTTTAAGCTGGGCTTCTTCTTGATTACCTAAAATTTGCGGTGCAATCATGCCCGCCATAATACCAATAATCAGTAATACCACCATAACTTCAATAAGGGTAAAGCCGCTATTTTTACGAGAGGGATGTTGTTGTTTCATTAGATATTCACCATAGAATTTAAAGCTAAAATAGGTTGTATGATCGCCAAAACGATAAAGAGTACGACACTTGCCATAGTCACAATTAAAATGGGTTCGAATACTTTGAGCGACATACCCACTAAAGATTCAAATTGTCTGTCCTGATTATCGGCGGCGCGGGCTAACATTTGTTGTAATTCGCCACTGCGTTCGCCCGATGCAATCATATGCATCATCATAGGAGGGAACATTTTAGTTTGCTCCAGAGATGCTCGCAAACTAGAGCCTTCTTTTACAAATCCCGCGGCCGTTTTAACGGCTTCTCTTATTTGTAGATTCTCAAGTACTTCACTGGCAATACGCATACTTTCCAATAGTGGCACTGAGCTTGAAGTTAAAATACTAAGTGTTCGGGCAAACCTTGCGGTGTTTAGGCCTTTGGACAATTTACCAATTAGGGGAAGGTCTAGAATTAGTTTGTGATAGCGCTTTTTCATTGCAGGCTTTTGTAGCATGCTATTGATTATCACTGTAATAGTCATTATTACCACGGCTAAGGCTAAACCATAGGCTCGTAAAAACTCACTCATATCAATTAATATTTGAGTGATAGTGGGCAACTCCTGCCCCATATTTTGAAATTGCCCTACAATTTTAGGTACCACCACAGTCAGTAGTAATATCACTATGGCAAAGGCAAAAAACATCATAATGCTTGGGTAAACCATAGCTTGGGTAATTTGGCTTTTGGTTTGCTGACGCTTTTCGGTGTAATCGGCCAAACGGTTAAGTACGGTATCCAGATGCCCAGATTTTTCACCTGCCGCCACCATTGCCCGAAACAAATCATCAAAT
Source organism: uncultured Paraglaciecola sp. (assembly GCF_937123705.1). Taxonomy (GTDB): domain Bacteria; phylum Pseudomonadota; class Gammaproteobacteria; order Enterobacterales; family Alteromonadaceae; genus Paraglaciecola. Next base: position 20,572 of record NZ_CAKZKO010000010.1, on the reverse strand, counting down.
ACATGGGGAAACTCTGCCATGGCATCGGCGAGCGTATGGCCTTCCACCACCTTACTACGCACCGCTCGCATCATGTTTTTTTGACGCGGTTTTTCGCATTGCTCGGCTACCGCCAGCAAGGCCTCTTCAATAGGTAATGACGCTTCAACTAGAGTTGATAGTTGCCGAGTAAGCAGCGATAAATCGGCGGCAGATATGGTGTTTTTAAATAAGGTAAAACCGGCTTGAGACTTCCGTTCCTTTTCAGCCACTTGGTCAACTTGCATGGGTATTAACCCTTTCTCACGCAATTGCTGACGTATTTGCCTAGGGTTATCTCCCTCTAACACTCCGTTTTTATTTTTGCCACCTTTGTCCATGGCCTGATATGCATAAGCCGCCATTTAATCTTCCCTTGTGACTCGCAACACTTCTTCGAGTGAAGTGAGACCCAACAACACTTTGTCACAGCCATCATCTCGAATACTCGGGGTGTTTTGGCGAATATACTTTTCGATGGCTTGTTCGCCGTGGCCATTATGGATAAGCTCTCGAATGCCTTCGTCGACCACTAATAATTCGTGAATACCTGTTCTGCCACGATAACCCGTTTGATTACATGCGGCACAACCTTTTGGCGCCTGAATAGCATGATCTGCAACATCTTCGGCCTTAATGCCTAAAATACTGCACTCTTGTTCACTTGGTATATGCGGAACTTTACAGTCTGGGCACAAAGTACGCACCAGTCGTTGCGATAATACCGCTAATAAACTTGAGGATAATAAAAAGGGTTCGATACCCATATCTTCCAAGCGAGTAATGGCTCCAGCGGCGGTGTTAGTGTGCAAGGTAGACATCACTAGGTGACCGGTTAAACTGGCTTGCACACTGATTTGCGCTGTTTCCAGATCTCGAATTTCACCCACCATCACTACATCAGGATCTTGACGTAATATAGCCCGTAAGCCGCGGGCGAAGGTCATATCAACTTTGTCGTTTACTTGGGTTTGACCTATACCTTGCAAATCAAATTCGATGGGATCTTCAACCGTTAAAATATTGCGGTCTTTAGAGTTGATTTCGCTCAAACCTGCGTACAAGGTTGTGGATTTACCCGAACCTGTAGGGCCGGTAACCAAAATAATACCATGGGGTTTATGCACTAAGCTGGAAAAGAAGCCCCGATTGGTTTTGGTCATACCTAAATCAACAAGATTCAAGCGCACGTTGTTTTTATCGAGTAAACGTAATACTACCCGCTCACCGTGGCTCGACGGCATAGTCGATACCCTTACATCTACCGCTCGACCTGCTATTCGCAAAGTAATACGGCCATCTTGGGGTACCCGTTTTTCTGCTATGTCCATTTTCGACATAACTTTGATACGAGATACCAACATCGAGGCCATCTTACGATTAGGACGTAAAATTTCTCGCAATACGCCGTCTACTCTAAAACGCACCAAGAGCTGCGATTCAAAGGTTTCGATATGAATATCAGATGCGCCTTCTTTGATGGCTTCACCTAACATGGCATTAATCAGTTTGATAATAGGCGCGTCGTCTTCGCTTTCGAGCAAGTCTTCGGTATCAGGTAGTTCTTCGGCAAGACTAAACAGGTCACTTTCGTTGCCTATGTCTTCCATTAATTGCTTGGCTGCCGATGAATCTCGTTGAAAGGCATTGGTTAATATGGACTCAAACTTATCGAGCTCGATTTCTTGTAGCTGAAATTCAGCTCCCAAGAAACGTCTAACCTCAGCAAACACTTGAAATTCAGTATCTTGGGTATGATACAAAATGGCCGGCGTAACACCTGTGTCCAGCAGCACTTGATGGCGCTTGGCAAAACTAAAGGCAAGTTGCTTGTGTTCAGGCTCATCGACTGGAGTGTCGAGATCGGTGCCAGATTCAAGCAATGCCTGTTCTTCAGCTTCTGCGACGCTTATTTGTGAAGCTGACATAACTAGTCGTTACCTTCTTTCTTTTCTTTTTCGATATAATCTTCAAATGAAGGAGGTAGGCTTAAAGACTCATCCCACTCTGGCAAAGACGGCCCTTCAGAGAAAGGCATCAAGGGAATACCTTGAGACTGACGCTTAAGCTGTTCAGCACGAATATATTGATACTTTTTCTGACTTATCTCATTCATGGTCACGCCATCACGAATAATAGTGGGGCGAATAAATACCATCAGGTTACGTTTTCGCACGCTAGTCGAGGTGGACTTAAACAAGTGTCCTATGAGTGGGATATCGCCTAATAATGGCACTTTAGAAACACTTTCTTGCACATCTTCATCAATCAATCCGCCCAGCACAATAGTGCCGCCATCATCGACTATTACAGAGGTTTTTATTTCACGCTTATTGATAAGAATATCCACAGAGGTAGCACCACTGACGCTCGATACCTCTTGCTCTATCAACAGCTGTACCGCGTCACCTTCATTAATTTGTGGTGTGACTTTTAACTTGATACCCACTTCTTGACGCTCAACCGAGGTAAAAGGATTTGAGTTACTCGAACCTGTGGTAGAACCCGTGATAATAGGCACTTCTTGACCCACAATGAAAAAGGCTTCCTCATTGTCCATAGTCGTTAGGTGAGGCGTAGCCAGAATATTGGAATTGGTATCGGTACTGACCGCTTGTAGTACTGCACCCCAACCGTCTTTCACGCCTCCAAGTAAGAAGCCATTTACACCACCTAACAAAGCACCAAGGGTACTTAAATCACCAAGCTGAGTTTTTTCGGTTGGCACTACCACAGTGTCACCGTTAGACGTGGTAGTTATGGTATCGACAATGGTTTTATCTTCTGCTTGATTAACCCCAACAGCAAGAGAACCAATGCCTACTACACCATTAGTAAACTGGGTGCCACCGCCTTTTTCGTTGGCCCATTGTACCCCTAAGGTTGTGCCGTCACCTTCAAATACTTCTACCACTATGGCTTCAACTTGTACTTGTGCGCGGCGCACATCTAACTTGCGGATCACGTCTTCGAGTGAGCGCATCATATCGGGCTCTGCGGTTATCACTAAGGCGTTTGAGTCTTGATGAGCATCAATACTGATATCACGGCTTTTGGTTTGACGATTCTTAGCCGCACCTTGCGTTTCGGCTGCAAGGCTGGCACTGACCCCTTGCAAGACTTTGACTAAATCTTCTGATTTAGCATAATTCAAAAAGATAACACGGGTATTACCGTTAGATTCTAGCTCAGAGTCCATGCGCTCTATTAAATTAACCAAACGCTTACGGGCCTTAATATCTCCGCTAACAATAACACTGTTGGTTCTGTCATCGGCAACCACTCTAGGGGCTGATTTACCTGCCGCATTGGCTTTGCCACCTTGAGATTTATTGATACTTTCAACAATTCGCACCAGTTCAGTGGCTGATGCAAATTTTAATTTTACGATTTCGACTTCTTCGTCACCGGCCTTATCAACCCGTTCGATTATTTCTACTAAACGATTAACCACAGCGGCGCGGCCAGTAAGCATCATCACATTAGAGGCATCATGGCTAACAACATTTCCACCACCAGCTGTGTCGTTAAGCTGACGCAGTAAAGGAGCAAGCTCTCTTACTGGAACGTTATACACAGGCATCACGCGGGTGATCATCTCATCACCGTCAAAAGGATTACCTTCAACCACTGGAATATTTGAGGCCTTAGCATCTTTAGAACGGATAACCTTAATCACACCACTAGGCATAGTCACTGCTGAATATCCGTAAACTTGTAGCACGTTCAGGAAAAACTGGTAGTACTGCTCTTCGTTTAATAAATCATAGCTACGTACAGTTATTTTACCCCGCACATTAGGATCAACAATAATGGTCTTTTCTAAGTTTTTACCCACTATATTGATAAATTCACCGATTTCAGTATTTTTGAAATTTGGAGAATAATCCGCTGCGGCTACTAGGCTCGAAACAGCAAAAAGCGCACTTCCAATAGCTAGGAATAGTCCTTTAATTACATTGGAGTGATTGCGTGACGTACAGATCATGTTTCTGGTTCCTCTTCCCCTTTGGGTAGATCAAGGTAAATAGTAATAAGTTCATCTTTGCGTTGAACAGACATTTGCAAAGATTGCATTTCTTTGAACATATTCATCGCTTCTAATGCTTGTTGTATATTGGTTAAATCTAAACCGTTAACTTCGGTGATTACATCACCGGATTTTAGCCCTGCGGCATTAAACAACGCTGGATTTTTTCCTGGTCTCACACGGTAGCCTGCCAATTCACCACTAGGGCGATGTGGCGATATAGCAATGTAGTCAGCAAAATTAGTTGGTTGGCTTTGTAAGTCTCGACTAGCTTGGGCAGCAGCATCTGATAACGTTCTTCGCTCCGAATTACTATTGCTAGCCTGAATGGGTGCAACAGGCGCTTCGCTTGGTTGACTAACTACTTTGACTACATTTTTTTTGTATTCCACCCCATCTAACATCAAAGTTTCATTAGATAGACCATTTTTGATAATCACGCGGTCCGAATACACTTCTTTTAATACTGCATTAGTACCGTCGATTTTTTCGCCCACACCATAAGTCTGCTGCAGCTTTTGATTTTCGATAATCGCTGCTCCTTGATCTTTAGTCGAGCTGGCGACAACCCCTGTTAAGGTCAAACTTAAACGAGTAACAGGCGCATCAATAACGGCACTTTCTTCAACTACAATAGGCTTGGCATTATAATCACCAAACAAATTAAGACGCTTAAGATCAGCCAAATTTAGGCTGCTATTGGTATTTTTTGATGTAATCGGCTGCGCCCTAAAGATATTCTCTACTTTATTATTTCCAGCAGGTTGTGGCCATAAACGCCAGGTGAGTTCAGCTGCATAAGAAAGCAGAAAGATAGCCAATAGCACAACCAGCAAAAAATTTACTTTCTGTTGGTTTTTGACTAATTGGAGCCATAATTGATTAGCGGTATGATTAACGACTGTCATTGTCTCTCGGTGGGATGTATAAAGCCTAACTTGCCAATGATAACGAGTAGGCGCTAGTGGAACAACCTTAATTCGTCGATCGTTACAAAAAGATACAAATTTAAAGGGTATAGCCTATGCAAAAAAACTTAGAAGAACACCTTAAAGTCAGACTTGATAAATGGCTTTGGGCTGCCCGTTTTTATAAAACTCGCTCTTTAGCCAGAGATGCAGTGCAATCTGGCAAAGTACAATACAATGGACAACGCAGTAAACCCGGCAAAATAGTAGAGTTGGGGGCAAGCATAAAAGTTCCCCAAGGTTATGATGTAAAAGATATATTTGTATTACAATTAAAAGAACAGCGCCAAGGAGCGCCTTTAGCACAATTAATGTATGAAGAAACCCAAGCCAGTGAAAATCTACGTGCAAGCAATGCAGAAGCACGTAAACTAAGCGCCTTTCATAGCCCTAAACCAGATCATCGCCCAGATAAAAAACAGCGGCGTCAAATTATTCAATTTAAACAACAGTAATTCGCAAGGTAATTAGTATGTCATTTGACCAACTTCATCGATATTTATTTAATCAAGGTAATGTAAGAGGCGAAATGGTTCGTTTAGAAAAAAGCTTTCAATCCATTTTAGACTCTTACCCTTATCCACCTGTTATTCAGCAACTGTTAGGTGAATTAATGGCGGCCGCCAGCCTATTAACCGCCACATTAAAGTTTGAGGGTGACATCGCCATTCAAATTCAAGGTGAAGGCCCTCTTAGTTATGCGGTAATCAATGGCACCCACAATCAACAATTAAGAGGGGTAGCTAGATGGAATGAAGAGCTTGAAACCTTGCCAACAAAATTTAACCAATTGGTTCAAAAAGGGGTATTGGTTATCACTATTACGCCAGAAAAAGGAGAACGTTATCAAGGCATGGTGGCACTTGACAGGCCCACCTTAGCAGAGTGTATCGAAGGGTATTTTGAACAGTCAGAGCAATTGGCCACTAAAATGATTTTGCGCACTCAAGTGACCGCAAACGTAACAAAAGCCTGTGGCATGTTTTTACAAGTACTGCCAACTAGTAGCCAATCCACGGCAACTGCAGACACCGATTTTGAACACCTATGCAAGTTGACTGAAACCATAAAAAATGAAGAGATCTTCGAATTACCTGCTGAAGACATATTGCATCGTCTATATCATCAAGAACAAATAGAAGTATACCCAGCCACAAATGTAGTGTTTAAATGCAGTTGCAGCAAAGAACGCAGCGCAGCAGCTTTAACTGGAGTCAGTAAAGAAGAGTTACTTGCAATAGCCGCTAAAGACGGTGACATTAAGATGAATTGTCAATATTGTCATACACAATACAGCTTCGACACTATCGATATTGAGAGTATCCATGCTGGTACGTTTAATATGCCAGCAGGGCAAGGTTAAAGCTGCAATGACAACTTTAGTTTGGCAATAACAAGTTCTAAATATCACAATAAAAACTTGAGTTTTACGTACCTACAAGATACAGCAAATAAAAAGCCGGCCACGTTTCCGTGGTCGGCTTAACTTTATCATTGTGATAATCAGCTATTCTCCATGCTGAACCTTATTCCCTGACTCTGTTGCCCTTCAAAAGGGCTATTTATCCCGATTGAACCGGGTAATTTAAACTCTGATTTTTATGTCATTTCGACTAAATATTGTTGCAACTTTATATGTTTGGATGTCGTTATTTACCTCAAATCAAGTGTTGCCAAGTTCAAAGGTAGTATGACTTTCTCTCTCATTTCAGTTGGCTCAATAAATGGCGTAATAAAGGGCAACTCTTTTTTACGCTAGGTTCATCAAAGTGCCTTTTAAATGGGCGTTGTAGTGATTTTTAGCTAAAACCCTACTTCACTTTGATTAATGTTAAGCATAGCCGAAAACCCTATTTTTACACGACTAACTATGGCTATTTCTTGTAATAAAATGCACTAAAAATCTGATTTTTATTACCACCTGAAGTGATATTATTTTCCTATTAAAATTGATGCTTTGGTATAAGCTTTAGAAAACCTATAATTGCCCTTGCCAAACAACTTATTGAGTTAGATTGAAGATTGAAAACAAAGTTAATCACACCTGAGGGCTATAAAAAACTATACGATGAACATGACTATTTATGGACCAAAAAGCGCCCTGAAATAACCAAGATTGTTACTTGGGCAGCGAGTCTCGGTGATAGATCTGAGAATGCAGACTATCAATACAACAAACGCTTATTGCGACAAATTGATAGCCGCGTTAGGTTTTTGAGAAAGTTACTTCCAGATCTTCAAGTTGTTCATTATGCCCCCGCCCAAGATGGCAAGGTTTTTTTTGGCGCTTGGGTAGAAATTGAAAATAGTCAAGGTGAGGTGATGAAGTTTCGTATTGTGGGCCCAGAAGAAATTTATGGAGAAGATAAGGCTTTCATATCCATAGATTCACCTATGGCCAGGGCTCTGCTTAAAAAGAGTGTTGATGATAATTTTCAAGTTAATACGCCAAGTGGCACACAACAATGGTTTATAAACACCATTGAATATAAACAGGCCTTTGAAAAAGATTAATATTGTTGCCAATTATGTGGCGCTATCACTGGTAATTCTTGGTTCGCATCCCTATATAAGGCCTAGATAAAAATGAACGACATACAGGTTCTTTGATGAAAATAGTAGAAAAAATTGCAGTTGAGCTGCAAGTTCAAGCAAAACAAGTTCAAGCTGCGATTACTTTGCTTGATGAGGGGTCAACTGTCCCTTTTATTGCCCGCTATCGAAAAGAAGCCACCTTTGGCTTAGACGATATTGAATTGAGAAAACTTGAGCAACGCTTAACCTATCTGCGGGATTTAGAAGACAGGCGTAAAGTCATCATCAAGTCGATTGAAGATCAACAAAAGATGACCACGCCATTAAAGGCAAGTTTGCTTGAGGCAGAAAACAAAACAGAACTAGAAGATATTTACCTGCCCTTTAAGCCTAAACGTCGTACTAAAGGACAAATAGCCATTGAGTTAGGACTTGAACCACTAGCCAACGATTTATTCAATAATCCACAACTAAACCCCGAGTCTGAAGCTATGGCCTACGTCAATAACGATACCATAGCCGACACTAAATCAGCATTGGATGGCGCAAAGTTTATCTTGATGGAGCGGTTTGCCGAAGATGCAAAATTACTCCAAAAGGTGCGTCAATTTTTAAATAAACATGCTCATATAAAAAGCCAAGTCATAGCAGGTAAAGAATCAGAAGCGAGCAAATACAAAGACTATTTTTCACATACTGAATTATTGAGAAAAGTTCCTTCTCATCGATCATTGGCGATGTTTAGAGGTAGAAACGAAAAATTTTTACAGGTCAATTTGGATGCCGATCCTGAGAAAGATGAGGGGGATAGAAGCTCATACTGCGAACAGATTATTGCCGAACATTTCAATATTAAACTTGCCAATAGACCCGCAGACAATTGGTTATCGTCCGTGGTGCAGTGGACTTGGCGAATCAAAATACAACTCCATATGGAGAATGAACTATTCGGCGCCGTGCGTGAGCAGGCAGAGCAAGACGCAATAAATGTATTTTCAAAAAACCTAAACGATCTATTAATGGCCGCGCCGGCGGGCCCTAAAGTAACAATGGGGTTAGATCCTGGACTGCGCACAGGTGTAAAGGTAGCCATAGTAGATGCCACAGGCAAAGTATTGGCTACTACAACAATTTTCCCCCATGTGCCGCAAAATCAGTGGGATAAATCACTGCGCACCCTAGCCACTTTATGTAAGCAACACAAAGTACAACTTATCAGCATAGGTAATGGCACGGGCTCTAGAGAAACCGATAAACTGGCCGCCGAAATGATCAAATCCCACCCAGATTTGGGTGTAACTAAGATTATTGTCAGTGAAGCCGGCGCATCGGTGTATTCTGCGTCAGAATTAGCGTCAAATGAATTACCTGATATGGACGTATCTTTACGCGGTGCAGTGTCTATCGCTAGGCGTTTACAAGATCCACTCGCTGAATTAGTTAAAATTGAGCCAAAGGCCATAGGTGTAGGGCAGTATCAGCACGATGTTAGCCAAAGCAATTTAGGAAAATCACTGAGCACTGTGATTGAAGATTGTGTAAATGCCGTTGGCGTAGACATAAACACAGCATCGGGTGCACTGCTTAGCCATGTGTCCGGTCTGAATCGCACTTTGGCTAACAATATTGTGAGCTATCGCGATCTACACGGTGCATTTAAGCGCCGTAAAGCCTTACTTGATGTAGAACGATTAGGGCCAAAGGCTTACGAGCAAGCGGCAGGATTTTTGCGCATTATGGGTGGAGATGACCCACTTGATGCATCAGCAGTACATCCAGAGGCTTACCCGGTTGTTAATTCAATTGTCGACCATGCTTGTATTGCCATGCATGATATTGTTGGCAACTCAGAAGTATTAACTAAACTTAATCCTGAAAACTTTGTAACTGACGTATTTGGTTTACCGACAGTCACCGACATTATTCGCGAACTCGACAAACCCGGCCGAGATCCTCGCCCTGAATTTAAAACCGCTAACTTTAAAGACGATGTCCAGTCTCTAAAAGACCTTAAAGTAGGTATGATTTTGGAAGGCGTAGTGAGTAACGTTGCCAACTTTGGAGCCTTTGTGGATGTAGGGGTTCATCAAGACGGATTAGTGCATATTAGCGCCATGACTGATAAGTTTATTTCTGATCCTAGAGACATTGTCAAAACAGGTGATATTGTCAAAGTAAAAGTGATGGAAGTGGATGCTGTCAGAAAGCGCGTGTCTTTTACAATGCGTTTGGGCGATACCCCTAATCAAACCGCAAAACCATCGACACAACAACACCATACAGACAAAAAATCTCACAATCGAGCCACTAAGACTAAGCAGGGCCAAGCGCAAGCTAATCAGTCGAACCAAATGATGGGGAACGCTTTTGCGGATGCCTTTGCAAAGGCAAAAAAATAGTAAAAAGTACGCCCCCCTAAAACCAACAAGCCCTCTTTTTGAGGGCTTGTTTCATTCTATTATAACCCGAATACGGGATAAGGAATGTCTAAGAATTATAATTTACACCTATATTTCAAAGATTTACTTAAGCAGAATGCCGTATTCCTTCTGAGCGAGGAGCAGTAACCTGCTGATAAAAGTTTTCAATCACCGACACTCTACGTGTTATTTCTAAGTCTCGTTTGGCCAGAAACTCCCTCGCACCATCAAACTCTCGGTTAGGTATCTCAACGTCTAATCCATCTACAGTGTCATCAAGGCTAGGGCTTTCCTTAAAGGCAGAACCCTGCTGCGCTACTTCACCTTGACGAGTTTCAGAAATCGCTTGATCATATGACGCTTGCGCCGCTTCAGCTTTTTCGTTGGCTAATTCAGTACGGGCTTCAAGAGCCATTTGAGTGGCTTCACTGGCCACTCTTAAATCTTGTGAGCTTGGCTCTGCGGGAGCTAAAGCAGCCGCTTTGACTTGCTGTGCTTTACGAATAGTTTCTTCAGGTGAAGCTTCTTCTGATATATCGATTGAGACTTCACCACCAACAGCATATCGTTTGCCATCAGGTCCAATTTCATATTCATACTGAGGTGAACTGGCATATTGCCCTCCTAAAGAGGCATGGGCTTGCTCGTGCGCTCTGACTTCTGCATCTCGCTGCTTTAAATCTGTAAGTTTCTGCTGCTCGGCTTGTTGACGTTGTTGCTCTTCAGCATTTTCTTTACCGGCACTGGCATCTTGACCGTTGTCTTTGGCAGAGTCATTTTGGGTATTGAGTTGCTGACCCAATTGCGGAACCGGCTTTTCGTAGGTGAGTGGAGGTGGTGCTTGTCCGGGAGTTTTAACTTTATCCGCATCAGAGCCTAAGCCGGTTTCAGCCGCAGATTTTTCATTGGCGGCTAACTGAGGTACTGCCTCACGTTGGCTATTATCCCTGCGCACTGACTCGGTATTAACGGTGCCAACGTTAAATACTGTAGGAGTGGGGACGGGAGGAACAACATTCATAATCTGTAATGCCTAACGTTAGGCCAAAATGTCCAAAATCGTGCCAACTGTATCGTTGGCAGTGCCTACAACTTTTGTTGATGCTTGTGCATTGGCTAGATTAACAGATAAACCAACTAAGTCAGAGGTGATCCCGTCGCGAGCCTGAGGAAGAAGTTGCTTACTCGCACTAAGTTGATTTAAAGAAGCATTGGCTAAAAACTCTTGAGGATCAGTCGAAGGCGCTGACACAGCAGACAAGCCGGCAAGATTTAACGCATTTTGCGAAATACCATCAGATGCCCGTTTAATACCTAAAGCGCCACTAACAATGGCTGAATTTACATTATTGCTTATGTCCATCTACACTACCTCTACCACCCTCTCCTGTTTAATTATTAACCATTTTTGATTTTAATTAAAGCTTTAACTGACTTTGCGTGTCGATATTTCAATGATTTGCAATAAGTTATTTAAAATACCACTGGATTCAGGTCAGATTGTTAGGGTAAATGTGTCTATCTAAAAGATTAATGGTTAAGCTAAAATTACCTTACCTATTTTAGAGCTTATTATTTCAAATTAATTTTCTAAGTTTACCTACAAACCTCCGACACTTAACTAAATATTTGAATTTAGGATTAACCTGCAACACCAAAGCACTTTTCTAATTGCTAAACACTTTATTATAGATAGCTGCGTCTACAATTTCTTTTACTTTAAAGGCTTTATGCTAAAAGGAATACTCTAAGCCTTTGTTACTATGTTCAATCGTCATACTTCGCTGTATAAAACTCTCAGTACTTCGCTCAGTAACAGTTCGCATTGCTATGTAGTCCACTTTTGCATGCTTGGCAGTTAACCGCGTTTTTACATAACCTCTATGTTCACAATTTGCCCATAATACTTCCTCATTTTGCTCTCTAAGCAACTCTTCGAATTTACGGGTGTATGGGCCAAAATATGCAAAACTTCCAGGAGAAGTCACACTAGTAGTGCCTATTTCAAAACCCATTTTTGTGCCATTTTTAGAATGTAGTTGATTTGCCCAAAAGCAATGGCTATCCCCAGTGAACACTAATAAGTCTTCGGCGTGCGCAGTTTGGCATAGATTATAAAACTGCTCTCTAGCGGCACCGTAACCATTCCAAGTATCTAAAGACACAGGTAAATGCCATTTTCCTATTTGCATAGCCTTCTTTAACTTGTTTTTTTGATTACTGGAAAAATCAGAATGCTGAGTATTTATGTGTCCGCGTATATCCGGCATCATCACTCTAGCCATCGGGATTTGATTACCAATCAATCTCCAAGGCTGTTGTTTAGATTTTGATTGGGATAATTTATCGACTAAAAATGCTTCCATTTCGGCATGCAGAACCTTACGAGAGGGATCATAAATTTGCTGCTCTACGAATTTGTCCCGCGAATGTTGATCTTTTATGTCAGCTAACTCAGTGTCATAACTAAGTTGTTTACTACGGCCGGTATGTCGTGTTTCTAGTGTGACTAAACTGGCAAGGTCACCAAACTGAAAATGACGCCATAACTTAGCCCTATCGCTATCCCTCTTGGGGTCGCGTATCGGCATCCATTCAAAATATGCCTGTAAAGATGCCGCTCGCCTTGTGTACCAATCGCCCTCGTTTTTTTGATGGTTTTTAGCACCATGTAGATAGGGATTATTAGTAGACTCGTGATCGTCCCAAGTAGGAATGAGTGGATGTGCTGCGTGCATTAATTTAGACCCATTATCTGTCTTGTATTGAGCATGACGCGCACGATAATCGGCAAGGGTAATGATTTCATTGGCAGGCACATGTTCACGATCTAACAGTACCCCAAAAGCGCTACCCCAACTTTTTCGACTGTATTCGTATATGTAATCACCTAAGTGCAAAACAAAATCAATATCATCGTCTTCAGCTATATGTTCATAAGCATTAAAATAACCAAATGGGTAATTTGAACATGACACAACCGCAAAACTCAGTTTATCTAGATGCCCTACTGTAAGAGTTTTAGTACGTCCAGTTTCCGATTGCACTTCACCGACTAAAAAACGGTAGTAATAAACTTCACCTGGAGACAACCCAGTTACATCCACCTTAACCGTATAGTCGGCATAGCCATTGGCGAGCCTCTCGCCTTGCTTAACTATTTGACTAAAGTCAGCGTCTTTAGAGACCTGCCAACGAACAGTGGTAGCTACAATCACCGATATTCGAGTCCAAATTATCAAGCTATCTTGAGTTGGGTCACCACTCGCTATACCATGAGCAAACAGTCTATTTGCTTGGAGTTGGGCTTCCTGACTATTACTACTTGATGCAGCGGCAATAAGAGAAGCCGATGCACCAATTAAAAAATGTCTACGAGTAGTTGAGTTCACAAAATCTGATCCTCTTGTTTTACTTTGAATTTACACATTAAGCCAGCACCCAAAATAGCGATTTATCCTAGTTACTTTCAATTAATGTCTAGGGATTAGTCAAAATTGTAAGTTAACTTGGTATACAAATAACGCCCCGAAATACTATGAACTCGCCCAAAAGTACCAAAGCTTTCATCGGCTAGTGGAGGGTATTTGTCGAACAAATTTTTAACACCAAAAGTTAAGCGTAATCCCTTCAACATGTTCTCTTTAAATTTGTAACTCACATAGGTATTAACTTGTTGCCAAGAATCAATTTTCCATTGTTGTTCTTCTTCTCCAACCGTAATTGTGGCACTTGATTCCTCAAACTCTCCTACATATTCCCAAAACAATGCACTGGTCCAATTGCCTGTTTTCCACTTAATTGAAGCATTGGCTTTCCACTCAGGACGACCATTAATGCCTACTAGTTGTCCAAGAGTATTCACTGACAATCCAGCGTCGATTAGAGCCTGAGATTCGTTGCCAGCAAAGGATTCAACACCTTTCAATTGTGCAGCTGACAAATTATAAGTAAATTGCCCCAATTGACCGTTAGAGATATATTGAGCCGTATAATCAATACCACTAGATGCTCGACGATCTAAATTCATATAGGGGTCGTAAATACGCAATATTTCACCCGCTGCAGACATATTGGTACCCTCAAACAATGCAATATCTTCGGCGGTTGGATCTGCTCTAACTACGTTAGTATTGTTGAAACCTTCCATCAAATATATACGGTCCAACTCCGATTGATTGTCAGCACTTAATACCCCTACTACATCTCTTTGCACCGCTTCCCAGTAATCGACTGCCAAAGTCAAATTTTGGATTGAACTTGGGGTTAATACTAGTCCTAAGCCTCGGTTATAAGAGGTTTCTGAATCCAAAGCTGAGGACTCTCGAATGACAGCTACTTGGTTGCCTTTACAATTAGTGTAATTGCCTTCAATAATGCCTTTTTGCAACATGGCCTCACAACGAGCGTAATCAACGGTTGATGATTGTCGTTGCACTGCTTGCGCATTGGTTTGCACTAAGTTTGGGGCACGAAACCCTTTAGACCAACTTGCACGAATCATGGCATCATCATTTAACGCCCATGATGCTGCTATACGTGGTACGGCCACACTACCAAAATCTGAAAAGTCTTCGTAACGCGCTGCGGCCTGCACATCTAGCGCCTGTACTAGTGGAATTGACTGCTGTGCTGAGACGACAGGTATTGCCATTTCAACAAATGCTGAAAACACGTTACGATCACCTGCTGTATCGTTGGTCGGGCTATCACCCAACGAATCACTTTGATGTTCTGCTCCTGTAATAGCGTCAACATATGGAGCACTTCCATCAAGGCGAACATCACGATCATCACTAAAACTTTCGTACCTATATTCAAGACCTGTCGCAAATCCCACATCACCACTGGCCAAACTAAACAGTGCGCCGTTAGACAATTTAAAATCTAACAAAGCAACTTCAGTATCCCCTTCTTTATACAAGTCCTCATAGATTGAGGAAACCACCTCTGGTGAGTTACATGCCCCACAATATGGGTTATATGCATCAGCTGTGGTTTTATTAATGGCTGCTTGCAGTTTACTCACAGACACGGCGTATTCAGTTTTATCTTTACTGATCGCTGTTGAATACATAGCTGCCGTATCAAAATCCCAATCACCAAATTGCCCATTAAGGCCAATTAAGGCTCGATAGGTTTCATTAGTAACAACACCAAAACGTGGGATTTCGGTATCAATTACTCGATAAGAACGCAGGTGCATATCTATGCCTTCTTCAGGTAATCCTGTGGTATTTCCAATTCGTCTAGGGTTCAGGCTTCCATCATTGAGATAGGTGGAACCAAGAGGATTCCAATAAGCATCTTTTGAAATAGTAATATACTGATTTGTTAAAATTCTAGCAGAATCGCCTCTGCGTTGAGTCTTTGCGTAATACGCTCCTAACTCACCATAAAGTTGTAATTCATCAGAAATGTCATAAGTAACAACTGAAAATAAATTGCCTCGATCTCGTTCTGAGAATAAATCACGTTCACTTTCTAAATCATGATACATGCCATTGTCATTACTGTAGCTCCAATAGCCGTCATCGATGCAAATATCGTCACTGATACTTGCCAAACATCCGCTATGACTTTTTGGTTGAACGTGAAAACGACCAGAAGAATTGGTTAATACCGTGCCGTCATCAAGTGTGATTACGCCAGGTTCTAACATATCAAAATAGCCATGACCACCTATAGAAGTACGGTTGTCAAAAGCATTATTGCCAGCGAACTCAGTGTTTTCTAAAAACGGAACCCGATTTGCAACAGCATATTTATATTTTGATGAAGGCACTGAATTTCTTTGGTTATAACCACCATAGAATGAAATGTGCCCTTTTCCATCTGCGAATTCATTGCCGCTGGCAAGAGTAAAATTAAGATCTTTTTTGCCTAAGGTTGTTTCTTTACCATATCGTAAAGTGACTTTAGTACCCTCATAATCATCTATCATCACCGTATTGATAACACCAGCAACTGCATCTGCTCCATACAAAGCAGAAGCGCCATCTCGCATAACTTCTAGTCTCGATACACCCGCAGTTGGGATAGTGTTTGCATTATAAGTTACCACTGGAACAGAATTACTATTTTGCCATCCAGGATGTACCGCCATTCGACGCCCATTTATAAGCATTAAAGTATTTCCGGTACCCACTGAGCGCAAATTCACTGAAGCAATATCACCTCGAACAGTATTCACGCCTCCAGAAAAATTGGTTTCGTTAAATTCAATGTCACCAGATTGTGGCAACATCCTTAACAATTCGGCACCATCAGTTGCGCCAAAAGCAGCGATATCTTCACTCCCTATTACTGAAATAGGCAAGGTCGCAGTAATATTTGCACCAGGGATATATGAACCAACAACCACAATCTCTTCTATAGGCTCTAAAGGCTCTTCTTTATCTTCTATCACTTTTTCAGTAGATGGAGACTCTGGGGTAGCTTCAACTTTTTTCATAATAACAATGGCGCGGCCAGGTCTTTGAGTCGCGATATATTGACTGCCTTCTAAAGCAGCATTTAACGCATCGACTAAATTGCTATACCCTGACACCGCAGCGATAACTATTTTTTCATTAATATCTTCAGGAGCAACAATTACCTGATCATATTGCTGAGACAGCGCGGTAATAGCATGACCTAATGGTTGAGATTCAATTGCGAAAGTATTTGCGGCAAATGCTGGCTGCGCGCTATGTAAGGCTAACGCAATAGCTGCGCCTAAAAACTGTGGGCGATGATTTTTAAACATCTGTTCATACTCCAACGTTATTTAGTGATTGATTGGGCTTATTTACTTAAATGACGTATGGGGACGCTATCTGTTTCAATATACTTGTCGGTTTCACAAAAGCTTCATAAACTAGATTTTTAACCAAATCACATCATTGGTATCTATATGCCAATTCACCCCATGACTTACTTCAAGGGCATCTAAAAACTGATTTAACTGATCTAAACGAAAAGAAGCGGAAACACTTCGATGACTAATCTGCGGGTGAGAGAACTTTATTTGCGTACGACGATAGCGATTTATAACTTCAACTATTTCCGCTAAAGATGCTTGTTGAAAGGACAATCTCTTTTGTCGCCACATCGCAAATTGTTGTGGGTCAGTAAGAGAAATATCAGAAAACTCTCCTCTAGCATTAACAGTCAGTTTATTGGCAGGGCGTAATTCGGCTCTTTTTGAATCTTTCGATACTGCCACTAGCCCTTCATTCACGCCAATCTGAACAGCTCGATTACGTTTAAGCACTTCAAAAACCGTACCTAATACGGTTATTTCAATTTCGCCGGCCGACACAATAAAAGGCCTAGAAGAATTTTTTGCGACCTTATAAAGTACATCTCCAGTAATTTGTGAAACCAAGCGTTTGCCGTCAGTAAATTTCACTACTACGTGACTTTCTGCTCCTAATATTAACTCAGAATTATCTGGCAATAGAAACTCCGATACTTCTCCTCTTACAGTTTTGTATTCGATCGAAGGTTGAACTGTCGCCTGTTGAAACATCAAAAAAACCGATAGAAACCCAATACTGGCTGCAAAAAGCCAAGATACTCCACGAAAGTACCGCTTTTTACTATTGCTCTTATGTTTGACAATCGCTGCTTCACCTAAAGAGCTATATCGAGTTTGCTGGTGCAATGTTTCCAACTCTCGTAAACACTGAGCATGTTGAACATTCTGACTCAAAAACGCCTTTATCTCTTGTAATTGACTTTGAGTATACTGACCTGAATGAAGAAAAAGGTGGATCTCTCTTGCTCGTTTATATACCTCTGCACTATAACCTTGTTTTATAGTCATTAGACTCTTTCCTTCAACACCAATCTTAAATTCGATAAGGCTGAATGTGGCTCCTCTTGGAAATTGACAAACTCATCGATCAAATTTTGCGCGGCACTAATAGTTCGGCTGATATTTGAAATTGGCAAACCTGTGTCAGTCGCAATTTGGCGATAACTTTTCCCCTCCACAATACTCATTGTCATTAATTTATGTTGTTTTTCATCCAGTTTAGCTATCGCTTTTTCAATAAGTCGATTTCGTTCAACTTTCAAAGCCGCCTGTTCGGCCGATACTTCAACCATGGGCTCCATGCCCAATTCTATGAAAATCTTTTCAATAACCAGCTGTTGCTTTTTATTACGCCGAAACTGATCAATAAACAAATTGCGAGCCATTGTATAAATAAAAGCCCGAGGGTTTTCTATTCGATGTTGCCCACTTAGTTCCGAATACTTTACAAACGCCTGCTGCGCAATATCTTCTGGATCAGGCGGTCCTGAACCAAAACGATGCTGTAATTTTGCACATAGCTCTGGCCAAAATTGCTGATAGAGCTGAGCAAAAAGTTGGGATTTCATTAAAATTACCGTCATATCAAAATTTTAAATAAAGTAGTCGTTTAACATTACATTTTGATTAAACCAGCCTTAAGCTTACCAAACATCTTAATGACGAGTAGAAAGCCATATTGTTTCGGTTTTATGTAAATTAAAAAATATTGGTAATTGCTATGCTCACCAACAAATCTTCTACACTTAACTAAATATTGTGAAGTAAATAGGCCGTAACGCCATGCTAACAAAGCTGTCTCAAAGTTGTTTAGTGTGTAAACAAACAACTGACACTTCAATTTGCCATTACTGTATTGATGATCTTTCGCTATTTGACGTAGAGCGATACCAGCACAATCTGATGTTAGCACCTAAAGTTGCGCTAGGATTAACCAAAGTAAACTTTAATCAGGTATTGGCGCTAGCAGATTATCAATGGCCATTATCGAAATTATTGACTGGATTAAAGTTTTCGAAACAAATCCCAAATGCTTATGGACTAGCATCGTTATTTGTAAAACGCTGTTTAACTTCTATGCCCGAGTTACCACAACTGGTTATCCCTATGCCTTTACATAATAATCGGTATCTATTTAGAAAATTTAACCAAAGTATTGAATTAGCACGGCAGATTTGCAAATTAAGTGATTTACCAATGGACACATCCATCATCAGAAGGTGCAAATCTACCTCAGCTCAAACTAATCTATCAGCAGCTCAAAGACGTAAAAACTTGCGACAAGCATTTAGCATTAATGAAACTGCCCATAAGCGACTTAAAAACATTGACCATATCGCCCTATTTGATGATGTCATCACCACAGGTAGTACTATGAACAGTGCCTACTGTAATTTACGTAAGCACTGTCCTCATTTAAAAGTGGATGTTTGGAGTATTTGCCTTACCCTTGTTCATTAAACCAATTCCCTGGTAGTTTATCTCGCTTCGTTCTAACCCTTTGCGTTGATAAAGCCAGCCATAAATATAGCATTACTCATTAAACGGCTTGTGCCATACCACACACCGCGAAAATTGACGTTTGTTGCAAAGCCTATCACTTTACCCTTGCCAAAATTATGGGACACAATAGCAGCGCTGCCGCCAATAACATGCTGCAACTCTTTAGCCGTATATCCCGCCATTAGGGGTGATTGGGTATAACTTGCTACAGTCGTAAAAGCTTTGTCTGGTTGTTGCATTACATGTGTACTGTTTCTAAACATCGGCAATTTTGGAGAGCTCAAACCAAAGGCAAGAGGATGGCTAATATCTATATTTGTTTCAAATACCGCGCCTGCAATTCTTTGTTTGGCTTTTAGCGCTTCTTGGTTTTTATAGGCCATGCCTGTGGTATCAAACGCCGATTCTATATCACTGCTACTTTTAAAATCCGCCTTAAGCCATTTGTTATCTGAAAACCAATTTGCCGCAGATTTTTGACCAATTAAGATGCCGCCATTTTTTACCCATTGCTCAATATCTTTGACTGTTTTGTCTGGTATATTTTTGTATCGACCTTCAACCCAAATCATATGGGTATAGCTTGATAATGAAAGCCTAGCTAGCTGGGATAAGTCTGTTATGGACGCTGGCATATCAAGATGTTGATCTAAGTAATGCCATACTTCTCCTATTTCATACTGAGAGGTACCGCGTCCGCCCACTAACAACACTTTAGGCTGTTTGATGTTGCGCATCTTGCGACTACCAAAATCAATACCTTGGCGCGTTAGTCCTGAGGTAATTGAATGAATTGCCATACCGATCCCGCTGTTTTGGGCTTTTATGATTTCTAACAAATTGCTTGGTTGCTCTAAAGCGGCCGGGATAATCACCGCACCAGCAGAAAAGTTGATACTACCTTGAGCGGTTTGTGCTGAAAACGCATCGCCCGCTAACTTCACTTTTACGTTATTGGCTAATAAACGCTGCAACAACTTAGGCGCTTGATAATCCTGCCAAGAAAACGCATAAGCATAGGCGTTAGATAGCAATTTTGGATAAAGGGTATCTGCTTTATTCACAGGCTGTTTGTTCAGTTTGGGCTGCCGCTCAACGGCCTGATATTGAATATTAAATGCTAAAGGAAGGTTCCAATTCGATACATCATAAAAGGTATTGTCATCAAAAGACTTACGAGTTGAAAACAGTGACTTTATTAATCGATACTGTGGTTGGTTTAAAGGTACAAACATACTGTGTTTAGTATCAAATGTCTGCCCATCTACCTTGACTGCTTTGCTAAGGGGCCAATACT
>NZ_CAKZKO010000009.1 GCF_937123705.1 uncultured Paraglaciecola sp. | reverse complement strand
GCTTACAAGGCGCTGTTTATCTAGTTAATACCTCAAAATTCCAATACAAAAATAGCCAGCAATTTGCTGGCTATTTTTTAAGGCTTGTTTGTGAATTAGTTCGCTGGGCAGCCTTTCACTTCTAAACCATTACTCATATAGATTAGATCACCATCTGCTGGTGCGTACTGCGCGGCAGTGACATTAGGGTTATTAACAAAGAACTCGCGCAGCACAGCGGCATCCGTCAACTGCGTCGACTCAACATCAATTATTGGGTAGTCATCACCGCCAGCGGCACTAAAGCTGATCACGGAGAACGTGTAGGTGTCCGCTAAATCAAAGCCTTTGCCATTGATATCTCGAATGGTCACATCACTCAAATCACAGTCGACGGTTAAGCTAATATTGTCGAGCTGGGCATAAGCGCCAGATCCTGCAGTCATCGTCGCAACAACGTCTAAATATGCTTTAACCTCAGCCCCTGTCATCGTTGCTTTAGTCACGAAGTTTCCGAAAGGTTGAACCGTCAGCACATCACGATAAGCAATATCACCCGCCGCAATTGAGTCACGAACACCACCAGAGTTCATCACACCAAAATCAGCATTAACTAACTTATAAGTGCGATAAGCTTCCCCTAACAAATGACCAAGGTTAGTTTGCTCAGATCGAACCACATTACGGTCACCTTCAAGCTTCGCATCGGTTTTAGAGATAATGACATCTAACAACTCTTGTCCCTGCTGCTGATACGCGGAAAGAGTAGCAATTACTGTTGAATTAGGTTCAATTTCAGATTGGATAAATTGGTAATCACCATTTTCATCCTTCTCTTTTAAGTTCACGGGTATCAGGTCGTACTTCGCTAAATGCAGCTTTCCATCGTAAAACTCAAAATCAGCTCTACCTACATATTTACCCCATTCGTGAGCTTGCATGATGTAGGTACCATTTTGCTGATCCGGCTTACAGTCATCTCCCGGATTGAAATCAGCATATTCATTACCTTCCATACAAACAGGATTTTGAGAGTGCCCGCCAATAATGGCATCTAACTGACCTTCTTCTAGAGAGCGAGCAAGCAACACATCGCCAGGCGCTTCACTACCATGCTGACCATCTGCGTAGTGCCCCATATGAGTCGTAGCAAAAATCAAATCAACCGTTTCATTGGCCTCAATTTCTTTTATGGCTTTTTTGATTTCGACTTGCGGGTCGGCAAAGTGAATCGTCGCGACGTTGTCAGGGTTAACTAATTTCGCCGTATCTTTAGTTGTCAGGCCAATAACCGCAACCTTTAAGCCATTGATAGTGAATACTTTATATGGAGAGAAAAGGCGTTCATCAGTAACTGTGTCTCCATCTTTGATATAAATATTAGCCGCTAGCATCGGGAAGTCGGCCAATTCCGCCTGCATATCTAACACATCCAAGCTATTGTCGAACTCGTGATTACCTAACGCCATCGCGTCGTAACCAAGAAGATTCATACCTACAAAATCTGGTACCGCATCCTGCATATCAGACTCTGGCACACCAGTATTAATGTCGCCACCGGACAATAGTATCGTCTCACCACCATTTTGAGTAACTTCTGCACGAATACTATCAATCAGCGTCTTACGAGCCGCCATCCCATACTCACCCTTACTGTTCTCCCAAAAACGACCGTGATTATCGTTAGTATGTAACACAGTAAACTTGGTACAAGAAGCAGCTGTGTCACACGTTACCGTGATGTCGTCACTATCCGAGCCACAACCAACCATCGCTATGCCGATAGAGAGCACCAGTAAAGACTTAGTAAAATTCATAGAAGATCCTTTATTAATCGTTTTAATGTCGTTATGGC
>NZ_CAKZKO010000008.1 GCF_937123705.1 uncultured Paraglaciecola sp. | reverse complement strand
TACTTTTTTTGGCTGTAGCAAAAAAGTAGGTCGCATAGAAGGGATTCTATGTGAAACCTGCCACGGAGGGCAGTGCCGTTAGGGCATACAAAGCATGCGCTAACGCTTACAGGCATCTCGATAAGTGCTCCTGAGTTATTCTACCTTCCGCCATCCTTGGCGGTCGCTTGTCAGTTTTGACTCGAATCTTTTCGAGCCAGCTACTCTTTTGCAACAGCACAAAAGAGTAGCCAGAAAATGCCGCCGCTAATAAAGTTCTTTACTGCTAAAACTTTACAGGCGAAAAAAGCAGTGGCGGAGCCACCAAACAAAATAAAGCTCTATCGGCAGAGCCGATGCTCTATCTTTTGCTCTTCTCTCGAATGAATGCTCGCCGGTTATTGCGTCAATTTGGGAGGATAATCGCCAGGGATAGGCGATTAAGCGAAGCGCCGTCAGGAACGGCTCTGCGCGACCTGTCAAATTGAGGCAATAACTGGATGAAGAGCATTGTGTCGAGCGGCCTTTTTTGCCTACTTTTTTTGGCTGTTGCAAAAAAGTAGGTCGCACAGAAGGGATTCTATGTAACACCTGCCACAGAGGGCTGTGCCCGTTAGGGCTTAAAAAAGCATCGCATCGGGGATGATAATGAGAATACTGAAAGGCTCAAACCTCGTGACTCATACAAGCCTTTCTGGCAAGCTAGTCTACCTAAGTATTCTATTCATTTTTATAAGTGACTTCATGCAAGCAACTCTTGATTTGATGGCTGCATCGCCGGCCTTTTTTATAGGTTTTGTGTTTATTATCAGCTTGATGGTAGGCAGTTTTTTGAATGTGTTGATTTATCGTTTACCAGTGATGATGGAGCGGACGTGGCAAGCTGAAATTGCCGAATATAGTGCCTCCCAAGGACAATCTACGCCCAATTCCACTAAGCAAGAGACCTTTAATTTAGTTAAACCCGACTCAACCTGCCCTAAGTGCCAACATAAAATCAGATCCTGGGAAAATATCCCTGTAATAAGCTGGTTGTTGTTAAAAGGTAAATGCAGCCAGTGTAAAAACCCTATTGCTGTGCGTTACCCCTTAGTTGAATTAGCTACTGCTTTGTTATCCACTTGGGTGGCGTGGCATTTTGGCTTTGGTTTAGCAGGCTTTGCTGCTGTGGTGGCCACTTGGTTGTTGATTGCCATGACCTTTATTGATTTGGACACTATGTTATTGCCCGACCAATTAACGCTATCGTTATTATGGTTAGGCTTGTTATTAAGTATTGGTAGCCCTTTTGTTTCTAGTCACGATGCCTTGATAGGCGCGGCGGCGGGATATTTAAGTTTATGGAGCTTGTATTGGGCCTTTAAGTTACTCACCGGTAAAGAGGGCATGGGTTATGGTGATTTTAAACTACTAGCCGCCCTTGGGGCTTGGGTGGGTTGGCAACATTTGCCCGTGGTTATCTTATTATCTTCATTTGTTGGTGCGGTAGTGGGTATTACCTTACTCACAGTGCAAGGCAAAGATAAAAGTCAGCCTATTCCTTTTGGCCCTTATCTTGCCGCGGCAGGCTTTTTAACCTTGTTGTATGGTGATTGGATAGTGGCGCAATATTGGCAGTGGCTTGGTTTATGAGCCTATGAGTGATTTTGTAGTTGGCATAAGCGGCGGCATTGGCAGCGGTAAAACCACAGTCACTGATTTGTTTGCTGGGTACGGCATTGAGGTGATTGATGCCGATGTCATTGCCAGGCAAGTCGTAGAGCCAGGCACCCCCGCGCTAAAAGCCATAGTCGCTAAGTTGAGTGAGTCAGTATTGAATGATGCGGGTACTTTAGACAGAGCCAAACTGAGGACTCTGGTTTTTAAGGATCTAGCTCTTAAAGATTGGCTTAATCAGCTGTTGCATCCGGCTATTCGCGAGCAAATGTTACTACAAACCCAGCAGGCACAGTCGCCTTATTGCCTGTTAAGTGTGCCTTTGTTGGTTGAAGGAGGTCTTTATCAAGAGGTCAACAGAGTCGCTATTGTCGATCTTGATGAGCAAACACAAATGCAAAGAGCTTTGCAGCGTGACAAAACCAACCAGCAGCAAATTCGTGCCATTATGGCGGCGCAAGCTACCCGAGCGGAGCGACTAGCCGTGGCCGATGATGTGATTGATAACAGCGGCACTCCAGCAGATTTGGCACCGCAAGTTAAGCAATTACATCTAAATTATTTGCGACTTGCCAATCGAAGTTAAACTTTAGTCTATTGATTTGATTAAAAATTCTTTACAATGTTGGTCTAACATAGGTTTAAAAGTTTAATTTAGACAAACAGGTTGCCATGTCTCAAGCTATTTACGAATTTCCACTCAACGAAAAGGTACGCACTTATCTTAGGCTTGAGCAGTTGTTTAGGCAGCTTGAGCAAGGTAAAGCTGCCAGCGAAGATTGGCAGTATATTAACTTTTTGGACTGTTTATTTACTTTACTTGATTTGTCTGAGCGCATTGATTTGCGTAACGATGTATTAAAAGACATTGGATCACATGAAAAAAACCTAGTGATTTGGTCACAGCATCCAAATATTGATAAAGAAGCATTAGACTTTGCGCTGCAAAAAATCCTTCGATTACGTGAATCGTTGAAGAGTAACAAAAAGATTGGTGTTGAGCTCAAAGAAGACAAATTTTTAGCTTCTATTAGGCAGCGTTTTTCGATCCCTGGTGGCACCTGTAGTTTTGATTTGCCGAACTTACATTATTGGTTGCAGCAACCAAGTACTCACAAACAGAACGATATTAACAATTGGTTGCAAGAGCTGGTACCGATTCAGCAAGCGATTGAGATCACCTTGTCGTTTTTACGAGAAAGAGGGCGTTTTAGCGTGGTTGAAGCCGAGAGCGGCTTTTATCAAGGCATAGCCGAAGATAAAAACGAGTTGATCAGGGTATTATGTGCTACCGACCAAGGGCATTATCCTATGTTATCGGGTAATAAATATCGCTATGCGATTCGCTTTACTTTGTTTACTCCTACTATGCAAGGTAGCAGTTCAGTAGACACTCAGGTCAGTTTTAAGTTAGCAAGCTGCTAACGCCGCTATTTTTACCTTTATTTTAAATACTTATTCGAGAAAATCTCTATGACATCAGTCAATTGTCCTCAATGTAAAAAGCCAGTAGAGTGGATTGAAACTAGTCAGTATCGCCCATTTTGCAGTAAAAACTGCCAGTTAATTGATTTGGGAGAATGGGCCAACGAAGAGAAATCCATTCCTTGTGGCGCCAATAAAGATCAACAAACCACTAAATTACCTGACATCGATATTGAAGATATTGAAGCGATGTTAAGTGAACGGTCCGAAGATTTCTTTAAAGAATAGGCTTGTTCATCGCTATAATTAATTATTTAGATTAACCAAATCTAATTTAATTGTTTTAAACGATTGTTGGTTGAGGGTATCTTTAGGTCACTTAGTTTTATTAATGACTCAACGGAGAAAACACTATGTCAAACTCACACTTTACCGATAAATCAGGACAAGCTGTTCCAGATTGCACTTTTGCAGCCCGTGTTAATGACGAATGGACCAAACTCACCACAAACGAGCTGTTTAAAGGTAAAACCGTAGTAGTATTTTCACTACCAGGTGCATTTACCCCCACTTGTTCTTCTACTCATTTACCTCGTTACAATGAATTGGCCAAAACATTTAAGGCCAATGGCGTAGATGACATCCTGTGTGTTTCGGTTAACGATACCTTTGTGATGAACGCTTGGGCTGAAGATCAAGAAGCCGAAAATATCACCCTTATTCCCGATGGCAATGGTGAATTTACTGCTGGCATGGGGTTATTAGTCGATAAGTCAGAAATTGGCTTTGGCAAACGTAGCTGGCGATATTCTATGCTGGTAAAAGATGGTGTAGTAGACAAAATGTTTATAGAGCCTGACTTACCTGGCGACCCCTTTGAAGTATCAGATGCCGACACTATGTTGGCCTATTTGGCACCCCAAGCAAAAGCTTCAGTTGCTACAGCCGTTTTGACTAAGCCTGGTTGCCCTTATTGTGCCAAAGCAAAGGCTTTACTCGATACAAATGGCTTTGAATATCAAGAGTTGGTAATGGGTAAAGAGGTATCCTTTACCGCTCTTAAAGCACTATCTGGCAACGAGTCTTGGCCACAAGTTTTTATAGGCGGTAAGTTGATTGGCGGCTCAGATGACTTAGAGGCGTATTTTGAGTAACTTTTAATCAAAATAAAAATGGCGCTTCTTTGCGCCATTTTTTATGTTCATAGATTAGTAAATTAGCAAATAACTGGATATAGTAATGGGCTGTCAATTTATGAAGTTCATTTACATGAAGTTATTTCTACCGCTGCTTATCTTAACTGCTAGCGCTACTTCCGTTTTCGTTTCGGCACAATCTATAGCAACGCAATTTGATCAATTTGATGCCATATATAAAACCCAATTAGGGGCGACCCGTGGGTGTGAAACGCCTCAAAAGAATGTATTTAGAGTATGCTCTGACAGCTTAAAAAATGACGGCAATGCGCCTTTTATTTTGCATCACAACAAAGTGACTGAAAAGGTGGTGGTGTTATTTCATGGTTTAAGTGATTCGCCGTTTTTCTTTCGTTCGATAGCTAAGGCAATTCATCAGCAAGGTCATAATGTTGTTGTGGCGCTAATGCCTGGCCACGGTAAAAAACAAGCCGATGCTGATATGCAAGATCCACAATTGTCGGATAGATGGCGTGCTCATGTGTCTGAAGTGTTTGAGTACGCAGCAGGCTTAGGCGAGCAACGCTACTTTGGTGGTTTTTCTACCGGTGGGGTTTTAGCAACAGAATACATTTTACAAAACCCGGGCAAAGTAAAAGGATTAATGCTGTTTTCTGGGGCATTAGCTTTGGACTCGGGGGTTGAAAGTATTGCCAAAATTTGGGGAATTCAATGGGTAGCCAAATGGTTAGATGGGGAGTATAAAACTCAAGGGCTTAATCGTTATAAATACCCAGGGGTGGCATCTTTTTCGGCCATTGAATTAACGGAAGTTATCTTTTCGGTTCGCGAGCTTATTGAACAAGGGGCGCCTCTTAATTTACCTATTTTTTCTGCACATTCTGCGGCAGATGTCACCACCCCCATTCAGGGTGTTAAAGATTTGATGGCGGCAAACAAAGGGGTGAACCGGTTGTTTGAAATTCCATTAGATGTTGATGTGTGTCACGCAGATGTAGTGGTGAATCAGAAACAAGTCTCTGAGATGCAATTTGACGCATCAAAGTTAGAAGAAATAATGCCTTGTATGGTGCCTTTAGCTAATCCCCAACACGTAGAGATGTTGACGGCTTTACGTCAATTTTTAGCCACCTACTAATGAGTTTGAATAGTTGGATAGTATTACTTAGAGGCATTAATGTGGGTGGTAATAATATATTGCCCATGAAAAAGTTATCAGAGATGCTACTGGGTTTAGATTGTCAAAATATTCAAACTTATATTCAAAGTGGCAATGTGTTATTGCAGCACGGTGAAACAAATAAGCAAATTTTGTCACAGCAAATTTCCGAAAAAATTGCACAGGATTTTGGTTTTAAGCCGCAAATTCTGCTGTTAACACTCGCTCAATTTGAACAAGCAGCAATAAATAACCCTTATTATGAAGCTCAGTCTTCGCCAAAAACACTGCATTTGTTTTTTCTTGCTGAGAATGCCCTGCATGCGGATTTAGATAGCTTAACCGCTCTTAAAAAAGACAGTGAATCTTTTGTGTTAAAAGATCAGGTGTTTTATTTACATGCGCCTGATGGTATTGGTCGTTCGAAATTGGCCGAAAAAGTCGAAAGACACTTAGGCGTGCCCATCACAGCCAGAAATTGGAACACTGTGAGTAAATTACTTGCCTTAGCTAAGGGTAAATAATAGCGATGTGCGGTTGCATGTTACCTTTAGCGTTCTAAACGTGATTTTTTGTCTTTTAGGCTGCTTTTAATAAGCTTACCAAAGGCGCGATCTTGTTGATGAGATTGAGCGAGGGTCATGCTGTTTCTTGCTTGCTCTGCTAACATTTTTTGATAATTAGTTAATCTACGTTCCTCTAACTCACCTGCATTTAACGCTTGTACCACAGCGCAACCGGGCTCCGACTGATGCTGGCAGTCTTTAAATTTGCATTGCTGAGCAATAAGTTCGATATCCTCAAACACGGCCCTAACACCCTCTTCACAATCAGTCAGTTGTAATTCGCGCATACCTGGGCTGTCTAAAATTAAGCCTCCTGAATGGGTAAAGTATAACGAGCGACTAGTTGTAGTGTGCCTGCCTTTACTGTCGTCTTCCCGTATGGCTGCGGTGGCTGCTTGGGTTAAACATAGTGAATTGGTGAGTGTAGTTTTGCCTACACCCGATGAACCCAGCAACACCACTGTTTGCCCGACTTTGCACCAATCATTGAGTTTTTGTACATCGCTACTATCCAGCGCATTAAGTGAAATAACCAGTAAGTGAGGATGTTGCTGCTGTATTTGCTCGTAATAGGTTTGTAGCTGCTGCTCGTTTACCCTATCTGCTTTAGTTAGCACTAATACTGCCTCGACATCCGCCTCTTTGGCCAAGGCTAAATAACGCTCAATTCGGGACAAATTAAAGTCGTGATTACAAGAGCTAACAATAAAGGCCGTATCTACGTTTGCGGCGATAAGTTGGCTAGTGTTGGCACCGGGCGCTTTGCGTTGAAACAAACTTTGCCTGTCTAATCTAACTGGAGCAGTGGCTGGCTCAAGGGGAATGAGTAACCAATCTCCCACTGTGCTTTGTTGCATAGCAGGGAATTGGGCTAAGTCCACATTATGTTCACCGTTTTCACCTAGTAAAGTTAAGCGGTTTCTAAATACTTGGGTGACTCTGTAGGGCACAGTTTGCTCTAGTTCATCTAAGGTAAGTTGTTGATTGAAAACGGCTTTCCAACCCAATTGTTGTAAGGTGTATTGATTCTCAGGCATGCTTATCCCTGTTGTCTTTATAGATAGCCATTAAACAAAATAATTTCATTGCTGAATTAGCTTGCTAGTATACAGATAATTCAGCACATTCAAGCACTTGTGGGATAATTATGCAGCAGCAATACACACTTTACGGGGCTCCTTTGTCGTTGTACACAGGCAAGGTTAGGGCTTATTTGATTTTTAAAAATGTACCTTACCAAGAAGTGTTTTCTTCGCTTAAGGTTTATAAAACCATTCTAATACCGCAAACGGGTGTGCGGGTTATCCCTGTGCTAAAAACCCCACTAGGAGAATATTTACAAGATACCGCTCATATTATCGATACTCTTGAGCAAAATCATCCAGAACGCTCGGTAATCCCTAGCTCTCCTAAGCAAAAATTGGTCTCCTATTTATTTGAAAATTGGGCTGATGAATGGCTGGTGATCCCTGCTATGCATTATCGCTGGAACAAGGCTAATTTTCCCTTTATTTATCAAGAGTTTGGTAAGGTGGTTGCGCCGAATATGCCGGCTTTTATCCGCGCATTTATTGGTAAAAAATTAGGGGCTAAATTTAAGGGCTTTGTACCCCTATTAGGCATTACTCAAAAGAGTATTCCGGCTATCGAAGACTGGTATGAAGGCCATGTGTTAGCGCTTTTGGATAAACATTTTGGCAAGTATGATTATCTTCTCGGCAGTAAGCCCTGTTTAGGTGACTTTGGATTGATGGGGCCATTATTTGCCCATTTATACCGTGATCCTGCGCCCGGCGCTTTAATGAAAAAACTCGCTCCCAATCTAGCGAGATGGGTTGAGCGTATGAATCAGCCACAACAGGTTGAAGGGGCTTATTTATCCGATGATGAAATACCCGATACATTATTGCCTCTACTAAAGCGCATGTTTAAAGAACAATGGCCGATATTGATAAATACTGTTAAAAGCCTTGAAACTTGGAGCAAGGAAAATCCCCAAGCTCTGGAAGTGCCCCGAACCATAGGTGAACACCAGTTTACCATTGGCAATACCACCGAGAAGCGCGCTATTGGTACTTTCCATCAGTGGAAAGTACAACGAATACTAGACTGTTACCAACAATTCGATAACACTCAAAAGGCAGCCGTCGATGCTTTTTTACAACCCATGGGTGGATTGGCGAGTATGCAGATAAAAATTAACCAAAGAGTTGAGCGGGTGAACAATAAATTGGTGATAAGTGACCATTAATTTACAACCATGAAAGGAAAATATATGCACATAGTGTGCTCTCAATGCGGCGCAATAAACCGTATACCAGAAGCTAGAAATCATACTCAGGCAAAATGTGGCAAATGCCAACAAGCTGCTTATAGTTCGCATCCTGTGGAGTTGACCGACAACTCATTCTATCGCTTTGTAGAAAAAAATGACTTACCTGTAATAGTGGATTTTTGGGCCAGTTGGTGTGGGCCGTGTCAGGCTATGGCGCCGGTGTTTACTAATATTGCTAAGCAGTCTGAAAGTTTGTTGTTTGCAAAAGTGAACACTGAACAAGCGCAAAAAGTCTCTGCAGAGGCCAGTATTCGTAGTATTCCTACTTTGATCTTTTTTCATCAGGGTAAAGAAATTGACAGAATATCGGGTGGTTTAAGCGAATCACAGTTAAAAAACTGGATAATGCAGTGTCTGCAAAAGTTAGGTTAACGGCTATAAACAAACATGCGCTGGCGCTTACTGACCTCCATGTCATTTGCCCCTAGAATAAGCCATTTTTAGCTGAAACTTTACAGGCGAAAAAAGCAGTGGCGGGGCCACCAAAGAAAACAAAGCTTTATCGGCGTAGCCGATGCTCTTGATTTACCCTCGAATGAATGCTCGCCGACTATC
>NZ_CAKZKO010000007.1 GCF_937123705.1 uncultured Paraglaciecola sp. | reverse complement strand
GTCACTTGTCCAATTCTAATCCTAACCGCACGGGATAGATGGCAAGAAAAAGTGGAAGGTTTAGATGCGGGCGCAGACGACTATTTAACTAAACCATTTCATAATGAAGAACTATTAGCTCGCATCAATGCCTTAATTCGCCGTGCGGCAGGCAAGGCTCATCCCACTATCGAAAAAGGGCCAATCAGCTTAGATACCTTAAGTGAGGAAGTCACCGTAAATGGTCAATATATTGAACTCACCGCCTATGAATACAAGGTGTTAGAATACCTACTGTTAAACCCTCAAAAAGTTATTTCTAAAACCGAACTTACCGAACATATTTACGATCAAGACTTCGACTTAGACAGCAATGTTATTGAAGTGTTTGTTGGCCGCTTACGTAAAAAAATCGATCCAGACGGTAGTGTAAATCCCATTGAAACTTTGCGGGGCAGAGGGTATCGAATTAATCGTGAACTCTAAAAGGATTAACCAACGTTGTGCATAACTTATCCCTTAGATTAAGGAGTTTTGCTGCTGCCCTACTCGCCCTATTAATTTTTATTCCTCTTACCGCCGTCACCTTAGAGCAAGCTTTTAATAGCAGTTTAAGTCAATCAATGCTGCAACAACTAGAAGCTCAAAGTTTAACCTTAATATCTGAATTTGAGTTAGAAGAAACAGGCAGCGCAGCTGTGATGCCTGAACAACTGTATAACGACCAATTCAATATTCCCGGCTCTGGCCTGTACGCTTTTATATATTCCCACAAACGCCAGTTATGGCAGTCGCAATCGACTCTCAACTGGCTACAACAACCGGAATTTGTGTCTCCAAAGATGGGAACAGAAACATTCAACGAGGATTTCATTATGGGCAGCAGTTACTTTTTGTATGCCTATACCGCTGAGTTTGAGTCCTCTCTAGGCTATCAGCCGGTGAGTTTTTTTATTCTTCAAGATAAACAAGTATTCAACAACGAGAAGAACAAGTTTGCTAATACCCTTTGGAAGTGGCTAGGGCTAATTGCTTTGTTATTATTGATTTTGTTATTGGTTAGCCTAAACGCTGCTTTATTGCCGATAGATAAATTGAATAAACAGATACGCCAAGCCGAGAGTGGGCAACTCAAACGAATCGATCAGCATTACCCCCCGGAATTAGAAAAGCTCAAAAGTAGCATCAACCATTTATTAGATACCGAACAACAACAACGCAGTCGCTACAAAAATAGCCTAAGCGATCTAGCTCATAGCCTTAAAACACCGCTAGCTGTGTTATCTGGAACCGAAGGACTACCAAAACAAGCCAACGAACCCATTAACCAAATTAATTCTCAAATTCAAAGGCAACTAAAACGCGCAGTCGCAGGTACCACAAGCACCTTTGAGCAAGCGCAGCCGATACAACCGTTAGTCGACAAATTATTTAATGCTATGGATAAAGTCTATGCAGACAAACGGCTCAATCTCGCGGCTGATATTGAAGACGGAGCCTTAGGTTTTCACGGAGATAAAACAGATATAATGGAAATACTAGGCAATGTGATTGACAACGCCTGTAAAGCCGCAACAACCCAAGTCATAGTTAAGGTTTCAAGTAAACCCAATAACTTACAGATAGACATTGACGACGATGGTCCTGGGATCCCTGAAAACCAACGCGAACAACTGCTCGAAAGAGGTACTCGCCTTGATAGCTATAAAGAAGGTCAAGGTATAGGTATGGCCGTAGTCGCCGATCTAGTATCGGCTTATCAAGGACAACTCAAAATTGCCCAAAGCCATTTAGGCGGAGCAAAAGTTTCTTTGGTTTTCGCCACTATAGAGTGAAAATCACCAAAAAATGCCAAACAATATCATATGGAAAGGTACTTAAATCCTATCTTATTGATATCACTATGATTTTTAAATGGCACAGTACCTGCTTATTTATTTCAGAATCGCACGAATCAAAAATCAGGGATCTAAAATGGCCGTTAAACTTGAAGACAGACCAATTGAACAAGTACGCGAAGAAGTAATCGATACACTTATTTATAGCTATAGTCATGGCGTCATCTCAAATGAAGCCTTTGAACGCAGACTAGACCAAGCGATGAAAAGTCAAATTCATCAAGAAATCGCCGACTTAGCAGCCGATTTACAAAAAGTAGAAGATCCA
The DNA here is from genome assembly GCF_937123705.1 of uncultured Paraglaciecola sp. Lineage (GTDB taxonomy): Bacteria > Pseudomonadota > Gammaproteobacteria > Enterobacterales > Alteromonadaceae > Paraglaciecola. The sequence goes on along the minus strand of NZ_CAKZKO010000007.1, from coordinate 15,900 downwards.
GAGTTTACAACCCAAAAAGAACGGCAATTTAACGTTAATTATGGTTCACCAGAAAGTGAAGAAACCGATACTATTGTCAATATACTCGGCGGCTCTGGCCGCAGCGGTCAATGGACAGTACCTCGCGAAATAAAAATTCTAACCATTATGGGTGGCTCCGATATTGATTTTACCGACGCTATTTTTACTACGCCAAATGTGACTATTAAGATTTTATGCTTGTTTGGAGGTAATGATATCTTTGTACCTGAAAATATTAACGTGGTATCGAAAGCTTTTTGTATTATGGGCGGAATCGATAATTCTGCTCCATCAATCGCTTCTCGTCAGGCGCCAACTCTGACTGTTGAAGGTTTAGTGATGTTTGGTGGATTAGATATAAAAATTAAAACGACTATAAAAGAAAAGTTTGTTGCTTTCGCCAATCAAATGAAAACCATGTTCAATGATAAGGGGTAACAGCCGCTAAAAGTTGCGAATTTCGATAAAATACAGAATGTAAAATACCAGTAAGCAAATCAATCATTTGCTTACTGGTTTACTTTATCAAGGTTAATTGACCAGAGTCGTCCCACCATCAACAGGAATGATTTGTCCGGTGATAAAGGCCCCAGCTGGACTTGCCAACATAATGGCAACACCAGCAATATCTGAAGGCTCTCCCCAGCGTCTCATAGGTATTGTTTGCATTTCTTCCTCAAAGGCTTCTTTATCGCTACTAAGAAACTCGGTCATCTTGGAATAAAAACGCCCAGGTGCAATGGCATTAACCCTAATATTTGAAGACGCTAATTCATTGGCCATAATGCGTGTAGCTTGATGAATTGCAGACTTTGAAATAGCATAACTGAAAGTATCCAAAGCATTGCCTAAAAGCCCAGCTATCGAACCAATATTAATCACTGAGGTGGTGTTTTTAGCCGTGGCATTTTTGGTTAGAAGTGGTGTTAAAGCTTGCATTAGGAAAAAGGGACTTTTTACATTCAAATCCATTACTTTATCCCAACCTGCTTCTGGTACTTGCCCAAAAGGAGCGGCCCATGCGGTACCGGCGTTATTCACTAATACATCTAAGGACTCTTCGCGCTCCATAAGTTGTTGCACTAATTGCGTGAGGCCTTGAGTAGTAGAGACATCACCCGGAAGTGCAACACAATCTCCGTATTGGCTTAATTCCTCAGCGGCCGCCAAACACGCTTCGGCTTTACGACCTGTGATATATACCCGCTTTGCCCCCGCCTCTAGAAAGCCTTGGGCCATAAACGCCCCTAAACCTCTATAACCACCAGTTATAACGCAGATTTTGCCTTGCATAGAGAATAAATTTTCAAACATTGTATAGCTTCCTAAGTTATCGTGACAAACTGTCTTAAATGGTCATGATTGATGACAACTCGCATATTACTAAATAAATACAGACTAATCGCTATATCTAGTAGTTATTTAATTAAGACTTCACAATAAGCTAGACTAATAGTTGTTCAAGACGACCCGTTTGGCTATTGGCTCAAAATCATTAATGGTGAACTAAATTCAGAATTAGATTGAAGCTGCAATGTGACAAGTTTCTACGTCTGACCACTACTCCCTTAACTTTCGGGTTATTTCGATTTTTTGCTGATAACATGCGACCATGACACATATACTTCTACATTTTTTAATTCCTTTGCTGCTTGCAAAAGGTTTTTATTCTAAAAACTGGCAAAAAGCCTATATGATTTTGATGGCGACTATGTTGGTAGACTTAGATCATCTGTTGGCTACACCAATATACGATGCGGCGCGCTGTAGTATTGGCTTTCATCCATTACACCAGGAGCTGATGATTGGTATTTACGTGCTTGCATTAACCTATAAACCTTTACGTCTTATTGCTTTAGGCCTATGTGTTCATATGTTGCTTGATTGGCAAGATTGTTATTTCAAAATTTAGAAAGTTTACAAAACCACAAAATTACTCACCTTCCACTAGCGGCACAACAATTAAAGATGCATCGTTCTCGCTCGCTAACAGTAATGCCATCCAGCGCGTATCTGGGCTAGATTCTAAGGCAATTTTAACGATCATCGTTAAAGGGACCGATAGCAACATACCGACTGTACCCAATAGCCATCCCCAGAATATTAACGATAGAAATACCACCAAAGTTGATAAACCTAGTCCTCTACCCATGTAACGAGGTTCAATGACATTTCCCATAACCATATTCGAAACCACAAACCCTAATGCAGCAAACCCTGCACTAGCAGCACCTAACTGCACAAACGCCAATAACACCGCAGGCACAGCAGCGATGAACGAGCCGATATTAGGAATATAATTGAATAGAAAGGCTAATACTGCCCAGAGCAAATAGTGATCAACTCCTAATACATACAGCCAAATTCCAATTACCAAACCCGTACCAATGCTAACTAAAGTCTTGATAGCCAGATAGTTTTTTACCGATACCAAAAATTTATCCACTTGCTTCATTTTCATGCTCGGATCATCAAGGGCAATATGAATTTTTTTAGGCACAGACTCCGCTTCAAACAGCATAAACACTACTATCAGTAAAATTAGTAAAAAATTAGTGAGTACCCCTCCTAGGCTCGAAAGTAAGTTTTTGGCCATATTCATAGCCGCTCCTGGGTCTAAATATGAAATCAATGCCTCTTTGTTAACATAAATATTTACTTTATCTAACTGCCCAACTACCCATGCAAATTCTCCCACCAATTGCTCTCGGTATTTTGGCATATTCTGACTAAACTCATTCATCGACTGTCCAACTAGAGCCGCCATTATTAAACCAAATACCACTATAATCACTATCACTAATACAACCGCTATAGCTCTTGGCAATTTGTATTGGTTTGCCCAATTCACTATAGGGCTACATGCCATCGCAATAAATATAGATAATAAAAATGGCACTATGATGGTGCTGGCCGCTTTAACGCCAGCCAATATGATGACAATGGAGGCCATAATAAGTAATATTTTTACAGATCTTTGTGATTTGAATTGCATATGAAGTTTCTAAATGAATTCCTTGTGAGCAAACTAGCAGATCTGTATGGTATTTTATAGCGCATAATAAAAAGATAAATACGCCTAGGAAAAATATGAAGCTTAACCCTGCCACAATTAGAATCAAAAATTTACGTTTGCGCACTTATATTGGGATTAACAACGACGAAATTGTGAATATGCAAGATGTAGTGATCAATGTAAAAATTCATTACCGCGCTGATCAAGCCACAGACTCTGATCAAATGGACGACGCCCTAAATTACAAAACCATTACCAAAAGAATCATTAAACTAGTTGAAAACAATAGGTTTTCATTACTCGAAAAACTCACAGCAGATGTGTTAGCAATAGCAGCAGAACATCCATGGGTGCATTATGCCGAAGCGGAAGTTGATAAACCCCATGCCTTGCGATTTGCTGATTCTGTATCTTTATGTTTGTCATGTAACAAAGATTAACCATGCAACATTATTCTAAAGACGCCAAGAAAATACTCATTACCGGAGGTTCCGGCTTGATTGGGTCTAGCCTAATTCCTGTTCTTCGCCCTTGTGACGTTGCGGTATATACCCGAAATGTGGCGATGGCAGAGCAGATACTTGGCCATAAGATCCACTACTTGTCTACGCTGTCTCACCTGACTAACTTAGACGACTACGACGTAGTTATTAATCTAGCAGGTGAGCCCATTGCCAATCAAAAATGGACAGATGAACAAAAGCACAAAATTGAACAAAGCCGTTGGTCAATAACAGAACAAATAGTGGCGCTAATTAACGAGGGAACAAACCCACCTGGCTTATTAATAAGTGGTTCCGCAATAGGTTATTATGGACGCCAGCAAGCTCAGATAATTGATGAAGACTTTTCCACGCCACATCAAGAGTTTAGTCACTTACTATGCAAACGCTGGGAGTCATTGGCCTCACAAGCACAGTCAGATAAAACAAGGGTATGTATCATTCGCACCGGCATTGTGATAACTAAAAGGGGCGGTGCATTACATAAAATGCTTTTACCATTTAAGTTAGGTTTAGGTGGTCCTATTGGTGATGGTAGCCAGTATATGTCGTGGATACATTTAGAAGATGTGCTTAGAGGGATAGCCCATTTAGTAGCCCATGATAGCTGCGAAGGCATTTATAACTTTACTGCACCCAACCCTGTTACCAACGCCGAATTTAGTCGTGAACTGGCTTCAGCATTGTCGCGGCCTTGTTTTTTTAGAATGCCCAAGTCCGTTTTGAGAATGGTGATAGGAGAAATGGCAGACTTACTTCTATATGGCCAAAGAGTGGTACCCACTCGCTTACAACAAAGTGGCTATGAATTTATCTACCCACAAATTACCCAAGCACTTGATTGCGTGCGTAGGTAACCTAAATTCTGGATAAAAAACCAATAGAGCGTTTTGGTAAGTTGATACCTATTGATATCAACTTACCTTTGTATCTACACCATTTGCCGCAATAAATGGCTAGTATTAAGTGACAATAATCGCCAACATCCTAACGCTCCTAATATGCCTACTACCAGCGCACCAGCTAGCGGTGCAACAGCCCAATATTCTAAATGCCAACTAGCCGGCATTTGAAACACTTGAGTCTGTAACATATACAAACTGATCTCATTGGCTGCAGCCGCCATTGCGCCGGCTACCACTCCAATAATAATAAACTCAAACACTACACTTGCGCGTATCAAACTGCCTTTAGCACCTAAAGTACGCAAAATGGCCAATTCCTGCTGACGTTCGTCCATACTGGCTTGCACTTGAGCAATCAGTACTAACGCACCTGCCGCTAACACAAGTACCAAAATAAACTCCACCGCCATAGAAACTTGCGCAACTATGCTACGCAGTTGTTTAATACGTGCATCTACATCAAACAGCGTGACATTAGCAAAAGGTTGCATCAATTGAGTGATATCGGCCTTACGCTCTGAAGGCAAATTAAAGCTTGAGATATAGGTGGGAATAACCTGTTGCAAGGCTCTAGGTTCCAGTACAAAGAAAAAATTGGGTTGCATAGATTGCCAATTTACTTCCCTGATGCTGGTCACTTTTACATCGACAATTTCACTACCAATATTAAAGGTTAGGGTATCGCCTAATTTTAGTTGCATACGTAACCCAATTCCTTTCTCAATAGACACCTCGTAAGGCCGCTGCGTTGCAGTATCCTTGCTGTTTTGAGTACCAAACCATTGCCCTTCAATTACTTCATTGCCATTTTGCAGGCTATCATTCCAGGTTAAATTGGCTTCACGTCCAAGTCCACTGCGGCCGGTAGTTTGCTCTTCGGGATCTTCTTTAGAGATTGCTGTTCGTACTTTTTCATCGTTAACCGCTACAAATCGTCCTCGCACAACAGGATAAAAATGCGCGATATCGACCTGATTAACAGCGAAATGTTGTTGCAATTCTGGTTGCTGCGCTTGGCTGATATTTACTAAGAAATAATTAGGCGTGCCTTCGGGTAATTGGTTTTGCCACTGAGTCACCATGTCATTACGCATCACCAATACCACCAGCAGCAACATAATAGTGACGGCAAAACTGATGAGCTGCACGCTATTGTCCATTGCACGGCGGTGAATTCTGGCCCAAGCCAACTGCCATGGCCCCATTTTTCCTTGGCCAAGTTTGCGCCCTACCCAAATCAAACCAAAGGTAACGCCTAATAAACTCAGCACTAAAATAATGCCAGAGATAAACAAAATGGCGCTGATTTTTAGGTTCTGGCTATAGGCCCACATTAATAAAAATACCGCTCCGCCTGATGCAACAAATTGGATCACTCTAGAACTTAAATTGGCACCCAAATCTCTGCGTAAAACACGCAAAGGCGAGACCGAAAACAATTTCATCAGTGGGTATAAAGAAAATAACACCGCGCATACAGTGCCAGTAAATATAGCAATAAATAATGGTCGCCAATGCCATTCATCCATCGACACATCCACTTGGCCAGCAATTGCTGCTACAACAATATGCTGAATGATAAAGCCTAGTATTACCCCAATGCCTATACCTAATGCAGTGATAAACAAAATCTGTAGCAGATAAATCTGCTGCACCATTTTTTTCGGCGCACCTAAGGTTTTCATAATGGCAACAGGATCATAATGACGCATACTATAACGCTGCGCTGCCACGGCTATAGACACCGCCGCTAAAACAATCGCCAATAAACTAGCAAGTAAAAAGTACTGCCCTGCCCTGCCCACTGCTTGGCCAATGCCGGATTCATCGTCTTCTATGGAGTTCCAGTCATGGATTTCGCGGTCAAGTAGCGGTTCAAGCCACGTATAATAATCGTCTAAGTCGCTACTACTGCCGGTGAAAAAATAACTGTAATCAACGCGACTACCTGGGCCTTCCACCTTGGTTGCTGCCAAATCTGCCTTCGATATCAATACTTTTGGATCACCACCAAATACACTAAAGCCCGCATCCGGCACTTCGGCCAATACTTTGCTGACCTTAAATATTTTGTCTCCTACTTCAATAGAGTCGCCGACCTTAATAGCTAAGGTCTGAAATAACTGGGATTCAATCCACGCCTCGCCTGAGGATGGTAAATAGTTTATCGCCACCCCTTGTACAAAAGGTTTATTCGCTACTTTAACCTTGCCTTTAAGCGGATATCCCACATCGGCTGCCCGCAAGTCCACAAGATCCATTTGCTCATTGGCAAATACCATAGAGCGAGCATAGGTTTGATGAGCTGTGTTTAACCCCATAGCTTGGGCCTTTTCAATCCAAGCTTGGTCAACCACATTGTTAGAATTTAGTACCCGGTCGGCGGCAATAAACTCAGCGCTTTTTTCTGTTAATGCCGATTTAAGGCGCTCACTAAACAAAGATAAAGACAACACCGAAGCCACAGACAAAATAATGGCCAACAATATAATGGTTAATTCGCCGCGTTTGGTTTCATGCCTGAACAATCGCCACGCTAAGCTCAAGGTATGGTTAGTCATATCACTAACCTACTTTTCGAGCAGCTTGCTCTTTGGTTGAGCTTGAAAAAATTTCGGTTAGTTCACCCGCTTGCATATGTAATTGACGCTGACACTTGCCAGCCAACTCTGAATCGTGGGTCACCAACACCAAAGTGGTATGGGAATTTTGGTTTAACTCAAATAATAGCTTTTCAATCTTGTCGCTGTTCGCCGCATCTAAATTACCTGTAGGTTCGTCGGCGAATAAGATCTTTGGCTCACTAATAAAGGCACGGGCTATAGCCACCCGCTGCTGTTCACCACCCGACAATTGATTAGGGTAATGGCTGGCTCTATGTTCCAGTCCCACAAGCTCTAGAATATCTAAGGCTCTTTTTTTTGCGTCACTATGCCCAGCTATTTCTGCCGGTAACATAATGTTTTCAAGAGCGGTTAGACTTTGCACCAGCATAAAACTTTGGAAAATGAAGCCGACTTTTTCGCCTCTTAACTGAGCCCGTTGCTCCTCATCCATGTTTTGCATGGCTTGACCATCCAAGTATATTTCTCCCGAACTCACTTCATCTAGTCCTGCTAACAGACTAAGCAGGGTCGACTTTCCTGAGCCTGACGCACCTACTATGGCAATTGACTCTCCGGCCTTGACATCAAAGCTAATTGGCTTGAGGATCTGTAACTGACCTTGTGTCGTAGTCACTGTTTTGCTTATACCTTTTGTCGTAATCATAGATGTTGGAGTCATAGTGCTGTTTCTTAATACCCATTCGTTGCGAAATAAAATTTACTCATTATTGTTCTTTATACCCTTGTTACTGATGTCAGATCAGTTGCTCGCTAAAGAAACAAAATTACTTATTTTAGGTGATAGCCTAAGCGCTGCCTATGGTCTAAAGCAAGAGCAAGGCTGGGTAAGTTTGTTACAAGATGCGTGGAAAGATCAAGATGTAAATATTATCAATGCAGCCATTAGCGGTGAAACCACAGATGGTGCGCTAGCAAGGTTGCCTAGATTGCTAGAACAACATAGCCCCACTCATATTTTTGTTGAACTAGGTGGCAACGACGGATTACAAGGCCATCCTGTGAGTAAGATGCGCGCCAATCTTGAAAAGATCATTCAATTATCTCAACAAAATAAGGCAAAAGTTATACTGCAACAAATGCAAATACCCACCAATTATGGCACTAGATATACGCAAATGTTTAGTCATAGCTACACCTTACTATCCCAGAAGTATGCTGTAATTTTGCTGCCTTTTTTCTTAGAAACCATAGCTTTAGACAAAAGTCTGATGCAAAACGATGGAATTCATCCTAATGCCACAGCACAAGTCTTGATTGCGAAACAAATGCAAAACACCTTGGCTAAAATTATTTTTCCCTAGCAGAATAAAAAACAACCATCTAGAATATCAACAACCCTAGTATTCATTCTATGAGAACAGGAGTAATGTATGGAAATAAGTTCATCAGGAGCTGGCACGCTCACCCAAAGTGCACAAACACAAGTAGAGCCCAAACCACAAGCAGTGCGAGCAGAACAACAAACGACACTTGAGTCTCCTTCACCTCAAGAGCCCCCACCAGCTCAAGATCCCAATCAGCGTGTTGGCACCTTAGTTGATGTGAGCGTTTAAGCGTCACTCTTTAAAATAAAAAAACCGAGTGTCTCCACTCGGTTTTTTATCGCTGATAAGAAACGTCTAGCACCAAGCCGCATAAGTAATACCAATTCATCCTAAATCATGGATATAACACTACCTAATTTTTGTTGTTGAGCACACTAAACAATCTTCTGACTTATTTATCTTAAAGTCTTGCCAAACACCCGTCATTGCATCGTATAACTGCAACCTATTAATGAGTGGTTCACCGTAACTTGTAAGGGTTTTGATAGCTTCCATTGCTTGCATTGAGCCTATTATTCCCACCAAAGGAGACATTACGCCCGCTTCAACACAACTCACATTTTGTTCGCCAAAATAACGACTAATACACCCATAACAAGCCGATTTTTTAAGGGGATTGATGACAAACACTTGCCCCTCCATTCGTATAGCTGCCCCAGAAACAAGCGGAACATTATGCTCGTAACATACCTTATTAATAAGGTTTCTACTTTCAAGGTTATCAGTGCAATCCAAAACTATATCGTGCTGCTTTACCAACTGAGTCAATTGTTGCTGGGTTTGGCGCTTATTCCGTGATCGTAATTTAACCTCACTATTAATATTACGTAAGGCTGAAATAGCAGACTCCACTTTGAATAGGCCCACATTTTTCTCAGCGTGTAGCACCTGCCGCTGTAAATTGGTTACTTCCACTACATCTGCATCAACAAGTGTTAGTTCACCAATCCCACTTGCGGCTAGAAATTGACTCGCGGCACAACCTAAACCACCCACACCAATCAGCAGTACTTTAGCCTTACATAAAACTTCCTGTTTATCTAAATCGAATCCTGACAATAAGATCTGCCGGTTATAACGCATTGCTTGAGCGATTGTTAGCTGTGAAGACATAAAAATCCAAGTTCTTAAAACTAAATTATGTTGTACCACTAGGGTAATAGGTACGCCATTCCCTTATATGAATAGTGACACCCATAGTTTGCTTGCAATAGGCACGTCAATCGTTATAGCGATCTGAGATCATAAAATAAGCACATAGTTATAATGTGTGGGCGATTCAACATAATCTAAGGACGAACATATTGCATCGGCTTACCTGATTTTAAATTAAGATAACGGTCTCGCAGCTTGGTTTGCCTTGACTGCATCTCGATTACCTTCCCTGCTATCAGGACTTTTTCTGCGGCTTCTGTGACTTCAAGGGGATCACCCGACCAAATCACCACATCAGCGACTTTACCTGTTTCCAGACTGCCAAGTTTGTCGTCCACTCCATACAAGCTAGCCACATTAATCGTCAACGCGGCGAGTCCTTGTTCCCAATTTAGCCCATTGGCCACTGCATTACCGGCATGTTGTCTAGCTAAACGAATATTGTGGGTTTCCATACCAATACTAACCTTAACCCCTTGTGCAGCTAAGCGACCGGCATTTTTAAGGGTGGCACCAAGTTGATCAAAACCAAAAGGTAAGTTTGCTTCAGGGTTGAGTATCACTGCTATATTATTTTCTGCCAACTCTTTGGCCACACGCCAACCTTCAGTGGCATAAGTGATCGCTATGTTCAGTTGTGGATGACGTTGTTTTAGTGCAATCACTTGACGAATATCTGCGGCTCTACGAGCATCCACTAAAAGCGGTATCTCGCCCTTAATCACAGGTATTAGTGCCGCAATATCAGTGCGACTTAATTCGCCATGCCATTCTTGCGTAGGTGAAAGCGATTTACCTATAGCAAACTTAGCTTCAGCCAAGGTTTTTTCTAAGCTTACCCATAACACACTGCGAGAGCCTCCAATAGTGTCAGCCCCACTATTACCTACTTTAGTGCTAATAAATGCCCTAGGTTGAATAACGGCTTCACTGTCGTTTGTTAACGAGATCACAGCGCCTTGCCCATTAAATAGCTGTCCTGTGCGTCCCATAGAAGTGGCAGCAGAAGTCACTCCTTCAATTCGAGCAATCGCCATCAAGGATGAATCAGGATTGATGGCATAAGACACATCAAAGGCTGCGCCTGTCTTAGAAATACTGGTTAAACTTGAGTTACTATCATTAGTGCCTGCAGAAAACCCCACATCAACTAATCCTAAGGTGGTACTTGCCCCTATTAAACCGGGTGTGACCACTTTGCCTTTAGCATCAATGATCTCATATCCGGCTAACGCCGACTCACCTTGCAGCACTTTTTGAATTTTGCCATCTTTGATGAACACTGTGGCGTTTTCCACTGTGCCTTGTGCGGCCATGGTATGCACCTTGGCGCCCACAATGGCAATACTTTTCGCACCAACAACATGGCTCAACAACAAACTGCCAAACAGTGAATATTTAATTAATCGTTTCATTTGCTATCTCCTTCACCAGGTTGTCCTAACTCAAAATCACTCACCGGCCATGAGGCAGGATCATTACGGTCATAAATCAATGCACCGTCTAAATACACATGTTCGGCTTGGGCATAGGTCGAAAACGGATCGGCGCTCCAAATCACAACATCAGCATTCTTGCCTTTTTCTAGTGAGCCTGTTTGCTCGAAAATCCCCAAAGACTTAGCGGGGTTAGCAGATAACCATTGCCAAGCATCGGCTTGACTAATATCGATACCCGCTCGGCGCCCATTAGCCCATGCTTTGGCGGCTTCTTGATTTAATCGTTGAATACCCAAATCGCTATCAGAATGCACAATCGCACAGGCATTAGCGGCGTGAACCATAGGTACATTTTCTTGAATACCGTCGTAAGCTTCTAACTTAAAGCCCCACCAATCTGCCCACATGGCCGAACAAACGCCTGCTTGAGCCAACCTATCGGCTATTTTGTATGACTCTACTGCATGATGAAAGGCAGAAATTTTGTAATTAAACTCTTTCATTACATCCAGCATAGTGCCCATATCGTCAGCACGATAACAATGCATATGCACTAATATCTCGCCTTTTAAGGCTAACGCCAAGGTTTCTAGTTTGAGATCACGTTTTGGAATAGTTAAGCCGTCTTTGCCTGCTTCATGATCGGCGTAATACTTATCCCACTTACGTTGATAGTTTTGTGCATCACTCCATGCTTGCCGATAACCAGCTACGTTACCCATGCGGGTCGAAGGGCCACCTTTTTTGCCATATACACGTTTAGGATTTTCACCGCAGGCCATTTTCATGCCATAAGGTGCACCTGGAAATTTCATATCTTGCACTGTTGTGCCTGGCAGGTTTTTCACCGTTACACCGCGACCGCCCACCAGGTTAGCCGAGCCGGGTAAAATTTGCATGGCCGTTACGCCGCCCGCTAAGGCTCGTTGAAAGCCTGCATCTTGTGGCCAAATAGAATGTTCAGCCCAGACTTCTGCGGTTACCGGAGCTGTCGCCTCGTTGCCGTCTGAGTGCGCCGTGCCGCCAGGGGCTGGATATACCCCTAAATGACTATGCACATCTATAATACCCGGCGTAACCCACTTGCCTTTAGCATCGACTATTACGCCATCATCCGGTAAGGCTAAATCCTGACCTATTGCTACTACTTTGCCATCTTGTAATAGCACCGAACTATCACTAAACATGCCACCTATACCGTCTAAAATCGTGGCATGAGTAATTAATACACTTTTGCTCGCTATGGGCTGATAGGTACTAGGAAAGGGATTTTGGTTGATGTGAAATGCTGGCTCTTGGCCTTTTTTTTCATTTGAATCTGAACAACCGACCAAAGTAAATAGACCGGCAGCTGCCACAATAAGCAACTGTTTATTAACGAAAGTTTTCATAGGGTTCCCTGAAACTAATTATTTTTATAATGACGCATCTTTACTGAAGGTGTTCATCCTAATAATAATTGTCGACTTTTACTAGGATTGGATTTGCTGCAATATATCCTCTGCACTTTTCAGGATACGAATATTCGTAAACAATTCATCAGCCTCTGGATATTGACGACTCAAATACCCTAACCATTGTTTGACTCGATTAGGATAATATTTACCTTTATCACCAAAAAGTTCGTATCCCGAATATCGCACTAGCAATGCTTTAACTTGCTCCCATGTCATCTGGGCGTGTTGGTATTTAACCACCTGCGCTAGATTGGGCATAGCCAAGGCTCCACGGCCTAACATAATGTTTTGACATTGTGATTGCTGCTGACAATTTATCGCATCATCTTGATTCCAAATTTCGCCATTGGCCACAATGGGAATATCCACATTTTGCTTTATTGTTGCTATCCAATCCCAATAGGCGGGGGGCTTATAGCCATCGACCTTAGTACGGGCATGAATAGCCAATGAATCTGCGCCCGCATCAGCAATAGCCTGTGCGTTGGCAATCGCCAAGGAAGTATCATCAAAACCCAAGCGCATTTTAGCGCTCACAACCTGTCCTTTTGGCACCGCGTGGCGCACTTTGCTTACAATGTTGTAAATCGTGTCGGGTTCGCGTAGCAGTACCGCGCCTCCTTTGCTTTTATTCACGGTTTTAGCTGGGCAACCAAAATTTAGATCTATGCCGTGGGAGCCAAGTTCAACCGCTCGATAAGCATTTTCTGCCAGCCAATCTGGGTGTTGACCTAAAAGCTGCACTTTAACGGGTACCCCATTTGGGGTGAAACCTTGATTGTGAAGTTCGGGGCAAAGGCGGTAAAACACCCGCTTAGGCATTAATTGATCGACTATTCGTACAAATTCAGTCACGCACAAGTCAAACCCACCTACTTGGGTCAACATGTCGCGCATCAGGTGATCGACCACCCCTTCCATCGGGGCTAATGTAATATGCATAAAGGGGATTGATTTCTAGGAAGTACAGACGGCTATTTTAGCAAAAAAATGTAGCTAATAAGTACCTTAATAAGACAGAAACTCAAAAAGAAATATCCGTTTTACATTGTCTTTTTCGTAACTCGCACTGCTCTAATATACTGTGTTTACTTTTGTTATTTGCTTGACCCCAAATCAAAATTTCATCCATCATTCGAAAACAACCTACACACATATCTTTATCATTCAAACAGCAATGACGGATACAAGGTGAGGGTACTTCATGGGTGTCAGAGGTCATAATAGTTGAGCGTATTGATTAAAATTTAGAACAAGTCCTAGTGTACAACACCTTTAAAACATACAAAATGTAATAATTTTTATGGATGATTACACTCATAAATCAAAGACATAACATGAGTGCCTTAGTATTTTAATCGCAGTGGTTAGACCAGTTAACATTTACTTGCTATACTCCATGCAAGTTTATTAAAAAACCTTTTTTTGGAGTTCTACAATGTTGCAATACAAAGCGCCTATTATGGACATGAAATTTCTTATTGAAGATGTATTTCAGTATTACCCACATTATGAAAAATACCCTGAGTTTGCAGAAGCGACACCTGATTTGGTCGATGCAATCTTACAAGAATGTGCAAAATTTTGTGAAAACGAGTTATTACCGTTAAATCAAAGTGCAGATAAAGAAGGCTGTAAGTTTGATAACGGTGTTGTAACCACTCCTACTGGTTTTAAAGAAGCCTATAAAAAATACGTTGAAGGTGGCTGGCAAAGTTTATCTCACCCTGTTGAGCATGGTGGTCAAGGGTTACCGCCATCATTAGGCATGGCGAAGCAAGAAATGATGGGCACATCTAATTGGTCATGGGCCATGTATCCAGGTTTAAGTCATGGTGCAATGAACACCATTCAAACCCATGGCACCCCAGAGCAAAAAGAACTATACCTCACGCCTTTAACCGAAGGCACGTGGACCGGTACTATGTGTTTAACCGAGCCGCAGTGTGGTACCGACTTAGGCCAAGTTAAAACCAAAGCCACGCCCAATGGCGACGGCACTTACGACATTACAGGCACCAAAATATTTATCTCTGCCGGTGAGCACGACTTAACCGATAACATTATTCATATTGTGTTGGCTCGCTTGCCTGGTGCCCCTGAAGGTACCCGTGGTATTTCGTTATTTATCGTGCCAAAAGTCCAAGTTGACCAACAAGGTAACTTAGGTGAAGGCAATAATGTGGTTTGTGGTGCCATTGAAGATAAAATGGGCATCAAAGGCTCATCGACTGCAGTACTCAATTTTGATAACGCTAAAGGTGTATTAATAGGTCCAGAAAACAAAGGCCTAGAATGCATGTTTACCTTTATGAACACCGCCCGTGTAGGCACCGCATTGCAAGGTGTGTGCGCCTCTGAACTGGCCTACCAAAACTCGTTATTGTATGCCAAAGAACGTTTATCCATGCGCGCCTTAACCGGTAAAAAATGCCCAGATCAGGTAGCAGACCCCATTATTGTGCACCCAGATGTGCGCAAAATGTTGATGACCCAAAAGGCCATCAGTGAAGGCGGACGTGCCATGGTGTATTACACTGCAAAAATTGCCGATGAAATCGAAATGGCCAAAACCGACGCCGAGCGTAAAGCCGCTGATGATAGATTAGGTTTTATCACCCCTATCCTTAAAGCATTTTTAACCGAATTGGGCTGTGAAAGTGCCAGTCACGGTATGCAAATATTTGGTGGCCATGGCTACATAAAAGAATGGGGCATGGAGCAAATCGTCCGTGACGTGCGTATATCGACTTTGTATGAAGGCACAACGGGTATTCAAGCCCTAGATTTATTAGGTCGTAAGATATTACTGACCCGTGGTAAGTCGTTAAAAGCCTTCACCAAAGAAGTGTTAACTTTCTGCAAAGACAAAAGCATGATTTCGAAAAACCCTCACAAACGTCAAATGAATAAGTTTGTATGGGCGCTCAGCAAAAATGTAGCGAATTGGCAACAATACTCTATGCGTTTAGCCTTAAAAGCTAAAAAGGATCGCGACGTTGTAGGCTCTGCCTCAGTAGATTATTTAATGTATTCAGGTTACATCATGATGGGTTACTTCTGGGCTCAAATGGCGCAAACCGCCTATGAAAAATTAGCCACAGATGTTGAAAACCGTGATTTCTACCGAGCAAAAATTAAAACGGCCGAATTTTACTTCGAACGTTTATTGCCAAGAACCAAGTCACTAGCCAAAACCATGATGGCCGATCCCAAGACCTTGATGCAACTAGATCAAGATTTATTGTCATTTACCTAAACAGATAATATAAATCGAAGAGTCATTAGGAAAAATGCCCCACATTAATGGGGCATTTTTATTTGTGTCAAAAGTATTTCCAGACTTATACCAATTCATCCGAACAATTAGTCACCCAGAGAACACCAGCGACTTTCAATCGAGGCGTAGTCCTGCAGGAATGGCCGCCCCCTTTCAAAGGGCTAGAACGAAG
>NZ_CAKZKO010000006.1 GCF_937123705.1 uncultured Paraglaciecola sp. | reverse complement strand
CAGGGTGTCAGGCTGGGCGTCGCGGCTCGTCTACCCAGTCAGTCTCGAAAGAGTTTAACGAAGCCCTAAGCAATCCGAGCGTGAAAGCCATTGTGCTCAATATTGACAGCCCCGGCGGTCAAGCGGATGGCATTCACGAACTGGCGGAAATGATACACGCCGCCCGTGGCGATAAACCCATTGTGGCTTATGTGGGTGGAACGGGGGCCAGTGCAGCGTATTGGGTAGCCTGTGCCGCTGATGAGTTGGTGATTGATGCCACGGCTATGGTGGGTTCAATTGGCGTAGTTGCCACGTTAACCCGCTATAAAGACACGGATGAAGGCGTGGAGCGATTGGAATTTGTGTCCAGTCAATCCCCGAAAAAGCGCCTTGATCCAGCCAGCAAAGAAGGCCGTGCCGATTGGCAAGGCCGTCTTGATCAGATGGCGGATGTATTTGTTGATCGAGTAGCCCGAAACATGGGGGTAACTCGTGAAACGGTATTGTCCGATTTTGGACAGGGTGGCGTTTTGATTGGTCAGAACGCTGTGGAACAGGGCATGGCCCACCGACTTGGCAGCCTTGAAGGCGTGATCAGTCAATTATCAGAGAGAAAACACAAAATGACAGACAAGAAAACCAAAGCGGTCACGTTGCCAGCCGCGACCGAAGCCAGCGCCGAAGTGATGATCGGAGCGATTAAAGAGCAGCGCCCGGATGTATTCCAAGCGTTGCAGCCAGCGCCGGAAACAGAGGCCACGGCCTTGGAACATGCGGGTGATATTGCCGCCGCGTGTGCCAGTGCCGGCTTTCCTGAATTGGCAGCCAATTTGCTCAAGCCAGATGTGACCAAAGCCTGTGCAGATCGTCAGATCGCCGCAGCCAGTGGCTTGAAAGATATTTGTGCAGCGGCAGGCATTGAAGGCAGCACCGCCGCTTTACTGGCTCACCTTGATGATCCGGTGAGGCTGGCAGGCAAAGCCATCCATGAAGCGCAAGCGGCATCGGATGACAGCAGCAAAATTGAAGGGCAGGTGGTCGGCAAAGAAAAGCAGGCCGCCAAAATCAACGGCAGCGCCATCATGGCAAATCGTAAGGTAACTAAAAGATGATTGAAGAAAAAACACATGCGGGGAGTCATATTCTCACCGAAATTAGCGGCTTGAGTCGTGATGATGCTCAGTTAAGTGGTGGCAAATATTTAACGGCTACGGTGTTGGGTGAAGTTACGGCCAGCAAAGAGCTGGTACAACTGGCCCCCGCAGCCAGTGACGGCAGTGAAGTGGCCGCCGCCATCTTATTCCGTGGCGTGGATGCGAGTGCTGAAACGAAAAGTGGCGTGGTGAATGCTCGCCTTACCGCTGTTCGAGCTTCATCACTGGTGTGGCCTGATGGCATCACCGATGCAGAGAAAACCGCCGCGATTAAGCAGCTGAAAGCGAACCACATCATTGTGCGTTAATTCGCCTCGTTACTAACCCCTTAAATGCGGCCAGTGAATTACTGGCCGTTTTGCTTTTACCGTTCGGAGAAACAGAATGGACGAAACTCAAGAACTATTTACGGTTGAAAATCTTACCGAGTCAATCAACCGCACTGAACAAACACCGGGCCGCATTGGTGAGCTGGGTTTGTTTGAAGAAAAACGTATTGATACAACCAGTGTCAACATCGTTGAAAAAAACAACTCAATCATTTTGGTTCCGGCGAAACCTCGCGGCAGTGAAGGCACGTCACTGGATACAAGCAAGCGCAAAGGTGAAACGTTCCCATTGGTTCACTTGCCTATGTCTGGGGCTGTTCTGGCTGAGTCTACGCAGAATGTTAAGCCTTTCGGCGGTGAAACCCGTGAAGATATGGTGCAAGCCAAGATCGATGAAGAACTGGACAGAATGCGCGGCTCTATTGATGTCACCATTGAATGGCAACGTATGGGCGCACTTAAAGGCAAGATTCTGGATCACGATGGTGAAGTGATTGTGGACTTGTTCCAAAAGTTTGGCATGACTCGTTTTGTTAAAACACTGGATTTCACCAAAGATTTACGCACCCAATTAATTGCGGCTAAGCGTGAATCGAAAAAAGCCCAAGGTGCTATTAAAGCCCCTCGTTACCGTTGTTTAGCTGGCCCAGAATTAATTGATGAGCTGATGGTGAATGACGATTTCAAGCGAGCGTATGAACGCTATGACAGCGGCAGCGCCTTGCGTGATGATGTAACTGGCGGGATCTCTTTCGGTGGCATTTTATGGGAAGAATACGAAGGCCAAGTGGGCGATCAAGAGTTCGTATTGCCAAACGAAGGCTTACTGGTGCCAGAAGGCGTGCGCGGTATGTATCGCACTTACTTTGGCCCCGGCACTTACGAAGAAACCGTGAACACCTTGGGCTTACCGTATTACGCCAAAGCTGAGCGCATGAAGTTTGATAAAGGCCATGAGCTTGAAGCGCAATCCAACACAATCAGCTTAACAGCGGCCCCCCGTGCCGTGGTTGGCTTCAAAGTCGGAACTAAGAACGCTTAATGCGTGATCCGTTCCAAAAGGCCAGCCGCCGGATCATCCGGCGGTTAGGTCAACCCGTCGCAATGGTGACAGTCAACGGGGTGCGCCTTGAAATGAAAGGCGTATTTGACCACCCAGAACAAGAGGTGATCACCAAGGGCAAGCGTGGCGGGTTAACCCTCAAGGCCGATGTGCCCACCTTGACAGTGCTGGGCAGTGAATGCCCGGAGCTGAACAAGGATCTGCGGATTTTTGTGGATGAGCGGGAATATTACCCGGTGCCCTCCAAGTCATTTGATGATGGGGCGGGCTGCATGGTGATTGTTCTGGCTGATCCTGTACCTGATCAGGACTACGAGGAAGAACAGAACGATGGCGGAAAGTGGCGTTGAAGTTCAAATGAACTTTGCCCAAGCCATCCGCAATGCTACCGCAGTGATCCAAGCGACACCCAAACAAATGGAAGTTGCCAGCGAACGGGCCATAAGGAAAACCATTCGCTGGCTTTCTGGCCGGGTAGCGCGGGAGCTAAGCCAGCAACTTGGTATTCCACAAAAGAACCTCAAGCCTCGCTTGGTGGTGCGTAGTGTGGGCAAGGGCATGGATAAAGCGCACATCTTATGGATGGGTGTGGCAACTATGTCAGCGGATTTGGCAGGCAAGGCCCGGCAGACCCGCAAAGGGGTGACAGTCGGCAAACGTAAGTTTGAAGGCGCATTTTTGCGCAGTGTCTACAACCCAGAAGAAAACGTGTGGATTCGTGCCCGGCGTAACCGTGAGCAAGGTTATATGACTTTGAGCCGAACCCGGAAAGCTAACCACCGAAGCCCTAGCCCAGAACTGGCCGGACGATTTCCGATCCAGCGGATAGGGGTGGAAATTGAAAGCGTAGCCACTGAGGCATTCAGGCGGCTGGACAGGCGAGCACTGGACAGATTCAAAACCCTGATTGAGCAAGAACTTAACTATGCAGTGAATCACGAAAGCAAGAAAGCACGAAAGTAAGAAGGGAAAGCATGAAAGATGATGATTTAACCCTGATACATGAAGCGCAGGTGGCTTGCATTAAGAAAGCCATGCCGATGCTCAAGCAGGTGGACGACTATGCCCCGGAGTTACTGGAGGGTAAAACCTTGGTAACAAGCCCGGCGGTGTTGTTGGAAGCGGTGCAAATCAAACCGGGTAAAAAAGTATCTGGTGGGCGTTTTGCCTTAACCATTGAGTTTGCCGCTCACTGCATCCTGAGTATGAAAACCGAAAAGGTACAGCTCGAAATTCGCAACTTTGCGGCCAGAGTGCTGCAAATCGTCAATGAAAACCGTTGGGGGCTGGAATACGCCAAACAGCCAGCGGAGCTTTCCGCATTCCCCGGCATGTTCAGTGAAAAACTGGGCTTTGAAAGCTGGGTGGTGTCATGGGAGCAAGAATTTCACTTGGGTGAAGTCAATCTGGGTGATGACTGGCTGCCCACTGATGTTTATATCGGCGAAGCGCCAAACATTGGCGCAGCCCATCAAGATGATTACACCCTGACAGAAACGGAACCCTCACCCAGTGAGTAAGGCAGCGCATGGATCAGTATCAAAGTTTAGTGCTGCGGCTTGAAGAACTGGAACGACGAGTGGGCCAGATGGTGATCAGGGGCAAGATTGCCGAAGTTGACCCGGCCAAGCATGTGGCGCGGGTGGCTTATGGGCCAAAAGGCAAGCAGCTCACGGGCTGGCTGCAATGGAAACCCATGAGAACGGGCAAAGCCATAACGTGGTGGTGCCCAGAAGTGGGCGAAGGTGTCACGGTGATCAGTGAAGGTGATCTGGCATTGGGTGAAATACTGCCCGGCAGTTACCACGCTGAGTTCCCGGCACCCAGCACCAACCCTGATGAATATCTGGTGCATTTTGGGGATGGCTCCAAAGTCAGCCATAACCGCAGCACCCACAAACTGGAAGTGGTCAACGTGGGTGATGTGAATATTACCACCCAGCAGAACATCACGGTGACAAGTACAGGCACCGCCACGGTGGATGCTGGCGCTGATGTGAACGTGAAATGTAAAGGCCAAGCCACTGTGAATGCGGGCGGTGAAATCATTGCCAATGGCAGCAAAGTAAAACTGAATAAAGGCACCGGGGTGGTGACAGGTGAGTGCATTTGCCACTTTACCGGGAAACCTCACGGTGACATTTCCAGCCAAGTGACCGCAGGCAAATAAGGGGGCCGCATGGCACTGAGTAAATCCGGCCTTAAATCTCGCATTGTCAGCGAGTTTGAAGCCTTGGGCGCAAAAGCCGAGGGTGAACACTCTTGGGTTAATAAAATCGCTCAAGCCATAGCCAATGCGGTGGTGGACGAAATCCAAACCAATGCAAAAGCCGCTGTGAGTGGTGGCTCAAGTGCTGGCGAGCATCCTATCAAGTAAAGCACGAAAGGCAGAAAGCACGAAATGAAAACAGGAACCCACCGCGACACGGGCGCGGCCTTGGGCGGTGTCGCCTATCTGCGGCAACGGCTCAGTGATGTGATTAACACGCCGCTGGGTTCGCTGGTGGGCCGCCGTGAATTTGGTTCGCGTATGCACGAACTGCTTGATCGCAACGTCAATGAGGCATTCCACATGAATGCTTATGTGTTGCTGGCGGAAGCCATAAACAACCCGGCCAATGGGCTGGAAGATTTTAAATTAAAGGAAATGCAGATCGAGAGGCTAGGTGATGCCCATTACGGCTTAACCATTATGGGCTTTCTCGATGATGGCAACCCGGTAACGATGGAGGGGCTGCAATATGGCTGAGGGGATTAACCTTGCTTTGCTCCCGCCGCTTGATGTTGTCAAGCAGGTGGATCATGAGGCCATTATCAAAGATGTGGCCGAAAAAGCCGGGCTGGAAAATGCCAGCCCAAGCGATCCGGCTTATCGGGTAACGCTGGCGAACACTTACCGAGAGGTAATGCTCAGGCAAGATGCCAACGAGCAAGCCCGTGGCTTGATGTTGGCGTATGCCAAAGGCCCAGAGCTGGATCATATCGGGGTGACGTATTACAAGCACCCTGATGGCTCGCCCGTGCTGCGGATTGAGGGCGAAAGTAACGATGCTTATCGTGATCGCTTGCAAAAATCCCCAGAGGGGCTTTCTGTGGCTGGCCCAGATGGCGCGTATGAGTTCCATGCCCTGAGTGCTCACCCGGATGTAAAAGCGGCCACGGTGTCCAGTCCGGCCCCGGTGATGGTTGATCTGCACATTCTTAGCCATAGCGGCCAAGGGGTGCCCACTCAATCGGTGCTTGATGCTGTGGATGCTTATACCCAACCATTTAGGCCATTAACGGACAAATTAACCCCGAAAGCGGCGGAGGTGTTGACCTATGCCATAACGGGCAAGTTGTTCATTAAAGTTGGCCCTGATCCAGCGTTGGTGCATCAAGCTGCTACCAAACAGCTGGCGGATTATGTGGCCGCCCTGCATCGGTTTAAAGGCCGTGTGGTGGAATCGGCTATTCATGCCGCCTTAACGGTGGAAGGGGTGGAAGAAGTGCAGCTGGATAACTGGGTGGATGTGATTTGCTCCGCTATCCAAGCGCCGTTCTGCACGGGCATCACAACCACCTTTGAATTGGTGGATTAAGGGGGAAGGCATGGAACCCGTTTCAATATTGCCGCCTAGTGTGTCCGATCTTGAACGAGATTTGGAACTGGCACTGGCGCGGATCGAGCATGTAGAAATCCCCATAGCCACATTATGGAACCCGTGGGAATGTCCACTGGAGGTGCTGCCTTTCTTGGCGTGGGCCTTATCGGTGGATTTATGGCGCACGGATTGGCCTGAAACAGTCAAACGCCGTGTGGTGGCTAACTCGCTCAATGTTCACCGAACCAAGGGCACCCGCCCCGCTGTAGAGAAAGCCCTCAGTGATTTGGGGGTAAGCACGGATTTGGTGGAATGGTTTCAAAAAGCCCCAGAAGGCGAGCCGGGCACCTTTGAGGTGACGGCATGGGCAAATGAAAACATCACGCCCGGTGAAGAAGGGGTGCTGAACCCTGAAATGTACGATCAGATCCGCCGGGCCATTGTTAATTCCAAGAACACCCGAAGCCACTTTGAATTTAAGGTGGGGGCGAAGTTTGGCCCGAATCGGATCGCAATGGCGCTGGCCTTATCAGGCATGGCGGCACTGGCCCGAAAAACGGCCAACACCAAGCAAGAAACGTTAGCCAGTCAAGCCGGGATCGGAGCTGTTTCAGTCACGTCCGGGCTTTCGCTATCTCGTAGCACTCAGCAACCGCACCTTGATGCTAACCCACGGCCAAGCCGTTGTGGGCTGGCTGTGGTGTGCTGGGGTTATACCGTTATTTATCGACACATGGAGGCAATCGTGTGAGTGCGTTAATACCCATTATCACAACCAGAGGCTTAGCCGCCGTATTTAATGCCGAGAACACCGGGGTGGCCGCCAAAATTACCCATATTGCATTGGGCGACAATGGCCGAACACCCAGCAAAGGGGAACTGGGCCTAGTTAATGAGCGAATGCGTATCCCTATCGCTGATGGCGAGCGGGTTAACGATCATCAAATTCACGTCACGGCTTTGGCCGATGGCTCCCCTGAATTTTGGGTGCGTGAAATCGGCTTTATGCTCGAAGATGGCACCATGCTGGCAGTGTGGTCGGATAAAGACGATCCGCTGGCTTACAAATCCGCCCCGGTGCCTTTGTTACTCGCTTTTGATTTGGTGCTGGAGGCGTTGCCATCCAGTTCGGTCACTGTGATCGGCACAGGAGCCGACTTATCACTTGCTGCGTATGCAGATAAGTTTATTAGTAACGCAACTCACTCAATTAACGCACAGACTGGCGTAATAAAAAACGCACACTGGAACTTAACGTTAAGCGAAAAACTAAGAGCTATGGAGTAATACAATGAGTTTAGAAGATGAAGTAAAAGCCCTCACTGCCGCCACAAGTGAGCAAACAAAGGCATCACAAGACCTAGCTCAAGAGGTAGCCGGGAAGATGGGCGACCTAGACAAGAAAGCCGATGACGCCATCGCGAGAGCAGAAGCTGGCTTTAACGACAAGGTTAACGAACTAACGGACCACGCAATCGAAGGACACAAAAAAGCCATAGAGGACGCTTCTGGCGGCCGCAACACTATTCTGATTGACGATCAAGGTAACCCCAACATCATGGTGCGAATCCCGCGCTTCAATTATGAAGATGCAAACGCCGCCATCCTTGCAAAGCATGGCATTGACTTGCAGCTTGGCGAAGGCACGCCGACCATGTTTTTAACCAACGGCGCGCCACGGGGAGAGGTGCTGGTTGCTAAACATCTCGCATCGTCTGGCAAAAACGGCGGGTGCTCTGTTGTCGGTGGTGTTCAGCCTCGCACATCCGTGAATTACGATGCCGCCAAGGCGCTTTGTGAAAACAAGGGCGCGAACTGGCACATGATGAGCGTTCACGAGTGGGCAGCTATCGCGCTGTGGTCGCTTGCTAATGACACGGTGCCGCGCGGCAACACAAACTATGGCCGCAGCCACGAAAACAAGCTAGAAACCGCCCGCCGCGCCGATAACGGAACGCCGGGTGACGCTAGCGGAACGGGCAGAACTGACACAGGCAAAGGGCCGGATACTTGGGCGCACGATCACGGCGCTTGGGGCGTACAGGATTTAGTTGGCAATGTGTGGGAATGGCTTGATCAGATGACACTGAAAAACGGCCAGATCATCACAACGCTGGATAATAACCCATCAATTGCAGAAGTAAACTGGCACAAACACGGCGCTTATTTCGACTCACCAAGCGACAGCATGAGCGGCACGGGCAACGTTGGCTCGCCAATCCTCAGCAATTCAGTAACAAAGCGCAACGGGCCACTTGATGATGATAGTCACGATTACCCGTACATGAATAGTTCTAACTGGGCTGGCATTACGCAATCCGCCACTTACCAGAAAATCGAACTGCTGCGCCGCTTATTGCTTGAATCCGAAGTGACCAACTCGGTGACAGGTGGTATCTGGGCCCGCAACTATGGCAACCGAGTCCCGCTTCGCGGGGGCGGCTGGGTCGGTGGCTCGGGCGCTGGGCTGGGTGCGCTCCATCTGTACAATGCGCGGTCGGGCTCGGGCAGTACCGTCGGTTTTCGCCCCGCTTTCTTTGTGTAACTGAACACTGAATCTTTGAACGGCGCACGGTAGTGCGCTTTTTATCTTAAACAGGAGGAACGTTGAAAACGCTAATCATTGAAGAAAAATGCCGAGAAATGATGATGTACGGCTATCAAGCGTTAAAGCAATTTCCAAAACACGAACGGCACGTTCTTGGCGCGGAAATTAGACTTTCAATGCTACAGCTTCAGCGATTAATCATTACGGCGTTTAAGCGCTATCACAAGAAAACGACACTCACCGATCTTGATATTGAACTCGCAATACTCAAGCGTCGCGTGAGGCTTGCGAAAGATCTTCACTATCTGGATATTAAAAAATATCAACTATGGGTTGAGCAACTTGTTGAACTCGGAAAGATGATCGGCGGCTGGATACGTTCCGTTAATGCAAACACTAAAAAACAGGTGGCAGCATTATGAATACGCGGAACCGATTCCCGCTTCGCGGGGGCAACTGGAACAATGGCTCGAACGCTGGGCTGGGTGCGCTCAATCTGAACAATGCGCGGTCGAACTCGAACAGTAACATCGGTTTTCGCCCCGCTCTTGATAACGCCAGAAGCAACCACCCTACGGGGTGCTGTCAGTGCGACCTTGAAAAGGATGCTTTCACCTCGGCAATGGCCGAAATACGTATAACACCGATTGATGCGTCAATCGCGTGTACATTCGAAGCGATATTTGACTTTGAAAACTTACTGTCAGCCGCCTACTCATGCAGAAAAGGCAAAACAAAATCGACAGCGACACTCGTTTTCTTCAACAACCTAGAAGAAAACATCATTCAGATACAAAATGAACTGATGTGGGATATGTATCGCATGTCGCCATATCATCACTTTTATGTATTTGAACCAAAGCGCCGCTTAATATCCGCACCTCACTTTAGAGATAGAGTGGTTCATAGGGCGATATACAACATTATCGAACCGCTCTTTGATAGGACGTACATTTATGACTCTTACGCATGCAGGCGAAATAAAGGGACACACAAAGGCGCCAATAGAGCCCAAGCGTTTATCAGAAAAGTGGAAAACAAAAGCGGTAAAGCGTACGCCTTGAAGGCGGACATTAGCCGCTATTTTTCAAGTATCGATCATCATATTTTGAAGTCGCTACTAGCAGCAAAAATACGCTGCGACCGAACGCTTGCACTGCTTTATTACATTATAGATAACAGCCCGTGCGATGCGCTGGGCGTGGGAATCCCGCTTGGCAACTTAACGAGTCAGATTTTTGCTAATGTGTATTTGCATGAACTGGATAGATTCGCCAAGCACACGTTGAGAGCAAAGCACTACGTTAGGTATATGGATGACTTTACTATCATTCATGATGACAAAGCGCAGCTTCACAAGTGGCGACGAGAAATCGAAGCATTTCTTTGGTCGATGCTCAGACTTAAAACCAACAGCAAGACGCAGGTTTTTCCGATTGCAAAACAAAACGGCAGAGCTTTGGATTTCCTCGGCTATAGAATTTATTCAAGTCATAGATTGCTCAGAAAATGCAGCGTCAAGCGCATAAAGAGCAAGCTAAAGAAGCTCAGAAAGCAGTACGAAAGCGGTGAAATCGGTATTTCTGAGATTAATCAAAATATTCAATCGTGGCTTGGTCATGCGTCACATGCCAATTCACACAACTTAAAACGGGCGTTATTCAACGAGCCATTCCGGAGGCAAAATGTTTAGCTACATCTTTAAAGGCGAAGCGTACACGGACACGAACCGCGAGTTTATGCTCAACATTGGCATGAACACAGAGCAAATCGAGTCGGTACTATCTCAGCAAGAATATGAATCGAAGCAAAATGCAGATCTGCGACAACAAGCGTACAAACGCGAATCTGATCCGCTCTATATTGAGTGGCAATACGAGCTTGAAAGCAGCAACTCAGAATCAGACCGCTACAAAGAAGCTTGGATGAGCAAGGTTTCTGAGATTAAAGCTCGATATCCGTTGCTGTCTGAAAGTTAATTGACGCGAAAGTAAGAAAGCACGAACGCTGCGAAAGCGGTTTTTTGTGCCTAAATTTTGAAACCACGCCCCGGCATTCGCTGGGGCTTTTTTATTGGAGTTAATACATGGCCGACTACTTACACGGCGTGGAACAGTATTTCCTTGAGAACATGAACCGCCCGATCGAAGTGCTTGCCGCTTCGGTCATTGGTTTAGTGGCCACGGCGGACGACGCCGACGCTGATATGTTCCCACTGAATAAGCCGGCACTGGTCAACAGTGAAAAGCAAATCGCCAATGCGGGCACCACGGGCACGTTAAAACATGCCCTTGAAGACATCTATCGCCAAACGGGCGCGATCGTCATTGTGGTGCGTGTGGCCGAAGATGCGGACGAAGGCGTCGAAATCGCTAACGTGATCGGACAGCTAGACAACGACACAAACAGTTACGGCGGTTTGAAAGCCCTACTGTTTGCCGAAAGCCAATTAGGCACCCGCCCGCGCTTGATTATTGCGCCGGAGTTCTCGCACAAAGTGGGCGTGGGCGCCGAAATGGAAGCGGTGGCCAAAAAGCTAAACGCGATCCCAATCATCGACGGCACCGAGAACGGTTATTCCGATGTGATCAACGAAGTGAAGAACTACGACCAGGCATTCTTTGTCAATTGTGGCATTAAGCTACTCGATGAAGCTGGGAAAGAAGTTACTCGTAAAGCATCGGCAACCGTGGCGGGGCATATCGTTCGTGTGGATAACGAAGAAGGCTATTGGAATTCGCCATCGAGCCGCAAGATTTACGGCATTCTGGGTACGTCAGAGCCGATTGATCACGCGATTGGCTCTAAAACCAGTAAAGCAAACCTTTACAACTCGGAACGCGTCAGCGTGATCGTCAATCAACAAGGTGGTTGGTACTTGTACGGCAACCGTCTCGCGAACGGCACCATGCTACCGCATCAACGTATTCGCTATATCGTCGGCGATTCCATCATGTACGCCCACCAAGAAATGGTGGACCGCAACGTCACTAAATCCTACGTGGACGGCGTGAAAGGGCGCGTAAATAGCTTATTGCGTCGCTTGAAGTCTCGCGAAGTGATCAGCGGTGGCGAATGCTGGCTTGATAAAGAGCTCAACATCGCCGCGATTGGTACGGCCCAGGTGTACTGGGATTACGATCTCGGGTTCTACGATGTCGCTGAACGTCTGACTTTCCGTCAGCATGTCACCGACCGCTATAACGAAGCCATTTTCAGCTAATAAGGGGGCCTTGTGGCTAGATTACCAAGTGTCATTGTAGACACTAACGCCTTTTTTAAGGACGAGAGTTTCGCCGGTGTGTGTAACACGCTTACATTGCCGAAAGTGGTGGTGAAAACCACGGATATGGTGTTAGCCGGTTACGCGGGCGACATCGAGCGCGATTTGGGTAAGTTGGAAAAACTGGAAAGTGAAGTCACCGTTTCGGAATACAACTCGAAAGTGATTGACCTTGTCGGCAACCGTGAAAGCCGTGATGAACAGTTTATCGTTCGTGGTGCCCTTGATGTTGATGGCGCGATTAAAAGCGTTGTCGTGCGTCAACAAGGCTTTTGGAAGTCATACGAACACGGTGGCGATTTTAAAGCGGAAGAAGAAGCCGCGCTTAAATTTGCCATTGCGGTGGAAGTGTACGGGCTTGAAATCGACGGGAAAGAAGTCGTTTTCATCGATAAGCCTAACAACATTTTCCGCGTGAACGGCAAAGACCGCAACCAAGCGATCCGCGAAGCCCTCGCCCAATAATCCCGCCCGAAAGGGTTTTAAATAGATTCAGCCCTGGCCATATGGTCGGGGCTTTTTTGTGAGAATTGAACATGTCTAAAACTGTCCCAGTCATTCTAAATACACCCCTTAAACGCGCCGAAGAAGAAATCAGCCAAATCGAACTACGTGAACCGAAATCGGGCGAACTGCGTGGTCTTGAGTTGTTTTCTGTCTTGCGTATGGATGTGACCGCCCAGCGAACGCTGGTCCCTCGTATTTCCAACATGACCGCGAACGAGTTCGATACGTTGTCACCTAGCGATCTGGTTAAGGTGATGAACGAGGTGTGCGCTTTTTTCATGGAATAAGCACCCCGCCGGATGTGATGGAGCTCGAAGCGGATCTTTATCTCATATTCACCGGTTGGGACGCTTTGACGACCGCTAACATGTCGCTGGTTGAATTGATGCGATGGCACAAAATCGCCATCGAACGCCACAATAAGGCCAACGAAGAACAATAGCCCAGCGCGCCATAACAACATGGCGTTGCTGGGCTTTTTTTGTTTATGAGGTGTTGCAATGGCTGATACCAATATGCGCCTTAATCTTGTAATGGGCATGGTGGACAAACTGACCGCCCCCATTCAGAAGGTGACGACCCAAACCACAAAAGCCGGTGACAAAATCAAAGCCACCGGCGCGGAGCTTAAGAAGTTAGGCGCCATGTCGAAAGACATCGAGCACTTTCGCAAGCTGAAAACAGAGAGCACCCAAACAAGCCAGGCATTAGATAAAGCTCAATCTCGCGTGTCACGCCTGGCGGCAGAAATGCAAGCGGCAGAAAAGCCCACCGCGAAGATGACCCGCGAATTTAAAGCGGCGCAAAAAGAAGCGTTAAAACTCAAAAATCAGCATGAAGCCGAAAGCGCCCAACTGCAGAAGATGAGAACGAATCTGCAGCAAGCCGGTGTTTCGACCAAAAACCTAAACGGGGCAACCAGTAAGATCCGCAAGGAAACCGAACGTTATAACGCCCAGTTAAAAGCCCAACAAAAAGAACTCGACGGCGTGGTCGCCCGTCAAGAAAAAATGTCTAAGCTATCCGAACGCAATAGCAATATGAAAATGACCGCGACCGCCGACGCTGTGGGCGTGGGTGCGGCGATGTTCGGTATTAAAAAGCTCGTGGATGCCAGCGGCGAGATCGGCAGTGCTCAAGGGGAAATTGGATCCCTTGGTATCGATGCGGCGGGTATTGATGCCATCACGAAAAAGGCGAAAGAGTTTTCCGACGAATGGGCGGGAACGACCACGTCAGACTTTATCAAAGCGTCATACGACATTAAGTCGGGTATTTCTTCTTTGTCGGATGCGGCCGTCGGTGAGTTCACCAAGATCGCCGCATTAACCGCAACCGGCACAAAATCGACAACAAGCGAAATGACGTCATTGTTTGCCACCGGTTACGGTATTTATCGCAAGCAATTTAGCCAGTTTGCTGCAGGGACCATCGAAGGGTGGGACAAGCTGTCCGAAGAAGAACGAAACATCAAATTTGGTGAATACTTTTCGTCGGGCATTTCCAACAGTGTGCGCCAATTTAAGACCGACGGCGCCCAAATGAGCGCGGCGATCTCGAACTTAGGCGCGACCGCCACGTCGGCAAACGTCCCCTTTTCTGAACAGTTATCGATCTTGGGCCAACTTCAAGCCACGATGTCGGGCAGTAAATCCGCCACCAAATACCGCGCGTTTTTAGGCAAAGCAGCCGAGGCGGGCGATAAGTTGGGCCTAAGCTTTACCGATGCGAATGATCAGCTGTTATCGATGCCGGACATTCTCGGCCAGTTGCGAAACAAGTACGGCGAAACGATTGATGCCGTCGAAGCGCAAGAGTTGAAAAAGGCGTTTGGTACGGATGAAGCGGTCAGCATGATCCAATTGCTTTATCCAGAAATCGACACGCTAAACGGCAATATATCCGCAATGGATAAGAACCTTAAAGGCGGAATGGGCACCACCAAAGAAATGGCCGAATCCATTGGTAAGGGCACATCGGAATCATTCCAGATCTTAAGCCAGCGTGTGGCCACAACATCGGCGGCGGTTGGTGACCTGTTCGCACCGGCGGCGATCATGGTGGTTGATGTACTTGGCCAAGCGGCGATTGGGTTGCGCCACTTGATCGAGGCGTTCCCGTTCTTGTCCCAGGTTATCGCGTTTGCGGTGGTGGGGTTAATCGCCTTTAAAACCGCCTCGATAGCGTCTCGATTCGCCTTTGCAAGCTTTTCGGATGCGTTAATCGGCGGTCGAAAGGCGTTAACCTGGCTCAACAGTGAGCAAGTAAAAAACACCACGTTAATGGTGGCGAACCGAGTGAAGACGTTAGCGTCTACCGTGGCCACGGTGGCGATGACTGCAGCACAAAAGGCGCAAGCCATTGCTACGAACCTAACATCATCGGCCACGCTGCGCGCGAATGCCTTAATGGCGATGTCTCGGGTTAGAACCTTGGCGACCATGTCGGCGTTGGTGTTGTTCACTGGTACACAAAAAGCCCTTGCCGCGGGTACTGTAGTAATGACCACCGCCCAATGGGCGTTAAATGCCGCTTTCCTGGCGAACCCTATCGGTTTAGTGATTGCGGGTGTCATGGCCTTAATTGCTGTGGTTGCCTTAGTGGTGAAGTATTGGGAGCCGTTAGGGACGTTCTTTTCAGGACTTTGGGATCGAGTGAAGTCGGTTTTCTCGTCTGGATGGGAGTTCGTGAAATCGATCCTGATGTTCTCGCCCATTGGTTTGATTGTTCAAGCTTGGGACCCGATAAAGGGATTCTTCGGGGGGCTCTGGGACGGTTTAAAATCCACCTTCTCGATGGGGTGGGAGTTTATTAAATCGATTCTAATGTTTTCGCCCATCGGTTTGGTTATGCAAGCCTGGGATCCGTTAACAGGATTCTTTTCGAGTCTTTGGGATGGCGTTAAATCGATGTTTAGCGGTGCGATGGATTGGATTAAGTCGGTGATCTTGTCGCCGATTGAAACCATTAAAAACACGCTAGGTTCGGCCTGGGATATGTTGTTCGGCGGTGGTGATGTTGAAGTCGCCGCCAATGTGAAGAAAGTCGCGGAGCAAGTCCCCGCGGTTAAGAATCCCGCAGCTATTCTTGAACAAAGCCCAATCGGTGCCCAGACTACCCAAGCGCCCACGACGGCGCCGGTGGTTGCGGCCTCGGGTAAGGCATCGGTGGCCCCATCCATTCAGTACGGTGACATTATTGTTCACGCTGCGCCTGGTATGGATGCCGAAGCCGTTGCGCTTGAGGTTCGTCGTCAATTGGATGAACGGGATCGTCAAGCTTCCCGCCGTGGTCGAACGCTTGCGTTTGATACTTGATGATTTAATGAAATAAAGAATTAAAGACCGCTTTCGGGCGGTTTTGGGGGTTTTATGTCGGTAATGATGGCGTGGGGTGATTTTCAATTCAGCATGTCAACCACCCAATACCAACGATTAAAAACGTCGTCGTCCTGGCGATGGGGACAATACGACCGTTACGGCCGTAAACCGGGCAAGCAATACCAAGGCCCTGGCAGTGATTCAAAAACCTTTGATATTGCGATTTATCCGCAATCATCGAGTGATTTAGAAATCATCGACAATATTAAATCCATTGGCAACCAAGGCAAGCCGCAACGTTTGATTGCGGGAGCCCTTAAGCGGGTAAATGGTCAAGCGAAAGGCTCGGGCCTTGATTTGGGTTTGTGGGTCCTTGAAAAGCTCGATACGGATGAAGGGGAATTTCTCGATAACGGTGTACCGCTTGAAATCAAAGGTACGATCACGATTAGCGATTATGGAGACGATGAAATCAAATGACGACCAAATATCGAACGACTCAAGGCGATATGCTCGATGCGATTTGTCATCGATATTATAGCGGTCGCCCTGGTGCCACTGAGGCGGTATTACAAGCAAATCCGCGCTTGGCCAAGTTAGGGGCGATTTTGCCCGCTGGCTTAGTGATTCAGTTGCCCGATCTCGGTCCCGCTGAAAATCAAAGCACTGTCTCGCTATGGGATTAACGCCCGTCACAGGTAACAACATTTTTATGTTGTTACCTGGTATTTTTGAAATCGCCAAGATACCCAACCAACAACAAACGGAAGCGGGGGAACAATGGAACAAGCCGCGTACCAAATAATTGCCAATCAGCAAGACGTGACCGCCAAAATGGCCGATCGTCTTATTCGTTTGTCCCTCCATGATGCGGCAGGGTTTGAGAACGATACCGCTGAGATAGAACTCGATAACCGTGGTGGTGCGGTCGCTGTCCCGCCCACGGGCGCCGAACTTGATATTTACATCGGCTATCACGACAAACTGTCTTATCGAGGTACTTACACGGTGGATGAAATCGAGGAACCACTCGAATTTGATGTGTTGATCATCAAAGCTCAATCCGCCCAGATGAAAAGCTCACTGAAAGCCCCAAGAGACGCCAGTTATGACGATATAACGTTAGGCGCCTTAGCGGGTCAATTAGCCCAGTCACATGGCTATCAAGCGGCGGTGTCGGATGAAATGGGCGCGATTCACTTTGAGCATATCGATCAGCGAGGTGAGTCGGATGTAAATCTATTAACGCGCCTGGCTAAAGAAAGTAATGGTTTGTTTAAGATGGCCGCGAATCGCTTTGTTATCGTCTCTAAGGAGTCGGGAAAGTCAGTCAGTGGGAAAGAGCTTCCCGCGGTCACGTTAAGCGACCCAGAGAACAGCACGGGCCGCGTGACCATCAAAGACAAAGACGACTATCAATCAGTGGTTGCGTATTGGTTTGATGAAGCAGCCCAGGAGAAAGTGGCCGAAACGGCGGGCAGTGGGGAACCCCAGTTCGTGATCAGGAAGAACCACACCAACCAACAAGCGGCCCAAACTGCAGCACAAGCCAAGTTAGCCGAGCTTAAGCGCGGTAATGGAACGTTATCGATAACGCGTCCCCTCGATACGAGCATCATGCCCGAAGGGGTTCTTATATTGAAAAATCACAAACAAAGCGCCAATGGTGAATGGCTGGTCGAAAGTGTCGATCACTCGATAGAACCAGGCCGCGCGGCGACCACATCGGCCAGTTGCTCAATGAAGCAGTAACGAGGGCTATCAACACAAAACATTATAGTATTGATGGGTTTAGGGTTTACGTGCATAATCACCTGTATAAATACACAGTATTATAAAAGTCGATCGGAGTACAGATTTTGAGCTTGAATCCTTTAAACGACGGAACTAAAAGCGGTACATTTGATAATTTGGCGTCATTGTTGCGCCATATCGAGTCAGTTAGCGATGATAGTGAAGTTTGCGATCCTGGATTGCATCTAGTAATAAAAATGGCGAGTGCGACCGCTCGACAATTGCAGGGCTTTGACGAAGAAAAAGAAAGCACAGATCAAGGCGGTTAAAAAATCAGTTCATTTCTGCGTGATCCTTTCCGCATCGTGTGGTAGGCTTATTGCGAAATGTTGTTTTAGTGCTTGTTGGCTTATGGTTTGGCGACTTAGGCGGGCAAGATGAAGATTAATAAAGGTTTAAAAAGCAAAAACCCCGCAAAAGCGGGGTTCTTTAATCGGGCAATAACAAGTGTATTAATGTTTGGCGGCATAATACAAAACCCTACATAACAAATTAGAGTTTACTTGTTGTACCTGATTGCTGCAAGCCTTAAACGGTAAAAAAAGCATCAGTATGAAAGAAAATGTATCTGTAACTAGGGCTAAAGTCCTAGCTGACGAGTTTAGAGACTACTCGCAACAAGAAAAAACCGCATGGGCGAAGAAAAACGCCGAAGAAAATGCGAAATACCTATCATCTAGCCTTGGTTATGACGTTAGCGAACGACTTCCTTATGTGTTGTTGCAAGCGGCGACTGAGGTCCTTCAAAGTATCCAAAATCGCAGTAAGCTAAAAACTCGAATTTGCGATAGGGCTGATCATTACGCTAATACCATGAAGGTTTTAGCGACGGCTATCCTTCATTATGACTTAGCATCAAACCTCGTTGGTGTTCGTGATCGAGTCACTCATAAGTTAGAACGCTGTGAAAATAGCTTGTTTGCTGATCGCCTTAACATGCCATCAAGAACGGTTGATAATTGCATCTACAGCTTAAAACGCGCGGGCCTTTACCTTTCTTTTGAACAAAGAGAAGAAAAGGACAGTGATGTCGGCCCTGTTTATCGTGGTGTAGCATCAATCAAACGTTTAAATATGGTGATCTTTGAAATGCTGGGTCTTGGTCAGTTTGTGACAGTGCAACGCGCCAAGGCTAAACAAAGAAAGCAAATCAAACAGCTTGAGAAAACGCCAGAGCAAGAGCAGTTAGATAGTTACCGTAAAGTGGATGATAAGGTCAGAGATAAACGCAACAAGCAACGCAGCCATGCTAAATTCGAACGTGTGACGAAGCCAATAACTGAAATGTTAGCTTCGCTGCAGTCCCAGAACCGGACAGAAGAGACGCTAAACCTTTTGAACCAGGGCTTTAGCCATGCAGAGATCAAGGCGCTGTATAAGTCTCGCGAGTCTGACCCCGGCCCAGTAGACGACTGCGCCGACATACCCTATTAGGTCCCCCATTTTAAACATGCCGCTTAGTTGCGGATTTTCTCGATCCTTCCGTTAAATAATCCCCGCATTTACAGCAACTTAGCGAGTAAAATGCTATAATACACGTCTATTTCCTTACGTATTTTTGATGTTTTTGGTCATGCTTGTGGATAACTTTCAAACTACCCTCCATTAACTGGCGTATGATCCCTTCTATAAGTAGCGCACATTCCCCCAAATTAAAAAGAAACATAATATATCAAGTACCTCCCATTAAATTGTGATTGAACTACATCGATCTCCTTTACTACATAGGGCACAATTTAACGGGCCCCAACAGCCAGCTTTAATCAATCACTCTTGATTAGGCTTATCGCAATAGCTGGCTGCGCTGAACATTCCTTTTGTCATCCGACCGTCATCCTTTCGAGTATTACGATTATCTAGTGGAACCAATCCTTAACCTTTCGTATTTAATTTAAGCCTATCACCTAGCCTTCTTTCGCTTCGCGAAGTCTAGCAGGAGAGTAAGGCGAGATTTAACGACGTTCTGTGTAACTAACCGCGCCGATTAAGTATCATGGTCTATCGAACCGCATCGAGCGGCTTGGTGCTTCGCTTGCACTTCGTGCTTTGCTTATCCCTGCGGGGCGAGTCCTCATTTGAAAGTAGGTTCTGTGGGTGCGCTTCTGGGCGCAAAAAAAAACAGTTGCAAGCTAGGACGAAAAGTCCTATTATTTATCTCAAAGGCCGGGCAAGGTGCCAAGGCCAAAACCGAGATAATTCGATGACTGCTTACAAAACGATTCGTAAAAATGCTACCAAGAAGATCCAATCTATTTTAAATAGTGCCGTTGGCATTATTGGCCGCGTATCATCAATGCAAATTGATGATAGCTACGAGAACGCCTATCACCTGGCCACTGCAGAAGAAGTGATCGCATGGCTTAAAGATGAAAACAATTATCACGATGCTACGTGCTTTTATCGTGATGACGAGTTTAACGTTAGTGGTCCTTATCATTTTTGCGACCATTTTACGGCTTATTTCAATCAGGAAGCGCTTAACGAGGCTTTAGAGTGTTACGGCTTGGCTGAGTCCATTGATGCCCCTCAAGAGCCATTAGAGGCGGTTAGGGTGGAATCTAATGTGATTGCGGTGGATTTTACGCGCCGTGTTCGCTTATCTGCATAAGTTAAAAAGCCGACTTTGCTCGGCTTTAATTAACGAAATAAAGAATTAAAGAAAGTAATTGCTTGTAATTTAGGACGAAAAGTCCTATTGTTTATCTCGAAGGCCGGGCAGGGTGCCAAGGCCAAAACCGAGATAAATCGATGAAAGCAATCATTCAGTTAGACAGCAAGACATTCTATTTAGAAACGCGTGGTAATAAGATGACTCTTAGCCACAAAGAGGATGCTTTGGGTGAATATTGGGAAATGTTTACTGATAATGCCAGTCGTCGCGCTTATCGTGGTCTGGGGATTAAACAGTTCGCCAGCCTTGAAGCCGTCGAAAAACAATATAAAAGCTGGCGAGGCGTAAGCGCCTTGTTGGCCAACTAACGATAAAGAGGGCGGCACTGCCGCCCCCAAATGGTGCCATTATGACAAATGCTATTATTCGCCCAGAAACACTAATCCCTTTTGGTTTAGATTGGGCGCAACCGACAGGCGAAGAAGTTCGCGAAATCTTAAGACTGTGCGGTTTAACGGGAAGTCAGGCCGCGGCATTGGTTGGGGTTTCAGATGGTAGAAGCGTTCGTAAATGGTGCGCTTTTGATCCTGTAGAGGTCGAGAAAGCAAAAGCCGAAGGGCGTAAAACGAACATGCAGCGAATCCCTTTCGCGGCGTGGGCTATTCTGGCAGAGCGCGCCGGATTTGGGCTTATTTGGAATGAAGAAATAAATAAATAAAGAATTAAAGAAAGAAAATGCTTGCAAGGTAGGACGAAAAGTCCTATTATTTATCTCGAAGGCCGGGCAAGGTGCCAAGGCCAAAACCGAGATAACACGATGACTAACAATCAAATCATTGCAAAAACCATTCTTGAACAACTTGGCGGCGGTCGCTTTGTGGCTATGACTGGCGCGAAAAATATGGTTGCTATTGAAAGCGGCCTACAGTTTGACCTTCCTCGCACTCGTCACTATGTAAAAGATGGCATCAATAAAATCCAAATCATCTTGAACCCATCTGACACTTACACGGTCCGCGGCCTTAAATATATGCCTCGTAAGTTTGAATGTAACGAACTGGCCAACGAACAGGGCATCTATGCCGATATGCTGCAGCGCACCTTTACCGAAATGACCGGCTTAAATACTCGTTTATTTTAATGCTGGATAAGTCGCCCTTAAAGGGCGGCTATTTACGGAGGGTTGAAAATGGATGATAACTCGAATGTATTGGGCGCCCCTGTTCCCTGGCTGAGTTTAATTATTTATGTGATTGCGCCGCGGAAGTTACCCCCAAGCCAT
Source organism: uncultured Paraglaciecola sp. (assembly GCF_937123705.1). Taxonomy (GTDB): domain Bacteria; phylum Pseudomonadota; class Gammaproteobacteria; order Enterobacterales; family Alteromonadaceae; genus Paraglaciecola. The sequence continues at coordinate 795 of NZ_CAKZKO010000006.1, read as the reverse complement.
CCACCGAAATGGTGGATAAGTGCCCAGATTTAGAATTGAGTGATACGCGATCGATAGATTAAGTGTTATTTTGTTATTCACTCGAAAGGTGATTAAGAAATGAAGAAAAACCGATTATCTAAAAACCAGAAAGATGCGTTATTTGTGTTAGCTATTCTGGAAAGCAAAAACAAAGTGGGTCCGATTGGTGTTTCGAAGGTTCGGGCTATGGTGGAAAGTTCGCGTGATGGCGATTTGGATCCGTCTAACTTTCGAAAAGGGCTCCATGTGTTGGCCAGTCGTGGGTTAATTGAAATGGGTCGCTATCGAAATTTGAGTTTAGCAATGCAGCTAACCAGGGTTGGCCGTCACGACGCCGCAAAAATTTATCGAGAACGCACCGGCGCGGAACTCGACATTCAAACCGAAGATGATGAACAAATATCAATTTTTGATAATTAAGAAGGACAATAGCATGACATTTGAACAATCTATGTTAAACGAATACATCGATCAGTTAGTGAAGCAATTCCCACAATACAGCAAGATAGAGCAACAAAAGATTTTAGAATCTGTGCGTTCTCTTGTTGTTGAGCCTAAGAAGATCGCGAAAGCTCGACCGTTAGAAGATGTGCTTGCGGATATTCGCGAGGCTATCGAAGACGGTGGCCGTGCCGAAATGTTTTTCACTGCAGCGTTTAGTAATTGGTATCGCCGCACTGAAACGCCGCGCGTAGCGCACTTGCATGATTACATTAACCTGGACCTTAAGAACCGCCATCTGTTTATGGAAATGATGAGCTTGCGCGATTCTGG
>NZ_CAKZKO010000005.1 GCF_937123705.1 uncultured Paraglaciecola sp. | reverse complement strand
ATAAAGTTGAATCACTAAAGAAAACCACTAAAAACATTCGCTTAGCCGATACTGGCGATATTAGAATCTCAGTTATTGCGGCATTAGGCCTAGATTTAATACCAAAAGCAGTCGTTAGTTATTGTAAGCTTAACCCAAAGGTTAATTTTGAAATTCAGACCCGACATTATGACAATATTCTTGCTTCATTAATTGAACATGAAAAAGATGTTGGAATTGCTTTTCACCCACCTAAAGAGCCAGGCCTTACCTATATAAACCTTGGAGAAGGTGAATTTGTTTGTATATATGCCAATGAAGAATTTGATGATCACCCAGAAAGAATTGAATTAAAAGATTTATCAGGTCATGATTTTATTGGTATGGAAAATAGTGGCCCCCTTGCTGATTTACTAAAAGATTCTTCTTTAGCTGAGAACGAGCTAAACCATGTTATTACTGCACAAACATACTTTCTTGCTTTAAATTTAGTCGCATTAGGCGGCGGTATATCCATTGTTGATGAATTTACCGCAAGATCAACATCTATCAACCCGGTTAAATATAAAGCGTTCAACCCACCCTCAAAATTCTCAATCAAAGCCATGCATGTAGAGCATGAAGTATTATCAAACTCGTGTGAAAAGTTTCTTCAATATTTTAAAGATGAGTTTCTGATGAAAACCATTGAACTTAAAGTATAGAAACTTAAAATTAAGAAATACAATTCATTTTATTTCCTAATTACATTGCATTTTTTAAGCTTTTGGCTACATTATCAACATCTTCCCAAACACGAAGCAAGTTAGCCCCCCATATTTTTTCTATATCTTGAACTGAATAACCTCTACGTAATAATTCTTTCGTTATATTCATGGTTTCGCTTGCATCTTTCCAACCCATAATACCGCCACCGCCATCAAAATCAGAGGCGATACCGACATGATTAACTCCCATAATTTTCACAGCATAGTCAATATGATCAACATAGTCTTGTACTGTTGCTAAAGGGTACTTTTTATCAATAATTTTCATACCAGCAATATATTCAGGCTTATGACTATGTAATTCATAGTTGTACTTTATGGCTTGATATTTTTCTGCAACACTTTTTCTGAGGGATTTTATGGCGACACTTCGTTCAGGATCTATTTTTAAATATGCACTTAATGCAACTAATTGCATAACCCCATTGGCATCTGCTAATGCTTTCATCATTTCATCTGTCATATTTCTTGGGCTATCAGTTAATGCTCGAACACTTGAATGGGAAGCAATAACGGGTGCTTTTGACAACGTTAGTGATTGCATCATACATTCGTCGGATACATGTGATACATCAACCATCATACCTACACGGTTCATTTCACTGATAACTTGTTTACCAAATTCACTGACGCCATGATGTTCAATGGTTACATCGCCTAGTTTTTCATTCGGTTGTGCGCTATCACAAATGTCATTATGCCCATTATGTGCCAAGGTCATATAACGCGCACCTTGGTTATAATAATTTTCTACAAGAGTTAAATCTTTACCTATTACATAACCATTTTCGATACCAATAATAGCGACCTTATAACCAGCCTTGTTTAATTTGATTACATCTTCTGGGTGTTCTGCTAAACGTATTTTTTCATGATAAAGTGAATCCGTCATCCGATGAATTGAATCAAACTTTCTTTGAGCTTGCGCTTTTGCAATAGCATAGTTTTCTGTTGTTCTTTGGGTTTGCGCTACATAAACAATAAAGAAAGCAGCATCTAATCCCCCTTGATCCATTTTATCAAGATCGACCTGCATTAATGTTTTTTGTCCGGGATCAAACATCTCTTTAAACGTATAATCAGGTGAAATATCAACATGCGTATCAATTGTTAATAGTTGTTGATGAATAGATTCTACATCTTCATTTTTATTTGGTTTTTTTTTGTCACCACTGCATGCAGTAAGTGCTAATGATGACAGTATTATTATAATAAGCTTTTTATTTTTCAAAATTCACTCTCTTTTTTGTTAATAATTATTAAGTTGTTATTGATTGTAAATATTAATATCTAACTCTCTTTCGCTTTTCCCAATCAATACTGAAACCATTAAATCGCCAGTTACATTCACGGTTGTGCGAGCCATGTCAAGAATACGGTCAATGCCCGCGACAATAGCGATACCTTCCAAAGGTAAACCTACTGAAGCTAAAACAAGTGATAGCATGATAAGTCCAGCTCCTGGTATGCCTGCCGTGCCAATTGATGCTAATGTTGCAGTTAATATGATGGTTGAATAATCTAAAAGAGATAAATCGATACCGTAAGCTTGCGCAATAAATAGTACTAACACACCTTGATATAGTGCAGTACCATCCATATTGATAGTTGCTCCCATGGGTAGAACAAAACTTGAAATGCTTTTTGAAACCCCTAAGTTTTCAGAGGCACATTTCATACTCACAGGCAAAGTTCCCGACGTACTCGTTGTAGTAAACGCCATAATTTGTGCCGCAAAAATACCTTTATAAAAACATTTAGGGTTTAATTTGCCAATTAGTCCAACTAAACCGCCGCCAATAAATAAAATATGAATAATACAACCGATATAAACCAGTACGATAACGTTAATTAAAGGCATTAAAACATCTAGACCATATTGACCAGCAACCCAAGCCATCAGCGCATAAACACCATAAGGTGCAAATTTCATAACGAATTCCGTCATTTTATACATGGCTTCAGCAAAACCTTCAAAAGCAGCAATGACTGGTCGAGCTTTACTTTCATCAATATGGATTAAAGAAATACCTAAAAAAATAGCGAAAACTATAATTTGTAATATATTACCTGTAGCTAATGCCGCTATAGGGTTTGTTGGAAACATACCTAATAATGCATCAACTATGCTTGTCGTGGGTTTTACTTCATTAATAAGAGAAACAGAAAGGTTTAAAGAACCCCCTGGTTGAAAAATGGTAGCTAATGCTAAGCCAATCGAAATGGCTACTGCTGTTGTGAGTAAATAAATAACAATTGATTTTATTCCTACTCGACTCATTTTACTCGCATCTTTCATCGAGGTTATGCCTACAATTAAAGAGCAGAAAACTAAAGGAACAATTAACATTCTTATGATATTAATAAAAAGCGTTCCTATTGGTCTTATCATTTCGGTACTGTCTCCGAGGATTATGCCAGTAATGACTCCTAATACCATGCCTATTAATATTTTTAGCCATAATGTCATTGGTTTACGGGCATTACCTGTATTTATGGTAACGTTTGCTGCTAAGTTTTCTTTCATTAAATAATTTCGCTTCTATGATTATTTTACGTATTTGAATTGGAATATATGTAATAAGTCGATAAAAACTCAATAATCATTCATATCAACAATAAGGTATTTGAAGTGTTAAAAATCCCCGCTTGTACCAAAGGGCGCACTACTAGCTGCATAAACAATTAATCACTATAAGTAGTTTACCGTTACCCATTAGTATTAATGGATAACGGCTATTTTGTGCAACAAATTACGTGTCATAAATACTTGAACTTTAGTATTTAAACCCTATTTTATTCATCTTTAAAGATGGCTACATAAGTAGGAGTGGTGTTAGATTTTGAGCCTCTATACATGCCTTGTGTATTAAATGGTAAACTCATATTACCTTTTGTATCGACGATAATTACTCCGCCTGTTCCACCGGCGGGCATTAATACATCATGAATAACTTCATTACCTGCTTGCTCTATAGTCTTTCCTTGATATTTTACGCGCGCACAAATATCAGCGGCGACATTAAAGCGAATGAAATATTCGCCATGACCCGTTGCTGATACAGCACAAGATTCATTTTCTGCAAATGTACCAGCACCAATAATAGGTGAATCACCGATGCGTCCAAAGCGCTTATTGGTCATGCCTCCTGTACTAGTACCTGCGGCAAGATTACCGTTTTTATCTAGCGCTACAGCACCTACAGTTCCTACCTTAAATTCTACATCTAATGCTTGATGAGCAGCTTGATAATCTACTTTGCCCTGTTCCGCTTTTTTCATTTTTTCTTTGGCTCTTAATAACGATTCATATCGACTATCAGTATCAAACAAAGAATTATTAATTAATGGAATACCTTGCGTTTTCGCAAATTCCTCAGCGCCATCACCACTTAACATGACATGAACGGATTCATCCATTACTAATCTAGCTAAATTAATAGGATTTTCTATGCGACGCACACCTGCTACAGCACCAGCTTGGCGAGTTTTTCCGTCCATTATAGAAGCATCAAGTTCGTGTATTTCATTATGTGTATAAACAGCGCCTTTACCTGCATTAAACATAGGTGAGTTTTCTAATATGTTGATTGCCGCTGAAATAGCATCAAGGCTTTCTCCACCTTTATCTAAAATTGCATAACCCGTTTCAACCGCTTCTTGTAACTTGGCTCGATATGCTTTTTCTTTTTCTGGCGTAAAATTCTTTTTACTAATAGTACCAGCGCCACCGTGGATAACTATTGCAAATGGCTTCTCCTTTGCTAAGGCAATGTTTGATGCAAACAATACCGAAGTTGCAACGGCTGAATTTAATAGTTTATTGATTATTTTCATATTATTCCTATTTTTAGTATTTATTTATATATTGAAGTTTATTAGCACAAGTTACCCGCCCCAAAGTAGAGGATCTAAATTACTAATGCAGCCATCCTTTATTTGTAACCCGAAAGCTCGATCATCTTGAAGTAACAGTGGAGCATCTAAATCAATAAACTTCGCTTGAGTGGCCAAGATAAGTGCAGGAGCCATAGATAATGAGGTGCCCAACATACAACCGACCATAATATCCATGCCATAAGACTTAGATTCTTTGGCTAAAGCTACACCCGCAGTTAAGCCTCCACATTTGTCGAGTTTAATATTAATTACATCATAAATTTTTGATAAATACTTAAGTTGTGATTGTGTATGGCAAGACTCATCTGCCGCTAGAGGGATTTTCGAATTCAAGCCCAGTAATTGTTGATCTTGATCTGCTGGTAAAGGTTGCTCAATTAGCACTATGGGTAAGTTTTCGACTTTTAATAAAACATCTTTTAGGATGTTTAATGTCCAACTTTCATTGGCATCTATGAGTAATTTGGCTTGAGGAGCATTTTCATGTACCGCCAATATGCGCTCGATAATATCAATTTGATCCAATTTGATTTTTATTAAGTCATAGCCTTTTAATTTTTTTGCCGCTTCTCCCATTTCTAATGGTGTCCCAATAGAAATGGTATGCACTGTTGTCACGTTTTTCGGAGCTGGAAAATTTAATAATTCAGCAACAGTGGTAGCTTGTTGTTTGGCAAATAAATCCCACATAGCACAATCAACTGCATTTCTTGCCGCACCTGCTGGTAATAGCTCTTGGAGTTGCTCTTGCCAATTTTTAGATACGAGTTTGTTCTGAATTGATTTAATATCAGAAATAACAGAACTCACGCTCTCACCATAATGCTCTGTCGGAACAGATTCTCCATGCCCTGTATGTTTACCATCTGATATACTACAAAAAACTATTTCAGTAGAAGTACGAGCCCCTCTTGCTATAACAAAAGGCTTTTTCAATTGCCAAGATTCACTATACACATTAAATTGAAGTTTTTTATCGTGCATCATAATGTATCTACCAAGTTTTTTACTCCCGTGAGTATTGGGTCAAAACAAGGTACGCCAAAACGTTTCTCCAAGTCTTTTATCATTGCCAGACCTTTTTCTTTACCTACTAAACGACAATTTAGCGAAATACCTGCCAACTTAATATTAGGGTTTGTTAGCCGTCCAACTGTAAGGTTATGCTCAATGCATTGTTTTAAATCGGGAAGTTTATAACCTTCTAAATCCTTAATAAATTGCCTACCCGCCTCATGACACATGACAATAAGATCACTTTGAGCACCATGAAGTAATCCTGTACTTACTCCAGCAAAAGACGGATTAAATAACGAACCTTGACCTTCAATAATATCCCAATGTTCTGGAGCAGCATCTGGCGAAATTAACTCTATCGCACCCGATATAAAATCAGCAACAACCGCATCAACACAAATACCGCTTGCACCTAATAACAAACCACTTTGTCCTGTTGCTTTAAACTCAACATCAAAGCCCTGTTGTTTCATTTCACGCTCAATTGCTAAAGAAGTGTACATTTTTCCTACAGAACAATCTGTACCAACAGTTAACAATCTTTTTCCGGAACGTTTTTTCCCTGTTCCTACAGGTATAGCACCTGTAAAGTGTCGTACATCATGAATTTGACAACCATGTTCGATAGCAGCATTACGAATTATTTCAATATCAACTAATTTTTGATGTAAACCACTGGCAACATCCATGCCTTGTTCGAGAGCTATAATTATATCTGAAATCCAACTTTCAGCTATTTTCCCACCACTATTTGCAAGGCCGACGATAAAAGTTTTAGCCCCTTTTTTCTTAGCTACTTCAGGTGTCATTTGCTCAACATTTAAACTGATAGTGCAATTTTTATTGGAATACTCGCCAATACATAAATCTGGTCGCCATTGGGCAATACCCCGAGATGTTTTAACCGCCAATGGAGATGTAGCATCCCCTAAATATAATAAAAATGGTTGTTGTAATATCAATGACTATCCTTTGTTTTGATTCAGTGCTGTCATAAAATTAATTCTAATATAGCAAGAGTTGGCTAAGGTAATGAAATAAAGCACAATAGGTATAGCTATTATCAATATGCTTAAACTTATAATGGTTAGCATTGTAATGGTCAATTAAAACTGAGAAGTTATTAAGCCACTTTTTTCAATTCATTATAGTTCTGATGCGGTGCCATATAATTAATATCTGAATGACGACGCTTATAATTATAAAACTCTGTTGATTCAGCCTTTCTGTTTTTAAACATCTAAAGAACCACTCCATTATCTCAACAATTTCCTTTGCAACTCATACTTTGAGTAATATTCAATTGTGTAAGTTTATTTCTAAATACTTTGGCTGAATATTATCCAGCAAGAAATAGCTGATGAACAAGCCCCTGAGATATCCTGAATTTGTTTATTGGTATAGACTTTCTCAATCATGAGTTTGGCATATTCTAGTTTCTGGCTAGGGCTGATATTAACTTTTACTATGTAGACACCTTTTAGGTTTTACTTATTTTAAGTTTTAAACCCTTTCAGTTTCACTAGACTATTTCAATATCACGATCGTACTAAGCGTTATCAACCCACCTAACTTAAAAGCATAAATATCACTGTTATGGTCAATTATTACGTTAACGTTCAACAGCCACAATTATTCACCTAATGCTTGGTATTTAACTAAACGATATAATGGTTGTTTAGCTTGGTGCATTTTGTTAGCAAGTACTTGATGTAAAGATTCATCCCAGTGAGTATATTGTGCAATAAATTCATCTGAAGCAGCCTTGTCGCCTTGATATTGAATATCCAGCAATTTTGATAATAACTTTTCAACTGTCTGTGGATATTTTTTGTAATTAATTGATAACTCACCTTTACTGTCATCAAAAGTAATTGCGCCATTTTGGGGTTCTAGGGATTTTCCCCTCTAAAGTAACATAAATCGCCATACTCACGATATCTAAAGGCATACAAAGGTGGGTTACTTCTCCAAAGTATGGCAAATTATGAGGTTAACTACCCCTTAAACTTAACGTAATTCCTATGGCTATAAAAAACGAACTCTCAATTCTTACCAAAGCTGAGCAGCTTGATCTATATTCTCCGCCACTATTAACCCTTGAACAGCAACGATTGTATTTTACGCAAAACGAGATCGAGTTAACAGAGTCGAAAAGCATTCGCCTAAGGAGCCATCGATGCTATTTCATTGCGTTATTAGGGTATTTTAAGTCTAAGCCTGTCATTCTTTCACCTAGCTTTAACCTCATCTTTAACGATATGCAGTTTATTTCAACGCAAGTTCAAGGAGGCAAAGGGCTCAGGCCTTTCAGCATAAATAAGATGCAGCGTGACCGTATTTATCAAAGAATACTGAGGCTACTAAACTATCAGAAATGGGAAGAAAGTCTGCACTTTGCGCCGTTGTACGATCATCTTGTAATGGTCGGCAAAGCTTGGCTTGAGCCTCGTTATCTATTCGATGCAGCCGCTGAATCTCTAGCAACGCATAGAATTGCCATCCCTAAATATACTGTCTTACAAAAGCTTATCAGTCGTGTTATCCAACAGGTAAAGAAGGGGTTAAATAATAAGCTTCGTATTCATGTTTCATCTGAACTACACGAATTTCTAAATACTATTATCGATGACAAAGATGGGCTCTCCTTAAGCCAGCTTCGAGCAGGTGCAAAAAGCGTTATGGTGACAGAGCTAAAAAAAGAACTGATTGTTTATCATCAGTTACAGCCTTATACAAGACAGATTGATGATGCTGTTAAGGACTTAGCCTTATCGTCTAAAAACCAACAACACTTCGGTGAAATGGTGGATTATTATGGTAGTAAACTAAAACGCTTTAAGCGTCCACAGCAACACCTATGGTTGCTGTGTTTTCTGACTCAACGCATACGGCAAAG
>NZ_CAKZKO010000004.1 GCF_937123705.1 uncultured Paraglaciecola sp. | reverse complement strand
ATTATCGGTTCATCTTCAATACCTGAATCGGGTACTTTTGGCTCGCAGTATTGATACTGATGCTTTTCCATATGGTTAATTAAACGGCATACATATTGTGCAATTAAATCAGATTTTAACGTCCAAGAGGCATTGGTATACCCCATAGAAAATACAAAGTTGGGAATTCCACTTAACATCATTCCTTTGTAACAATAGCTATCAGAAAGTTGTAAAGGTTTGTCATCAATACTGAGTTGATAATTACCTAATACGGATATTTCTAGCCCCGTTGCAGTGACAATGACATCAGCCGTTAACTCTTCTCCTGACTGAAGTTTGACTCCGGTTGAAGTAAAACAATCGATATGATTAGTTACCACAGATGCAGAGCCAGTTTTTATTGCTTGAAATAAATCACCATCAGGTACTAAACATACCCGTTGATCCCAAGGTTGATAACTAGGTTTAAAGTGCTCGTCAACCGGGTAATCGTCACCCAGTACATCTAATATTCCTTTACGTATCGCTTTTTTGACAAGTTCAGGACGCCGCCGCGCTAAGGAATAAGTAAACATATTGATTAAAATATTCTTCCAACGGCTAAGGCTATAAGCCAACTTTGCTGGAAGATACTTACGCATAAAGTCTGCAAAAGCATCTTGCCCAGGACGCGCCGCAATATAGGTAGGGGAACGTTGTAACATAGTGACATGTTCAGCTTTTTCAGCCAAAGTGGGCACCAAAGTTACTGCTGTGGCACCACTTCCAATCACCACTACATTTTTACCCGAATAGTCTAAGTCCTTGGGCCAGTGTTGTGGGTGAATAATGGTTCCTTTAAAATTCTCTGCCCCCTTAAAATCTGGCGTGTAACCATTGTCATAATTGTAATAACCGGCACAAGAATAAAAGAATTTACTGACGTATACGCAATATTCGCCGGTTTTTAAATCATGGATTGTGGTATGCCAGCGAGCTGTGGCACTTACCCAATTAGCGGCAACAACTTTGTGTTCAAATAAAATATGTTTATCGATGCCATTTTCACTGGCCGCTTCGGTAATATAGGCTCTGATATCTTCACCGGGTGAAATAGCTTTAGCCGAGCGCCAAGGTTTAAAATTAAACCCAAAAGTGTACATGTCCGAATCAGAACGAATGCCGGGATAACGAAACAAATCCCATGTTCCACCTACTGCGCTGCGCGCTTCGACAATAGCGTAAGATTGGTTTGGGCAATTTTTTTGCAAGTGAAACGCAGCACCAATGCCTGATATCCCTGCACCGATAATGAGTACATCTACTTCATTTGTTTTTAAGCTCACTACTACAATCCTATTTCAACCCTTAGATTCGGGTAAAGTTTATAAAAACTTAATAATTCAATACTTTAACCCGAGTAAGTTAAACATTAAAGAGCATTTTTATTGGTTTAAAGATGTTATGTTAATCGTCTTCTTCAACTAGTGTCATCAAGGATGTATTTCCACCTGATGCAGTAGTATCGACACTGACGGTTTTCTCGGTCAATAGCCGCTGGATCATATGGTCGTAATATTCCGCGGTAATCACTGGCAGTATTGCCCCTTTACGCTTTGCTAACATCTGCACCATAAAACTGGAACGTTTGCTTTCACTGTCAATCACAACGCCAGCCAAATCTGCTTCAGTCAACAAAGGTTGCAAATGTTGTAGTTTAGCGACTTGTAATGCCCCTTCTGGGGCACCAGTAGCAATAAATTGCTCACGAAATGCTAAAGCTTCTGCGTAGAATAATTCGGATACCACAGAAATAACCACATTCCCTGTTGCCAAGGCGGTGACAATAGATAAAGCCCAATATTCGAACGTCACATTTTTATCGGCAAAACAAAGAATGATCCCTCTAGGCTCTAGATACAACACGTTAGACTCACCCGTTGGCCCAGGCAAAATACGCGGTTTTTTAAGGCGTTTTTCAATACTAATCAGCTGCGAGCGAGCGGCGGCGAGGGTAGAATTTAAGTCATCAGCCAATTCGTCCACCATTTCTACTTTAGCAATAGCGGCCAATAACTGTCGAACCAAAGAAACCCTTGTATTTAAGTCAGTTCCTTGCCACTTTTCTTTCACTTCTGTGGCTTGAAACATAAACTTCGAGGCTTGTTGGACTGCTTCTTGATTACCCTGCAAAGCGGTATCAGTATTTAAGTCTTTTTCGGTGAAAGGGCGAGGCGTTGATTTTTCAAGCATCAAGCGTGGTAAATAATTTGGACCACCTGCTTTTGGACCTGTTCCAGACAGTCCTCGTCCACCAAAAGGCTGCACCCCAACGACTGCTCCAATCATATTTCGATTGACGTAAACGTTTCCAGCATTTGAAAGTTTAACTAGTTCCATCGCTCGGGTATCTATCCGAGAATGAATACCCATAGTTAACCCAAAACCAGTAGCATTAATTTGTTTTACTGTATTTTCTAATTCATCTGCTTTAAATCGTACAATGTGCACACATGGGCCAAATACTTCTCGCTTTAAAACCGAAATATCTTTAATTTCATACAGCTTGGGAGCGAAGAACGTACCATTGTTATCGGCCACCTTGCTTTCAAATAATAGAGTGGCCTGCTGTTGCATATCTTTAGAATGAGCAATTAAATTGTCTAAGGCCTTCTGGTCGATAACGGGGCCAATATCTGTTGCTAAATAGGCCGGATCACCCACTGTTAATTCTTGTAACGCGCCAATTAACATCTCACTGACTGTATCGGCTATTTCTTCTTGTAAAAATAATACCCTAAGGGCCGAACAGCGTTGTCCAGCGCTCTGAAAACCTGATGCAATTACGTCATCCACTACTTGTTCGGGTAGGGCGGTTGAGTCGACTATCATGCAGTTTTGGCCACCGGTTTCGGCAATTAAAGGCACTTGTTCACCGCCTCTTTCGGCTAGGGCTTGGGCAATGATATTAGCGGTTACTGTCGAGCCTGTGAACATCACGGCTTTGATGCGTTCATCTGGCAACAATACTTTACCCACATCTGGTCCAAATGCGACAACCGCTTGTATTACCCCTGTGGGCAAACCCACGTACTCCATTAATTGTAAGGCGCGTTTGGCAATTAAACTGGTTTGTTCAGCGGATTTGGCGATGACAGTATTGCCCGTGACAATGGCGGCCGCAACTTGGCCTAAAAAGATAGCGAGGGGAAAATTCCATGGGCTAATACACAGCACCACGCCTCGTGGTGAGAGTCGCGGGTCTTCTGCCAGTGTTTCAGCTTGAACGGCATAATAACGACAAAAATCTACCGCTTCGCGAATTTCATCCACGGCATCCTGTGTGACTTTGCCTGCTTCTTTAATGCACAGGGCAATCAGCTCGTCAGTGTGGCGCTCTAGTATGTCAGCGGTGCGACGTAATAGGTCGGCCCGTTCGGTCGTGGGTGTTTGTGACCAAGTAGCAAAAGTGTTGTGGGCCAGCTGTAACTTATGGAGCATATCTTGTTGGGTATCGAACTGATGATAGCCAATTATTTCGTCATTGTTGGCAGGATTACGCACCCCATGGCAACCGTCAGGCAATTGCTTATCGTTTATTTGGTTTTCCTCAAACCAACGATCTACGGCTGCTTTTAGCGGGGTGATTTGATTGATATCGGTAATATCCAGACCTTTGGAGTTGTTTCTTTCACTGCCAAATAAAGCGATGGGTTTTTGGATCTGCTCGTTGTATTTATGTTTAAGGCGCTGGGTTTTCTCAACGGGATCTTCGAGTAAAGATTCTACTGGTTTAGATTCATCAACTATGGCATTCACAAAAGAGGAATTGGCACCGTTCTCAAGTAGGCGGCGCACTAAGTAGGCCAGTAAATCTTCATGTTCACCCACAGGAGCGTAAATACGACATTGAATGTTTTCGATGGTGACAATTTGATCATATAAACTGTCGCCCATACCGTGTAAGCACTGAAACTCAAAACCTTCTTTATCGTCACTGGCCAGTTCAATAATAACCGCAGCAGTGTAGGCGTTATGGGTCGCAAATTGCGGGTAAATAGTGTCACGATAATCCAGTAAACGATTGGCGCAGGCATGATAAGACACATCGGTGGAAGACTTGCGGGTAAATACCGGAAAATGCTCGAGGCCGTCTTTTTGGGCATTTTTTATTTCAGTATCCCAATAGGCGCCTTTTACCAGTCGCACCATCATTTTGCGGCCGACTTTTTCGGTGAGCTCACGTAACCAGTCAATCACAAATAGGGCTCGTTTTTGGTAAGACTGCACCGCCAAACCAAAACCATTCCATCCGGCAAAATCTGGGTCGCTGAAAACTTGTTCGATGATATCTAAGGAAATATCAAGACGCTCAGACTCTTCGGCATCAACGGTTAAGCCAATATCGTACTGCTTGGCCAATAAACATAATTGTTTGAGTTTGGGCGGGATTTCGGCCATGACTCTGTCGCGATGAGTAAATTCATAACGAGGATGGATAGCAGATAATTTAACGGAAATACCTGGGCTTTTTCGCGGACCTTTGCCTTTTGCCGCCACACCAATAACCTTTATGGCTTGGGCGTAGGCATCGAAATAGGTGTCGGCATCTTTTTGGGTTCTGGCGCCTTCACCTAACATATCGTAAGAATACACATATCCTTTGCGTTCTTTGTCTTCGGCGCGCTGTACTGCAGCTTCGATGGTTTCACCCATCACAAATTGTTGACCCATTACCTTCATGGCAATGTTCATAGCTTTACGAATAACAGGTTCGCCCACTTTACCTAGGGTTTTTTTCAATAAACCAAAGGTATTTTGTTGGTTGGCGTAATTGACCAAGCCGCCTGTCATTAATAAGCCCCAAGAAGAAGCATTAACAAAGAGTGAGTCGCTGTTACCTAAGTGGGCGCTCCATTGACCTTTGGATAACTTGTCGCTGATCAATTTATCTTGGGTGCGCTTGTCTGGTACTCGCAGTAATGCCTCTGCTAAACACATTAATACCACGCCTTCCTCGGAAGAAAGGGAGTATTCATTGAGTAGTGCTTCAACGACGCCTGAACCTTGTTGATCGTTACGAATTTGCAACACCATTTTTCGAGCGCGATCCCAAGCGCGACTACGAGCGCGCATATTGACCTCTGCATCGGGCAAGATATGTTCAACAGCAAGATCTTCGTCGATACGATAAAAATCGCGAATTTTCTGACGTGTGGCTGATTCAGTGATTAGGCTACCGTTGAACAACATATGCAACTCCGCATTGGCTGGATAAAGAATGTGAGAAGTGTGCTTAATTAACCTGAACTGTCAGATAATTACGCTCACCTAGATTTTCAGCGGAGTATATAGACAGCGAATAGTGGCGACAATATGCCTGAAGGAATATTCCTAATTCTTGCCCATAAACTCTCAGCTATTTTGTATTGATTTGTGCACATCACAGGTCAGTTCTTTATACAAAATGGTGTAAATCAAAAAAACATCAATTAATTGCCCTTGAAGCTTATCAATCTAACCCCATTAACAGTGCAGTTGAAAATTTGCTTAAAGAGTATACGGAGCTAAGCATGTCAAATGAACAAACACCACCACAGGGTGAAGAAGTACCAACTGATCTTGAAAATGCACAACAATCACCTGAAACGGCGGCTGAACAGGAGGTTGTTGAACTGTCTGAAGATCAACAGCGCATTGTTGAATTAGAAGCCGCTGTGATTGCAGCAGAGACAAAATTCACCGATCAAAAAGATTCAGTGATGCGCGCTATTGCCGATGCCGATAACGCCCGCAAACGTGCTCAAGGTGAAATTGATAAAGCCCGTAAATTTGCCTTGGAAAAATTTGCAGGTGAATTATTGCCTGTAGCAGATAATTTAGAGCGTGCTTTACAAGTAGCAAACCCTGAAGACGAAGCCATTAAACCTATTTTTGATGGTGTAGAGCTCACACTTAAGTCTTTTGTTAGCACCATTGAAAAGTTCGGCATGACAGTGATTGATCCCCAAGGTCAACCTTTCAATCCAGAACAACATCAAGCGATGTCGATGCAAGAAAATGCAGACTTGCCACCTAATACCGTCATGGCTGTAATGCAAAAAGGTTATGAGTTAAATGGCCGTTTATTACGTCCTGCCATGGTCATGGTGACACGCGCGCCAGAAGGTGGAGTAGATGTAGAGGCATAACTGTCTTTGCACAAAATTAATTTTCATTTTGTAAAGGTTTTTTCAAACAAAATGTTGAAAAACAGAAGAATAACCCCACAAAGTGTACAAGCTTTTAAGAATAAATTTTTGGAGAAAAACTAATGGGTAGAATCATTGGAATCGATTTAGGTACTACTAACTCTTGTGTAGCAGTATTAGATGGCGACAAAGCCAAAGTAATTGAAAATGCAGAAGGGGATCGTACTACTCCTTCTATCATCGCTTACAGCCAAGACGGCGAAACTTTAGTGGGTCAGCCTGCTAAACGTCAAGCGGTAACCAATCCACAAAACACCTTATTCGCCATTAAGCGTTTAATTGGTCGTCGCTGGGAAGATAAAGAAGTACAGCGTGATATCGACATTATGCCTTTCAAAATTGTTAAAGCGGACAATGGCGATGCTTGGGTTGAAGCAAAAGGTGAGAAAATGGCACCGCCGCAGATTTCTGCTGAAGTGTTGAAGAAAATGAAAAAAACTGCCGAAGATTACTTAGGCGAAGAAGTGACAGCGGCCGTTATTACAGTACCTGCTTACTTTAATGATTCTCAACGTCAAGCCACTAAAGACGCAGGGCGTATTGCGGGTCTTGAAGTAAAACGTATTATCAACGAACCAACAGCCGCTGCCCTTGCTTACGGCATGGACAAGAAAAAAGGCGACAGTGTTGTTGCAGTATACGATTTAGGTGGTGGTACTTTTGATATCTCTATCATCGAAATCGACGAAGCCGATGGCGAACATACTTTTGAGGTATTGGCTACAAACGGTGATACACACTTAGGTGGTGAAGACTTCGATAACCAAGTGATTAACTACTTAGTAGAAGAGTTTAAGAAAGACTCAGGTATGGACCTTCGTAAAGATCCGCTTGCTATGCAACGTTTAAAAGAAGCGGGCGAAAAAGCTAAGATTGAATTGTCTTCTGCTCAGCAAACTGAAGTGAACTTGCCATACATTACTGCTGATGCTTCGGGTCCTAAGCACCTTACTATCAAGCTAACTCGTGCAAAATTAGAATCACTAGTAGAAGCTATGGTTAAGGCTACTCTTGAACCACTTAAACAAGCGTTATCTGATGCAGACTTATCTGTAGGTGATATCAACGATATCATCTTAGTAGGTGGTCAAACACGTATGCCTATGGTTCAGAAATACGTGACTGAATTCTTCGGGAAAGAGCCACGTAAAGACGTGAATCCTGATGAAGCAGTGGCAGTAGGTGCGGCAATTCAAGGCGGCGTATTATCCGGTGATGTGAAAGATGTATTGTTACTTGATGTGACACCACTTTCATTAGGTATCGAAACTATGGGTGGTGTTATGACTACTCTTATCGAGAAAAATACGACTGTACCCACTAAAAAGTCACAGACGTTCTCGACAGCTGAAGATAACCAATCTGCGGTAACTATTCACTGTCTACAAGGTGAGCGTAAGCAAGCCTCTGGCAACAAATCTCTTGGTCAGTTTAACCTTGAAGGTATTCGCCCAGCACAACGTGGCGCACCACAAATAGAAGTGACTTTCGATATTGATGCTGACGGTATTTTGCATGTATCTGCTAAAGATAAAGATACAGGTAAAGAGCAAAAAATCACTATCCAAGCTTCATCTGGTTTGAGTGACGACGAAGTTGAACAAATGGTGCAAGATGCAGAAGCCAATAAAGATGCTGATGCAAAGTTTGAAGAATTAGTTCAAGCACGTAACCAAGCAGATGGCATGATCCACGGTACTCGTAAGCAGGTTGAAGAAGCCGGTGATGACTTAAGTGAAGAAGACAAAACGGCTATCGAAGCCGCAGTAGTTGCCCTTGAAGAAGCAGTAAAAGAAGGTGACAAAGAAGCTATCGATGCGAAAACGCAAGAGCTAATCCAAGCTTCAGCTAAGTTGATGGAAGTGGCGCAAGCGAAAGCGGCGGCTGAAGGCGCTGCTCAAGGTGGCCCAGAAGCAACAGATGCTGGCGCACAACCACAAGACGAAGACGTAGTTGACGCTGAGTTTGAAGAAGTAAAAGAAGACGATAAAAAGTAAATTTATCGACTTAAATGGTTGAGTCCTTTTGGAGTTAACCTGACTTGGCGCAACAGTTTATGCTGATTGCGCCTTGTTTGTATTAAAAGCAAGTCAATTACGGGCTTAAGCAGAATAAAATAAGTAACCGCAGGATACCGAATCGAGATGTCGAAGCGAGATTATTATGAAGTGTTGGGTGTGGACAAAAGTGCTACCGAACGCGAGATAAAAAAGGCCTATAAACGCCTAGCCATGAAATACCACCCTGATAGAACCCAGGGCGATAAAGCCATGGAAGAAAAATTCAAAGAAGTGCAAGAAGCACATGAAATGCTTACCGACTCGCAAAAGCGTGCGGCCTATGATCAATACGGTCATGCTGGTGTTGATCCAAATCGTGGCGGCGGTGGTCAAGGTGGCGACTTTGGTGATATTTTTGGTGATGTGTTTGGCGATATCTTTGGTGGTGGTCGTGGTGGCGGTGGTCGTCAATCTCGTGCCCGTCAAGGTTCAGACTTGCGTTACAACCTAGAATTGTCTCTGGAAGAAGCCGTTAAAGGTAAAAGTGTTGAAATTCGTGTGCCTACGCTAGTGGGCTGCGAAAAGTGTGATGGCTCAGGAGCCAAAAAAGGCTCAAGCCCTACTACTTGTCCTACTTGTCATGGTCAAGGCCAAGTGCAGATGCGTCAAGGTTTCTTTGCTGTGCAGCAAACTTGTCCTACTTGTTCAGGCAGAGGCAAAATTATATCTGATCCATGTAACCCCTGTCATGGACAAGGCCGTGTAGAAAAAACCAAGACCTTATCGGTCAAAGTACCTGCTGGTGTGGATACCGGTGACCGAATTCGTTTGTCGGGTGAAGGTGAAGCCGGTGAAATGGGCGGTCCTACGGGCGATTTGTATGTTCAAGTACACGTTCGTGACCACAAGATATTCACCCGCGAAGGTAACAATCTGTACTGCGAAGTCCCCTTAAGTTTCACTCGTGCCGCCTTAGGCGGCGAAATTGAAGTCCCTACCTTAGAAGGTAAGGTAAAGCTTAAAGTGACCGCTGAAACCCAAACCGGAAAAATGTTCCGCTTACGTAATAAAGGGGTTAAATCGGTACGCAGTGGTAGTATAGGCGACCTTATTTGTAAAGTGGTTATCGAAACCCCGGTTAATCTAAGCACGCGTCAAAAAGAGCTGCTAGATGAATTAGAAACTTCAATGGGAACCGGTAAAGACGTTGCCAAAAATCGTCCAAAAGAAAGTGGTTTCTTTGATGGCGTGAAAAAATTCTTTGATGATTTAACTAATTAACCAAAGTAAAGAAAAACAGAAAACCTCAAAAGCCGCTTTTATTTAGCGGCTTTTTTACATCCAAGACTTTTGGCTAGACTCTACTTGATATAATCCGTGATCAACTAATTTATAGGCTAGTTTTTCATTGAGCATTGGGACTTGTAGTGAGCCAGAAGCGAGTACAAATTTTACTGTGGCTAAATGGTGTCTTTGCATCAATAAACTCTGTTTAAATTGAGTTTGTTGCAACTTATAACTGGGAAAACAATAGTAATCTACGCCTATTAAGCCTTTTCTTAGGTACACAAAATCCTCATCTGTGGCAATTCCCCAACGCTTCCAACGTAACACTACTAATCCACATAAAGCTAGAAACACTAAGCTTGCCAGCGCTGCTATGGCGAATTCTCCATGTAGTAAAGTCGTGCCGAATATTGCTAACCAAGGTGGCATCAAGAAAATTACCACATTGCGAAATATAAAACGCTGGCTAATGGATTCAAATGCGTTGTTTATGACAAAATCACTCAAGCTATTGTTGGGATAAGCATCATTGATCAATGCTTGGGATTCATCAGGCCTGATGGAGGGCACAATTATTTTGCTGTTGGCTGCGGATGCGCTTAGGTCTTGGCTAAAAGCTCCCGTTTGTTCAAAGCACAAATTTATGCGGTTAAGCACCACATCTAACCAGTCTTGTTTTTGTATTATCATCTGTAGGCGGCTCAATGCCATGCTGACTTCGTGTTTAGTCAATAACCCGCTGCGCCTAATGTACTTATCATGCTGTTTACTCGATGAATAACCGTAAAAGCTAATAATTGCTCCTAGCACTGAAAAACTGACCAGCACTAGCATGACTATGATAGTGAATGATAAGGCATACAATGTCACTTCGATAAGTGAGTGGTTTGTTAAGCTAAATAGAGAGTCTAGATCGATGCCTAAGGAAGCAAACCATTCACTTATCGAATCGAAAATACTGTTGTAAAAAGGGGCTAAACCCCCTAGTAAAATCCAAATTCTATTGCTGGTAATGCCGTGGATCACCAAATCAGATAACTGACGTTGATTAAGCATTATTTCTTGCTGAGATTGGCTTGAGCTCGCTCCCGGCAATATATCAGATAAACCTGTAGCTAGATTATCTTGGCAGGTATCTAAAGTATTATCTTTTACATATCGTTGAATGCGGGTTTTTAACTGATGGGCAAAATCGAGTTTAATTGCCACTAACTTTGCTTCGTTTTTAGCAGAGCCTGCAGTATCCAGATGTAAACAAGCATGGCCGCTAATTCGATAATAAATCGGTTGTTCTATTTTGACATTTTGCACCCGAGAAAACGGCAAATTTAAATGCTTTTTGCTGAAGATACCCGAGCGTATCTCAATGTTGTCGTCGGTTAAACGGTAGCGATACACCTTAAAGCTGGCAAAAGCAAAGAGTGATAGCAGCGCGAAAGCCATCAAAATGGCAGGTAGCCAGATAAAAGGGTGTGCGATTATGTTTTTATAACTCAATGCAAAAACAGGCAGTAGATAGATAAAATTACCAAGCAGGTGTTTAACTAGGCTGACTGCAAAATACAAAATAGCTATAGGCGATAGGGTTTGCCAATCATTTAGGGGGGGTGATGATTCGCCAAAGTCAGTATTTTTGCTGCTTGCAATAATGCTCTGATTATCCATGCTTGAGCACATCTTTATGTTGCAAAATAAATTGCCTAATTTGCTGGGCTGTCTCTATAGGTAAACCAGGAATTTCGAAGGTATGCATCGCTCCTCCTGCGCTAAATACTTGTAATCGGGCTAAACCGACTTTCCGCTCAATAGGACCACGTTTGAGTTCCATATGCTGAATACGGGTAATGGGTTGACTGACTATTTTTCGAAAAAACAAACCACTGGCATAATGTAAGTCTAGCTCTCTAAGTGTGTAAAATTTGCATTGATCGCTTGCATAAATAATCCAAGTTAATAGCAAGCCGACTAGTGCGACAACCCATATGATCAAGGGTAGAGAGTCGCGCAGAGTATGGGGTAACTGGACTAAAGGTTGCCAATATAACAGCAATCCCATCACGCATAAAAACAAGGTAAAACTTAAGTTAATTAGTCGGTTTAATGATGCATATTTCTCAGATAAACGTTGTTTATCTAAGGTCACTATTGTGGGCAATTGATGTAAATGTACCCTTGGATTATCAAAGTGAGTTTCTAACATAGCACTCCAAAATTGCAAGGTTAGCTGTATAAAATGGCCATATTATCAAAAGTGCTGGCACTTGGCTTTCCAATACAAAACCAATAGTATAAAAATAAAGGTTTTCGTTACTGCATAACACAGATATTTCAGGCACAATTTACAGTTATATTGAGTATACAAAATGAATTATCTGCTATGAGTAATATTGCAATTTTGGGCGCCAATGGCCGCATGGGTAGAGTGTTGGTGGACGCAGTGGCACAGAGTTCTGACGTCAAATTAAGTGCTGCTGGTGTTAAAGCAACTTCATCTTTTATAGGTGCCGACTCAGGCGAGTTGGCTGGAATAGGTAAAAATGGTGTATTACTTTGCGCTGATATATCTACCTATATGGAGCAAACCGAGGTTCTAATTGATTTTACTTTACCCGCTGCATTAACTGAAAATTTGGCGTTTTGTGTTGCCCACAACAAGCCGGTTGTCGTTGGCACAACGGGAATAAATGCCAAGCAAAGGCTTGCGCTAAAATCGGCATCTGAACATATTCCTATAGTGTTTGCGGCCAATTACAGTGTAGGAGTGAATCTTATGCTGAATTTGGTCAAACAAGCAGCCAAGGCCATGGCTGATACCGCAGATATCGAAATATTAGAGACCCATCATAGATTTAAAAAGGATGCGCCATCCGGTACAGCCATTGCAATAGGTGAAGCTATTGCCGATGAAATTGGTCGAGATTTATCTGAGTGTGCAGTTTATGGCCGCGAGGGTGATACCGGTGAACGTGACCACAATACTATTGGGTTTGCCACAGTAAGGGCAGGGGATGTAGTAGGTGAACATACCGCGCTATTCGCCGATATAGGTGAACAATTAGAAATAACCCATAAAGCGTCAAGCCGTTTAACCTTTGCAAAAGGCGCAGTTAAAGCTGCGCTTTGGGTTAAGGATAAACCTTGTGGCTTGTATGATATGCAAGACGTTTTAGGGTTTAGACCTAATAATTAACCGATGAAAGTTAAACTTTTACGGCGTTTATATGAAAATTTCACTTAAACTGCTATTTATGCATTTTATTAAATTGGGAATAGATCTCAATTGCTCTGTTATGTATAATATTGCGAATTTGCCAAAATTTAGCGCAACCTTTGTTGTTTCGCTC
Organism: uncultured Paraglaciecola sp.; assembly: GCF_937123705.1. Taxonomy (GTDB): domain Bacteria; phylum Pseudomonadota; class Gammaproteobacteria; order Enterobacterales; family Alteromonadaceae; genus Paraglaciecola. Next base: position 162,405 of record NZ_CAKZKO010000004.1, on the reverse strand, counting down.
TTTTATCACTAGCAAATTAACTTAATACTCATGTAAATCAATGGTTTGCGTGATTTTGTTCGGGACTGGTGAAAATCATTTAAGCCAGTTCTGAGGGTTAAAATTTTTTTAATATCCTGGAGGTTGATTTGGCTAATTCTGCCCTTTTAGTACTTGAAGATGGCTCTGTCTTTAAAGGTACTGCTATTGGAGCTTCTGGTGTGTCGGTAGGTGAGGTGGTGTTTAATACCTCTATGACGGGTTATCAAGAAATCTTAACTGACCCGTCTTATGCAGAACAAATTGTGACCCTCACTTATCCTCATATCGGTAATACGGGCATAAACACAGAAGATTGTGAATCCCATAAAATTTGGGCCAAAGGCCTAATTATTCGTGACCTGCCACTCTTAGCCAGTAACTTTCGAAGTGAACAAAGTTTGTCTGAATATTTAGAAGAAAATAACATTCTAGGTATAGCAGACATCGATACCCGCAGATTGACACGTATCCTACGTGACAAAGGGGCACAAAATGGCTGCATCATTGCTAGTAATACGTTAGATGATATTGTGTTGGATGAATCAGATGCATTAGCGAAAGCGCAAGCCTTTTCTGGGCTTAAAGGTATGGATTTAGCTAAAGAAGTCACTTGTGAGCAAGCTTATCATTGGCAAAATGGCAGTTGGACTTTAGGTGAAGGTTTTCAAACCGAATTAGATAACCCCGAGTTTCATGTGGTTGCCTATGATTTTGGGGTCAAGCGCAATATTTTGCGTATGTTAGCCGATCGTGGCTGTCGATTAACTGTGGTGCCGGCGAAAACTACTGCAGATGAAGTCTTAGCTTTAAATCCAGATGGGGTGTTTTTGTCAAATGGTCCTGGGGATCCTGAACCTTGCGATTATGCCATACGAGCAATTCAGCAGTTATTAGACACCAATATTCCTATTTTTGGGATTTGCCTAGGGCATCAACTTCTAGCTTTGGCCAGCGGTGCAAAGACAACTAAAATGAAGTTTGGCCATCATGGCGCAAATCACCCTGTAAAAGACATTAAGGGAGAGCGAGTGATGATAACCAGTCAAAACCATGGTTTTGCCGTAGATGAAAATCACTTGTCAGATAATTTAGAGGTGACTCATGTGTCGTTATTCGATCAATCTCTGCAAGGCATTCATCGTACCGACAAGCCGGCATTTAGTTTTCAAGGGCATCCAGAAGCAAGCCCTGGCCCACATGATGCCGCGCCTTTGTTTGACCATTTTATCGAGTTAATGCGCCAGAGTAGGTAATGCAAATAGCACCTAAAGTACGCACCTTTTAAAGTACCAGTATTAGTAGAGTAATTAGTGACATGCCAAAACGTAGCGACATAAAAAGCATCTTGATTTTAGGCGCCGGCCCTATTGTAATAGGCCAAGCGTGCGAATTTGACTATTCAGGCGCACAAGCTTGTAAAGCGCTGCGCGAAGAAGGTTATCGGGTGATCTTGGTTAACTCAAACCCCGCCACTATCATGACAGATCCTGAAATGGCCGATGCCACCTATATCGAGCCTATCCATTGGGAAGTAGTGAGAAAAATCATTGAAAAAGAACGTCCTGATGCGGTACTGCCTACTATGGGTGGACAAACGGCCTTAAACTGCGCCCTTGATTTAAATAAACACGGGGTGTTAGCTGAGTTTGGTGTGGAAATGATCGGTGCCACCGCCGATGCTATCGATAAAGCCGAAGACAGAGAGCGTTTTGATAAAGCCATGAAGTCTATTGGTTTGGCTTGTCCTCGTGCTGAGATTGCGCACACTATAGAACAAGCCTTTGATGTCAGTACGCGCATTGGGTTCCCTTGTATTATTCGCCCGTCTTTTACTATGGGTGGTTCAGGTGGTGGTATTGCTTATAACAAGCAAGAATTTGAAGAAATATGCCGTCGCGGTCTCGATTTATCACCTACTAGTGAATTGTTGATTGACGAGTCACTTATTGGCTGGAAAGAATATGAAATGGAAGTGGTTAGAGACAAAGCTGATAACGTCATCATTGTCTGTACCATAGAAAATATTGACCCTATGGGCGTCCATACTGGTGACTCTATTACCGTTGCGCCAGCACAAACCCTAACCGACAAAGAATTTCAAATTATGCGTAATGCGGCTATTGCTGTGCTACGTGAAATTGGCGTTGAAACTGGCGGTTCTAACGTGCAGTTTGGTGTGGATCCAAAGACCGGACGCCTAGTGATTATTGAGATGAACCCAAGGGTCTCGCGCTCTTCTGCTTTGGCTTCCAAAGCCACGGGTTTTCCTATCGCTAAAGTGGCGGCTAAATTGGCTATAGGTTACACCCTTGATGAATTAGCTAACGATATTACCGGTGGACTTACACCAGCTTCGTTCGAGCCGACTATTGATTATGTCGTGACTAAAATTCCCCGTTTTAACTTTGAAAAATTTGCCGGTGCTAACGACCGTTTAACCACGCAAATGAAATCTGTGGGTGAGGTGATGGCAATTGGTCGTAATCAACAAGAATCATTGCAAAAAGCCTTGAGAGGCTTAGAAGTGGGTGTAAATGGCTTTGATTCTATTATTGATATCGCAGCGCCAGAGGCCAAGAGTAAAATTATCCGAGAATTGCGCGAGCCAGGGGCAGAGCGTATTTGGTATATTGCCGATGCCATGCGTATGGGCATGTCGGTAGATGAAATATTCGAACTTACTAATATCGACAGATGGTATTTAGTGCAGATTGAAGAGTTGATTATTTTAGAGCAACAAATACAACAATCTGGTTTATCTGTCATTGATGCAGAATTGATGACTATTCTTAAGCGTAAAGGGTTTGCCGACTCGAGAATTGCCCAGTTAACAGGTGTTGATGAAGCCGATGTGCGAGAAGTGCGTCGTGGCTTTGATATTCATCCGGTTTACAAACGTGTGGATACTTGCGCCGCTGAATTCTCATCTGATACCGCTTATATGTATTCCACATACGATGAAGAGTGTGAAGCTAATCCTACGAGTCAAGATAAAATCATGGTGCTAGGCGGCGGGCCAAATCGTATAGGTCAGGGTATTGAGTTTGATTATTGCTGCGTACATGCAGCCCTTGCGCTGCGTGAAGATGGATACGAGACCATTATGGTGAATTGTAATCCAGAAACCGTGTCTACCGATTACGATACCTCTGACCGATTATATTTTGAGTCTGTTACTTTAGAAGACGTGTTAGAGATTGTACGCATCGAGCAGCCAAAAGGTGTGATAGTGCAATATGGTGGTCAAACCCCATTAAAACTAGCGCGAGCCTTAGAAGCTGCAGGAGTCCCTATTATTGGCACATCACCCGATGCCATTGATAAAGCAGAAGACCGGGAACGTTTCCAAAAAATGGTGAACAAACTCGATCTGAAACAACCAGCCAATGCCACAGTTAGAAATTTAGAACAAGCTCTGGTTGCTGCAGATAAAATCGGTTTTCCATTGGTGGTGCGACCCTCTTATGTTCTAGGTGGCCGCGCCATGGAAATCGTATACGACAAAAACGATCTTAAACGTTACCTAAAAAATGCGGTTGAAGTTTCTAACGACTCTCCAGTGTTGTTAGACAGGTTTTTAGATGATGCAATAGAAGTCGATGTTGATGCTATCTGTGACGGCACTGAAGTGGTCATTGGCGGCATTATGGAACACATTGAACAAGCAGGGGTGCACTCGGGTGATTCAGCCTGTTCAATACCTCCTTATTCACTCAGCCCTGAAGTACAAGATGTGATGCGCCAACAAGTTAAAGCAATGGCACTAGAACTCGGGGTGATAGGGCTAATGAATACTCAGTTTGCGGTAAAAGACGGCCAAGTGTATTTGATTGAGGTAAACCCTCGTGCTGCCCGCACTGTGCCTTTTGTTTCTAAAGCCACTGGCATGGCCATAGCAAAAATTGGTGCCAGAGCCATGGCGGGGCAATCTCTTGCTTCGCAAGGCGTCACTAAAGAAATTATTCCGCCTTTTTATTCGGTTAAAGAAGTGGTGTTGCCTTTTGCTAAGTTTCAAGGCGTGGATCCCTTGCTTGGGCCTGAAATGCGTTCAACAGGCGAAGTCATGGGGGTTGGCGATAGCTTTGAAGAAGCCTATGCAAAAGCTAATTTAGGGGCCAGTCAGCCTATTCCTGTGGGTGGCAAAGCTTTGTTGTCGGTTAGGTTAAACGATAAAAATCGTGTGATTGAACTTGGTCAAACTATGATATCTAAGGGATTTTCCTTAGAAGCTACTAAAGGTACCGCGACAGTATTAAATAATGCAGGCGTGGCCTGTAGTGTCGTAAATAAACTTAGCGAAGGACGACCAAACATAGTCGATGCGATAAAAAATAACGAATATTGCTACATTGTGAATACCACTGAAGGACGCCAAGCCATTGATGACTCGGTGTATATTCGCAAAGAAGCATTATTGAACAAGGTCGTATATACCACCACTATGAACGCGGCTTTTGCTACAGTTAATGCGAATAAAGCTGACGATAGAGCACGAGCTACATCGGTACAAGCACTGCATACACGTATTCACTAAGATTGACAATGATGGGATAGGCTAGCCTTAGTTTGTCTCGTTATTGAAAAGTTGTATTTGATACCCATTACTTTGAATTAGATAACAAAAAAGAGAGTTGTTGATATGACCCAATATCCAATGACAGCTAAAGGAGCAGATATGCTCCGTGCAGAGTTGAAGGATTTAAAATCAGTTAAAAGACCACAAATTGTAAAGTCTATTGCTGAAGCAAGAGAACATGGCGATTTAAAAGAAAACGCCGAATACCATGCCGCACGGGAGCAACAAAGCTTCTGTGAAGGCCGTATTCAAGATATTGAAGGTAAATTGTCTAATATTCAAATTATTGATGTCACCAAAATGCCTAATACCGGCAAGGTGATATTTGGTACTACAGTAACCATTATCAACTTAGAAACCGACGAGGAAACCACCTATCGCATAGTGGGTCAGGATGAAGCGGATATTAAGAACAATTTAATTTCTGTTGGCTCTCCTATCGCCCGCGGTTTAGTAGGTAAGTCACTGGATGATGTTGTGAATATTCAAACCCCTAAAGGCAAGATTGAATTTGAAATTAGCGCGGTAGAGTATATTTAGACCCATAAGCTGATTGACATTGTTGAGAAATAGCGAAAAGCAGGAGTGATGATAATCTTTCCTGCTTTTTTTATGTGCATCTATCCAAAAACATCATGGCATCCCACACACCATTCTTTAATTGATTTTGCTAAAGTTTTTTATTTAATCCTGCTACAGTAAGTTTTCAACTGATTCTCAACATGCCACTTTTAAACTGAGCATAGCTATATTGCTGAACCCCTAGCGGTTTTGGGGAAAGTTTTTCCGTTGGCAATGTTATTGGCTTGACTAAATAAGAAGAAAAACTATGACCAACACCATGATTAAATTAGAGTTTGATAATATTGCCGATCTTATCGAGCATAGTTTACAAAAGTACGCAGATAACCCCGCATTTTCCTGTTTAGGACAAACCCTTAGTTTCGCACAGATTGATGCTAAGTCTAAGGCACTCGCTTGTTGGTTGCAGCAGCAACCAAACCTGTCTGTGGGGGATCGTATAGTCATCCAACTGCCTAACTTAAACCAATATCCTATTGCCGCCTATGCCGCGTTTCGAGCAGGCTTGGTTATAGTCAATACCAATCCTCTATATACCCCCAGAGAAATGCAGCATCAATTTAAAGACTCTGGGGCCAAAGCCATTATTTTGTTGAGCGATTTATTACCAAAACTAAACGAGATCAAAGCGCAAACCGACATAGAGCTGGTGGTGACAACCGCTGCAGCTGATTTGTTAACCGGTGATATGAATGCACCTAATGGCTGCATTGCCTTGAATCAAATATTATCAGACTACTGTGATGCCACGTTGGCACCTAGGCCGCCAAACAATATTCATGACAATGCCGTGCTGCAATACACTGGCGGTACTACTGGTGTGTCAAAAGGGGCTTGCTTAACCCATAGCAACCTAATGGCAAATGCCGAGCAAACCCGACTACGCCTTGCAGATGGTTGTAACGAAGGTGAGGAAATTTTTGTGTGTCCTTTGCCGTTATATCATATCTATGCTTTTAGCGTGAATATGTTGGTGTTTACCACTAATGGCAACCTAAACATACTTATTCCTAATCCGCGGGATATGGATGCCTTTGTACAGGCGATTCAACCTTTTAATTTTACAGGTTTAGCCGGCATTAACACGCTATTTGTGGGATTGTGTATGCATCCTGGATTCAAGGTGCTGGACTTTTCGAAGCTAAAAATTACTATTTCGGGCGGTACAGCGTTAACCACTAATGCAGTTGAAATGTGGAAAAATACTACTGGTTGTTCAATCTCGGAAGGTTATGGCCTGTCTGAAACCTCGCCAGTGGTTTGTTTTAACCAACCAGGAAAAGAACGACTGGGGACTGTGGGCACACCTGTAGCAGGCACCGAAATTCAACTATGGGATGATAACGACAAAATAGTAGAAGAAGGCCAAATAGTGGTGAAAGGGCCTCAAGTGATGGCAGGGTATTGGAATATGCCTGACGAAACAGCCAAAGTGATAAGCAAAAACGGATTTTTAAAAACAGGCGATGTAGGCGTTCGTTTGGACGATGGCTCAATTAAAATTGTTGACCGATTAAAAGACATGATAATTGTCTCGGGCTTTAATGTGTACCCAAATGAAATTGAAGATGCACTCTGTCAACATGAAGCTATATTAGAAGCAGCGGTTATTGGTGAGCCAGACGACAAAACTGGCGAAAAAGTCTGTGCCTATATAACGGTTAAATCCGAGGTGTCAGAAACCGATATTATTATGCACTGCAAAAAATTATTAACGGCCTACAAAGTACCCAAGCAAGTGGTGTTTATGGAAGAGCTTCCTAAGTCAACTGTGGGTAAATTATTACGCCGAGAGCTACGTAAATAGGCGGTGTTGAGAATTTTATATCTCTTTAAAAGAGCGAAAAATAGGCTGTTCTTTCGCTCTTTTAAAGCCGTTCTTTCCATAAAAAGTAAAAAAATATAGATTTTTTTACTGCCAAAACAGCTTCTTTAAAAACATGCTTAATACCCTTGTGAAAAGCTTAACGGTTTAGTTTTTTACATAGTAAACAAATAATTAGCGGAATTATTTGTAAATAAAATGTTACTTATGAATGATTTGTTTACATAAATAGACTTGATTTTCCCCCAAACTCTACTAACCGCTTTGTTGACCCTTCTTTTTATTACTGTATATTACGCGGCCACGAGTCTCACTAACTCGTTAATATAAAGTCGTATAAGCGACAAAAACTAATCATTGGTTATTTCAAAATTAATGATCCAGGGAGAATATACATGTACACATTTAAGAAAAGCGTTGCAGCTTTAGCTGTAGCTGCTGCAGTCGGATTGTCTTCACCAGTATTTGCAGACAATTCATCAGGTTCAATTTATGGTCACGCTGTTGAAGGCCAAACTGTTACTATCAAAAGTATTGCAACAGGCATGAAACGTTCTGTAACTGTTTCTGACTCACGTCGTTTTAACTTTTCACAATTACCAGTAGGTAAGTATAAAGTTACGAATGGCGCAGAAAGTTATGAAATTACTGTTTCTATCGGAACCGGCTCTGCTGTCGAATTCGGAGACGGCTCAGAACGTATTGAAGTACGTGGTTCGCGTATATCGGCAATCGATACCTCTTCAGTTGAATCGACTACCGTATTTACCCAAGAGCAACTTCAAATGTTGCCAGTAGATCGAAATATTTCTGAGGTAGCTTTATTAGCGCCGGGAACAACTCGAGGTGATGATGGCTTCGGTGACGGTAAATTAGCTTCATTCGGTGGTTCATCAGTTGCAGAAAACGGATACTACATTAACGGTTTTGATGTAACTAATATTCGTACCTTCTTGTCATTCGCTGATTTACCTTTTGATGCTATTGCTCAGCAACAAGTTAAAACTGGCGGTTACGGTGCAGAGTATGGCCGCGCACTAGGTGGAGTTATCAACTTAGTAACAAAATCTGGTTCTAACGAGTGGAAGGCAGGCGGTGCACTTTACTCTACTCCTGAAATGCTTGCTGAACCTAGAAGTAACTCCGTAACTCGTGATGAAACTCAAGATGCGGCACATGCTTATCACGTTTATAACAGTGACAATACTTTTAGTAACCTTTCTTACAATGCTTGGGTAAGCGGACCTATCATCGAAGATAAACTATTCTTCTATGCTATGGTTGAAGGCCGAGATGATAAGATTGATGATTATGATCGAGTAGACAGTACTTCTGTAAGTGAGTCTTCTCCACAGTTCTTAGTTAAATTAGATTGGAACATCTCTGATAACCACAGCTTAGAATTTACGGGTATCTCTAATGAACTAGATACTGATTACGTCACTTATCGTAATGAAGAAGGTGCTTATACTGGTACTCACGGTATTACCGATGCAGAATATACTGAAACTAACGGCGGCAAAGTATTAATTGCTAAATACACTGGTCATATTACAGATAACCTTTCTATTTCCGCTTTATACGGCCACTCTACTAACTTAATAAATGCCCGTACTCCAGGTATACTACCTGGCGCCGAATGTCCACGTGTATTTGATTCACGTACCGGCGGCGTAGATTACATGGGTTGCTGGAGCGAAGCTCAAACCACTATTCCTGACCAAAGTTTTGGTCCAGATGAAGATACTCGTGATGCATTCCGTTTTGATGCAGAATATGCTATAGGTGACCACACTTTCCGTGTAGGTTATGACCATGAGACATATGAGTCTGCTTCTCAAGGCTATGATTATACAGGTGGTATCTACTACCGTTACTTCACTGTTGGCGATAGCGGTGTAGTTAATAGTGGGATGGACCATACGTTAAGTCCAGGTGATACTTACGTTCGTACTTGGAATCGTGGTGCCGCTTCTTCATCATTTGAAGTAGAAAATACTGCGTTTTATATTGAAGATAACTGGCAAGTGACTGACAACGTGATGTTGTACTTAGGTCTACGTAATGAAACTTTCTCTAATTATAATGGTGAAGGTGAAGTGTTTATCGAAGCTGATAGCCTAGTTGCCCCGCGCTTAGGTTTCTCTTGGGATGTCGACGGTGATTCAACTAAGAAAGTATTTGCTAACTTAGGTCGTTATTATATTCCAGTAGCATCTAACTCCAATATTCGTGCTTCAGGCATTGAGTATTTTGATGTTAAATACTTCGAATATACTGGCATCGATGCAGTTACTGCAGCACCTGTAACTCTTGGCGCTCAAATTGGTCCGACTCGTGTAAATGGTGCGTCTACGTCGCCAAATTCTGCGACTATTGCCGATCAAAACTTGAATCCTATGCACCAAGATGAGTTGATTGTCGGTTATCAGGCTGAATTGTCTGAAGATTGGTCTGCTGGTGTTCGTGGTATCTTCCGTAAGGTTCAAGACGGTATGGACGATTACTGTTCTTATCAGGGCTTTATCGATTGGGCTGCAGATAATGGTTATGAGAACTTCGACTATCATTCATTAGCGGGTTGTATGTTTGTTAACCCAGGCAAAGACTTTACTTTCGCTCTTGATTTAGAAAATGACGGTAACTATGTCACTACTACCATTCCAAATTCATACTTTGAATTGCCGCAGTACAGCCGTGATTATAAAGCAGTTGAATTGTTCTGGGAAAAGGCTGCTTCTGACGGTTTATACATTCAAGGTTCGTATACTTTAGCTAAAACTGAAGGTAATGCTGAAGGTTATGTAAACTCTTCATTAGAGCAAGCGGATCCTGGTTTAACGCAAGACTTTGACCACGCTCGCTTTATGGAAGGTGCCGATGGCCCTAGTCCGAATGACCGTCGTCATACTTTCAAGTTATTTGGTAACTACCAATTGACTGAAGAGTTCAGCATGTCGGCTAGCTTGTTAATTCAATCTGGTCGTCCAATTAACTGTAACGGTTTTATCAGTCTTGACGGTTTAAGTGAAGTTGATGCCGGTAACCTAGAAGGTTATGGTGCTTCTGCATTTAATTGTTTGGATGAGAATGGAACACCTCAACTTGCTCCTAAAGGTTCATTTGGTCGCACGCCATGGTTGTATAATATGGATCTTGGTTTCGGCTATCAGCCAAACTGGGCAGAAGGTTTGACTATGCGCATGGATATCAGCAACGTATTCAACCTAAATAAAGTGACTCAGTATGACGAAACAGGTGACTTCACTCGTACCGAGCGTAACCCTGACTTCGGTGTGCCAGTTGCATGGCAAACACCACGTCAAGTTCGTTTGACTGCACGTTATAGTTTCTAATTCAGTTCTATTTGAGTTAGTTCTATTTTAACTTAATGCCGTTCATCAAAGATGAGCGGCATTTTCATAAGTAAGAGATGTGAACACCGTCCTTTTTTGTTACTTAAATTCAACTAATAATAGCAATTGGCATAAAATCACTAGTATTTCTAATTGCTCTGTCAATAAACATAATGTTAACTCCGGTTCTTCCTTGAACTTTTGTAAAAGTTCTCCATTTCTGCTGATAGACCTTTTTCTAGAATATTGTAATCTTTATCTCTTCGTTTAATACCATTTCATTTAAGTGTCAATACGCCTATAAACGTTGATTTAAAAATACAATGAGAGGTCACTTCTTTATACTGATTGAAGCAATTGGAATGGAAAAATAACAGGTTCTAATTCTTGTATAACTATCATTTTGCGAATAATTAAAGAAACGCACTGAAATATGAAAAATAACTAAGTTCTGAAATGTGTGAATAAAGTTAAAGAAATGTTTCCTTATGACGTAAAAATTTCCCTAATCATTATATTCTGAAGAGTCCTATTTTCATGGTTTACAGCAATCGAAAAACAGTTAACGAAACTAGTAATGTTAATGACGTAAAGAAATTGTTACTACTCGCATCTTTTTTTTACCGGATTTTCGACTTTTAATGTGTCTCAGCTTCTGAGACTTGCTTGACCTTAAGCATTATTTCTGTTATCATCTTCGGTGCGAGTTTCACTAGCTCGCTAACAAAAAGTTGCAAAAGCAACACAAACGAAATCACTAATAATTAGTGACCCAGGGAGAATACACATGTCTTTATTAAGAAAAAGTGTAACAGCTTTGGCTGTTGCTGCGTCTTTAGGCTTGTCCGCATCGGCATATGCTGCCGATAGCGGTGGTCTAAAAATTAGAGTAACCGATGCTAATGGTAATGCCGTAGCTGGTGCCGTTGTTAAAGTACAATCACCAGAGAGTTTGATCACTAAAGAAGGTGTTTCGGATAGTGAAGGTAATGTTCGTTTAATCGGTTTAGACCCATCAAATAAGTATGAAGTTTCGATTGGTGGTGAAGGTTATCAACCTTTTAGTGCGAATAATGTTCGAGTAGTAACAGGCAAAAGCTTAAACTTAAGTTATGCAATGACTAGCAGTGATATGGAAACTATTGTGGTTTCTGGGCGTCAATTTGCTGCTATAGATACCAGTTCTACTAGTGCTGGTATTGATCTCACCTTGGATATGATTGAGTCGTTACCAACGGCTCGTAATTATCAAGCATACTTGCAGTTAGCTCCGGGAACTAAACCGTCAACAGGTGGTAACCCGTCTTCTAAATCAGGGGTTAACTACTCAGACACTGGCGGTACCGTAGGTTCATCTTCAGACAATATTTATTACATTGATAATATTAATGTTACTGATAATAACACCGGTACATTTGGGGCCAATTTTAACTCAGAAATTATTCAGGAACAAAGAATACTGACTGGTGGTATAGCGGCTGAATATGCTGGTGGGGCGGGTTTAGTCTCTCGCGTGATAACGAAGTCAGGTAGTAATGAGTTTCATGGTTCAATTAACTATTACACACAGAATGATGGGTTAGTGTCAGATAATGAACATGAAGAGTCTAATAGTTTTTCTACCTATGATACTGCTTTTACATTGGGCGGCCCAATTATCAAAGATAAATTGTGGTTTTTTTCGTCTTTTCAAATTAAAAATCGAGAAGAAGACGTTGCTGATCCTGAAACGGGTGAATTACAAAGAACTATCAAGGATGAGTCAGACTTAGGTTTTGCTAAAATAACCTGGCAAGCTACGGATAATGATCGTTTTGTTGTTTCTTATTTTAATGATCCAACTGATATAAGCGGTTCATCCTCAGCTTCGACTTTTAACAACCGTGATAGAGCAAGAAAACAAGGGGGAGATAATATACATTTAGAGTACTCTCACTCTTGGGATGATTTAATTGTTACAGCTGAATATGCTTCTCATGAAGGCGAGCTATCTGACTTGGCAGCGGATCAAAGTACAAGAAATGATGTTGCTTATCTAGGCGGAAACCCCACTGGTCGTGATTTATCGTTAGGGGGCAGAGGTTCTAATTCACTTTCTAATCGTGATAGCACCGAGATAAAAGTTTCTGCGGAATACTATCTAGATACTGATTTTGGCTCTCATGTTATTAAAACAGGTTATTCGAAAACTGAAAGCGTCTATAAAACAAGTTTAGAATATACTGGTGATGGTGCACAATACACTTCTATACCTGCGCAAAATGCAGGGACTACATTTGGTAGTTATACTACCGATGAGTGGACTGGTACAACGGATATTTCCGATTCTGATAGCGATGTTAACGGTATTTTAGATGAAATGATGACATCCGATAGTGCATACTATTTAGGTTTGTTAGATTCAGATAATGATGGTGAGATTAGTCGTACAGAGTTAGATGCGATGACATTTGATAGTACAGAGGGAAATCCCGATGGTTTATATAATGTATTTCGTATTGATATGACTCAAACTTCACCGGTTCAAATGTCTGTTGACGGTCAAGTGTTCTTTGTTCAAGATCAATGGAGCAATGATAACGGTGTGTCTGTAAATCTTGGTTTACGTGCTGAAAAATATGAACATATTTCTTCTGCCGGTGACAATATCCATACTTTCGATTGGGAAATTGCACCTCGATTGAGCGCCGCATGGGATATAAATAATGATGGTGCAAGTAAGGTATTTGCATTCTTTGGTCGTTATTATGATCCTATTCGCACTGACATGACCAACTTTGCAGGTAACTTGACTGGGCCGGTACGTGAAGAGCAAGTTTATGCTGGTGATCGTTGGTTAACATTTAGAACTCGAGGTGGTTCAAAAGGTGGACAAGATGCTTATTTTGTACCAAATATCAAAACACCTTATACAGACGAAATCTTGTTAGGTTATTCACAAGCCTTATTTGACGATATGAGCCTTGAGATTACTTATACTAATCGTGTGACTAAAGACATTATGGAAGATTATGATCTTGGTACCTTCTCAGATCCAGACAATGCTGCTTTAGTCGCTTCACCATTTTATTTACCTTATTCATATTTTGGTTATGATTCTGCACCAAACTCAAACTTTGTTATTGGTACGTTAGCCGGAGCGAAACGTGAGTATCAAGGTGTTGAATTGGCTTTTCGTAAGCGCCGTACTGATAATTGGTCAATGTTAGCCTCATTTACTTATAATGATGCGCAAGGTAACTCTAACTCTGATGGCAACGCAGATTATCAAGGTGATGTACTTGAGCTTGATCCTGCCGCACCTAATATGTGGGGTGATCAACCGGGTAATATCAAAAAGCTAGCAAAAGTGGCTGGTACATATTACTTTGATAATGGTATTGAAGTAGGGGCTGTATACAACTGGAACTCTGGTACGCTTTACAGCACTAACTATGTTCGTGGTAGCCGTCATTTCCCACTACGTGAAGACGAAGCCTATGATTTTGGGGGAATTAATTATAGATGGGTGCAAGAAGGTGTTGTAGCAGCTAATACGAGTCCTTCATATGGAACCTTAGATGTTAGGGTTAAATATGTGCATGATTTTGAGCAATTCAAAGCAGAATTTTTCTTAGATATGTTCAACGTTTTGGATGATCAAGCTGTAGTTCGTGAACAAGATATTCAAGCAGGCGATGGTATATATGCGTTTGGTGAAGGTATTGAGTGGGTTCAGCCTAGAAGACTTTATCTAGGTGCTCGTTTATCATTCTAAGATAGGCAACGCGCAAGCTAATTGGAATTTTATTCCAAAATAGTCATTGTAAAACCCGGCCCTAGTAGCCGGGTTTTTTATTGCCTTTTTAGTGGTCAATCGCAATTAATTAAACCATTGAATGAAATAGTGATTTTTTACATGCTTGAAATCCAATAATTAATGAACAATTCCAGAAAACCCCTTCTTTTAAGCTATTACCTCTACCAGTTTGCCTTGGAATATTCGATACTTAGCATGTGATTCACAGGATAAGAATAAGAGTATGAGAAACAGCAGTATATTATTGACGTTTTTGCTTTGTGGCATGGTCGCAAGCGTAAACGCCCAAGGACAATTTGATTTATTACAGATCCCGTCGCTGCAAAGTGATCTAGCCGACAAGAGTATTGTTACCAGTATTCACAGATCTCAAGATAAGATTATGGCGGTGGGAGAACGCGGGCATATTTTAGCATGGACCGATAGAAATAATTGGCAACAGCAAAGTGTGCCGGTTAGCTTAATGTTAACCGATGTGACCAGTTTAGAAGATGGCACTAGGTTTGCGGTAGGACACGATTCGGTTATTTTGAAAAGTGCGCCTCACAGTGATACATGGCAAAAGATTTTTGATGGCAATCAATTAACTCAGCTAAAGATAGCTTTTATTCAGCAAAAAATTGCCACCCTCCAAGAGCAGGTCGATGTATTGACCGATGAAGACGAAATTGAAGAGCTTGAGTATACCATTGAAGATCTTGAGTTTAACCTAGAGGACGCCAAGTTAGAGTTAGAAGATGGCCCTAACAAACCTTTGTTATCTATCGCTGTTAGTAACAATAAGCAACTTTTTGCAGTGGGTGCCTACGGAACACTACTTACCAGCACTGATTTAGGCAGTACTTGGCAGCTTATTGATGATCAAGTTGATAACCCCGAACAATTTCATTTAAATGCTATCGTCACCGGCGACAATGGTTTTATGTACATAGTAGGGGAGAGTGGTTTGGGATTTTCTTCCCAAGATAACGGGCAATCTTGGGACGCCATGGAGTTGCCTTATGATGGTAGTTTATTTGGTATTGCCACTAAACAAAACACCTTAGTCGCCTATGGTTTACAAGGCAACTTTATGCTTTCAAGGGATAATGGCTTGTCTTGGGAGGCTGCCAATATAGGCAGTAGTGCTAGCTTGCTGGGAGGCGTGATTGCCGATGATATGACAGTTAGTTTAGTTGGTCATGGGGGGATGATTGTTAGGTTTAAGGTAAGTGACATAACAAACTTGAGTCTTCATCAGCATCCATCGAATGCCGCTTTTTCTTCGGTGCTTGTTGGTGATAATAGTTTAGTTTTAGCCGGTCAATTTGGCATGACTACTTGGTTGGTTAAATAAGGGTATTTATGGAAAACTCTCCATCAAAATTTGCACTAATAATTGAAAATATTTTGTTCCACAAACGTGTTGCAGTGCTAAGCATTATCAGCGTTTTATTTGTATTTTTATCGATTCAGTCGGTACAGGTTAAGCCTGAGGCCAGTTTCACCAAAATGATCCCTGGTCAACATGAGTTTATTAATAACTTTTTGACCTATCGAAAAGAACTCTCAGGGCTGGGTAATGTTGTTCGTGTTGTGGTTGAGAACACCCAAGGTGACATATTCGATCCTGAGTTTCAGGAAATACTAAAGCAAGTAACAGACGAAGTGTTTTTTGTTCCTGGGGTTAACAGAAATGAACTCAAATCATTATGGACACCTAATGTGAGGTGGTCAGAAGTCACAGAAGAAGGTTTTGTCGGGGGAGCGGTTATTCCCGACGATTACGATGGCTCACCAGCATCGTTAAAACTGTTACAAACCAACACCCTTAAGTCTGGGCAAGTAGGGGTGCTAGTAGGTAATAACTTTAAGTCAGCTATGATTTTGGCACCATTGCAAGATGTTAATCCTGATACAGGATTGCCTTTAGATTATCGGCAATTATCCAGTCAATTAGAGTCAGAAATCAGAAACAAATATCAAACAGATACTATAAAAATTAGGATCGTAGGTTTTGCAAAAGTAGTAGGGGATTTGATTGATGGTGCCTTGCAAGTGGTTATCTTTTTTGGCATTGCTGTCATCATCACTTTTGTACTGCTATTTTTGTATTCTCGATGTATAAAAAGCACCATAGCTGTGTTGTTCTTTTCTATTTTCGCGGTGATCTGCCAGCTTGGTATTCTTAATTTGCTAGGGTTTGGAATTAACCCTTACTCAATGTTGGTGCCGTTTTTAGTGTTTGCCATTGGTGTTAGCCATGGGGTGCAAATTATCAACTCGATTATTTATCATGGGGTAATTGGTCATAACAAAATTGACTCAGCCAAGTTAGCGTTTCGTTCATTGTATGTTGCCGGTATGACTGCCTTGGTAAGTGACGCAATTGGATTTACTACTTTAATGGTCATTGATATTGGTGTTATTCAAGAACTCGCCATTGCCGCCAGTATTGGGGTGGCAGTGATCATAGTGACCAACTTGATAGCCTTGCCAATTATCATGAGCTACCTTGGTGTCACTCAAAAAGGAATAGAGCATGCCCGCAAATCTTTGGATCATATCTCTCTTGTAGAAAGCTTTTTTGCTAATTTCTCTAAGCCACCTATGGCAAAAATAGCCCTAGCTATTGGTTCTATGCTCTTTGTCTTTGGCTTGTATTTTTCGCAATTTATGAAGATTGGCGATCTCGATGCAGGCGCACCTGAATTACGACCTGATTCGGTTTACAACTTAGACAATGCTTATATAGTCGAAAACTACAGTACCAGTACCGATGTATTTGTGGTCATGGCCAAAACTGCGCAAGAGCAGTGCATTAAGTATGATAACTTAGTTTGGATGGATCAGTTTCAATGGAACATTAGAAATACTCCAGGGGTACAAGACGTTAAATCTATTGCCGATGTGTCCAAATTCGGTATTTTTGCTATGAACGAAGGATCGATGAAATGGTTTGGATTAAATCGTAACCAGTTTGTGACTAACGCATCTTTAGCTAAAGTACCTCCTGGCTTAATCAACCAAGACTGTAGTATGGCGCCGATTTTAGTATTCCTGAATGATCATAAGGCCGACACGTTACAAGGTGTTGTTGACGCAGTGAATGACTTTATTGCGGAAAATCCGCCTCAAGGCATAGAGTTTTTGATGGCTGCTGGTAACGCTGGCATTGAATCCGCCACCAATATGGTGATAGAAGAAGCCCAAACCGAAATGTTGATATGGGTGTATTCTGTGGTCATTGCCTTGTGTTTAATTACCTTTAGATCGGTGCGCACTGTGATCAGCATAGTGGTGCCTCTGGTGTTAACCTCCATATTGAGCCAAGCGCTTATGGCTATTTTGGGCATTGGCGTTAAAGTGGCTACCTTACCCGTAATCGCACTAGGTGTAGGTATTGGGGTGGACTATGGTATTTATATCTTTAGTAAGGTTAGAGAAGCATTAGCTGAGCAAAAGTCTCTTTACGAAACATATCTGTATGCACTCAATCAAACGGGTAGAGCAGTTGCATTCACTGGCATTACGTTAGCCATTAGCGTGGCTACTTGGGTGTTCTCACCCATTAAATTCCAAGCTGATATGGGATTATTGCTAACCTTTATGTTCTTACTGAATATGTTTGGTGCCTTAACCCTCATTCCTGCTTTGGCTTGGGCATTAAGAATTGGCAGAAATCCTACTGAAAAGTAGCGAGCCAACGACTAGTGCGTACCTAGCAAGGTATAAGTTGACCTAAATTACAGGTTAAAATGAAAAGCCTAGAAAGTTATTTTCTAGGCTTTTTGTTATCCCATACCGTTTGCCGTTAATCATCTCCTAGCTCGATTTCGTCATCCCTAGCTCCATTTCGTCACCCCTTAGCTTCACTTCGTCATCCCCGAGGTGTTTTGATCGGGGATCCAGTGACTTAAGTTGAAACTTATAGGATTGGCATAAAAAAAGGCTGAAAATATTCAGCCTTTTTGGTGTAGTTTGATTTAGCGACTGAGTCGTCTCAGGGCTGAAGAAGTAAACGCTTTACGTTTTTCTTTGCCACCCCAAATCATAAAGTTTGGCTCTTCATTACTTAGACCTGTAACTAGGTAACGTCCAGAGTTTAGATCGTGCAGTGTTTCTGCCACCATCCACGGGGTATCGATATCATAAAACATCACATTTTGAGCTTCAGACATACGCCATAGTTCGTTTCGACCGTCATAGTGGTCAATTACCGACGCGCCCCACGTATCTTCATCAATAAAGAAAGTTCGCTTAGCATAGATATGACGCTCGCCTTCGGCTAAAGTGGCTTCTACTTCCCACACTCGATGAAGTTCATAACGAAGGTGGTTAGCATTTAGGTGGCCCGCTTGCACTGCGTCATCGTAGCTAATATCGGTATTTAACAATTTATAAGAATTGTACGGGATATACATTTCTTTCTTGCCAATTAATTTCCAGTTGTATCTGTCTGGCGCACCGTTATACATATCATAGTTGTCTGTGGCTCTTAAACCATCAGTTCCTGCTGCAGGTCCATCATAAGATACATTTGGCGCGCGGCGTACCCGACGTTGCCCTGAGTTATAAACCCATGCTTTTCGAGCTTCTTTAACTTGATCTATGGTTTCGTGTACTAGTAGTGCCGTACCTGTTAAACGAGCGGGAGCAGTAATAACCTGAAGGTAGTAAAACAGTATGTTGGCATCTTTCTTGGCATCTCTGCCACCTTCAAGAAATTCAGGCCAAACCAATTGATCATGCATTTTTACTGGCACAAATGAACCATCTGCTTGTACCGGGATCGCCGTAAAAATACGTTTTCCTGTGCCCCCACGAAAACGGGTAATGTGATTCCAAATTACTTCACTCGCATTTTGAGGGATAGGAAAAGGAATAGCAGTATCGAAATCCTTTAAACCATTGCCTCCTTGTACTAGCTCTGCTGTTACTGCATTTTTCTTGATTACATCATATAAGTTCTCAGGATAGGCAGCGGTACGTCGTGTTTGATAAACCGGCATTTTATAGTCGGGATATTTTTTAAACATAGCAATTTGACCAGGACTTAAATTAGCTTGGTAAGTTGCTAAGTTGCTATTGTTAATTTCAAATAACATTTTATCTGCAGTGAAGGGATCATCTGGACGACCTGAGTCTTTGCTTGGCGTCGAGTTTTTACTGGTGAGACCACCTGTCCAAGCTGGGATGGTACCAGCGGCATTGCCGGCCATCTCAGCACCAATTGGAGTCAAAGTGGTGCCCAACTTCGCCGCTTCTTCGGGGGATACTTTAGCCATAGTATTATGAGCCGCTAGGCCCAAACATAATACACTTACCGAGGTTAATAATTTTTTCATTGTTTTATCCTATTAGTACGAAATGCCAATACTTAGCGCCACAAAGTCTTTATCAGACATAATATTGTAGTCACCACCACTGAAGGCTTTATAGCTTAAAGAAGCGGTATACGTTTGTTGGTATGCAGCTTCAAGTGATACACCAAATGATCTAGCGCCTTCATTAAATTGTTGGCCCGGATCAGGTGAGTAACCAGACACATCATGTTGCCAATCAATTGTAGGGGAAAGCGACACGCCAGCAAAAGCATTTGGATATTCAAACTGTGCTCTTACTCGGTAACCCCAAGCCGTATCTGTGACATAACCATCGTCTATACAGTCACCAGATAAAGCACCAGAAGCCACTAAATTGCTACAGTTTATGCCATTACCAATATCGAAATCACCTAAACCAAATACCGAGTTTCGGCCATAATTTTGATTGGAGTCTTCAACTCCATCGGTCAAAATTACTCCGGCTTCTGCGATAACGGTTAAACGAGAAGCGCCCATTACCCTATCAAAAAACTGCAATGCAGTGATTTGTAATTGGGTGACATCAAATTCATCCCAGCCTCTGGAATATTCACCCGGCTCAACCGCCAAAATTCGGCTTGAATAACGAAGAAAGGGTTGTTCAGATAATACTGCGTTCAATATTTCTGGGCCACTAATCTGAATAGGGGTATCAGGCTTATAAGATACTTCGCCAGACAAGGCAAAACCGGCAACATTGGTTGCGAAACTTACACCGTAATATTTTAGGTCTTCAGGAAATTCAATTTTATAGCCAGGGTTAAGTGCATCGATAGTTGCACGATCAGTACCTGTGGTTTGCAGAACACTTGCAACCCCAAATTGACCTTGTTGTTCAGGGGTTAATACACCCGCCGCAGCCCCTGCAGCTAAAGTGGGGTAAGCCGCATCTAATCCAACCGCATTTGCCCAAGGGAGAAATACCGGTAAAGCAGGGTTTATGCCTTTCCAACTTCCACGCACCGCGTTGATAAGGGGTAGTCGTGAATGGATATTCATATAGTAAAAACCGAACTCGGTGTCATTTAATTCAGGTGCAAAATAGCGAAACGCCACACCGTATTGACCGCCGTCGTCAGGCTCAATATCGTCTAGTCGTTTTGCTGCTGAACCGATAGTGACAGCTGTTTGGTCGTTGTCAGCACCCACAGTGACATAATTACAGCCATCAGCCGCAAAATCGGCGCCAGAGAAAAACGTGCCACAACCATCAATTTGGGTTTTTTCCCATTCATATTGATAGAAGGCTTCTATACTGAGGTTTTCAGTGACCCCTGCATTCACAAACAACATGCCAACTGGCAATAAACCTTCTTTAAGGCTGGCCCCAGGGCGACGTAAAGCATTCACATCAAAGGGGTTAGTTGAGTTAAGCCCGCCTTGGATAAAGGTGCTTTCTCCCCAACTTACTACTTGACGACCTAAACGCACGTCTACAGGCGCATCACCAATATCGAATGCACCGTATAAGTAGGCATCCATCAATTTCACCCCTGAAAACTGACCAAATTCGGCAAAACCTTCATCGCTTAATGGCTCACCCGGGGTATAGCCATTACCAGAGTTACCGTGGGGTCTATCGCCATCTGCCAATTCAAAGTCATGCCAATACTTAACTCGCACAAATGCGCCGAAGTCACCTTTAGACAAATTGAAATCATGACTGCCTTTAACAATTTGCGAAAATGCATCGTTCTTATCGAAGTTGAGGTTGCCATCGTCAGTGGTGGCCGTATAACCGGTACCGCCATTGGTGGCACCAATATAGCTAGGGTCGGCTGCTTCCATTCGCCAGCTTGAGCCTATAGAAAGCTGTGAGGTGATTTGCAAGCTGATATCGTCGTTTTCGCCGAAATAAAATTCAGCGGCGGTAGCGGTATTAACATAAATAGCTGTGGTAATAGCCGCTGCGAGTAGTTTTTTAATGTGTGTGTTTGAAGACATGATAATTCCCATGTTGGATTACTATTTTACTAATGGTCTAACCAGCGCGGATTTAAACAAAAATAAGCTGTTATTGCTACCTATATATAGCAATAGAAGGTGGTGTTGTTAATACCTACAGTGACTGGTTTGATAATTATACCATTCTCCATAAATAAGTGACCACTCAGAAAGCCCCAGCCATTTTTGCGCAAGGCGTCACTATGCAGGAATGGTATTAGTCAAATTATACTGGCTTATTGCTATATAAGGTTGCCGCAGATCAATGGGGTGGGCTAACTATGTTTGTTTGTTTGTTTTGTTTGTTTTGTTTGTTTTGTTTTTCATCCGCCAAGCAAACGCTAACATTACTAGAGTTACGCACCAAATTGGCCAATCACCAACAACCCGATAGGGGGTATGTCCATTAACTAATTGGACGCGGTCACTCAATACAGCAGCTTTAAACTGAGGTAGGCGGCTCTGAATGTGACCTCGATGATCAATAAAAGCCGTAATGCCGTTATTAGTTGCACGCAATACTGGCAATGCAAATTCCTTGGCCCTAACTTGGGCTATTTCTAAGTGCTGGGCGGGGCCGTGGGAGCCGCCAAACCATGCATCATTGCTAACGGTAATGATAAAGTTAGTGTTGTGATAGAGATTGGCAGCGATTTGCTTAGGGAAGGCAATTTCAAAACAAATTGCTGGGGCAAAATAATAGCCTTTTGCTTGCAAATTGGCTTGTTGATAACTACCACGACTAAAAGATGACATGGGCAAATCAAATATCGGTGCTAAACCCCGTATCCAGTCTTCAAAGGGAATAAACTCGCCTATTGGCAGTAGATGATGTTTTGAAAATCGATTGTCATGGTTGTAATAGTATTGTCCGCGAGCCGAATCACTCCCTTCTTGTTGAAGTTTTTGACCGACACCAATTAAACTGTTGTAGGCTTGCTTTGTTTCAAAATTATAGTTGGCGATACCAGTGATTAACCCAGTTTGAGTTTGGGTTGCTAAGGTATCGATTGCGGTCAGATAATCTGTAGCTATAGGTTCAAGTTGCGGCACGGCAGCTTCTGGCCAAATGATGACATCGTTGTTCCAGTGATCTGCCGTCATATTTTTGTACTTGTTCATGGTGGGTTGATCTTGCTCGGGTGTCCAGCGAATGACCTGTTCAATATTGCCTTGCACCATGGCTATTTTGGCGCTTTCACCGGTTGGTTTTGCCCATTGATAGTGATTTAAGGTTGATCCTGATAGCCAAAGTGTGGCCACAATCACGCTACTCGCAAGCCATTTTTTATTTGCTAAATCAGTGGCTAGAGTGCAGCAAATTAATACGACCAAAGCCGTTACACCAAATTCACCCATTATTGGAAACCATCCTGCTAACGGGCCTTGTATCTGACTGTAACCCAATGACAACCAAGGAAAGCCTGTGAGTAACCAACTTCTTAGCCACTCGATAAACAGCCATATAAAGGGCAACGCCAAAGGCCAATATTTAGGGGGAAAGTACTTGGTTAGCAAGTAACTGCTCATAGCGGGATACAAGGCTAAATATGCACTTAGTAACAACATTAAGGTCATTGAGCCAACCAGAGGAATGCCCCCAAAGTCGGCAATGCTGACATGGACCCAACTAATACCTGCGCCAAACCAGCCTAACCCGAAGGCCAAACCTAGCTTTGTAGCATGTTTGGGTATGGATTGGTTGAGTAATAAAATAAAACTAGTGAGGCTGATGAAAGTGACAAACCAAAATGAAAACGGCGCATAAGCCAAAGTTAATAACGCCCCTGATAAGCAGGCAATTGCCAGCTTAACAGTGAGCGAAAGTCGCTTTATCTGTTGTTCAAGACTCAGGGTTATTCTTCCGATTCAGGCAAAGTGACTTTTAATTGTAATAGTCGTCTTTTATCTGAGTTGGTTACTTTAAATTTAATGCCATCAATGCTGACTTTTTCGTCTTTCTCTGGCATATGACCGAAGGCTTTTAACACTATACCGCCTATAGTGTCGGCTTCTTCAACATCAAACATGGTTTCAAAAAATGTATTGAAGTCTTCCAGTGGTGTGAGAGCTTTAACCGAATAAGTGTATTTGTTGAGTGGTCGGATTCCATCATTTTCGTCTTCTTCTACATCATGTTCGTCTTCAATTTCACCCACTATAAGTTCTAGGATGTCTTCAATGGTCACTAGACCTGATACCCCACCATATTCATCAACGACTATGGCCATATGGTAGCGCTTTTGTTGAAACTCTTTGAGTAATACATCTACTCGTTTACTTTCGGGCACAATGACGGCAGGTCTAAGAATATTCTTTAATTCGAATTCTTTACCCGGTACAAAAGCATATTCGAGTAAATCTTTAGCTAACAAAATGCCTTCAATATGATCTTTGTCTTCACTTATTAC
Organism: uncultured Paraglaciecola sp.; assembly: GCF_937123705.1. Taxonomy (GTDB): domain Bacteria; phylum Pseudomonadota; class Gammaproteobacteria; order Enterobacterales; family Alteromonadaceae; genus Paraglaciecola. The sequence goes on along the minus strand of NZ_CAKZKO010000004.1, from coordinate 138,546 downwards.
AGGAAAGCGGGAGTGAGCTGATTCAAGCAGAATAGGTAAAAACGATTCTACATTTTGATCAATTTCTATAGTACGCATTTGCGCTCTAGGGATCATTATTTCCCGTACCCGCATTTTGCTTACTTCCATTACCCCTTCAATCATGGCTTTGGTTTGAGGGTTAATGACTTTTCGTTGTTCGGCATCGGTAATGACATCAAACAACTCTTCTTTATTTTTCGGCTCTCCCGTAAAGGATTGAACTATCTTTTCAATCCAACCTTTGTTGGCAGAACCGCTTGTAGATGGGGGGGTATCTTCGCTCATGATCTCGTTATTTAGGTTAAATTATGTAAACGTTAGCGTTTATCAATGATCCTAACAGCATCATTAATGATTTTGGTAGGGGTCGTCAATGGCTAATTTCTGTAAAACGGCTATTTCGATGCTTTCCATTTCTTGTGCTTCTTGCTGTTCAATATGGTCATAGCCACATAAATGCAAGGTGCCGTGTATTAACATATGCGCCCAATGATGCTCTATTTGTTTGTTTTGCTGTTTTGATTCTTGTTCTACTACCTGTGCGCAGATAACTATGTCACCTAAAAAGTTAGTCATTGAATTATCTAACTCTGCGCCATCAGGCAAAGTGTATTGTGGCACTTCAAAAGGGAAGGACAACACATTTGTTGTTTGGTCTTTGTTGCGATATTGCTGATTGAGTTGCTGAATTTCCGCTTCATCTACAATACGCACAGTGATTTCTTTTTTTGTAAGCCGTTGGTAAGTCATTAAGGTGTCTAACCATAATTGCATATCTTGCTGTTGTGGAATGACAGCATTTTCACTGGCAATTTGTAGATCTAAAATGGTGCTCATAGCGGATTCACTTTGTAGAATTCTGATCTTGGTTAGCAAGGGCTTGTTGCGCTTTTTTTTCTAAGCGTAGCTTTTCTTGTTGCTTATCATACTCTTCATAGGCCACCACTATTCTCCCAACGACGGGATGCCGTACAACATCACTGGCACTGAAAAAGTTGAATGAAATGTCTTTTACTTGTTGTAGCACCTCAATGCTATGACGCAAACCTGAACGTACACCTCGAGGTAAATCGACTTGGGTAATATCACCTGTTATCACTGCTTGGGAATTAAACCCGATTCGGGTTAAAAACATCTTCATTTGTTCTATAGTGGTGTTTTGGGCTTCATCCAAAATAATAAAAGCATCATTTAAGGTACGACCACGCATATAAGCTAAGGGTGCAACTTCAATCACACTGCGCTCTATAAGCTTTTCGACTTTTTCAAAGCCAAGCATTTCAAATAAGGCGTCGTATAGGGGGCGTAGGTAAGGATCGACTTTTTGTGATAAGTCACCAGGTAAAAAACCGAGTTTTTCACCTGCTTCAACCGCTGGTCTCGTTAATAATATGCGCCGTACTTCTTGGCGTTCTAATGCTTCTACTGCACAAGCAACGGCCAAATATGTTTTACCTGTACCGGCCGGGCCTACACCAAAGCTAATATCGTGATTAATGATATTGGTGACATACTGCGACTGGTTGGGGTTACGGGGTTTAATGACTCCGCGTTTGGTCTTGATGTGTACTTCTTTACCGTAACGACCAGATTCGGCTTGCTCTAAGCATTTTGCTTCTTGGATGGCTAAGTGCACCTTATCAGGCTCGATATCGGGGATTTCGCCTCGTATGGGTTGGGTTTCCATGTACAACAATTTAAGTAATTGTGCCGCACCACTGGATTGTTGCGACTGTCCCAATACTTTAAATTCGTTATTTCGGTAAGTGATTTCAACACCTAAGCGGCGCTCTATTTGTTTGATATTGTCATCTAGTGGCCCACATAAACTGGACAGTCGTTTATGATCCGATGGCTCTAATACAATCTCTTTGCTTACAAGGTTACTCAAATGCTTGGTCTCTTTGCTGTATATTCTTGGTGATTTTATTGGCTGGCTGCCACATGACCCACACCTAAATCATCCACTTTATTTGGATTTTTAGCCAAGATAGTGTGGGGGGCCAACTCGTTACGTAAGTCCATTTGATCTTCGGTTCTTATGACGTCGCCTCGTAGTGAATTGGCGAAAACATCGGTAATTTTTACGTCGACAAATTGTCCCACCATTTTATGTGAACCTTCAAAATTTACTACGCGGTTGTTTTCAGTGCGTCCGGATAATTCCATAGGGTTTTTCTTACTGGGGCCTTCGACTAAAATTCGTTGCTCTGAGTCGACCATGTTACGTGCGATACGTAAGGCTTGCTGGGTGATGCGTTGTTGCAACAAACTAAGACGTTGTTTTTTGGTTTGTTCGGTGACATCGTCTGGTAAATCGGCAGCTGGGGTGCCAGGGCGAGCGCTATATATAAAGCTAAAACTTAAATCAAAGTCCATCGCTTGGATTAAGTCCATAGTGGCTTCAAAGTCTTGCTCGCTCTCACCGGGAAAACCAATGATAAAATCAGAGGATAAACTCAAGTTTGGGCGAATCTTTCTAAGCTTTCTCATCTTAGATTTGTATTCGATTGCGGTGTGGCCACGTTTCATCAAGTTTAAAATACGGTCTGCGCCAGACTGAACAGGTAAATGCAAATGATCAACTAACTCAGGGATATGGGCATAGGCATCAATAATGTCATCGGTAAACTCTACCGGATGTGAAGTCGTATAACGAATGCGGTCGATACCATTAATAGAGGCAACCAGTTCTAGTAGTTCAGCAAAGGTACAAATACTGCCATCATAATTTGGGCCACGAAAAGAATTGACGTTTTGCCCTAGTAGGTTGACTTCACGCACCCCTTGTTCTGCTAATTGGGCAATTTCGAGTAGCACATCATCAACCGGACGACTGACTTCTTCACCTCTGGTGTAGGGTACAACACAAAATGTACAGTATTTTGAACAACCTTCCATAATGGATACAAAAGCGCTTGGGCCATCAGCCTTAGGTTGTGGAAGTCGATCAAACTTTTCAATTTCCGGGAAACTCACATCGATAACTGACTTGCTGCCGCCGTTAATTTGATTGATCATTTCTGGTAAGCGATGCAAGGTTTGCGGCCCAAAAACTAAATCTACAAAAGGGGCGCGCTGGCGTATGGTTTTACCTTCTTGAGAGGCAACACATCCACCTACTCCGATAATGAGTTCTGGCTTGTCTTTTTTAAGATTTTTCCAGCGACCTAATTGATGAAATACTTTTTCTTGGGCTTTTTCACGAATAGAACAGGTATTCAGTAATATGATATCCGCATCTTCAGCTGCGTCTGTGGCTTGATAACCATGAGTTGAATCCAGTAAGTCGGCCATTTTTTCCGAGTCATACTCGTTCATTTGGCAACCCCAGGTTTTAATAAATAGCTTTTTTGTCATAGCGGACTGTACATACCTTTGGCAAACATTTTGTGCAGTAACTTAATAGATTTTAGGTCTAGATCAAGCTACAAAAATCGAACCAAACATTTTACGGGTTATTTACCCTAATCGCTACTTTTACTCAAATAATTGCCGCCTTTAGTTTGAATTATTTAGTGGTTAAGGGCAGGACAATATTAATTGACCCTGTGACTTTTCAGATATCCTCTTCTGAATTAGCTTGTTATGCTAAAGCTTGATTATAACTATTGAAATTTTAAGACAGCGTTATGCAAAACTTACAGAATATAAACATAGGTAATATAGAAGTGGCGAATGACAAACCATTCGTATTATTTGGCGGTATGAATGTGCTTGAGTCTCGTGATATGGCCATGAGAATTGCCGAACATTATAAAGAAGTCACTCAAAAACTGGGTATTCCTTATGTGTTTAAAGCGTCATTTGATAAGGCAAATCGCTCTTCGGTTCATTCTTATCGAGGCCCAGGTATGGAAGAAGGCTTAAAGATATTTGCAGAAATTAAACAAAGCTTTGATGTACCTTTGATAACAGATGTGCACGAAACTCACCAAGCGGCACCGGTAGCCGAAGTAGTGGATGTTATTCAACTACCAGCATTCTTAGCACGTCAAACAGACTTAGTGGTGGCTATGGCCAAAACCAAGGCCATTATTAATGTCAAAAAACCGCAATTTTTAGCGGCCCATGAAATGCGCCATATCATTACCAAATTTGGCGAAGCGGGTAACAACAAAATTATTTTGTGTGAGCGAGGCTCATGCTATGGCTACAACAACCTAGTGGTAGATATGTTGGCTATGGATGAGATGAAAGCTTATGCACCTGTTATTTTTGATGCCACCCATGCCTTGCAAAAACCCGGTGGTCGCTCAGACTCAGCTGATGGGCGACGTGCTCAAGCGGCGCAACTTGCCAGAAGTGGTATGGCATTAGGTTTAGCGGGGTTGTTTATTGAAGCTCATCCAAATCCAAATCAGGCAAAGTGTGATGGGCCATGCGCCCTTGCTTTAGATAAATTGGAGCCTTATTTACAACAGATGCAAGCATTGGATGATTTGGTCAAAGAATTTGCACCATTAGATACCAGTGCTAAGTAATTTACTAAGGTAGAACTGTGTGTAAGTTTTGCTGTGCAAGGCACTTAATGCGTATAGAGCGGCCTTAGCACAGCGATAACTTACTAATAGGGTATAACCAGCAGAATCATTATCTAAAATTTTAGTCTGCTAGAATGACTTTAAATTTGAATTCCGGTAGATTTTTACTGACATTTTGTACCAATTCGTTGGCGTTGAACTGTACTGTTTCCAATTCGAGTTGTTTAGTCGCATCTTTTGCAACGCTTGGGCTTTGCATATTAGATAGCATGTTATTGATATTGCTGACGATTTCAGCTTCAACGTTCACTGCTATTGGACTCTTTAGTTGAACCGACGAACCAGTATTTGCTAACTTTGCTGTGGCCGTTTGCATAAAAAATACGGAAGCTAAAATAGCGATGATTGTATAAGTTGTTTTCATTTTGTTAACCTTTGATTTAGTAATGTTAAATATTAAGTGTTTTTTTGTTTAATAATTCTGCAGTGTGGTTTTTATCTATTGATTTAAAACAATAAATATTTCCACTGAAAGAATTGTAAACCTTTAATGAAGTCTAATAAAATGACATTTTGTATTATTGTTCATTAGAAAAACTAATGTTTTTATGGGGCTGAATATAGCCAAAAGGGCTGCTTACACATGAATCGTAGATTACCTCCTTTAAATTCTCTAAAAGCCTTTGAAGCGGCGGCCAGGCATCTTAGCTTTACCCGAGCTGCAGATGAGCTGTTTGTGACGCAGGCCGCTGTCAGTCATCAAATTAAAGCGTTGGAAGAGTTTTTATCCATGAAACTTTTTGTGCGCAAGAATCGCGCATTGTTTTTAACTGAAGAAGGGCAGAGTTATTACTTGGAACTCAAAGAAATCTTCAAGTCTTTGCATAGTGCAACAGAGCGGTTAATAGAAAAAGGCAGTAAAGGTGCTATTACAGTCGCCTTGCAAACTAGTTTTGCTAGCCAATGGTTAGTACCTAGGATAAGCAAATTCAGTCATTTAAATCCAGATATTGATCTACGAATAAAGGCGGTAGATGAAGATGAGGGGTTTTTAACCGATGATGTGGATGTGGCAATTTATTTTGGAAAAGGTAAATGGTCAGGTTTAGCAGCAGACAAGCTCCATACCGAATACCTTACTCCTATGTGCTCTCCTTTATTATTGCAAGGTGATAAGCCTTTAGAGCAGTTAGATGACCTTAGAAAACATACGTTATTACATGATTCCAATAGGGATGCCTGGAAAGAATGGATCCGGCACTTTAATGTTCTAGGTGTGAATGTTAATCAAGGTCCTATTTTTAGTCATTCTTTGTTAGTTCAGCAGGTTGCGGCTTTGGGTCAAGGCATTGCCTTGGGTTATAGTTTTTTAGCTAGACCAGAAATTGAAGCCGGTCGCCTAGTCTGTCCATTTGATGAAAAATTGGTGACCAGAAATGCATACTATTTAGTTTGTCATCAATCTCAAACTGACTTAGGAAAAATTGTCGCGTTTAGGGAGTGGCTACTGGCACAAGTAAAAGAAGAACAAGATGACCCAAACGTTAATTAATATTGCACCACAGCCTATTGCCAACTTTGTGTTTGCCCATGGCGCAGGCGCCGGGCAAGAAAGCGAGTTTATGAACGTTATGGCGCAAGGCATTGCAAAACATAATATTACTGTCATACGTTTCAATTTTCCTTATATGCAGCTAGCACAACAACTGGGTAAAAGGCGACCTCCCGATAGGGCCGATAAGTTACTCACCCACTTTACCGGGGTACTGGATGAGCTAGATAAAAAACTGCCAATCTTTATAGGTGGTAAATCAATGGGTGGTAGAATGGCCAGTATGTTGCTACAAGACTCGATTGCCAAAGGTTGTATATGTATGGGGTATCCGTTTCACCCACCGGCTAAACCAGAAAAGTTACGTACTGGGGATTTATTAACCATTAATAAGCCTGTATTGATACTGCAAGGTGAACGAGATACTTTTGGTACTCGAGCTGAGATCGATACTTACTCCTTATCTCAGCAAGTGCAGTTAAGATATCTGGCAGATGGTGATCATAGTTTTAAGCCTCGCAAAGCCTCTGGCTATTCGCTTGATGATAACCTTACTACAGCTATTGACAGCACGGTTGATTTTATACATTCAGCTATCAAGAAAGAAACGGCCATATGCGTAAAGTAACAATTGCTATTATTGCCGATTATTCACTAGATACAGCTCCAAGCTGTTCACTTTATTCACCGAGAAACACACAGTGACCAAAATTATATTAAGTAGCGCGGCATTCAGTGCCATGCTGTCAGTCGTGCTGGGCGCATTTGCGGCTCATGGTTTAAAAAATAGATTATCCGAAACGCTTTTACATAGTTTTGAAACAGCAGTGCAATATCAGATGTATCATAGCCTTGCCCTCGTTTTAATCGTTGTTCTGTATCGTCAAATGCCTCAATCACTACTGTTATATAGCGCAGGTTTTATGCTCGCGGGTATTGTTTTATTTAGTGGCAGTTTATATATGTTGGCGCTTACCCAAATAAAGTGGTTTGGCCCAGTCACTCCTTTAGGCGGAGTATGTTTTATTGTGGGTTGGCTATTGATACTTGTCGCAGCTTTCAAAGGAGAGAATTAGGCTATGGCTGGTTTACTATTGTATTGTCGCAGTGGTTTTGAAAACGATTTGGCAAACGAAGTTCAGGAAAATGCCAGCAAACTGCAAGTTTATGGTTATTCAAAAACTAAAGCGAATAGCGGCTTTGTGCTGTTTAGTTGTTATCAACAAGAGCATGCCGAGGTATTGGCTAAAAAACTGCCATTTCATCAGTTAATGTTCGCGCGCCAACATTTTGCCTGTCTTGATGTATTAGAGCGCATTGATGTTACCGATCGAATAACGCCCATCTTAGCTGTCTGTGAAAATTTTCCTTTGTGTGGTGAATTGCGAGTCGAATATGCCGACACGACACAAGGCCGGGAGTTATCTAAATTATGTAGAAAGATAAGCGTTCCGCTTAGGCAGGCCTTGCGTAAAAAAAATCGTTTAACAGTTAAAGATCACCCTAAAAAGCCTGTATTACATGTGTTTTTTAGCAAAACAGATGAAGTATACGTGGGTTACTCTTTTAGCGATAATAACTCACCATTGGCATTAGGTATTTTACGTTTAAAATTTCCTCATGACGCACCTAGTCGTTCAACCTTAAAGCTTGATGAAGCCTTTAAAACATTTATTCCTAAAGAAGAGCAGTCTGAACGCTTACAAGGGGGCTTACAAGCTGTTGATCTAGGCGCTTGCCCGGGTGGATGGACCTATCAATTGGTACAAAGAGGGATGTTTGTACAAGCAGTAGATAACGGCGCAATGGATGAAGCGCTTATGGAAACTGGGCAAGTGATCTATTGCCCAGAAGATGGTTTTAAATTCCAACCAAAAAAGAAAAACATCTATTGGTTAGTGTGCGACATGATTGAACAACCACAAAGGGTAGCAAAACTTATGGCAACATGGGTGGCTGAAGGGCGCTGCAAAGAGGCCATGTTTAATCTTAAACTCCCCATGAAAAAGCGTTATGAGTCTGTCCAAGGGGCGCTAGCAATTATTGAAGAGGTAATGCAAGCCAATCAGGCAGGTAAATATTTATTACAGGCTAAACATCTTTATCATAATCGCGAAGAAGTCACGGTTCACCTAAGGTTAAAACCTTAATTTATACCAATTCATCCTAACAATTAGTCGCTGGTGTTCTTCCTTTGGGCGAGGTTGTTAGGATGGATTAATGGTATTAGTTTAATTTGGTTGAGCATTTTAAAAGCATATTCACCACAGAGAGCTACGCGCCGCAGACAAAAGAATGGTATAAGGCTTGTTGCATAAAACAAATGGATTCCCGATAAAAGCATTCGGGAATGACGGAGTGTGGGTAGCACTCGGGAATGACGGAGTGTGGGTAGCGCTTGAGAATGACGGCCATCATCACTGTCATCCCTGCATGTTGTTAGCAGGGATCTAGGCCATTGTTTTGACATTTTTAGATGATTTGAAAGCGAGTTCACCGCAGAAGTTTGCTAGGCTTTCAAGGTGATTATGAATAGGGGATAAAGGTTATTGATCTAGTGGGATATTAAAGTCTTCAGATAATTCAAAATCACCTGTGACTTCCGCCACCTTATCGTCGACAAATTTAATCGTCAGTTCTTTGCGAAAATCTTCCCCGCGTTGCTTCATTCCTCGCTTCATTTGATATAGGTAGTACCAAGTGTCGTGGTCAAACGCATCTTCTAAAACAGGTTTGCCCAATACAAATGTAACCTGTTCTTTGGACATATCAATTCTTAGTTTTTTTACGTCCTTCTCATCTAAAAAATTACCTTGCGGTATATCAATTCGGAAAATCCAATCAGCACAAGCTGACAACATCATAGTGGCGGTTAATACTAATAGTAAATTTTTAAACTTCATTGTGACTCAATATCTCAGCGTTGGTACATGCAATTAAGGGTAAATATCAGGAACATACTGACTTTGGCGAAGCATCCTAACCCAGCCCTGTTATTGCAATCAATGCCTAATTGTTAAGAATGACTCATTTGCAGCAATTCTCTGGCATTTGCAATGGCCGACTCGGTAAGAGTATCACCCGCTAGTAGACGTGCTAACTCTTCAATTCGTTCATTTTCTTGTAAACAAATCATATGGGTTTCTGTGACTTTTTTATCGCTGAATTTAGTCACAAACATTTGGTTGTGGGCTCTAGCTGCTACTTGGGGTAAATGTGTAACACATATTACTTGGGCACTGTTGCCTAATTCTCGCAGTAATTGCCCTACCACAGAAGCCGTTGAACCACTGATCCCGCTGTCAACTTCGTCAAAAATCATAGTAGCAATATTGTTATTACTTGAACTAATAACCTGAATCGCCAGCCCAATACGCGATAATTCGCCACCAGATACCACTTTTTCTAGCTTATCAATGGCCTGGCCTTGATTAGTCGCAACCACAAACTGCACTGTGTCTAATCCAAGCTTATTAGGCGTACCTTGACTTTGGTATTCAACATTTATTTTAAACACGGCATCTGCCATATTCATTTTGTGAATATGTTGTTCGACTTGTTTTGCAAAAGACTTGGCCGCTTTTTGCCTCGATAGGCTGAGTTTTTGAGCCGCTTGCTGATATTGCTGCTCTAATTCAAGGATTTGAGCTTTGAGTTCTGCTAATCGCGAATCGTCTTTAACTAGTGCCTGAAACTCAGTGCTAAGTTGTTGATGACATTCATATAAGCTCTCAGGTTGCACACTATGTTTTCTGGATAAATCTAAGGCTTGTGAATAACGGGCTTCGACATTTTGCATCCGCATAGGATCAATTTCGAGTTGCTCGCTATAGGCACGTAACTCGGTAGCTGCCTCGTCTATTTGTATGCTGGCTTCGGTTAACATCAATACTATAGGCGTAAGGCTAGGGTCGTGCTCTTGTAATTCAGTTAATCGGTCAACACTGCTTTGTACCGCAGATAGGGCATTAAAGTCTTCTGCTTCATACAGTTGATGGAAACTGACTTGGCTTTGCTCCAATAAAGTTTGGCTGTGACTGAGTTTTTTATGCTCACTTTCTAAGGCGATAAATTCCCCATCAGCTAACGCAAACTCGTCAAGCTCTTGAATTTGATAGGATAACAACTGACTACGGTCTTCACGTTGTTGCTGTCCGTTTATCAAATCTACATACTGCTGCCGCTGCTTTTTGAGTGTTTGATAGCAAGAAGTTACGTTATCTAATAAGGAGTCATGTTCGGCATATTGGTCGAGTATTTGCCGTTGATTGTCGCTTTTTAAAAGATGTTGGTGGGCATGTTGGCCATGAATACTCAATAGAAATTGCCCGAGATCTTTTAACTGCTGTAAAGGCACAGCCGTGCCGTTAACGAAAGCTTTTGAACGGCCTTCAGAGGAAATCACACGTCTAATTAAAACTTCATCTTCATCCGCTAATTCATGCTCTTCAAGCCAAACTAGGGCATCAGGCAACTGGTTTACGTTAAAACCAGCGCAGACTTCTGCTTTGTCGGCACCGGTGCGTACCATGCCATTATCTGCACGATCACCTAAACATAAACCTAAAGCATCCACTGATATGGATTTTCCTGCTCCTGTTTCGCCCGTAACAGCGGTCATTCCTTGGGCAAAATCGACGTCTAATGACTTAACAACAGCAAAATTACGGATAGATAGATGAGTAAGCATTGCAAATTCTCGACTAAAACATGTTATACATGGTTAAATATACAGTAACTGTAAATATAACCATGCTTTGGGTGTGTGTCTAGTGATCTTTTGAAAAATACTTCACAGGGTTTAGTAGAGTTTACTACCCCAACCTAATTTTGTACGTAGCACATTGAAATAGTTGTAGTCATTGGGATGAATCAAAGACAACTTAGCTGGGTTTTTGCAAATGATAATTTCATCACCAGGTAAAACAGTGAGCACTATGTGACTGTCACAACTAACTTGCAGGTTATCGGTATTCTCGGGTGAAACTTTTAGTTTTACGGTGCTATTGGCATCTACCACTATAGGTCGGCTACTCAAGGTATGAGGGAACATAGGAACTAAGGTTAGCGCGTCTAAATTTGGGGTAAGAATAGGGCCGCCACCTGACAATGAATAGGCCGTTGAGCCAGTGGGTGTGGCTACAATTAAGCCGTCTGAACGTTGACTAAATACAAAGTTGTCATCTAAGTAGACTTCAAACTCCATCATATGAGCCACTTTACCGTGGTGTAACACCACTTCGTTTACTGCCGAGTCTTTACTTTGAATTTCGCCATTTCGATAGACTTCAACTTCTAACAAAAATCGTTGTTCTACCTGGTAGTCGCCGTCAAAAATTCTATCAAGTTGCGAAGCAAACTCTTCAGGATTGATATCAGTTAAAAAGCCTAAGTTTCCTCGGTTAACCCCCACAACAGCAACATTGTATTCAGCGAGAACTCGGGCAGCGCCAAGCATATTGCCATCACCACCTACCACTATGGCTAAATCGGCATGCTCACCAATTTCGAGCAAGCTAGATGTTTCAAAACCATTAGTCTTAAGGGCTTGGGCTGTATTCCTTTCTACTAAAACACGGCAACCTCGTTTGGTTAGGTAAACGATTAATTCCCTGAGACTGAGGTTTGCACCTAGGTGCGCTTGTTTGCCTATTAAACCAACGGTTTTAAACTTCATTAAACAATGTCTTAAAAATTGAATTGCCAGAGTATAACCACGACCTAGTTTGAAAGTCATATTTTTCGTTTGGATTATGTGTTCCTTAATATAATATGATGGTTCAAGACTTAAACGACCATAAGAAGAGCACGACTGAATGGGGCCATTAATGTTAGATGTGTCTGGCTATGAATTGACACACGAAGAGATAGAGATGCTTGACCACCCGCTAGTAGGCGGGCTCATCCTATTCAGCCGCAACTATCACGACCAAAAACAGCTAACTGATCTTGTTCAGCACATTAGGGATACATCGCGTAATCAAATTCTAATTGCTACAGACCACGAAGGGGGCAGGGTTCAGCGTTTTCGACAGGGATTTAATCAAATACCCGCAATGGGCAGCATCGCCCAGCAAACCAATGATAGTTCTGAAAATGCTGGCTACTTGTGTGAGCAATTTGGCTGGTTAATGGCCGCTGAGTTGTTAGCCTTCGACATAGATATTAGCTTCGCTCCTGTACTGGATATTCATGGTGTATCTGAAGTCATTGGTGACCGAAGTTTTCATCAACAACCTAAGCAAATAGTGCAACTCGCCAGTGAGTTTATCAAAGGCATGCACCGAGCGGGTATGCGCGCTACAGGTAAACATTTTCCCGGACATGGTAATGTGCTTGAAGATTCTCATGTTGCCATGCCAGTAGATAAACGCAGTAAAAACGATATTTTTTCACTGGATATGGCCATTTTTAAAGCCATCCATCAACAAGGGCTGTTAGATGCGGTGATGCCGGCCCATGTGATCTATCCCGATGTGGATGCGTTACCTGCAGGTTTTTCCCAAATATGGGTTAAACAAATATTACGCCAACAACTGAATTTTGATGGCGTGGTGTTTTCTGATGATCTTTCTATGCAAGGCGCAGTGCAAATGGGCGGTATTGTAGAGAGGGCCGAACTCGCGATAGCTGCAGGCTGCGATATGGTTTTAGTGTGTAACGATCCACTAGGTGCCACCCAAGTGATTGATGGCTTACCGACTGATTTAGGTCTGAGTAAAAATAGCGTAGCCAGACTTAAAAGGCTTAGAAAGCAGCAAGGTATGGACTTTGCGAGCTTGCTCAAAACAACTGAGCACCAACAAGCCAGTAGCGTATTGCAGCAGTTTAATTTGAATGCTAAATAGTGGTTATCTAGAGTTTATCAGGTTAATTATTGTGTTGTTTTGAAAATAGTTTACTGCAGGCTAAGTACAACTTCCGCCTACCTATATAATGTATGTGTAATTGGCTGTATTTTTAGACAATCACAATAACCTCCAAACTGTCGGTATTTTTTACATTGTCTGTATTCGTTAGATAATCATTGTCTCTTAATTATTTGAAATTATTGAAGTTTACATTTTTGGTGCGTTTAATGCTTAATTTTTGTTCGATAGAGTAGATAAAAATAATATTTCATTCTTAAGGACGTCAATATGAAAAATGTATCAAAAAAGACTGCGTTAGCGGCTGTCGCTATCGCTACTATGAGTGTTTGTAATTTTGCTCATGCTGATTTAATCGTTACCCAAAACGATTCGGGAAGTGATCTGGTGACTAATATTTTGGGGACCGGAATTTCAACTTCAAATATTGTTAATACTGGTGCCTCTGCTGCGTTTGGTACCTTTACCGGTGGAATAAGTGCCGGTCTAGGTTTCGATAGTGGAATTATGCTTAGTTCAGGCAGCGTCGTTGATGCTGTTGGACCCAATCAACAAGATAATGTCACAACAGAATTTGGAACCGCAGGGGACGCCGATTTAGATGCTATTGTTGGTGCAACTACTGAAGATGCGGCAGTGTTAACCTTTGATTTTATTAGTGATGGCGGTGATTTGTTTTTTAACTATATTTTCGCCTCTGATGAATATAATGAATGGGTCGATTCAACATTTAATGATGTATTTGCTTTTTTCTTAGATGGAGTGAATATTGCGCTAATACCGGGAACCGATACTGCGGTGGCGATTAATACGGTTAATGGCGGTAGTAACGCCGGTTTCTTCAATAATAATGATCTTCAAGACGGTGGACCATTCTTTAATATTGAGTACGATGGTTTTACCGATATGTTTACTGCCACCGCAACCGGACTTAGCGCCGGGCAGCACACAATTAGTATGCGCATTGCAGATACATCAGATGCGGAATGGGACTCTACGGTATTTATTCAAGCCGGTAGTTTTAGCGACACCGATCCGACCGGTGTACCAGAGCCATCAACTTTATTTATTTTTGGTTTGGGATTGCTCGGTTTGGGCTGTCGAAAAATTAAAGCTTAGTTAAATAAAATTCTTCAAAATAAATAAAAACACCAGCCCGTTGAGCTGGTGTTTTTTTATACCTAAAAAATAATACGGCTTAGAGTATTAGATAACGCGACTAACACGAAAGTAGAGTGGCTACTCTTTCACCTAAACCAAAAACCAGTAACAAATCATCGCCACTATGTTTGAAACTAATACGCTTAAAATGGCACCTTCTTTGACCATATCTTTTATTTCAATTTCGCCAGTTCCATAAGCTATGGCATTGGGAGCGGTGGCCACAGGGAGCATAAAGGCGCAGCTTGCGGCCATGGCTGCGGGTATCATAAATATTATTGGGTCGTAACCAGATGATATGGCAGCTATGGCCAATATGGGCATCAGTAGTGTTGCCGTTGCGGTGTTACTGGTGATTTCGGTGAGATAGGTCACTACTAAACAAATGGTTAAAATCATTAATATGGGCGGTAGGTTTGACAATGATGACAGCCAATCGCCTAACATAGTGCTAAGGCCTGAAGCGGTAAACCCTTTGGCAATGGCGATGCCGCCTGCAAAAAGCAACAACATGCCCCAAGGGATAGATTTTGCGGTATCCCAGTCGAGTAGCCTACTGCCTTTGCCATTGGGTACAACAAACATCACTACAACTGCAAACAACGCTATAGTGCTATCACCGGCAATGGTGATATCTAAGGCGTCGCTCCAACCTCCAAAGGGCTCTTTTCGGGTGATCCACGCCATAGCAGTTAAACCAAATACCCATAAGGTGCGTTTTTCTTCAATGCGCCATTGACCAAGTTCAGGCAGGACTATCTTGTGTTCCAGTTTTACTTTTCGTGTTAACCACAAAGCCATCACAGGTATGGCTATTAAAACTGCGGGCACGCCAATTTTCATCCATTCTACAAAGCCGAATTCCTTGCCGGTATGTTCTTCGTAAATGCCGGCAAATATTATATTCGGGGTAGTACCAATGAGTGTCCCTAGACCACCAACCGAGGCTGCGTAGGCTATGCCGAGTATCAGCGCTACTTTTAGATTTTTGTTGTCTACATGGGATAGAACCGCTAATGCCATAGGCAGCATTATTAAGGTGGTAGCCGTATTGGAAATCCACATACTTAAAAATCCTGCGGCTAACATAAAACCTAGCACTAGCCTACGGCCACTAGATACACCGACTAACCGCACCATATACACAGCTAACCTTTCGTGAGCCCCACTTTTTTCTAAAGATTTTGAAAGCATAAAGGCGCCCATCAGCAATAGAATGACGTGACTGCCCAATGAGGATGCGGCAACTTTATGATCTAACACCCCAAACATAGGTAAAAGTGCAAAAGGAACAAGTGAAGCTGCGGGAATGGGAATAGCTTCAGTAATCCACCAAATTACTGTGAGTAATGTAATTGCTGCTGCAATGGAAGGTTTATAATCAAGCCCTGCAGCCTGTAGTGCAAGATAAAAGAACACGGCGCATAAAGGAGCAATAAATATAAAGTGGTTTCTGGTGATTTTCATTATTATTCTTTTGGTTGTTTGCGCAAAATGCCAATCTAGTTTTTAAAGCTAATTTTGTTGCGATTCTGCTCCGTTAAGATCCATTTCTGCCACTGGCCAACGATAGCGATTAATGCTTACAATCATGCCAAATAGTGGATGGTCGAAATAATGCACTTGTTTACTGATAACTCGTCTTAGTTGATTAAAATTAACACTTTGTAAGTAGTTGGGTGGTCGCTCTTGATTAACTACTATTTCTCCTTGTGCAACTAAACCAGTTGATGAAC
The DNA here is from genome assembly GCF_937123705.1 of uncultured Paraglaciecola sp. Lineage (GTDB taxonomy): Bacteria > Pseudomonadota > Gammaproteobacteria > Enterobacterales > Alteromonadaceae > Paraglaciecola. The sequence goes on along the minus strand of NZ_CAKZKO010000004.1, from coordinate 122,723 downwards.
TTTCTATTTTTTGAGCTTTCTGGGGATCAAATACAGGCTTTCTGAAATCCAAATTACTATCTATGTGTAAATAGGGAACTCGCCCTACATGACGTAAATACACGGTAATACCACCATCTAATTGCCATAGTTCATTCAGGATCGCTGGATTGATATTATTTTCTGGCTGTTTACTTTGAGGTTCCATTTGATCAACAACTTGAGCAATGTTGAGTGGCGTGACGTCAGCTAACGCTGTTTCAATTTTTGTAAATAAATCATCAGGATTTGTTTTTAATTCATTGTCCTTAGCGCCAGAAAAAAATACCTGTTGTTGCTCTGGAGTTAATTGGGCGAGCACTTCTTGAGGCAGGTAATTTTCATCTAATGACGGACTTAATCTATCAAATAAAGGGTCAGTATTTTCAACTAAGGGTAAACCATTAGCATCAAAATTATTCGCAAAATTCTCACCTGCAAATAATCTAAATGTTTGCGCTTTATCACGACCAAACTTTACTTCTTGTCGCCAGCTAAGATGTAATAATGGGCTGATATCTCGCTGCTTTCGAATTTTAGAGTAGAGATCACTCATACGCAGGTTTGAAGTAGGTAACAAAAATGCGTTGTGTTTTTTATGCCACAGCACACCGTCAATAATATCTGGAACACGTTTTATTGAGTGAGTAGGCAGACTACTTAATTCTTCACTTGGTAAAATGTTAATCGCCGCAAAAGATGGATCAATCTGCTCGGCGTAGGAACACAGAAGTTCGCTTGGGATCTGCCATTCGATAAACTCGACCTGAATGGGCCGACTTTGTAGGTTAGTTTCTGCAGCCAGTTCTTTTTTAGATGACGTTATATCCTCGAGATTAGTGGTGCTGTCTACTGAGTGTTTACCCTTGGATTGCGCAAATATATCCGTTGTTGCCACTTGATACTGAAATCTTTCTTCAGCTAAGTGTTCTGTGCCCATATCTAAGTTTTGCTGTGGTTCACCAAGCTCTCTTTTTAAGTCAGTTGGTTGTGATGAAGAGGTTTTGTTTGGATTATCTAATGGCAACCCAAAAGCAAAATCTTGTTGATACTGCGTTTGAACTGCGAGTCTATTTGAAGCACGGCAATAGGGCAGACCTGCTCGTAAAAAGCTTAAGTCGGGATTGAGGTAGGGGGTAAGTAAATCAACAAATTCGCTGTTGGCTTGTACCAGTTGTGACTGTTTGAAGGTTTCGGCAATAGCGACTGAATCTAGCTTACGTTCAAATAAAATGACTTCAACATCAAACCACCATTCTTGCTCTTGTCCATAGGATTTTTGCGTAAAAACGCTGCTAAATAATAAAGTTGTTAGGGCAAACTTTATTGGTAAAAGTATTGTTTTTAATCGGTGAACGGCAATTTTTTGTGTCATTAAGCAGCCCGTAATTGTTGACTAAACTCAGTTAGCATATTGTTAAACAGCTCAAGTCTATCTTTAGCGGATTCGGTAGGCACGTTAAACTTGAGTTTCTGCGGGCCGTCCAATTTGTAAATTCTTGGCTGTGACTGGATCAATTTTATAATAAAACTAGGATCGATTTGAGTCTGCTGTGAAAACTCTACAAAACCACCTTTATTGGTGCCTTCCATTTTAAGGATGCCGAGTTGTTTGGCTTTTAGCTTTAACATAGTGGTATCCAATAGGTTTTTAGCACTTTGGGGTAATAATCCAAATCTGTCTATTAATTCAATCTGTAACTCATTGACGGCTCTTTCGTCTTTACAGCCTGCCAATTTTTTATAGAGTGACAACCGCAAATTGACATCAGGTACATAGTCGTCTGGAAACAATGCTGGAACTCGCAAGTCTATGTCAGTTTGCTCCGACAAAGCAGTCTCTAATGAAGGTTCTTTGCCTTCTTTAAGGGCTTCCACTGCTTGCTCAAGCATGTCCATATATAAGGTAAAACCAATACTGGATATTTGCCCCGATTGACCGTCACCCAGTAATTCACCGGCGCCGCGAATTTCTAAGTCGTGGGTGGCAAGGGCAAAACCTGCACCTAATTCTTCTAAGGATGATATAGCATCTAGACGTTTAGCGGCATCTTTACTTAGTCGTCTACGGTGTGGCGTAAGTAAATAGGCATATGCTTGGTGATGGGAACGACCCACCCGGCCACGCAATTGATGTAGTTGAGCTAAACCAAGATGGTCGGCGCGATCCATCACTATGGTATTGGCCGAGGGTACATCTATGCCGGTTTCGATAATAGTGGTACAAAGCAGCACATTAAAACGCTGATGATTAAAGTCAGACATCACTTTTTCAAGATCCCTCTCGCGCATTTGGCCATGACCAATCACAATGCGTGCTTCTGGGACTATCTCTTTAATTTCTTCGGCGGTGCGCTCTATGGTATCAACTTCGTTATGCAGGAAATACACTTGTCCACCGCGAAGAATTTCCCGCATGATAGCTTCGCGTATCAATTCTTTATTGCGCTGCTGCACAAAGGTTTTGATGGGTAAACGCTTTGCTGGTGGCGTGGCGATTATGGATAAATCGCGCATGCCACTTAATGCCATATTCAAGGTCCTTGGAATAGGTGTGGCGGTTAGGGTTAAAATATCCACATCTGAGCGCAGCGCCTTAAATTTCTCTTTTTGGCGTACCCCAAAGCGGTGTTCTTCATCGATGATAACCAGACCTAAATCATTAAATTTGAGTCGCTCTTGCAATAAAGTATGGGTACCCACAATGATGTCCACTTTACCTTCACCTATGGCGGCCACCGTTTGTTTGGCGTCTTTAGCGCTAACAAAACGAGACAACACTTCAATTCTAAAGGGGCAATTGACAAAACGTTCGGCAAAGTTTTCATAATGTTGGTGAGCGAGAAGGGTAGTGGGCACTAAAATAGCCACTTGTTTTCCTTGATTCGCCGCAATAAACGCGGCGCGCATCGCCACTTCGGTTTTTCCAAAACCCACATCACCACAGACTAGTCTGTCCATGGCATTGGCAGAGCCCATATCTTGGATCACGGCATTAATGGCTTTTTGTTGATCTAAGGTTTCTTCAAAAGGAAAACTATCACTAAAGGATTGGTAGTCGTCCCAGGCAATTTTAAAGGCATAGCCTGGTTTAGCGGCGCGTCTGGCATACACGTCTAGTAGCTGTGCAGCTACATCGCGTACTTTATCAGCGGCTTTTTTCTTGGCTTTGGCCCAAGTTTCTGTGCCTAGATGATGCAAGGGGGCATGATCAATATCACCGCCACTGTAACGGCTAATTAAGTGTAAAGAGGCAACAGGTACATAGAGCTTTGATTGCTTAGCATATTCAATGGTTAAGTATTCGGTGGTGATGCCACCTGCATCTAAAGTTTGTAAACCCAGATAACGTCCGACGCCATGCTCAAAATGTACCACTGGCTGACCTAACTGTAATTCCGCAAGATTGCGAATAATTGCGTTTTCGTCAGTGCCTTGGCGGGTGTCTCTTTTGCGCCTGTGACTGATTTTATGACCGAGTAATTCGGTTTCGGTGATAAAGGCAACTTTGGTTTTAGGCTCTTCAAGTAAAAAACTAAATTCGGCAGCACCCACTGTAATACCAATTGGTTCATCACTTTGGGTAAAACTATCAAAATGCTCAAATACTTTAGGTTTAATGTCAGCTTTGCTGAGAATTTCTAATAATCCTTCACGACGCCCCGCCGACTCGGCGCTAAACAACACCCTAACCTTTTGATTTTGCCAACCTGCTACTTGCTGTTTAAGAGAGGTCCAAGGAACCTTGTTTTGTGGTTTAAGGGCAATGTCACCTACAGAGGCAGTGGCAAAGTTATAACTGCCACTTTTCGTGTCTAATGCTTTGCTTTGAACTTGCACCCTAGGCCATTCTTTTAGGGCGCTAAATAATTCTTCCGCGCGCATAAAAATGTCGGCTGGATGCATTAAAGGGCGAGCAAGGTTGTACCTAAGTTGTTCGTATCTGTGGTTTACATCTTGCCAATAGCTATCATGGGCTTTTTGAAGATCACCATACATCAACACTGTGGTGTCTTGATTGAGGTAATCAAAAAGAGTGGCCGTTTTTTCAAAAAACAGGGGTAAATAATACTCAATTCCACCCGGCATTAACCCTTTACCTACCTGATAATAAATGGACTCTTTGCTGTTATTGGCGTCGAACTTGCCAAGATATTGCTGCCTAAAGAGCAATGTGGCGTCTTTATCAGTAGGGAACTCTCTGGCCGGTAACAGTTTAATTTCAGTGACTTTATCTCCCGAACGTTGGGTTTCAGCATCAAAATGCCTAATGCTATCCACTTCATCATCAAATAAATCGATACGATATGGATGCTGACTGCCCATAGGGAATAAATCGATGATACTGCCACGGATTGAAAACTCACTGTGGCTCATTACTTGGTTTACATGTAAGTAACCAGCTCGCTCTAGACCTTGCCGAAAACTATTAATATCTAACTTTTGACTAATTTTTAATATCAGTAAATATTTACCAATATAATCCACCGGAGCCATACGCATCATCAAGGTATTGATAGGCACAATAAACACTCTAGGTTCGTTTTGAGTGAGTTGGTAAAGGGTTTCTAGGCGCTGGGATACAATATCTTGGTGAGGTGAAAAACTATCATAGGGCAGGGTTTCCCAATCGGGGAAAAGCTGCACATCAACCTCTTGCCCCTGTAAAAAGTAGTCGAGTTCTTTTTCTAGTTTTATGGCGCTGGGTGTATCTGCTGTTACCAGTAAAATCGGGCCTTTAGCTTGTGTAGCTCCTTTAGCTAATGCAAGCGCGGTACTGCTGCCTTGCAGGTTACCCCATTGGCGAATATCATTTTTTGATTTAAGGGTATTACTGGGTAATGGCGGTGAAAAAATACTCTGAGTCATTAATTATGTTCGATCTCGTTCTTTTAAAGTTTTTCTTGGGTTTTTCGCTTGCGTATACTCGCTGCTTGCAAATGCAAGCTGGCCTTGACTAATAAATCTTGGTCTTCTTCGCGAATACAAGTGAAAATCAAAGATATATGGTACGTATCATCTACAGGCTTACAAGCAATAACTTCGGCAAAACAAAAAATGGCTGTGGCTTCCTCTCTAATGAATAATTTCAGCTCTATAGTGTCACCCGTAGATAACTGTGTGTCACTATCAATAATTATGCCTCCTCCTCCAAATTGTATGGATTGGTAATTTTGCTCTTGGTTTGAATGTTGCTGCAAAATGAGTGACATCATTAAATCAATTTTTCTAGATTGATGATTCAGAAATTCAGCGAGCTCAATTGCATGTTCGCCTAAGCGTCTAAGGGGCCTTAATGCCTTAGTTTCAATGGCAGATACTTCACTGGCTATCTGAAATTCATAAGGCATATGTTGATGTAAATCCTCAAGTTCAGGTAATTCAAAATCATCTGCTAATAAACGCAAATTGACTGGGATAGCGTGCTTGATCATAAAAAACTCATCAAATTGTTGATGTTTTTGTTCAAGCGTTAGAGTTTTCATATTTGCTCCCTATTTTTGCTGTGCTTGTGAGATTAATCGCAAGCACGTATTATTCAACATCATTCATCAGGATACCAATAGTTAAGCTGTTATTTTTTTAACTGTTTTGTTGTCATAAGAGTTCCATTTTTCATGTTCTATCCACTATCTGCCTATATTGGTTTACGTTACGCCAAAGCTTCGAAGGGCAGCCATTTTATCGCATTTATAAACTTTTTCTCTGTGGCGGGCATAGCGTTAGGCTTAATGGCTTTGATAACGGTTTTATCAGTGATGAATGGTTTTGAAGGCGAGCTCAAATTACGTAATTTAGGGATCACACCTCACATATTAGTGCAGCATAATACCCATAAAGCAATGGATGCCCCAAAGTTTGCTGATATTGAAGGCGTCATGGCGAGTACTCAGCAAATCGAGTCAGAAGGTATAGTGCAGTCTTCACAAGGTCTAAAGGGGGTGATATTTCAGGGTATTGAACCTGATAAAATGCAGCTATCTTCGGTGATAGCCCAAAATATGTTAATGGGTAAGCTGAGCGATCTTGTTAAAGGTGAGTACGGGATCATCATAGGTCGAGCCTTGTCGATAAAACTCAACTTGCGCATGGGTGAAAAGGCCCGTTTGATTTCGTCGCAAAATAGTTACTTTGGTCCTTTTGGTCGCATTTATAGTCAAAGGATTTTTCGTGTGGTGGGGATCTTCGATATGGGCTCTGCTTTAGATGACAAAGCCGTCTTTATGCATATTGACGATACAGCCAAGTTATTACGCAGCCGCACCGAAAAACTAGCGCAAACCCGTTTGTTTCTAGCAGATGCATTCGAATATAAATCAGTGGTGCAAGCGCTTGCCAAACAAGGTTTTTCTTCAACTAATTGGCGCGAAAAGCAAGGGGTATTATTTGATGCCGTTAAGATGGAAAAAAACATGATGTCGTTAATGCTACTGCTAATTATTTCGGTTGCCGCATTTAATATTGTATCGGCCCTCGTTATGGTGGTCACCGAAAAACAAAGTGATATTGCGATTCTACTGACACAAGGTATGACACGTAGCAACATAATGAATATATTCCTCTTTAACGGTGTATATAATGGTGTTAAAGGCACGGTAATTGGCGCTGCGGCGGGCATATTGTTGGTTTCCCAAATTAATAATGTGATTAAATTATTTAACCTACCCATTTTTCTTAGTCCAGACGGACAAGGGCTGCCCACTGATTTGCAATGGCCGCAAGTGGTCATTCTTATTGTGACATCGCTAATTTTGTGTTTTGTGGCCAGTCTTTATCCTGCCTATCGAGCAGTAAGAGTTAATCCAGCAAACGCGTTAAAATATGAATAAGCTGCGCTTAGGTATATACTAGCGGGCTCAAAGTTTTATCTAGCTGCAGCTTAGGCGGCGCTCTAATTTTTTAAGGTTTATCTAATGGAAAAAACGTTTATCACCGCACAACAGCTACTTGAAGATTCATTTCGCGTGGCAGCGCAAGTGTATGAAAGTGGCTTTCGCCCACATTTCATAATTGGTATATGGCGCGGCGGCGCACCCATTGGAATAGCGGTGCAAGAATATTTTGATTTTAAGAAAGTAGAAACTGATCATATAGCGGTGCGTACTTCTTCTTATTACGGCATTGATCAACAATCTAAAACCATTAAAGTACACGGTTTACATTATTTAATTGAAAACGCCAATGCTGATGACAGCCTATTGATTGTGGACGACGTATTCGATTCGGGTCGCAGTGTTGAAGCACTAATGGCTCAAATTAAAAAACTATCCCGTGCCAACATGCCTAAAGACGTACGTATTGCTTGTCCGTATTACAAACCGCAAAATAATAAAACTCATATAGTGCCCGACTACTATGTGCACGAAAGTGACGAATGGTTGGTTTTTCCTCACGAAATATCGGGTCTTACCCCTGATGAAATCATAGCGGGCAAGACCGATCTAAAAAATGTGATGCATTTGTTAGAGCAAGATTAATTCTCTTTAATTGAGGAAATGGTTTATATATTAGGGTAGGCGACTACCCTTTTTTATTAGGAGAATCGGATGGATCAGCAACAAGCCAGAGAATATCTATTACAAAAACCTTTTACCGTAGAAACCTTTCCTTTTGGAAAAGATGTGTCTGTGTTTAAGGTCAAACATAAGATGTTCGCGACCCTAGCGATTGGTAAAATGGGCAAAGGCGAAAATGAAAGCGACGATACTTGCTGGATGAATCTCAAATGTGATCCTCAAGAAGCGATTATGCTCAGAGATATTTTCCCTTCGGTCATTCCCGGTTACCACATGAGTAAAGTGCATTGGAATACCATTAAATTAGACGGTTCTGTCCCACAAGGTGAGATTGAACGTATGATAGATAATTCCTTTAACTTAGTTGTAGATAACATGCCTAAGGCCGATCAGCAGTCTATCTTGGTGCAGTTGTAGATTCGTTTTTTAATTCTTTAAGTCGTTGTTTAATATTAATTAACCCGAACTCGGGATAAGAAACGCCTGCAAGTAGCGCTGTTTTGCCCCTATCTTCGTTGTTCATCATGAGTGTAGAGTGCCATTCCTGCAGGACTACGCCTTGATTGAAAGTCGCTGGTGTTCTCTGAGTGACTAATTGTTAGGATGAATTGGTATAGCTCCTATTATCAACTGTGCTAGCTGTTGTGATCAAACAATACTGATCGTTAACCTTGCAATTTACCAAGAGACCACGACTTCCAGTAATGGTTTTTTTTATGAAACCTTTGTAAAAAAAAATTTACACATTTATCAGTTTTAGATGTTTTCTACCTTACTAAACCTTGCCCTCTTTTCGGGCCTTTTTTACTGAAATGCCCTAAGCTGCTAGCTTCCAATTTTGGCGCACTGATCGCTAGTAATATTAATTTGCTAAAACCAACAAATGATGTGATTTAAGGTTTTCTAATGAGCCGTTTTGTTTTGGGGTTTGGCACGACTAAAGAGAGTAAAAAATGGCAGATTTATTTGAGAATCCCGTAGGTTTAGACGGATTTGAATTCATTGAATTTTCTTCTCCTGAAAAAGGACAACTGGAGAGCGTATTTACTGCTATGGGATTTACTCTGGTGGCCAATCATCGTACTAAAGATGCACAATTGTGGCGTCAAGGTGGGATCAATTTAATTGCTAATTATGAGCCTAAATCGGCGGCTTGGTATTTTGCACGGGAACATGGCCCTGCTGCATGTGGAATGGGCTTTAGAGTGAAAAATGCGGTGCAAGCTTACAACTACTTGCTGGAGCAAGGAGCCGAGCCAGTTGTGGTTGAAACCGGTCCTATGGAACTGCGTTTACCCGCCATTCGTGGTATTGGCAATGCTATCATTTACTTGATTGATCGTTATGGTGATGAATTGTCTATTTATGATATCGATTTTGAGTATATTGACGGCGTTGATCGTAATCCAGTAGGCGCTGGTTTTAACGTAATAGATCACTTAACCCATAATGTTTATGGCGGTCGCATGAAGTACTGGGCTGACTTTTACGAGAAGTTATTCAATTTTCAAGAAATTCGTTTCTTCGACATTAAGGGTGAATACACTGGATTAACGTCTAAAGCACTGACCGCACCAGATGGAAAAATCCGCATTCCTTTAAATGAAGAAGGCGAAGGCGGTAAAGGCCAAATTGAAGAATTTTTGCGAGCCTTTAACGGTGAAGGTATTCAACATATTGCCTTTAGTTGTGATGATTTAGTGGCCTGTTGGGATCGCCTAAATAAAATGGGCATGCCCTTTATGACAGCCCCTCCGGCAACCTATTATGAGTTGTTAGAAGGCCGATTACCTAATCATGGTGAGACTGTTAATGAATTGCAAACCCGAGGCATTTTGCTAGATGGCACCACCGAAGGCGGACCAAGGTTATTGCTACAGATTTTTTCTGAAACGCAATTAGGACCGGTTTTCTTTGAGTTTATTCAACGTAAAGGAGATGACGGCTTTGGTGAAGGTAATTTTAAAGCCTTATTTGAATCCATAGAGCGAGACCAAATAAACCGTGGTGTTTTAGAAACAACAAATAAAACACCAGAAAATGAAGGTGTCTAAAAATAGCCCTATTACCTCTCAAAAATAATGTTAGAAGTAAGCCTGTTAGCTTAGATGAGGCTTAAAAAGCCTCTATTTCTGTACATCATATGGCGAGATATCGATTGCAGTGGTCATGCAAGATTGACCACTGCATTGCTGTTCAAAACACTGGTTTTTTGGTTTTTTCAGTGTTTAAATTGACTAATACTTAAGTATTAAAAATTATAAAATAATGGTCTTGAACTATTGTGTAAAAGTGTTAATACTGTCACACGTCTGTAGCTAATCTTTAGTTACACATTTGGAATATTGAAAGGGAGTGTCGGTCCAAAATGACTAAAAGATTTTGTTCTAACTTCATCCTATCTTTAATTGTGTTCTCAAATCTTAGCCTAGCCAAAGAAATATCAGGCAATGCGACAACTCCTGTTGCGCCAATCACTTTTTATACCGAGTCTTATCCTCCTGCAAACTATATGGAAAATGATGAGCTGGTAGGAATTACGGTTGAATCATTAAAGCTCATGTGGGCCGAACAGGGGATAAATGAGCAAGACATTCAATTAGTTCCTTGGTCACGTGGTTATAGAAATGTTTTGCAAACCTCTAACAGCGCACTATTTACCATGTCTAAAACCCCAGCCCGTGAACATTTGTTTAAATGGGTAGGTCCAATATTTAATTCAATGCATGTATTGGTGGCTAAAAAAAGTGCGCAATTAAAGTTTGAAAATTTTGGCGAAATAATTGGCCACAGTGTGGTTACCTTAAAAGGCGAAGTGTCTGAAATTATTTTGAAGCAGGTCGGTTTTCAAGACTTTAATATGGCAAAAGCCTCTAGTATGGAAAGGGCTTTTAGAATGCTAGAGTCAGACCGAGTAGAGATGATGATGACGTCGGTTCATGGCTTTCAACATATAGTTGAGTTATTAAAGATTGACCAATCAAAATATCAACAGGTGTGGCAAATAGAAAAAATTGGCAATTATATTGCCTTTAATATAAACACCCCAGATAGCGTGATCCAAAGCTATCAACAAGCATTTGATAATCTGGCCATGCAGCGTAAATTAATCAAACAAAAATACCACTTACCAAAAATTGAGTATTAAGCTTAGCCACTCATAAATTTACTTAACCGCCGATCAGGTTACCGACAGTTAATGCCAACCCATAGGTTTAGGTTGGCACTTTTTAGTTTTCACTAACCAGCATTCGCCACTTGTCCGCCATCTAACACAACGGTATGACCACAAACATAGTTGCTGGCACGTGAGCAAAGGTAAATGGCGGTGCCGGCCACATCAGCAAGTTCACCTATTTTGCGAGCAGGCAGTTTATTAGCGATTTCTTGTTCATGAGCTAATACGTGTTTGGTCATTTTACTCGGGAAAAGACCAGGGGCTATGGCATTAATATTGACATGGCTTGGACGAAGATCGGCTGCCATGTGCCGTGTCATCTGAATAACGGCGGCTTTGCTGGCAGAATAAGAATAATTGTCCATATGAGGATGAGTGATGCCGTTAACCGAAGCAATATTGACTATGCGTGATGGTTCATCTGCTGTGCCCGCTAAGCGCAGCGCAGGTAATAAACCTTTGCTTAGAAAGAAAATAGATTTCACATTTAGGTCCATGACTTTATCCCAACCGGACTCGGGAAATTCTTCAACAGGGGCGCCCCAGGCAGCACCAGCGTTATTAATTAGGATGTCGATTTTGGACTCTCTTTTAAGCATCTCATCTGTAAAGGTATCTACACCGGCCATGGTTGATAAATCCGATTGAATTGCAATACACTCGCCCAACGCGGATAGTTCAGCAGCAGTTTCTTCTAACTGCTCAAGTTTGCGTGCTGTGATATAGGTTTTCACCCCACTTTCGACAAAACCTCGGGCAATCATGGCGCCTATTCCGCTGGAACCACCGGTCACTATTGCTACTTTTCCGGCGACTGAAAAAAAATTGGTCATCTATATTCCTTATTCTGTTTGTATTTTGGCTTAAATATCTTGCTAATCTGTGTTTGATTGACAACAATCATCAGCTGTATTTAATAGTTTTAATTTGTCCATGCCAAGTAATATTTTTCGCCCTCATTTTCCTTTTTTTTCTAATACTCAATCAGAGCCTTATGTGTATTTGGATAGCGCCGCTACTAGCCAAAAGTTGCAGTTGGTTATCGATATCACCCAGCAATATTACCAAGAGCGTTCGGTGAACGTACACCGCTCTAGCCATCATCTAGCGGCCAGTGTTACCGAACAGTTTGAGCAATCCCGCAGCACTATCCAGCAGTTTATTGGCGCGAAGAGTCACAAAGAAATTGTATGGACAAAAGGCGCGACCGAAAGCATTAACCTTGTGGCGAGTGGATTAGCTAACAATTATTTTAAAGCGGGTGATAGGATTGTAGTCTCAGCGTTGGAACATCACGCCAACATTGTGCCTTGGCAGCAAATAGCAGAGGCCCTTGACCTTAAACTCGACGTGATGCCCGTGGATCCCCATGGCGTGTTAAAGCTACAAGCATCACTGGATTTAATTAGCGACAATACCGCTTTAGTAGCCATAGGCCATGTCTCAAATGCCCTAGGGAATATCAATCCAATTGAAGCGCTGATTGCTAAAGCCAAAAAAGTAGGGGCGTTAACCTTTATTGACGGAACTCAAGCCGTCAGCCATCTAGCTGTGAATGTGCAGCAGTTAGATTGTGATTTTTATGTGTTTAGTGGGCATAAGATGTTTGGCCCAACGGGTATGGGTGTTTTGTATGGCAAATACGCCTTACTCGAACAATTGCCGCCCTACCAATTAGGCGGTGAAATGATCCAGCAAGTGAGTTTTGCGAAAACTACCTTCCAACCACCGCCTTTAAAGTTTGAAGCGGGCACCCCCAATATTGCCGGGGTGTTAGGGTTAGCTCGAGCGAGTGAGTTTATTCAGGTCCATCGAAATAGCATGATTGAGCATGAGCACAATTTGTATCAAGCATTGTTGGCTACTTTGTTGGCCATCCCCAAAGTGAAGTTGTGGGGCGACAACAATAACAGTATTTGTGTGCAGTCTTTTACTGTGCAAGGTGTTAATCCCTACGATCTAGCGGTGCTATTAGATAAACGTAATATTGCGGTAAGGGTAGGGGATCACTGCGCCATGCCTTTAATGAGTGCCTTAGATATAGACGGCACAATTAGGGTGTCTTTAGCGGCGTATAATAACCTTGAAGAAATTAACATTTTTGGCCATGCACTTATTGAGTGCATTGGTTTGTTAACTGAGCCGAACACTCAAATTGTCACTGAAAATAACGTGCTAAAGCACAAACAAGGGGAACTAGCGCCCATTGCCGAATCAATTAAACAGGCAAAAGGCTGGGATCAAACATACCGACAACTTATGTTGGCGGGCAAAAATTTAGTGAGGCTACCACAGCAATATAAAACCGCTACAACAGCCGTGCAGGGCTGTGAAAGCCAAGTGTGGATAAGGTGTTACTTGGATGCAGATAAGCTGGTGCTTGAAGGGGATTCACCGAGCAAAATTGTCCGTGGTTTGTTGGCTGTAGTATTTGAGGCCTTGTCAGGCAAAACAGCCAAGCAAGTCTTGGCGTTTAACCTAGCAGACTACTTGGCAGAGTTACATTTAGCTAAACACCTAAGCCAATCTCGGGGTAATGGTTTGAGTGCTGTTGTAGGCAAAATAAACGAATATTGCCAGAGTCACTCCCTATGACTTATATTTCTCTACAAAAGCCTGACAATCACCTTGGTAGGTCACATCAATGAGGTAGTGAATTTTCCATTCGCCATTAATTTGTACGAGTTGAAAACTATTGCTACCACAATGACTGAGCTTATCATTAAGATAAAAGGCAAAAGGTGTCCACACACTGGCGAGTTCATTTTGTTGATGGATAGTTATCTCTAATAAATGCTCATCTAGTTTAGCGGTATTTTTACTGATGCTGAGGGCAAATTTGTTCACGTCAGAGTCAATAATTTTGCCTTTTGCAGTGATGCGTTGTAGCAAGGCATTATCGGTAAATTGTGCCAGTATCTTATCCTGATCATGGGCTCCCATGGCATCAAACAACTGGTAGATTGGAGCAGTCACTTGATTGTTTGGCTTTGCTGGCTGTTGTAAGTCATGGGCATAACCGGAAAAGCTTGCACCGATTAAAAACGTCACAATTAGCATTTTAGTAGTGGAATACATCATAGTGGTTTGTGTCCTTTGTTAGAATTTATCGATTGTTTTTAGCTTCTATCCATTGTGCCATATATTGGGTGCTTTTTAGCTGGTGGTGCTGCAACATTTGCCCGATAAAGTTATGCTCTCGGTGTGTGTCTAGGTTTATTTCTATCTCAGTGATACGGGCAAGTAACTTTTCTTGAATTAGAGTTTTGTCAAAATTGCTTTCAATAAGTAGATAACCATTTTGTTGTTTTTGCTGCCATAACTCTTCGTTTTGATAAAGCTCTACAGCTTGACTAGCAAAATCTATGGCACTGCCAGTTTGATCTTCAAACCGCGTTAAATCTGTGGTTAACCCAGACCAATCTAACCCCATTAGCATGCCTTCAGTGCCAATGTGAGTGGTGACATTTGGTGTACCACACCACATCGCTTCCGCTAACTTGCCTTTAATACCCGCACCAAAACGTAAGGGGGCAAGGCAAACTCTTGCTTGTTGCATCACTTGTTTTGCGTCTTCTGCCCATCCTTTCACTAAAAAACCTTGTTTGGGGTTATGTAATTGTGTGGCTTTAGGCGGTGGGTAAGCACCGTAGATATGCAGTTCAGCTTTAGGTAACTGCTTGCGAATTAACGGCCAAATATGTTGTTTTAAAAAGAGTACCGCATCCCAATTTGGCTCATGGCGAAAATTGCCAATACTGACAAAATGTTGCCTGTCGCAATAGCTAATATCAGATGCTGTAAAGTGTTGTAAGTCGAGCATAAAAGGGCAGTGCACTAGGATATGTTCAGGCACGGCATAATGGTTTTTTAGTAGTGCTAATTCAAAGTCGGAAATAATTAGACTTAAATCGCATCTAAAAATAGCAGCTACTTCGCGTTTTGCTAATTCGCTATTAAAATCAGCTGTGGATAGTGGCCTGCTTTGTTTTAATGCTTGACGCCTAGCATGACGTAGCGAGTGTAAATCTTCGGTATCTAATATACGCAGCGCCTTAGGGCAATGTTTGGCCACGCGCCAGCCAAATTGTTCTTCAAGCATAAAACGATCGAATAACACTATATTGGGATCAAGTTTAGTTACGAAGTCATCGAAACTACTGCAGTTAAGGTTTATTGATTGTTCCTCTATACCAAGTTCTCTTAGATCAACTTTATGGTCACCTTTTAGGGCGGGACTGGCAAAGGTCACCTGCCAACCTTGGCGCACAAACAGGGTGAGCAAGCTCAGCATATGGCTGCCGGCGGCCGATGAGTTTGGCTCTGGCCACACATAACCCAGTACTAGTATTTTTTTGGGCTTATGATCATTCACAGGCTAATACTCACTGCTGCGCTACCTTTACGCAGTTTCTTCCGGCTTTTTTGGCGGCGTATAAAGCGATGTCTGCTTGCTTCATGATGCCGCTAAAATCTGCATGTTCTTTAGTGCGATGCGCTACCCCAAAACTGCTTGTCACTTTGACCACTTTATTTTTAGGTGACTTTTTAGTTACAGGACTTTTTGTTAATAATTTTTTGGCTACGGATTTTTTGGGTTTTGCTGGTCGAGGCTTGGATCTTAGGGCGATATCGTAATCGGCTATGGTTTGACGCACTATTTCCACAAAAGGTAATACCTCAGTCGTTGTTTTACGTGGAAAAACAATAACAAATTCCTCGCCACCAAAGCGAAATGTCTTACCGCCTCCCATCACTTTATTGAGCTTGCTGGCCACAAGCTTTAATACCTCATCACCTACATCATGGCCGTAGGTATCGTTAAACTTTTTAAAATGGTCAATATCCGACATCACGACTGTGTATTTACGGCCTAAGGTTTGTACATACTGCATCAAAGCTCGCCTAGAGGGGATCCCTGTTAGTTCGTCCTTAAACGCCATAGTAAAGCTATCTTTAAGCACTGAGTAACAAAACAAGCTGGCTAAGCTGATAATGCCTATCAAGGTAACGATTGCATCATCATAGCTATAGATGAGGGCACTTAATCCTAGAGCAAAAAACAAGCCATTGTGAGTGTTGTCGATTTTTGCTAGCAGACGTATCAAACCTAGTAGCAGTGCTAACACTAACAAAACGCCATTAAAAGGCGTGATATAGGCGCGAACACTTGGCCATACTTTTAGTAAAATACTATCGAGACTGCTTAACCATACTTGGCTGGCAGCTTGTAGTAGTGGTAATGCTAGCCAACTGAACGCAAATAGTGCCGTTAATATAGCTACACTAAAGCTTAAATTAACCACAGAAAATCCTTTGTCTCGGCTATACAATAAAAACAACAAACTTAACAATATACCACCGTAACTCACGTCTAGTAGTTCTGCCGGTAACGTCAATTGCTTATCAAGGGTAAGTAATAGTAACAGTAAACAAGCGTACACCAATCGACTGCGACCAAATTGCCATGCAATGATTGCCGCCAATGCTAAACTGGCGTAACTCATCCACCACAGATTAACTAAATAACCTGAGATCAACTCAGAATAATAAAAATACAGGCTAAATATTGAAATTGCCAAAATGAGAGGCGGAAAAAATAACCAACAGAATTGGCTTATACGAGATAATAATGGCGTTTTCATAAATCCCAAAATGACACTTTTTACAACAGTTGCAAAGGGGCCAGTATTGTATGTGAATTTATCCAAGGGCAAAAGATATGCTTTGTGATAACGTGTGAGTAATTACCTTTTTAATAATGATTGACACCTAATGACAGACGATTTTTCAAGTAAACAACAACTTATATTCGGTGCAGGGTTAATTGGATGTTATTTAGGGGCAGTGCTGACCTCTTTGGGATTGCCCACAAGATTAATATGCCGCCCAAGTGTCAAACATAAACTTAAATCGGGGATACGGTTAACCGATTATCTTGAAAATCAAGTCGTTGTGGACTCATTGGAATTGCTAAGTAGTCAGCAACTTGGAAGTGATACTCAACACTATGAAACCGCCGATTTTTTATGGTTAACAGTTAAATGTACTGGGGTAGAGCAAGCCATGGAAGATATCGCCCCTTTTGTGAATAAACATACTGTTATTTTTTGTTGCCAGAATGGCTTAGGATCCGATGCCATTGTTAAGCAGGCCTACCCAGATAACCTCGTTTTGCGTGTTATGGTGCCCTTTAATGTGGCTGAATTGGCAGATGGGCATTACCACCGAGGCTCAGAAGGCGCTATGACACTTGAATATCATGCCCAATCCTATGATTTAGTTAGTTCAATTATCAATCGGATTGAATCAGTCTTGTTACCAGTCAAGGCTACTAATGATATGGATTCCTTATTGTGGGCGAAATTACAGTTAAACCTTGGCAATAGCATTAATGCTCTTGCCGATATTCCCGTTAAAGCCATGTTACAGCAGCGCAGTTATCGCAAGGTCATTGCTTTATTGATGAGTGAATTGTTGCAAGTAGTGGATGCCTTAGGGATAGCCCTGCCAAAAGTCACCTCCATTTCAGCCCACAACATACCTAAAGTCCTGCGGCTGCCTAATTTTATTTTTAACCGCGTGGCGAACAAGATGTTAGCCATTGATCCTCAAGTGCGCTCATCTATGTGGTGGGACGTGTCTCAAGGCAAACCCACTGAAATTGAGCATATAAATGGGGCAATTTTAAAGCATGCCAAAACGTTGGAAATGGCTTGCCCCGTCAACCAAAAGATCAGTCAATTGATCTCTCAGCTAAGTGATAAAACTCCTCTAAGGACAGAACAAAAACCGCCGATTGCAGCCAACACACTATTGGCTTGGGTAACAGAAAAATGACGGGATACTTAAACGTGGTCTTGTAGCTCATCTACCCAAAAAGCCGTGGCACCGCATACAGCAACAGGCATTACTAAAAAGTTCACTATAGGGATCAGTGAAAATACACTCACAGCTATCCCAAAACTAAAACTTTGAGTACGGGTGGCTTGTAGTGCCCTTTTCATATCCCTAAAAGATACTTTGTGATTATCACAAGGGTAATCGCAATACTGTATTGCCATCATCCAAGCAGAAAATAAGAACCACAATACTTGGCCAATGACAGGTAACATAAAAAACAATAACAAAAAGCCAATGGCACGTGGAATGTAATAAGTGAGCTTTGCAAATTCGCGCCCTAAAGTACGAGGTATATCTTTGATAACATCCAATAAGCCCGTATCACTCATGGGCTGACCAGTAAGATGTAGTTCGACTTTCTCGGCCAATAATCCATTAAAAGGCGCGGCTATCCAATTGGCTAGGGTGCCAAATATTAAGGCGAATACTAATAAAATAGTGATAACGGCAATGGGCCAAATAATATAACTTAAGCCCGTTTTTAACCAAGCTAACCATTCCCAATCGGGAATAAGGTCGGTTAACCACACTATGCTGCTACTGATTTCACCAAATAAAAAGTAGAAACCGATAGAAAATAAAATAAGATTGATGGCCAAAGGAAAAAACACAAAACGTTTTAATCCTTTGGTGGTAATTAAGCTATAACCTTGGAAAAAATAATCCATGTAGCACCTGTATAACTGTCTGTTTTGGACGCAATTAAGCGAATGAAAAACAACCATTTTTTGAAATGTTCTGGGATGCAGTATACGTAACTAGCCGTTGGGATCAAAACGTCAATTGTGACACTTGATGACTTTTGGTACATTCAATCTCTGAAACACAAAAATAATAACAATTTTCGGAATAACTCCACCTTTATATGCGCTTAAAAAAAATAAAGTTGGCTGGGTTTAAATCTTTTGTTGACCCTACCACTATCCCTTTTCCAGATGAAATGACTGCGGTAGTCGGGCCTAATGGCTGTGGCAAATCCAATGTGATTGATGCGGTGCGCTGGGTATTAGGTGAAAGCTCGGCTAAAAACCTCCGTGGCGATGCCATGACAGACGTCATTTTTAATGGTTCAACGGCGCGCAAAGCGGTTTCCCAATGTAGCGTTGAGCTGGTGTTTGATAATTCTTCTGGTCGCATTCAAGGGGAGTATGCGGGTTATAATGAGTTATCGGTAAAACGCATTGTTACTAAAGAATCACAATCGAGTTACCTTTTAAACAATACTAAATGTCGCCGTCGCGATGTTACTGACTTGTTTTTAGGCACTGGGCTAGGCCCCCGTAGTTATGCGATTATTGAGCAAGGCATGATCTCTCGTTTGATAGAGTCCAAGCCTCAAGAACTCAGAGTCTTTATTGAAGAAGCCGCTGGGGTGTCGAAATACAAGGAACGTCGCCGCGAAACCGAAACCCGAATTCGTCACACTAAAGAGAACTTAGAGCGTTTAGAAGATGTACGAGGTGAACTCGGTCAACAACTAGAAAAACTGCAACGTCAAGCGACTGCCGCTAAACGCTATAAAGAGCTAAAACAAAATGAGCGGCGCTATAAAGCCGAATTAGCGGCGCTGCGCTGGTTACAGCACAATAAAAAAATCACAGCTCTTGAAGCTGATATCATGCAACGAGACGCAGATATTGAAGCCTACGTTGCGTCTCAGCGTAATGAAGAAAAAGACATCACACAATTCAAACAACAGCAGCAAGACTGTAAGCAGCAGTTGGTAGATGTACAGCAACAAATTTATAAAATCAGTACCGATATTAGTCGAGTCGAACAAAACCAAATTCATGTTAAACAAAGACGGCAAAAAATTGAGCAAGAGACGCTGCAACTGCAAAGCGCTATTAACGATAATAAAATGCATCAACAGCAGAATGTCGCCGAAATTGACAGCTTGTCCGAGCAAATTGTTCTAGCAGAGCCAGAAAAACAGCTAACAAAAGAAGGGGTCGAACAGGCACAAGATGCCCTAGTCGAAGCCGAAGAGCAGTTTACCCAGCAGCAAAACCAAGGTCGAAATCAATTCCTAGAATATAACCAAGGTAAACAACAAGCACAGAATTGCCACGGCAAAATTCAATCTTTGATGGCCATGCAAATGCGCACTCAGCAACGTATGGGTGAGATAAAGGACGAATTAACTGAGGTTTCTGATGATGAGCTGATTAAGCAAATAGAAACCTGCCAAGAAGATATCCTGATACTTGAAGAGCAAGCTGAAGACAGTAACCAGCAGGCAGAACAAAGCACAACTTTGCACCGCCAAGCAGAGCTCAGTTTAAAGCAAGCCTTACAAAACCAGACGCAAATTAAGGGTGAGTCACAAAGCCTTGAAGCTCAATTAGCGGCACTAAATGCCCTGCAACAAAGCAGCGAACTAACAGAAAACACCCAAGAGTTTATTGTTAAGCAGCAACTTGATAGCCAGATTTGGTGGCAAACACTCGATATTCAGCATGGTTGGGAGTTGGCATTTGAAACCATAACTCAGCATTGGCAAGGTGCTTTGACTTTAGATCAAAGCGTCAGTCACCATACTCTCGTTGAATTGTCTGGATCAGCTTGGATGTTTAAAGACAGCTTCGTTAAAAATAGCCAAGCCCACATTTTGGAAAATAGTATTGCAGGTAAGTTAAACAATAATACTGTGGTACCTTGGTTAACTGACATAATGTTTGCCGACAATGTTCAACAAGGGCTGATCATCTTAGAGCAGCTTGAAAATTATCAAAGTGTTGTTACCCAAGACGGCTACTGGTTAGGACATGGCTGGATGTTAGTGGGTAATACTCAACAACAAAGTGGGTTGTTACAACGGGCTAATCAAATTAAACAACTTGAGGGGCAGCTTGAGCAGGTTGTTCAGCGTTTGGGTGAGGCAGATTTAGCCGTAAATGAGGCTGAAGAAACGCTTGTCGTTACCAAACAAAACGCAGAACAATGTATGCAGCAACAAAGCCAGCTCAAGCTCAACTTACAACAACGGCAGAATCAAAGACAATTACTAACTCAGCAGCAACAGCAGAGTAGTGCAAGAAATGCGCGGCTTTCCGAAGAATTATTGCGACAACAAGATACCTTTGAACAAGAGCAACAGCAACTTGAGGAGCTCGCCCTGCAAGCTGAAGAGTTAGAGCAAGCGGTTGAGGAATTACATCAGCAACAAGATGCGTTTCAACAACAAACCGAGCAACAACAGCAAAATTTAGCGAATTTAAGAACGCAGTTAGACGGGGCAAAAAATACCCATCATCAATTGGATTTACATTTACACAGCTTACAAAACCAGTATCAAGCTTTAATGTCTAATCAGCAGCGAGAATCGCAACTACTTGATGATATGCAGGAAAAGTTAGGTCTGCTTAAGGCTGAAGGCTTAGAGTTGACCTTACCACTTGAAGATCAACAACAAAGCTTACAAAGCATGTTGCAACAAAAAACAGAATGGGATAAGCAGCAACAACAGCACAATGAACAGCTGCTTATGATTGATGAAAAACTCAGTTTGGCTGAAAAAGGCCAGTTGGGCGTGACTGAAAAGATTCAATCTATGCTCGGCGAGTTACAGAGTTATAAACTCGAATGTGAAGGTTATCGCGTTAGGGCAAAAGGCGTTCTGGATCAATTACAAGAGATGCAACAAAACCTTAAGTCCGTATTAGATACTTTGCCTGAAGATGCCGATGAAAAAAACTGGCAAAATTTGCTTGATAAAACCAGTCAAGCAGTGGCGAGATTAGGTGCGGTAAATTTAGCGGCCGTTGAAGAATATGATGTACAGGCTCAGCGTAAGCAACATCTTGATGACCAAAATGACGATTTAGTGGCTGCTCTAGATATATTAGAACAGGCCATTCGCAAAATCGACAAAGAAACGCGCTCACGATTTAAGGAAACTTTTGACCAAGTGAACGATGACTTAAAATTGTTGTTTCCTAAGGTCTTTGGTGGCGGAATGGCGTACCTTGAACTAACTGATGATGATCTACTCGAAACAGGTGTGACAATTATGGCCAGGCCGCCGGGCAAGAAAAACAGCACAATCCATTTACTTTCTGGTGGTGAAAAGGCGCTGACCGCTTTATCATTAGTGTTTGCCATTTTTAGATTAAACCCAGCACCATTTTGTTTGTTAGATGAGGTGGATGCGCCCCTTGATGATGCAAACGTGGCACGTTTTTGTAAGCTAGTGTCAGAAATGTCAAAAACAGTGCAGTTTATTTTTATCACGCACAATAAGATAGCCATGGAAATGGCGACCCATTTAACTGGGGTGACTATGGCAGAGCCAGGCGTGTCACGAATGGTAGCCGTTGATGTTGATGAAGCCGTGGCCATTGCGCAGGCTTAAGTACAAAATGCATGAGCCCTTTTTTAATACATAATATAGAAGTACGAGTAAGTTAAATGGAAGCAGATGGTTTACGTTGGTCGTTATTAGTTATAGGCAGTTTGGTGATTGTGGGACTGGCGGTTCATGGTATTTGGCTGTCTCGAAAGAACAGTGAGAACAAAAACCAAACCAATAAACAGCAAAGCGATCAAGAATATCAGCCATCAGGTTGGCAGTCTGACGATAAAAATTTTGATGAATCAAAGGATGTAAACGACCATATGTCAGCTGGCGCAGATATCAATTTTGATATGAAAATTGATGACGATTTGCCTGATGTATCTGAGCTAACACCAATAACAGATGAGTTTGATGATCTTGGCTTAGGCGCGGTAAGGGTGGTTTCTCGTGAGCCTAAAGTGGAGGCTGAAACACCAATTGAAACTATAGCCGATACTGAGATCCCAACTGAGCCAATGCAAGAGCCTGAGCCAAAACCAGAACCTTCAAGCAGTAAAATTTACGCCTCGGTTGTGACCCAACCCAAACCTGAATATGCAGCAAAATATAACTCTTTGGCGGCAGAAACTGTGGCAATATCTCAACAAGAGAAAGCAAAAACCTCGGCTCAACAGCCATCTACCTTGCAATCCACAACTGAACTAAGCAGCAGTGCGACGGAAAATGATGAATATCAAGCGCCGGAGCCGCCACCATTTTTATTAAAGAAAGACACAACAAATCCTGACAACCTGAATAAGCAGGTTGATATAGCGAGTGCAGCTAATACAACTCCCGTCGTTGAAAAGCCGCATGTTACTTTGGCAGAAAAATTGAGCTTATCAGAACAGGCCCGCAATTTAGTTAAACGCAAAAAGGCCGACACAGTCAGAAAACGTCGCGAGCCTAAAATTACCGAAGATCAAATGCGAATCGACTTTGATGAGCAACCTGTTGTTGAGTCAATGCCTAAAGAAGAAGTGAAACAACAAGCAACCACTAAAACGGAAGCAGAGCAACTTCAAGAAGTATTGGTACTTAATGTTAAATCGGCAGAAGATAATCCGATCCCAGGTGCGGCTTTATTACCTATGTTACTGACTTTGGGTTTTAAATTTGGCGATCAGGATATTTTTCACCGCCATGTTAATTCTAACGGTAAAGGGCCTGTGTTGTTTAGTTTAGCCAACATGTTCAAACCCGGTAATTTTGATATTGATAATCTTGAAAACTTTACAACTCAAGGTATATCCTTGTTTATGATCTTACCCATAGAAGGTGATCCCCATCAGGTCTTTAACATGATGCACAATGCCGCCCGTAAAATTGCTGAGGAATTTTCAGCGCAAATATACGATGGCAGCCGCGTGGCATTGACCAAGCAAAGTCTGCAACTATATGTAGAAAAAATTCGAGAATTTGAACGCCAACGCCTAATTAAAGGCTAAGTTTGTTCAGTTTACCTTGCCCTAGAACAATAGTTTAGGGCAACACATCACTTCATTTTTCATTGGAATGCTTTTATGGCAGCCTCACAAGACACTTTAGACCAGCTCGATTCACTTAAAACCAGTATTGCAGAGTACAACTATCAATATTATGTGTTAGATAACCCCAGCGTACCTGATGCCGAATACGATCGGCAAATGCAAGCGTTGCAAGCTATTGAACAGCGGTATCCAGAACTATTGACTGCAGACTCACCCAGTCAAAAAGTGGGCGATATGCCGCTACCTGAATTTCAACAGGTTGAGCATGAAGTACCCATGTTGTCCTTAGATAACGCATTTGATAGAGAGTCTTTTATTGCCTTTGAAAAACGTATGCAAGACAGGCTTAAAGATACTGCTGAAATTCATTATAGTTGCGAGCCAAAACTAGATGGATTAGCGGTTAGTTTATTATATGAAAACGGCAAACTAGTTCGCGGTGCTACTCGAGGTGACGGTAAGGTTGGAGAGAATATTACTGCCAATGTGCGCACCATTCGTAATGTGCCCTTAACGCTACGGGGCGACAGTTACCCGCAGCGTTTGGAAGTGCGCGGCGAGGTGATTATGACCCGAGATGGCTTTGCCAAGTTAAATAAAAGCCAGCAACAACAAGACAAAAAAGTGTTTGCTAATCCACGTAATGCAGCAGCAGGCAGCTTACGACAATTAGACTCACGTATTACCGCCAAACGGCCTTTATTGTTTTTTAGTTATTCATTGGGATTAGTAGAAAACGAAGCATCCCCATTGGCTGATAGCCATTCAGGCAGATTAAAACAACTCAGTGAATGGGGGTTACCTTTAAGTAAAGAACTACAGGTAGCGCAAGGGGCAGAGGCATGCTTAGATTATTATCAGCACATAGGCGCTATTCGAGACACTCTAAATTACGATATAGATGGAGTAGTGTTTAAAGTCGACAATATTGCGTTACAACAAACACTTGGCTTTGTTGCACGAGCGCCGCGCTGGGCTATTGCACACAAATTCCCTGCCCAAGAAGAAATGACTGTGGTGCAAGATGTTGAATTTCAAGTGGGCAGAACCGGTGCCATTACACCTGTGGCCAGACTTGCGCCAGTATTTGTTGGTGGCGTAACCGTGTCTAATGCTACTTTACATAATCAGGATGAAATACAGCGCCTCGGTTTAAAAGTGGGGGATACTGTCATCATCAGAAGGGCAGGAGATGTGATCCCGCAGGTGGTTTCGGTTATCCTCGAAAAACGCTCAGAAGATGCGCGAGAAATAGTGTTCCCCGCCACTTGCCCAGTTTGCGACTCAAATATAGAAAAGCTAGAAGACGAAGCCGTCGCCAGATGTACGGGGGGACTTTATTGCGCTGCCCAACTGAAGGAGTCAATGAAGCATTTCGCTTCTCGTAAAGCCTTTGATATTGATGGCCTAGGGGACAAAATTATAGAACAATTAGTTGATCAAAAGTTGGTCAACACCCCCGCAGATTTCTTTAAATTAGATATTGTACAAATCGCTAGTTTAGAGCGTATGGGCGAAAAATCAGCTGCAAATTTACTTTCTTCTCTTGATAAAAGTAAACATACCACCTTAGCTAAGTTTTTGTATTCACTAGGAATTCGTGAGGTAGGCGAAGCCACTGCTGCTAATATAGCCGCCCATTACTGTGATTTAGAGAAAATTAAACAAGCGACTATTGAAAGCCTTAAAGAAGTCAACGATGTTGGCGCGATTGTGGCACAGCATCTAGTTAACTTTTTTTCAGAGACACATAATCTGCAAGTCATAGATGAACTACTCGCATTAGGCATTACTTGGCCTAAAATTGAGAAGATTGAAACCGGCGATTTACCCTTAGCCGGACAGACCTACGTATTAACCGGCACGTTACAACAGATGGATCGTGGCACTGCAAAAGTAAAATTACAAAGTTTAGGCGCAAAAGTGGCAGGCAGTGTTTCGGCTAAAACCAGTTGTGTGGTTGCAGGTGAAAAGGCGGGGTCAAAATTAACCAAAGCACAAGATTTAGGTGTGGAAATTATAAATGAAACCCAAATGCTTAGTTTGTTTCAAGAGCATAGTGTTTAAAAGAGTGAGTACACAAAAAAGGCGCGCTAGAATCTGTTCTTGTTGGCACCTATTTTGTGCGATGGTGCGCTTTGGCTATCTTGGATACCTTGGCGCGGACATATTAAGAGTCAGCCCGCCCCATAAATTTGCTTTCAGCGGTATTTACTTTGATTTTTTCACCACTGGCGATGTATTCAGGCACTTGCACCACTAAGCCTGTAGATAGTGTGGCAGGTTTAGTGCGAGCACTGGCTGATGCACCTTTAATTGACGGATCGGTTTCTGTTATAAGCAAATCAACAGATGCAGGCAGTTCAATGCCCACCGGCTTTTCTTCTACTAATAATACTTGCAGCCCTTTAGTATCTTCAGTAATAAAAGGGCGCTCTTCACTGATGGTGTCGGCACCTAAAAAGTAAGAGGTATAATCTTCGTCATCCATAAACACATATTCGTCGCCGTCAAGATATGAAAAACTCACTTTATTGCGTTGAAAATCCACTAAATTGAGCATTTCATCGGCTTTAAAACTCTCATCTGCTTTTGCGCCAGTGCCTACTTCATATAGACGCATCCGATATAAACTGGCGCCGGCTCGCCCACTTGGAGTCAGCTTATTGATGTCTTTAACTAGGTAAGTTTTGCCGTTATGTTCAACGGCGGCGTTCTTTTTAATTTCACTGGCTTTAGGCATAACAAAGACTCTTAAATAATTTGTCGCAAAAAATAACATGAAAACAAAAATAGGCAAGGGAAGTTGTGTTTAGTTGTTTTACTTTTTGGCATAATCGCCTGCTTAGTTATTACATCTCAATATTTTTTAAGGCGTTATGTCCAAAACATCTAATTTGTTTGTTGCCGATGGCAAACTTTCAGAAGCCATTGATGGCTTTGTGCCACGCCAAGCTCAGACAGATATGGCGATTGCCGTTGAAAACACCATAAAGAATAAAGCGCCGCTCATTGTTGAAGCCGGAACAGGCACAGGAAAAACCTTTGCCTATTTAGCACCTGCTCTGTTGTCCGAAAGAAAAACCATTGTTTCGACTGGCACTAAGAACCTACAAGAGCAACTATTTCACCGTGATTTACCACTGATAAAAAAAGCACTCGCTTCAAATAGTAAAACGGCTTTGTTAAAAGGACGAGCTAACTATTTGTGTTTGCACCGTTTAAGACAGCATAGTGGCAATAGCACCTTAGTCGACAGAGAAACCCTGACACAACTTTCTCAAGTGCGGGAATGGGCCTCTGGCACAAAATCCGGTGATATGGGCGATATGAAGTCATTACCGGAAGACGCTAAGGTGTTGCCTTTTGTGACGTCAACCGCAGATAACTGTCTAGGCAAAGACTGCCCTGATTTTGAAGACTGTTATATGGTTAAAGCCCGTCGTAAGGCATTAGATGCAGACCTAGTAGTGGTTAATCATCATTTGTTTTTTGCCGATATGGCGTTAAAAGATACAGGTTTTGGTGAATTGATCCCTGAAGCAGACTTGGTGATATTTGATGAAGCTCACCAAATCCCCGATATTGCCAGTGAGTATTTTGGAGAAACCTTTTCAAGTAGGCAAATGCAGGATATAAGCCGAGATGTGGAAGTGGTGTATCGCACTTCCCTTAAGGATGCCAAACAACTGCAAAGTGCCGCTGAAAAATGCAAAATGATTGCGGCAGATTTACGCATATTATTTCCCGAAACTCCCGCTAAAGGAAATTGGCGACTTATGTTGTCGCGGGATGATGTGCAAATGCAGATCAGTAAGTTAACCGATGGGCTCAATATCCTGTATGAAGTCCTTAAATTACATCTAGGTAGAGACAAAGATCTAGATAATATTTTTGAACGTGTATCCGAAGCAAAAGGGAAATTAACTCGCTTAACCGATGTCACTCAGCTAGGAGTGAGTCTTTGGTATGAAACGACTATGCGTCATATAGTGCTGCACTTAACCCCACTTAGCATTGCGCAAAAATTTGCAGACTTTATTGCAGAGCCTAAACGTAGTTGGGTATTCACCTCTGCCACGTTAATGGTGGATGGAGGGTTTAGTCACTTTCAACGTCAAATGGGTTTAAACAACGCAGCTACATTATCTCTAGATAGCCCTTTTGATTACCCTAAGCAGGCCATGTTATGTGTGCCGCGTTTTTTGCCTGAGCCTAACGCCCGTGAAATGCGCGCTACACTGCTCGATATTTCGGTGACCTTAGTGAATGCGAGCAGAGGTCGTTGCTTTTTGCTGTTTACCAGTCATGCCACCCTTAATGCCATTGCTGAACAGTTACAAGATAAAATAGATAACCCCATATTAGTGCAAGGTTCAACGACGAAACGGGCTTTGCTAGACAGCTATGTAGAAAACAAAGACGCGGTGCTCTTAGGCACTGGTGCTTTTTGGGAGGGGGTAGACGTGCGTGGTGACGATTTAACCTGTGTGTTAATAGACAAGTTACCTTTTGCTTCACCAGACGACCCATTGTTACAGGCAAGGATTGAAGATTGTCGTAAAAAAGGTGGCAATCCATTTTCACAATTGCAAATCCCTCAGGCGGCTATTGCCTTAAAACAAGGGGCAGGACGACTTATTCGAGACGAAACCGATAAAGGTGTGTTAGTGATTTGTGATAATAGATTAGTAACGAAAGATTATGGCAAAACCTTTATGGGCAGTTTGCCAGATATGCATCGCACCCGTGACTTAGAAAAAGCTGTGAATTTTCTACACAATATCCATAGCGAAACCGATGAAATTGAGGCCCAATCATGAATATTCTAGTTATTGATACCGCAACTGAAGCGTGCTCTGTTGCGCTTGAGGTGAATAAACAAACCTTTCATCGCTTTGAAATATGTCCTCAACAACACAGTCAGCGCATATTACCTATGATTGATGAGGTATTGACAGAAGCCAATATCAGTCTTCAAGAAGTGGACGTCTTAGGCTTCGGGCGTGGTCCTGGTAGCTTTACAGGCGTTCGCATTGCCACAGGCGTGATCCAAGGACTGGCACTTGGGGCCGAACTAAAAGTTGTAGGCATATCCACTTTAGCAACTATGGCGCAACAAGCATTTATGCAACATCAAGGTAATCACTTTACAGCGGTGATAGATGCTCGCATGGCAGAAGTGTATTTTGGTCAATATCAGGTACAACAAAATGTCATGACGCTAATGGGCGAAGAACAAGTGTTAGCACCAGAAAAGTGCGCACAAATATTTAGTGATAATGGTAAGACACTTGGCGTAGGCACTGGCTGGCAGGCGTATCCACAGCTTAATAACACTAAAAATATTGAGGTGTTAGCGGATATCTTATACCCCAATGCTTTATACATGCTGCCCTTAGCTAAAGTATTAATAAAAGCAGAAAAGGCGGTGGCAGTAGAAGATATCCAGCCTGTTTATTTGCGTGACAAAGTCACGTGGAAGAAGCTGCCAGGAAGAGAATAAATAATCAAGATAGCCGCTTTGAGTAAATCTTTTGGTAAATGGAACAATTCTTGAATAAACAATGCTTGAAATAACTATAAAGCCACAGGTTTGTTTATTATGGTTACATTAGATTAGGAAAGTTGTTGAGTATCGAGTCATTATCTTCATTTAAAGCATCTGACATTGCCCGTTCCTCGCGGGATAAGACCAGTATTGCTAAGTCTGTCAAAAACCATAATGACCATTCGCAAACTGCCCAAGTTTCAATTGTTCGCGCTGGAGATAGTGAATCCTTTGACAAAGCGGCGACTTTTAATCAACAAGCAAGTTCAACTAGTGGTCATAGCCTCAATGAAAAATCGGCTATTGCCGCTTACCAAAGCGTAGCGAAGGAGCAACAGCGCCAAGGCATTCAATTACTACTCGGTGTAGATACTTTCGTTTGATCTATTTCTTCTGATAATAGATATAAAATTAACATTAAAATTCAGTAGCTGTTCAGTTACTATAAATAACAATACCAAATTGGTTGTTGCTGTTTATCGATCTAAGGATAATTATGAATATTCGTATCTGTGCATTATTGAGCGCGTTGTTTTTGGCGGGGTGCTCGACTTTCCCCGAAAAGCTTAAACTTGAAGATAATACCCAATTAGTTACCTATGAAAATGCTCGTTCTAACGCCGAGCAGACGAAAGGTAAGCTGTTACGGTGGGGGGGCGCGATAGCAAAAGTTGAAAATAAACCTGATTCAACGATTTTTGAAATGGTTTCCTATCCTTTGACAAGTTATGGTCGCCCTAGAACAAACGAAGAGAGTATGGGGCGTTTTCGCATAAGTGTTAAAGGCTTTTTAGATCCTATGGTGTATCAGGTAGGGCGTCTTATGACGTTCACCGCACAACTAAATGGCTTAGAAAAAGGTCTAGTGGGTGAACATGAATATACATTCCCAACTGCAATGGTTAAGGGATACTACTTATGGAAAAACGTACAACGAATAGAGGTAAATAACCTACATGTATGGCCAAGTCATCACATGTATTACCCTCGCTACTATCGTAGAAATGTGACTTATCGTAATACTCACCGAAACAGTGGCAAAATGTCAAAGCCTAGTCGGCCCAGTCGTGCAACAAACTATGCTAAACCTGTGACGACTAAAAGAATTAAAAAGTAACGGTAATTTTTTGCCCTGGTGGCAAGATATCGCTGACAAAGCGGCAGTTTATTGCCGCTTTTTTGTGTTTAAAAAGGAAAGTACGTGGCTCAATCCCTTGAATTCCCTCTCGCCAATATCACTATGAGTGCAATAGGTTATGGCGATCCTAACAAGCCTATGATCCTGGCTTTACATGGATGGCTAGATAACGCTAATAGTTTTAAGCCTTTGGCTGAACATTTGACTGACTATTATATTATTGCAGTGGATTTTGTTGGTCACGGACAGTCATCTCATCGAAGTGCAGGGGCGCACTACCACTTAACTGATTATGTGCATGATATACATGAGTTAGTGGAGTCACAGCAGTGGGGTTCCTTTATATTGATGGGGCATTCCATGGGGGGGATTATTTCCTGCATCTATGCCAGTTGTTATCCCGAACATGTCAGTAAGCTTATTTCAATTGAGTCTTTCGGCCCAATGACTAAAGAAACCCAAAGCAGTCCCACTCAACTTAGGGACGCTATTCAAAGCAGGTTAAAAGCCCAAAAAAGTGAGCCTAAACACCCAAAAAGTATTGAACGAACTGTTGTAGCAAGAACGATGGTGGGTGACATTAAGCCTGAGTCTGCAAGACTGTTAGTGAGTCGTAACATTCGTGAGGAAAATGACCGCTTATTTTTTACCACAGACAGGCGTTTAAGAACGTTATCATCTCTCAGAATGACAGGTCATCAAGCTAAAGCTTTTATGGAAAATATTCAATGCCCAATGTTAATGATTTCTGGCTCTCAAGGCTATGAGTCTATGAGAAAGGTGCTACAAAAAAGGTTAACTTGGGTAAAGGATTTAACAGTAGCAGAATGCGAAGGTTATCATCACTTACATATGGACAATCCAGTCTCGGTTGCGGTGAAAGTCGCCGAATTTTTAAACTGTTCCTCAGCTGGTCAGAGGTGTTAATCATTTGTTGATTTATCTTTGTTGAAGCTTTAGGTAGAATCGCTGTAGTTCGTATCCTAAATAAAATAATAATAAGTTGAGTTTGCTGAGTCATTTATGAGACATAAGGCAGGTTTAACAACTTGGAGGCACAGTGGAAAAAATCTGGTTAAAACATTATGACGCTAACGTTCCGACTGAAATCAACCCTGATCGTTACTCATCGATAGTTGATATTTTTGAACAGTCAATTGAAAAATATGCGTCAAATATTAGTTACATCAATTTGGGTAAGAGTATTACTTTTGCCGAGTTAGATAAGCTTTCACGTAATTTTGCTGCCTATTTACAAAACTCTGGTCTAAAAAAAGGTGACGCTGTCGCCATTATGATGCCCAACCTAATTCAATATCCGGTGGCACTGTTCCGTATACTTCGCGCCGGTATGACAGTGGTAAATGTGAACCCACTATATACCGCCAGAGAATTACAACACCAATTAACCGACTCAAACACAAAAGCCATTGTTATTGTTGAAAGTTTTGCCTGTACTTTAAGTGAAGTGATTAATAATACCGCAGTAGAGACGGTATTATTAACAGCAGTAGGTGATATGTTATCGCCTGCTAAAAAGCTCGTTACGAACTTTATGATAAAGCACGTCAAAAAAGTTGTTCCTGCTTACGATTTACCTAATGCACAAAAATTTTTAACGGCCATTAAACAAGGCAGTAAACTAAGCTATCAACGACCCGAAATAACCGGTGATGACCTAGCCTTTCTGCAATATACAGGGGGGACCACAGGCGTATCCAAAGGTGCTATGTTAACCCATAGAAATATCGTGGCTAATTTAGAGCAAACCTCAAATATTCTGGAAAACGTCATAACAAAAGGTGAAGAATTAGTTGTTACGGCTTTGCCTTTGTACCATATCTTTGCCTTACAAGGTAACTGCCTAACTTTTGTCAAGTTTGGTTGCCCTAATTTGTTGATCACCAACCCTCGAGATATGCCTGGTTTTGTTGCTGAAATGGCGAAATACCCCTTTACGGTTATTACCGGTGTCAATACCTTGTTTAATGGATTACTGAACACGCCTGGCTTTACAGACTTAGATTTTTCAAGGCTAAAATTTGCCTTAGGTGGTGGGGCTGCGGTGCAACGTCCTGTTGCAGAGCGTTGGCAAGAGGTTACAGGCCATGTATTACTTGAAGGTTATGGATTAACCGAATGTTGTCCTACTGTGACAGTTAACCCTCCTCAATTAGAGGCCTATAAAGGCTCCATTGGTATGCCAGTACCTTCGACAGATATAAAGCTAGTAGACGATGAGGGTAATGAGGTCGCTATGGGTGAAGCAGGAGAGATGTTAGTTAAAGGGCCTCAGGTGATGAAAGGCTATCTAAATCGCCCTGAAGCAACGGCCGAGATGATTGTTGATGGCTGGTTGGCTACAGGTGATGTGGCCACATGTGATGAAGACGGTTACTTTTATATTGTTGATCGCAAAAAGGATATGATTTTAGTATCGGGCTTTAATGTCTTTCCAAATGAAATTGAAGAAGTTGCTGCGATGCATGAAGATGTTCTCGAAGCTGCTGCTGTCGGCGAGCCACATGAGGTATCGGGAGAAATCGTTAAGCTGGTGGTGGTGCGTAAAAGCGAACAGCTATCTGATAAAGAATTGATCGCACATTGTCGGGAGCACTTAACGGGTTACAAAGTACCTAAAAAAGTTGAGTTTATGGACGAGCTTCCTAAAAGCAATGTTGGTAAGATACTACGAAGAGAATTAAGAGACAAATAGCTTAATCACTGTCGCTTATACATTTATGTAAGAAGCCGGCGTTAGCCGGCTTTTTTGTGAGTCTATTGACCACTAATTTGGAATCCCATGGAATACAATTTTATAACCAGTAATCAAGAGCTTACAGACTTCTGTATACAAGCCAGTCAAGCACAGGCTATAGCAGTAGACACCGAGTTTGTTCGTACCCGCACTTTATATCCACAATTGGGGCTAATTCAACTCTATGATGGTAAGCAGTTGGTCTTGGTTGATCCTTTGGTTATAGATGATTTTTCAGCTTTAACCGCGTTATTAATCAACCCAAATGTGGTGAAAATACTGCATTCTTGCTCTGAAGACTTAGAAACGTTTTGGCATGCCTTTAAAGTGATGCCTAGCCCTATTTTTGATAGCCAATTTGCGGCCAGTATAGTGGGTATGGGGCCTGCGCTGGGATACGCTAAACTAGTGGAAATCATGTTAGATATCACGGTAGATAAAGGGGAATCACGCACCGATTGGTTGGCAAGACCATTGCGAGACGAGCAGTGTGACTATGCTGCTAAAGATGTGTTGTATCTATATCAGCTTTATCCAGAACTAAAAGCAAAAGTAGAAGGGCAAAATAAACTACCATGGGTATTTGCAGAGATTGCCCATCTAGCGACCAAAAAACAAACTCCCTTACCGTTAGAGTCTGTGTATTTAACGATAAAAAATAATTGGAAACTATCCAGTAAAGCCGTATTGATTTTACAAAAACTCGCAGCTTGGCGCATGTCAATGGCCAGACAACGTGATATGTCGCTCAATTTTGTTGTACGGGAAGAAAACTTAGTGGCTATTGCAACCTTGCAGCCCTCAAGTAAAAACGAATTACGCGCTATTCAAAGTATGAATCCTCATGAAGTGCGACTGCACGGTGAAGCGCTGTTAGCTATTGTTGCTGAGTGTCAAACCGTCAGTGCCCATGCCTACCCACCAAGAATTAAGCGCTTAAATGACTTCGAAGATTATAAAAATACTGCGGCAAGGGTTAAAAAGGTTTGCCTTGATATTGCTGAAAAATATGGGCTCCCACCAGAGCTTGTGGGATCAAAGAAGCAGATTAATCAGTTGCTTAAATGGTGTTGGCTCAGTCCGGATGAAACCCGAGAATTGGGCTTACAACCTGATTTGCTAAGCAGTTGGCGACGAGAGTTATTGCTAAACAAACTTGCAGAGATTGATAGTTTACACTTGTCTCGTGCCTTAATTGAGGAAGAAATATAATGTTGTGTGCAGTTTACAAAAGCAGTAAAAAGCAAGAAACCTATTTATATGTACCGGGTAGGGATGATTTTTCTAAAGTTCCTGAAGCTTTGCTAAAAACCTTTGGTACGCCACAGTTTTTGATGATTATGCCTCTTAAAAACGATCGCGAACTGGCACAAGTCGATATTGAGACTTTGCGTTACGACCTGAAAATTAAAGGGTTCTATTTACAACTACCACCGCCAACAGAGAATTTACTAAAAAAACACTTACAACAGCAAAATTACGAGCCATAAACATGAAATATATAGCTATCATTTTATTGGGGTTACTCAGTCAACAACTAAATGCCAAACCTAGTTTTGAGGAGTATTTAGTCGACTTGAAACGACAAGCCATGGAGCAAGGTTACAGCCAAGACTTTGTTGAACAAGTCTTTACTGGCGTTAGTTATCGTAAAAAGACCGTAAAAGCAGACAAGAACCAGCCTGAAACAAAAATAACCTTAGATACCTACTTAGCCACCCGCGTACCGGATTGGAAAGTAAAGCAAGCCATAGGACTAATGACAGAGCACAAAGCACTGTTGGATAGAGTTGAGCAACAATTTGGGGTGCAAAAACGCTTTATCGTGGCACTTTGGGGGAACGAAAGTAACTTTGGCAAAATCATGGGCAAACACTCAGTGATTAATTCATTAGTCACTTTAGCTTACGAAGGCAGGCGAGAAGCATTGTTTAAAAAACAGTTGTTTGCTGCCTTAAAAATACTGCAACAAAAACACGTTAAGTTAGAAGATTTTGTTGGCTCATGGGCTGGCGCAATGGGCCAGAGTCAGTTTATGCCCACCTCTTTCCTAAATTATGCTGTTGATTTTGACAAGGATGGTCGCAAAGATATTTGGCACAATAAAGCCGATGTGTTTGCTTCAATTGCTAACTTTTTAAAGTCTGAGGGGTGGAGTGAGGAGCTTACTTGGGGCCGTCAGGTAAAGGTTTTAGAGGGCTTTGACTTTAGTCTTGCAGGGCTAAAGCCTTCTAAAAAACGCCCGTTATCTGATTGGCAGCAAGCCGGTGTGAGGCGTTACAATGGTCAAGATTTACCCCAAGTTTC
Organism: uncultured Paraglaciecola sp.; assembly: GCF_937123705.1. Lineage (GTDB taxonomy): Bacteria > Pseudomonadota > Gammaproteobacteria > Enterobacterales > Alteromonadaceae > Paraglaciecola. The sequence goes on along the minus strand of NZ_CAKZKO010000004.1, from coordinate 87,527 downwards.
GGTTAAAGCCTCGCTGATAAAACCCGATGGTAACAACGGCCGTATTTATTTGGTTTATGAAAATTTTCACACCCTAATGAAATGGAATCGTTCCAGCTATTTTGGGATATCGGTCAGTTATTTGTCAGATCGTATTAAAAAAGGATCATAAAGCCTTGTTTGACTATAAACATATTGATAACGATGGCCAAAATATTGATTTACCCCTAGGTAAAGTGGTCTGTGTTGGACGCAATTATCTGCAGCATATTAAAGAGCTAGAAAATGATATCCCTAGTGAGCCTTTGTTGTTTATTAAGCCTAGTACTAGTCTCGCCATCCTTCACAGGTCAGTGGTTTTACCTAAAAATTTAGGGCCTTGTCACAATGAATTGGAAATTGCAGTCTTGATCAAATCCCCACTCAGCCAAGCCTCGTTACAAGTTGCAGCGCAAGCAATATGGGGGATTGGGCTAGGCTTAGATCTCACCTTAAGAGAAGTACAAGGCAGACTTAAAAAACAAGGGCAGCCTTGGGAGCGCGCCAAAGCGTTTGATCTTAGTTGTCCCATGTCACAGTTTGTTGCTAAAGAGAAGGTTAAGGATTTGTGCAATATAACCTTTAGTTTGCAGGTGAATAACAGTTTAAGACAGCATGGCAATAGTCAAGCCATGTTGTTTCCCATACTAGAATTATTGGCCAATATATCTCAAACATTTTCACTATTACCCGGTGATATAGTGATGACAGGTACACCAAAAGGAGTGGCAGCATTGTCGAGTGACGATCAGCTAGAAGTTGAACTAGATGGACATTTTAGGGTTAACACAACCGTTGTTTAACAAATGAGATACGAAGAGGTACAGCCATGAATAAATATTGGGAAAACACATCCCTTGAGGATATGACTGAAAAACAGTGGGAAGGAATATGCGATGGCTGTGCTAAGTGCTGTTTGCATAAATTTATTGATGATGAAAGCGCTGAAGAGGCAAAATCGACGGATCAAATCCAAGCCGGAGAAAAGATCCACTACACCAATATCGCTTGTCAGTTACTAAACACAAAAACGTGCGCTTGTACCCAATATTCCGAACGCACTAGGTTAGTGCCTGAGTGTGTCAAATTGACTAAAAGTAACCTTCAAGATATCTTTTTTATGCCTCAAAGTTGCAGTTATCGCCGCTTGTACGAAGGCAGAGGGCTACCTAGTTGGCACCCTCTACTGAATAAAAATAAAAAATCAGCCATGCATAAGGCGGGGATGTCGGTGCGGGGTAAAACCGTTTCAGACAAAGATGTAGATCTCGAACAATTCGAAGACTACATCGCATTATGGCCAGTGGAAGATTTAGACTAAGATAAACTAACTGGGACTGTTATTTTCAAAATGCTCAAAATCCACTTCTTCATGTTTTTTGCCTGCATCTAGGTCGTTAAAGCGTTGCAAATCGAGTTCGTTTTCACTCTTGCCTACAATACACGCCACCATACAATCGCCAGTAACATTAACTGCCGTTCGGGTCATATCTAACAATCTATCTACGCCTATAATTAACGCAATTCCTTCTACGGGTAAGTTGACTTGTTGTAATACCATAGCAAGCATAATAAGACCCACTCCAGGCACACCTGCAGTGCCCACCGAGGCTAATGTGGCAGTGAGTATCACCATCATATAATCGGATAAGGTTAAGTCAACAGCATAAACCTGTGCAATAAACACTGTTGCAACGCCTTGCATGATGGCTGTGCCGTCCATGTTAATAGTAGAGCCAAGTGGCACAGTAAAAGAAGCCACAGAGCGTTTAACACCGAGTTTTTTAATCGCTGTTTCCATTGTTATGGGAAGCGTAGCGCTACTACTAGAGGTACTAAATGCAAATAATGCCGCATCACGCATTTTTCTAAGCAACATAAGCGGGCTTAAGCCACTTAATGCCTTTAAAATAATCGGATAGGAAACAAATGCGTGAACTAATAATACAAAAATTACAAGCAAGAAGTATTTAAGCAAACTAGCAATAGTATCAAAACCGATAGTCGCAAATAATTTAGCCATTAACACAAACACCCCATATGGGGCCAAGTTCATTAATATACTGACCAATTTCATGATGACTGTACTTAAATCTTCAAATACTGATGTTAGACGTTTGCCCGTGTCTCCTGTCATTGCCATAGCAATACCAAAAAACACTGCAAACACAATAATTTGCAACATATTACCTTGGGCCATGGCATTAACAGGATTAGTGGGCATCATGTTGATAATAACTTGACCCAAAGAAGGCGCTTCTTTTGCCACAAAAGTGCTTTGAGTTGCTAAGTTTAAGCCTTCGCCTGGCGCCACCAATAATGCAAAAGACACTGCTAAGCTAATAGCAATAGCGGTTGTGCCTATGTATAAGAGTATTGACTTTCCGCCGAGTCGCCCTAACTTGGAAGGATCAGATAAACTGGACGTGCCACACACTAGTGAAACAAAAACTAAGGGCACAACCAGCATTTTTAAACTGGCAATAAAGATACTTCCCACTACATTAAATATACCTTCAACTAAAAGTGTATACGTTGAAACATGCAAGCCGAATACACTAAACGAAAAATCTCCGCTATCATCAAACAACCATTGTAGTAATGCTCCGATAAGTATTCCGGCAATCATGCCGATAAAGATCCGAGCAGTAAGACCGAATTTTTGGGTATTGGGTTTTTGTGATGACAAATGTGTTGAAGTAGTCATGGAAATCCTAAGCTTTATTGTTGTTAAAAGTGCTTGTTAAAGTACTAAGTAAATGTGGTTATCTGGCTTTATCTGAGACTAGATTAGCAAGATAGCGAGATAAGATGTACTGTTAAAATGAATATGCCATCATAATATGGCCCATGTGTATAGGAAAGGTTTATGATTTTACGTTTGAGAACATTGTTTGGATTTTTGGCACTACTTAGCCTTTTCTCATGTGGCGGCGGAGGTAGCGTCTCCCGCGATGATAGCCCTACTGGCGGCAATACTGGGGGGGCGAATGTTACCAGAAGTATTCAATTGGCCTTCACAGATGCCAGTGGACAACCTTCAACAGATTTAAGTGAAGGCACACCGTTAACGCTTACCGCCATGGCGACAGACTCAAATGGTGATCCTGTTGTATCAACGTTAATAACTTATTCTTTCCAACCTGAAGGTTTGGCTGTTTTTGGTAATGATTCAGGCACAGCTTCTACTGATGCAAGCGGAATGGCAATAATTGATATTTTAGTAGGTGCAAGCTCAGGGGCAGGTGAAGTTGTTGCGACCCTAAGTTCTGGTGAAACTGCAGCTACTACTTTTAACTCTGCGGGCAAAAACATTAACGCGTTGCCTGCTTCTTTAGACTTATTTAGTAATTCAACCCTGTTAGCGTCCAGTGGCTCTGATGAAATTGAATTAATTGCATTGGTTAAAGATAAAAACAATGTGTTACTTGAAGGTGTTGATGTCACCTTTTCAGCTAATTCTGGCGCGAGTATCAAAATAGAAAACGGTGGTAGTGTTGCGGTAACTGGTGTGGATGGTATCGCAAGAGCTTTACTCAATACTCAGAATAAGCCTGAAAATAGAACAATAGTTGTGACTGCTAATGCGGCGGGGTTGCCTGAATCTCAATCTCTAGATATTCAAGTGTTAGGAACGGTACTAGCTATTAACGGTCCTCCTTCAGTTATTCTAGGAGAATCAGCAAATTTCACTGTTTTTCTGTCTGACTTTGATGGTGTAGGGATAGCGAATCAAGAGATTCAACTGAACTCTCAAAATGGCAATGACTTCGAAGCGACAAATTTTGTCACTGATGGAGAAGGACAGGTACTGGTTAAGTTTACTGGCAGTTATTCAGGAATGGATGTGATTACCGCATCTGCGCTAAATACGAGTGGTACTTTGAATGTCAGTGTCCAGCAGGATCAGTTTAGCTTCACTCAAGTGCCAGACGAAGAAATACCTTTAGGAACATCAAAAAATATTGAGTTAACTTGGTTAAAAGAGAATGTTCCCTTTGCAAATGGTGACATAACTTTAACAACTACAAGAGGCACATTGTCGAAAACAAATGTTAAAACCAATAGCAGCGGTAAAGCAAGTTTTCAAATAAGTTCAAACAATGCTGGCTTGGCAATAATTTCCGCTCAAGGTATTGACGCAGATGATAATGTCGTCAATGTGACGGCTGAAGTGGAGTTTATTGCTACTCATGTAAGTAATATGATTCTATCAGCTAGTCCAAACTCTATTGGTCCAGCGGGACAAAAAAGTACTATCACAGCTGTATTGCGTGATGCTGCAGGTAACTTAGTGAAAGGAAAGGTCGTTAATTTTACCACTGACGATGTCAGTAGCGGCCAGATATCTCCGGCATCAGCCATTACTGATGGCAATGGGTTGGCCTCAACCGTTTATACTTCATTAAATGTCACATCAGAAGATGGGATTACAGTTTCGGCCACTGAGCCAAGCTCAGGCATTGCATCGAGTGTGAATTTAACCGTAGCGAACAGAGCACAATTTATTTCAATTGGTACAGGTAACATAATTGAAGCTCCTGACGAAACGAGTTATCTGAAGAAGTTCACTGTTTTTGTTACAGATGCCAATTCTAACCCTGTAAGTGATGTTGAACTAACAGTTACTGGCACACCGGTTAAATATACGGAATTTCTTGAACCCAATGCGGCACCTGATGATTCTAACTTTCATCGAATTCGTTCAGCTTTTTATAAAGGTTATTGGGTTGCCTATCCCAGTGCAGCAAATTTTGAGTATTGGACGGCGGTACAAACCCATGGGTGTCCGAATGAAGATGTAGATGATGATGGCATTAAGGACCCTAACGAAGATAAAAATGGTGACGGCGAGTTAACACCAGGAAACATTATGTCTATTGACGGCGATATTAAGACCGATGAGAATGGCCAAGCCATCATTGAATTAAGATATGCCAAAACATATGCAGCATGGGGACAAGTTAAAATTACCGCGAGTACGCCAGTATCTGGTAGTGAATCACAAGCGAGTTATTTTTACACATTGTCGGCGTCGGCGGCTGATTTAGCCATCGAAACCACGCCACCAAACTCTAACCCTTTTGGTACTGGGGTACATTTTGTGGAAGTTGAAAACCCAGAGTATCCAGGAGATGATGAGCCTAACCCTACTCAAATTCCTAAGTTTATCACTATAGATGACGGTGCTAATCGTACATGTGATAATTCTCTATAGAAGGATCATTTAGCCAGTCCGATTAATTTTGGACTGGCTATTTTATTTTCTAAAAAACTACACCTGTTGAAACGGATAAACCGAACCCAGTTGCAATAATTGGGTTAATTCATCCAAGGCTGTTCTGGATTCAATTAATAATTGTGGATCGTGCAAATCACTCACATTTAAGATATCCCGATAATGTTTATCTACCCAGCTATTTAGGCGTTCAAATTGACTGTCGTTAAGCAAAGTACTTTGGTTCACCGCAGCATATTCTTGGGCATTCATCGCGACTCTTAAACGCAAGCAAGCTGGGCCGCCGCCGTTACGCATACTTTCTTTCACATCGAAGTAGTGAACATGTTTGATAGGGGTGTTTTGCTGTACAAGTTTAGCTAAATACGCTGATACGGCTGGGTTTTCTTGACAATTGGTGGGGGCAATAATTGCCATCTCGCCGTTTGCTAGGGTAATGATTTGGGTGTTAAATAAATAGCTGCTAATGGCATCTTGTACGCTCACTTCTGCGGTTTTTACGCAGATAAAGTGTATTTTATCGCCAGCAAATTTTTGCTCAATTTCTACAAGTGCTTGTGAAGATTGATAAAACGCTTGTTCGTGATAAAACAATACATTCTGATTACCTACCGCTATCACATCGTTGTGAAATACCCCTTGGTCAATTAAATCAGGGTTTTGTTGTACGTACACCACATTCGCATCGTTTAATCCGTGTAATCTCGCAACCGCTTGACTTGCCTCTAAGGTTTGACGGGCAGGGAACTTCTTAGGTGCCGGTTTGCTGGTATCAAAAGCATGGCGGCCGTACACAAACATTTCTAAACCTGCTTCGCCATATTGGTTACAAAGACGGGTGTGGTTTGCAGCGCCTTCGTCGCCAAAGTGTTCATTGTCTGGCAAGTGAGTGTGGTGAGAAAAATATGTATCATTGGCAAAGGTGGCTCGTAAAATTTTACCTGTGACTTGTGGCTCGAGGGAGCGATGAAACTTATTGGTTAAGTTGGCTGGCGTAAAATGGATTTTGCCGTCTTTGGTATCCCCACTAGGGGAAACAGTGGCTGCGTTGGCCGTCCACATACTCGAGGCAGAGCAGCAGGCTTGGAAAATAGCCGGTGCTTGTTGAGCAGCCGTGGCTAAAACATTGGCGTCTGTTCCACTAAAACCTAGTCTACGTAGCGAAACAATGTCTGGGCGCTCCTGAGGCGCTAGAACACCTTGAACCATACCAAGGTCAGCTAGGGCCTTCATTTTCTTTAATCCCTGCTTAGCGGCTTGTTTGGGACTGCTCGATGCGCTTGCATTACTTAAAGAGGCGACGTTGCCATAGGATAATCCTGCATAATTATGGGTTGGCCCAACTAACCCATCAAAATTGGCTTCAAACTGTTTCATCTACACCTCTGCTGTTGTTGTTTTTGGGAGTAAACCCTGTAAATTTAAGGCAAATATTGCGCTCAATGTTTCATGGGTTGAGCATTATACTGGTTTTGTTTGTTCTGCCAATCGACCTGGTCAAAAAGCGAGCGGCAAAAGACGAGTCGCAAAAAAGAATATTAGATAAGTATGAAGAAGAACTTGTTTTCTATTCATTTTGTCGATATATGTTAAAAAGCAATTTACACAGGTAAGCCCCCCCTTGGGGTGGCGTAAGTAATAAATACCTATAAAAATCAAAGGTTAAAACCAATTTATGGCAAAACATCTAGTCATTGTCGAATCACCGGCAAAGGCAAAAACCATTAATAAATATCTCGGCAAAGATTTTATTGTTAAATCTAGTGTCGGTCACGTTCGGGATCTTCCTCACAAGGCTGTGGGTAAAGTTGCGCCTAAAAAACCAGCAAAAGAGCTCAAACTTTTCACCGACAAAAAACGTGAGAAATATTTGCGTGATTATGAATATAAAAAGCTGGTTGATCGTATGGGGATTGATCCTAAAAACGATTGGCACGCTCATTACGATGTGCTTGAAGGCAAAGAAAAAGTTGTTAACGAGTTAAAAAAATTGGCAAAAAATGCCGATACTGTCTATCTCGCAACGGATTTGGATAGGGAAGGGGAAGCCATCGCTTGGCATTTACGGGAATTAATTGACGAGCCAGGCAAAGAGTTTCAGCGGGTGGTATTTAACGAAATCACCAAGAACGCCATTCAAGAGGCATTTTCTCACCCGGGTAAATTAAATATCGAGATGGTGAATGCACAACAAGCGAGACGCTTTCTAGACCGTGTTGTAGGTTTTATGGTGTCGCCATTATTATGGAAAAAGGTCGCCAGAGGCTTGTCTGCAGGGCGGGTGCAATCGGTTGCCGTACGCTTAGTGGTGGATCGTGAAAGAGAGATTAAGGCCTTTGTTCCAGAAGAGTTTTGGGATGTGCATGCTGATTTGAATACAGTCAAACAAACCAATTTGCGGATGCAAGTGGTTAAAGAAAACGGTGTGGCATTTAAGCCGGTCAACAAAGCACAAACTGATATTGCGGTGTCTTTCTTACAAAGTGCGAATTACCAAGTGGTGAGCCGCGAGTCTAGACCCACTCAAAGTAAACCTTCTGCTCCTTTTATCACCTCAACCTTGCAACAAGCGGCCAGTACTCGTTTAGGCTTTGGGGTTAAGAAAACCATGATGATGGCGCAGCGCTTATACGAAGCTGGGCATATTACCTATATGCGTACCGATTCGACTAACTTGAGCAACGAAGCAGTGGACAGTTGTCGTGAATATATCGGCGATAATTTTGGCAACAATTACCTACCGGAAAACCCGATCCGATACGGTAGCAAAGAAGGCGCGCAAGAGGCCCACGAGGCTATTCGCCCTTCAAATGTCTTAGTAAAGTCGGAATCAATGAGTGACGTAGAGCGTGATGCTCAGCGCTTGTACGAATTGATTTGGCGTCAGTTTGTGGCTTGTCAAATGACCAATGCTAAATATGACGCCAGTACTATTCGCGTTAAAGCCGGTGAATTTGAACTCACTGCAAAAGGGCGTGTATTGAAGTTTGATGGGTGGACCAAGGTACAAAACCCGCAGCGTAAGAAGGGCGACGAAGACTTGATGCTGCCCGATGTTAAAGAAGGCGATAATTTAGAGCTTAAAGCACTCGATCCCAAGCAACATTTTACTAAGCCTGTGGCGCGTTTTAATGAAGCTTCCTTAGTGAAAGAGCTAGAAAAACGCGGTATTGGACGTCCTTCTACCTACGCTAGTATTATCTCAACTATTCAAGACAGAGGCTACGCGAGAATAGAGAGTAAGCGATTTTATGCCGAAAAAATGGGCGAAATAGTCAACGATCGCCTAATGGAAAATTTTGATGATCTGATTGGCTATGACTTTACCGCCAATATGGAGCAGCAACTGGATGAAATAGCCGAAGGCAGTGCCTCATGGAAAGGTGTACTGGATGACTTTTATGTAGATTTTGAACAGAAATTACATCTAGCCGAGAAATCTCCTGAAGAAGGGGGAATGCGTCTTAATCAAGCCGTACCTACCGATATTGGTTGTAGTAAATGCGAGCGTCCAATGAATGTGCGTACCGCCAGTACCGGGGTGTTTTTAGGGTGTTCTGGTTACAGTTTACCCCCTAAAGAGCGCTGTACCGGTACTATGAATCTTACCTCGGGTGACGAAGTCATTAAGGTAGATGATGAAGAAGAGTTAGAAACCGAATTATTACGCTCGAAACGCCGATGTGATAAGTGTGGTACTGCTATGGATAGCTATTTGGTGGATGAGTCTCGTAAATTACATGTATGCGGTAATACACCTACCTGCGAAGGTATTTACGTAGAGCAAGGCACCTTTAAGATAAAAGGCTACGAAGGGCCAATTATTGAATGTGACAAGTGCCAGTCAAATATGGAACTTAAAAGTGGTCGCTTCGGTAAATATTTTGGTTGTACTAACGAGGAATGTAAAAATACCCGTAAGTTACTGCGAAATGGCGAAGCAGCGCCGCCTAAAGAAGATCCTACTGACTTGCCTGAGCTTGAATGCGAAAAATCTGATGCTCACTTTGTCCTTAGAGACGGTGCATCGGGAATTTTCTTAGCGGCTCATAATTTCCCTAAATCGAGGGAAACTCGTGCCCCTAAAGTGGCAGAACTGGCAAGGTTTAGAGATAGGATCTCCCCTAAGTTTTATTATTTAGCCGATGCTCCGCCTAAGGATCCCGATGGCAATCTTGCAGTGGTGCGTTACAGTCGTAAAACCAAGCAGCAATACGTGATGTCTGAAAACGAAGAAGGCAAAGCAACAGGTTGGTCTGCTTGGTGCACAGACGGCAAATGGAAGGCTGAAGACAAGCGCAAAAAACCTAAAAAATAATCTGTAGATATACCATTTATATACGGCAGCTATGGGCTGCCGTATTTCTTTAAATTTTATAACATGGCATTCAATTATGGCCCTCTCCTTACAAGAACAGTTACTTAAAGCCGGTTTGACCGATAAGAAAAAAGCCAAGCAGGTTCGTCAGCAAAAAAGCAAAAAAGCCAAAGCGCAAAAAAATCACAATATTGTCGAAACCAACGAAGCAAAATTGGCTGCCGAAGCATTGGTTGAAGCCAAAAAGGCCAAAGATCGCGAACTAAACAAGCAATCTAAACAAGAAGCAGAAAAAAAAGCCCTAGTAGCGCAAATTAAGCAATTAATTGAAGTGAATAAACAGCCAAAATTTTCGGGTTCAAAGCGTGAAGAAGAGGTGGTGTGTAACTTTACCGATGGTACATTAATCAAGCGCATGTATGTGAGTCAAACCACTCAAAAACATATTAGCCAAGGTAAACTTGCCATTGTTAAATTAAATCAAGGCTACGAATTGGTGCCAATGCCAGTGGCTAATAAAATAGCCGAACGAGATGAAACTTGTGTGGTATATCGTGCCGATAATATTAGTGAGGCCGATCAAAGTAGCAGCGAAGCTGATGACTGGTATGCGGATTATGAAATTCCCGATGACTTAAGTTGGTAAGTTTTATCATCCTTCCCTCTAATCCAAATTAAGATGCTGCTCTATTTGTAAGATAATCATTGCATATTTAGTAAGCCGTCTATACTGAGGTATTGCTTTGCTTATAGTCCCGCTATTGGAGCGCGACACAAAGTAATGAAGAGGACATTAAACTATGAAACTACACATAAGAAAACTTAGTTTTTTAATCTGTTTTTTAAGTTTGTTATCTTTTAACGCTTTAGCAAAAGACGATCGGGTATTTAAAAGCGGCGACTATTGGGAAGTATCATCCATCACTATTATGGATGGGCAATGGCACAATTATGCAAAACATCTTTCTGAAAAATGGCAAGATTCAATGGAGTTTGCTAAGTCGAAAGGGTGGATAAATGGCTATAAAGTGGTGCTAAACCTGTACCCTAGAAAAGGTGAGCCAGATATGTATTTGATCACCATGTTTAGCGAAATGGCCACTAAAGCCCAAGAAGATGAGCGCTATAATGCCTGGATAGAATGGAGTAAAAGTTCCATTGCAAAAATGGATAAAGCCAGTGGTGAGCGAGTGGTCATGCGTAAGCTCACAGGGGATTCTCTGTTGCAAGAAGTTACATTTAGGTAAAATTCAATCACAACTTTACCTAACAGTCAGGCTTTTTGTGAGGTGGGCTGTTGGTATATATTCATTTTGTTAGTTGTCCATATTCATTTATAACACTCCATTCTTAATTTACGTTATGATCGGCAACACATTTTTAGGCTCGACTTCTCTTTTTTATGCAGCAATTTTTTCTTATTCTTACCGGTATGGCCATAGGGGCGATTTTACTGGTTGTATGTAAACTCCTACTAAATTTTAGGCAGGTGTTAACGGCAAAAGTTTTAAGCCTATTACTACTAAGCTCTGCTTTCTTTATGTTAATGCCTTGGGTGCAAGGGATCCCTTTGGTGGAGTTTTTTCTGGTGGTTGGTGCAATGACAAACCCCGCATTTTTTTGGATGTTTGCTTCTACTTTATTTCAAATGGGTGAAGATAAAGAAAAATTACATATAGGTCACTATATCGCCTTAGCGGTGTGTGTATGTATTGGTGCGTTTCAATACTTTATTTATTCAATGGGGCTCGAAACATCAATAATTAGACCTGTGGCGCTTTTTGTGGCTAGTTCTCTGACTGTTTTAGGTTTAGTGGATATATTTCGTAGTTGGCAGTCTGACTTAGTTGAGTGGCGCCGTTTGTTTCGACTGGTATTGTCGGTAGCTGCAGGGGCATTTTTACTGTTTACTGTAGTGATTGCATTTATCTACGGTCATAGAGAATTTCCCATATTTCTGAATTATCTCAATATCGTGGTTATTTGTGCATTTGCTATGGTGTTTGGCTATATTACCTTGGTTTCAGATTCGAAGATTGTTAAAGAAACCTTAGCAGAATATTCTCCAGAAATAGTTAAAGACAAAGTCGCGCAACCGTCTTTTGTTGATAGCCAATGGTTAGAGCAACTCAATCATTCGATGGAAAATGCATTTTATTATCGTCAGGTTGACTTAACCATTAAAATTTTGTCCGAGCATTTAAGTATTCCTGAACATCAACTAAGACGCCTAATTAATCAGCATCTCGGATATAAAAATTTTAATGACTATTTAAATCGCTATCGAGTGCGAGATGCAGCGCAACGACTGGCCGATCCTAAATTAGCAAGAATCCCTATTTTAACCATTGCAATTGAAGCTGGGTACGGCTCTTTAACTACATTCAATAAAGCATTTAAAGCAATAAAAAATATGACCCCTAGCGAGTTTCGGAAATTAGACGGTTTAGTTGAGACGGAGTAATGGCACCCCATATAAATATGTGACCGATTATTGGTTCTGTCTTACCGATTTCTAAAATCTATAGAGAATTTCGCAATCGGTAAGACAAATTTTGGATTTTCCCGTTGAATAGCAAGGTCAAGTAAATCAATGAGGAAACATCATGAGTAAAATTATCAAATCACTAGTCATCGCCAGCAGCATTTTTGTATTAGGCTCCTCAACAGTTTTAGCGGGATCTTCGTTATCTAAAATGGAAGCGAAAGCCCAAGCAGTAGAAGCCTGTCAAACCGCAGCGAAAAAACGCTACGGCGATAATGCGATTAAATATATTGGCAAAAAAGCAAAATGGATGGACGGCATGGATGGCGCATCAGTCAAAATGAAAATCAAATCTAAGCGTGTCACTAAATACTCATGTGTTTTGCAAGCCAATAAAATCGTCAAATTTTATAAGGCTTAATCACTAGAAATAGCCACTTCCTGGGGGATACTGCAAATATTTCACAGTATCCCCCAGAATATTGACTAAACCGTTCGAGTGGCTAAGGCAGGGGGGATATTCGCTGCTTTTTTAGCGGGTCCCAATACTGCAGATTGACCGACTAACCAAAGGGCTAACATGCCAATAGGGATGTAGAACCAGTCTAGTTTATTCAGACCAAAGGTATTCACTAAAATAATATTTAAGCCTATAGTGAGCGCCGCACCTAAGATCACACCAATACTACTGATCAAAAAGTTTTCTAACATAAAATAACGTACAATCGCTGACTGACTAGCCCCAAGTGCCCGTCTTGTGCCAATTTGTTTTTTACGTTGGTTAACACTAAAACTTGCAAGACCAACTATGCCTAAGGCGGTGACTATGGTGAGAATAATCATCACGGTAGTCAAAATCTTTATCATAGCGGTATGGCCACGATAACTACGTTCACGGGTTTCTTCTACGCTGCGCATACGCTGAATTAAGCGGCCTTTGTTACTATTGGCGAGCAACTCTTCCACTTGCTTCATTACGCTATCCCTTTGACCTGGCTTTGTACGAACAAAATAGCGACTGCCTTTAAAATCCATTCTTTCTGGCGATAACATAGCATTTTCAAGGTTATTCCAACCCACCCAAGGGGCTTGTAACTTATCTATAATGCCGACCACTATCATAGGATCGTCATTATTAATAAAGACGGTTTTACCTACGACCGAGTGATAAGGAATATCGGGAAATAAATTCTCAGCCATGGCTTTTGTAATGATGGTTTTATCCGGCCAATTGACTTGTCCCACCTCACGCATGCCGATATCTGTGGCTGCGAAGTTTTCACCGGCAATAATCTCAACATCCAAAGCATTAATGCCATGGTCATCCACCATATAAACTGCTGTACCAACGGCGTCATATTCAACACCTGATTGGGTTTTTAAGCCCATGGACCAACCACTGCCACTATTGGGCACTGCATTGATTTGAATAGCGTCGACTACGCCGGGAAGGGCACGTAAGCTATTAAGATCTTCTGTAACTGTTATAGGCGTATTAAAATTTTCGGCAAAGCCAGTACTGGTTAGAGAAAAACTGTTTTCATTATCGATGCCACTGTCACGCTGCATCTCTTTGCTGCGTTCAATGATGATATACACCGAATTGACGATTACGGTCATAGTCACAGCTATTTGTAGAGCGACTAATATGACGCCCACTTTGTTGCGTAACATGGCGCGAAAAATAGGGCCAATTTCCCAATTTATCGCGCTTCTAGTATGTGTATTTGACATATTCAGACTCCTTATTGGCTTTTTAATTGGCTGGCGGGGGCAATATTACAAGCACGCCAAGTAGGATATAAACCCGCGGCAATGCTTGATAACAATGCTATGCTCAGCGCCACTACAATCATACTGATATCTAATGTCGCTAAGTCATCGACAAAGTCGCCGTACAAACTTTTAATCCCTTGTAAACCAAGCACCGCTAGACCCAATCCAGCGATACCACCCAATAAACCAATCATGGCGGATTCGACTAAGTGTTGTTTGAATAGGTCGGCTTTAGATGCACCTACCGCCAAGCGCAACCCAATTTCGGCTGATTTTCCGGTGAATTTAGCCAACAACAAACCTATGGTGTTGAGTAAACACACTAATAAAAACATAAAGGATAACCACATCATCATCTTGGCATCTTCTTCGACGACTTCTTGACTCTGCATCCATTGCATCACATTTGATAAGCGGTTTTTAAGGGGGCGTGGAAAGCGCCCCAACTCCTTTTGTTCCATCACATAGGCATTTAGGTAATCCAAATATTCAGATTTTGCAGTTTCATTTGGCAGTTCTACCCACATTTGATTATTGATACATTCAGATAATAAAAATGCTTTAAAACCTTCGCCGTCTGGGCTTTTCCAGCAGCTGTTATTACCCCAGTTAGGTAACTGTAAGTCTTCTTTAAGGGAAAACGGCATAAACAGTTCTTCGGTTTCATTGAAGGCCCCATTGTTGACGTCATAAAACTTGGGCATAACTTGCCAGTCGTCAATCACGCCAACAACTTGAAAATGTGTCCCTGCGACTATGATATTTTTACCGACTGAATTGATGCCGCCAAATACACTTTCGTTGGTGCGTTTACTTAGCACAATCACTTGCTCTTTATTGGTATCAGATGAGCTATCCCATGGTGCGCCATAAATAAAAGGTACATCGAACATGGCAAAAAAGTCGCTGTAAGCCAGCCTTATAGAGGCTTCAAAGGGTTTTGCATCGTCACCTTTGGGTTCAATAATGGCACCAGACATGCTCATTGCCGATTGCCTTAAGGCTTTTTTGGCGTGGGTCAAATTGGTGGCATCAGTCCAAGTGAGTTGGTTAGGCAGGGCATCTTCATCGTCGTTAAATGGATTATTTGGATCCCAACTGTCTACTTGAATATGAAATAACTGATGACTTTTATGGGGAATGGGATCCGCAGACATCAAGTAGTTTACTGTTATTGTGGTCATACTGGCGCCAATGCCTAAGGCAATAGCGGTGATCATCAGTAAACTTAATATGGGATTACGTTTAATGCTTTTAAATGCCAGTTTTAGATAATAACCAAACATAGTCTTGCCTCCTAAGGCACGGCGGCAAGTTGCGGGGCTATAGAAGGCGCAGCTTGGGTCATTTCGCTAACTTGTCCATCACGAACATAAATATTACGCCTGGCTTGCTTGGCTAAGTGCCCGTCGTGGGTCACCATGATAATAGTGGTGCCCGCATCGTTAATGCTTTTTAATAGCGCCATTACACTGCTGGCCATGTGTGTATCGAGGTTACCTGTAGGCTCATCGGCTAACAAAAAGCGTGGCTCTCCGGCCAACGCTCTTGCAATAGCAACCCGTTGTTGTTGTCCACCAGATAGTTGCGAGGGGAGGTGTTTCATACGCTGGGCAAGTCCCACCATTTCTAAGCTGTTTTCGATACGCTTTTTGCGCTCGGCGCTATTAAAACCGCGATAGCGTAAGGGGACGTCTACGTTGTCGAACAAATTCAAGTCGGGTATTAAATTAAAACTTTGGAAAATAAAGCCAATTTTTTCATTTCTAAGTTGACTACGTTTTTTGTCGGTTAGATGACTGACGTCTTGACCGTCTAATTCGTAGGTACCACCATTAAAGGTTTCGAGTAACCCTGCGATATTTAAAAAGGTGGTTTTTCCTGAGCCTGAAGGTCCGGTTACTGCCACAAAATCGCCTTCGCCTACATCTAAATTAAAGTCCCGTAATGCATGAGTTTCAACTAACTCGGTGCGAAATGTTTTTTTTACATCTGTCATCTTTAACATAAGTATTGTTACCTTATTTTTTGCTGCTATTTGTTTGACGTTATTGGGTTATCAGCACACTTTGTGCGCCGTTAAATTGGTCTGTGCCTGAGACTATGATGGTATCCCCAGCAGCAAGGCCTTGTAGCACTTCAACATTGGATAAACTGCGGGCTCCTGTGGCGATAGAAGTACGCTCGGCCATATCATTTTTGACTATATAAGCCACGCGGCCGTTGCCGGTTTCTAAAAATTGGCCGCGCTGCACCATCAGCACGTCTTGTTTGTTTTCCATCAAAATACGTGTGGTTAACCGTTGGTTTTGACGCAATCCTTGAGGCTGACTGATTGCGCCTTGTGAAAGGGTGGCGAAACGCACTCTGCCCGTCACTTGATTGTTCTCAATTTCAGGTGAGATGGTCACGAGTTTTGCTGAATGCGTTTCACCATTGAGGGTGATTTCAGCGGCCATGCCTATGGTCAAGTCGTCGGCGTAACTTTCGGGAATATCCACTTCTATTTCAAATTCAGAAAGATCCACCACACTTAAAATGGATTGATTTTTGGCGACTTGATTTTTTTGCTCTACCGATAAATTACCCACTAAACCGCTGACAGGGGAGACTAAAATGAGATCGTCCACTTGTCGTGTTAGTTCGGCCACCAACAGTTTTTGTCGCTCTACAAACAGGCGCTTGGTTTTCACTTCAAAGGCAAGGCTTTCTAGATTTAGCTCAGCATCTTTTACCGAATGTTTAAACACTAAGCGGGCATTTTCAAGGTCGTCTTGCGCTTTTTCAAAATCAATCTGAGAGATGGACTGGCTTTCAAATGCCTTATCTGCGCGGCGCTTTTCCCGGTCAGCTGCGGTTAAAGACACCTTGGCTAAATCCACCGCCTTTTGATTGACCAGTGCTTGTTTGCTAGATTGAATTTTTTGTCTGTCTAGCTCCATTTGTAAGCGCTGTAGGGCGGATTGTTCTTGTTTGAGCTGATTGGTTAATTCAGGGCTATCAATAGTGGCTAGCACTTGTCCTTTGGTTACTGTGTCGCCTGCATCGACTTCAAATGAAATGGTACCTTGGGCAGGGCTATACAACTTGGGGCTAACCGCCGCCACAACCCGTCCTTGTACGGATAAATCGCGAACAAAGTCACCTTGAGTCACTGTGGCTAGTCGTACTCTTTGGGCGGAAATACTAAAGTCTGAGTTTGACCAATTGCTAACAGTTGGCGCTAAAACCGCGTATATAAGTGCCGTTATTAACACTAGCCCTAAAATTAGCCATTTGGTACGGGTGTTGGCTGTTTTTAATATAGGGATATCTTGACCACTGGTGTCGGTTATTTTCATGGCTCTCTCTGAAATTTTTTTGAACAATCACCGAGTAAGTCGAAGCAATAAGCGAAAAGGTTTAAAGCAGCTGAAAATATTTTGAGTATTGGTTCGTGTTGAGCCGCTGAGTCATGGGCAACCCCCTATATCTGTTTGTCGTGCATTTGTAATACCATTCTCCATAAATAACGATGATGCTTGTGTATAACAGGCTTAATCGATAAATTTCAGTCATTAACAATTTTGTGACAACTATTATGCAAAGTGAAAAACCTGAACAAAAACAAAAGCATTATTCCACTTGTACTTTATGTGAGGCGATGTGTGGCATAGAAGTGACCACCCAAGATAGAGATATATTGTCTATTGCGGGCGATAAACTCAATCCGTTCAGTGAGGGACATGTATGCCCCAAAGCCATGGCCCTAAAGGATCTATATGAAGATCCAGAGCGTATACGTATGCCGATGGAAAAAACCGATCATGGATGGCAAGAAGTGTCCTGGGATTATGCTTTAGACAAGGTTGCTACTAGTTTATTTGCGGTGCAACAAGAGCATGGCAGCGAATCGGTTGCGACCTACTTGGGCAATCCAAATGCCCATAATATGGGATCCATATTATTTGGTCCGTATTTTTACCGAGCGTTAAAATCTCATAATCGTTACTCGGCTACATCGGTCGACCAACTTCCACATCATATTGTGAGTCGCCAGCTGTTTGGTCATCAGTCGCAAATTCCTATTCCTGATATCGATCATACCCAACACTTTATGATAATAGGCGGTAATCCGCTGGCCTCTAATGGCAGTATAATGACGGTGCCGCACATTAAACGCAGGTTAAAAGCGATTCAGGCTCGTGGCGGTAAAGTGGTGGCAATTGATCCAAAAAGGTCTGAAACTGCAGACATAAGTTGCGAACATCACTTTATAAAGCCCGGCACCGATGCCTTGTTAATGTTAGCTATGCTGCATACTTTGTTCGATAAAAAACTGATCAAAGCCGATGCACTACTACCATTGGCTCCTGAATTATTAGCCGTTGAACAATATGTTGCCGCCTATCCAGCCAAACGCGTGGCAAAGTTGATAGGCATGAGCGACACTCAAATTATTGCTTTGGTTGAATCATTCTGCGCAGCAGGGCCGGCCGTGTGTTACGGACGAATGGGCGCCAGTGTGCAAGCCTTTGGCACCTTAACCCAATACTTGATCATGTTGTTTAATATGCTAACCGGCAATTTAGACAAGCAAGGTGGCATGATGTTTACCCAGCCAGCAGCCGATCTGTTGCCCCATTCCGGCAGAGGCTCAATCGGTAATTTCCATACTCGAGTAAGAAATCTCCCTGCTTTTGCCGGTGAATTCCCCGTGTCGGCACTGGCAGAAGAAATAACCACTCCAGGTGAAGGGCAAATTAAGGCTATGGTGATAGGGGCGGGTAATCCCATATTAACCACACCTAATGGGCAACAGTTAGATAATGCCTTTAAAAACTTGGACTTCGTAGTAGCAGTGGATTTTTATATCACCGAAACCTCTCGCCATGCCAATATCATTTTACCGCCAGTGACGGCTTTAGAGCGGGATCATTACGATGTGGTATTTCATAACTTTGCGGTTAGAAATAGCACTAAGTTTTCCCCGGCTATTTTTCCACCTGCTGAAACCAGTAAAACAGACTGGCAAATTTACCTTGGCCTCGCAGAGCGATTAGATAAGTTAAATGGTTTACCCACAGAAAGGTATCAAGCATTGTGGCAGAAGCAGCCCAAAGGCGTAGTGGATGATTTATTAAAAAGCAGCCAGTATGCATATCAAGGCGAGGCACTGAGTATCGACTTATTGTTGAAAACGCCTCATGGTATTGATCTTGGCCCGCTGCAACCAGATTTGCCCAATGCCATTTATCATAATGATAAACAAATTAACTTACGCTTTGATTATTTTATGGCTGACTTAACGCGGCTCGAAAAACACTTCTTTGAGGCTGCAACCGTTAATGACGATAGTTTGCAATTGATCGGTCGTAGACACCTTAAAACCAATAACTCTTGGTTACACAATAGTAAACGTATGGTGAAAGGCACAAATAATGGCTTATCGAGGTGTACTGCGCAAATACATCCTGATGATGCTCAAAAACATAATATTCAAGATCAACAGATGATCAAAGTAACCTCAAGAGTCGGGCAAGTATCTATTCCAGCTGAAATTACTGAAAAAATCATGCCCGGGGTGATCTCAATTCCTCATGGTTGGGGGCATAATAAAAAGGGTAGCCAATGGCAAACTGCTGAGCAACACGCAGGCGTCAGTGTGAACGATTTAACCGATGAAATGGTGCTAGATGAGCTATCTGGTAATGCTGTTCTAAATGGCGTGCCTGTGACGATTGAGGCGGCTTAATCGTCAGGGTTTTAGAGGGCGAACTTTTTACAAGAAAACGCTTGCAAACTAATATGAAAATTATTAGCTGTGGAGGAAGTTTAAATAGCTGCTAAATTAAACAATAACTAATTGTTGCATAGAGTGACTATGTTCTTGTCTAGATTCAAGTTAACTGGTGTTCTGCTTATTTTAGGGCTAGCACTTCCGAGTGTTAGCGTTTTCGCCCAAAGCGAAAGCGCTGAAACCGTTCAAACATTTTTGGCCACCAGTACTCCTATGGCCATTGCGTTTATCCTAAGCGTAACTGCGATGAAAATAACCGCCTTTGTAATCGGATATTTAATTGTTAAATTAGGTCACGATACTTTAATTAAGGGGGTAAGCGGAGACATCAATTTTGGATTTAGTGGAGGGGGCGTAGAAACCAAACTTAAATCAGCATCGCCAGGTGCCTTTTTTGTATTAGCTGGAGCTGCAGTTATTATGTGGGGATTGTTTGTAGAAAAGCCTATTTCACTGTCTCTTGGAACAGCTGATCCAAGCATTAAATCAGTTAAGTCAACAAGTCCCAAAACATCCCCCAAGTTAGATAAAAAATCGCAGCGAATTCAACCTATAGAGTAATTGAAATGTTCAAGAATATACTTTCATTTTGTTGCTTACTTGTATCCTCAACCAGTATTGCCGTACAACATGCCGATTTACACCAAAAGTATTTACAAGCCTTAAAACAACAACCAGAGACTGATGTTTTACTGCAAAAAGCATTGAGTTTGGAGCGGCAAGCGTTTGAATTATCCCCCACAGTATTTAAATATGCGTTTAACATTGGTGTGGTATATAGCTATTTGAATGATCATCAAGCGTCAGAAAACTGGTTTGTAACCGCTTTAAAAATCGCCCAAACTGATAGTCACAGAGAAAGTGCGATAGCCGCGTTAGACAACACTAAGTTGGAATTGGCTCGCATTGCCACTAACAGTTGGCAACCGAGTGTCAATGTCAGTATGGTGTTGAAGTCTGGGGCTATTGAGTTGCAGGGCAATAAAAAAGCAATGTTACCTAAGGCACTTGGTCGCCACATTGTGGGTCAACCAGTAGCGAAGAGAATACAACCTGTTAAAGCATATTTTCGTCAATTCGATCGATTTAGTACCGAAAACGTCTTAATTTTGAGTAATAGAAGAGGACGATCTGCCAATGAGCATTTTCGTCGAGGTTTTAAGGATTTTTACGCTTGGTATAAAAAGCAGTATTTTCCACACTTAAAACATGAGCCTTTTGTAGTGATTTTTGTGGATCAACCCTACACCGGTCACAGATTACTTAGGCAGTTATATCCTACGAGTGCAGAATTACGTGACAGCCCTTTTCTTGGGGTATTTAATCCGCAAGATAATTTGATTCTGGCCACTGTTTCAGCAGGTTATGGCACCTTTTTGCATGAATTAATGCATGCCATGTTGCACGCGGATTTTATGGATATTCCCCAGTGGTTAGATGAAGCTATGGCAAGTTTGTATGAGCGTAGCCAATGGAACAATGGGGCGCTTATTCCGTTACCCAATTGGCGTTTAGATAATACCCAACATTCTCAACTTATTGATCTCAATGTGTTTAAAGCGATTGAAGATGACAATGTTATTGATTATCAGGAGTTAAGTGCCTTAAGAATGTTGATGTTGTATTTGCAATCTAAAGGACAGTTGATGTCTTTTTATCAAAGCATTAAAAGTAGCTCAGAGCTTAGGAGCGCATCTAACGCAATTGAGTCGTTAGCAATTGAAACATTGGACTGGCAGAGATTTGTTGAACAGAATATCTCTAACTACTTAGCTGATATAAGCAAGAATAGTTTTCAACCTGTCAATTCTGACGAGATCCGTTTCATTCAATCTTCATTAAATAAAATTTTGGCGACTGATTATGTTGTTGATGGTTTATGGGGCAGCAGCACTTTACGGCAGGTTAAAACCTTTCAAACACAACAAGGCTTAGGTGTCGATGGTGTCGTTGGAAAAAACACCCTTAAAAAGATAAAACGAGTCTTGGCTACAATGGAGTAATACTAATCCATCCTAACAATTGATCACTCAGAGAACACCAGCGACTAATTGTTAGGATGAATTGGTATAAATTTAAGCACATTTATTCTTCACCTCTTTAAATACAAAAAAGCCCAGCAAATGCTGGGCTTGGTATTTTCGGTTTAAAATCTATCTATTGCGACCCATTTGGTCGTGGCTACTTACCCAATGACCAGCAATAACGGCGCAACCTAGAGATATATCACCAGCAAGCACTGTTGCCGCTACAATTTCTGCAAATTTCTCGGCTTTGCCTTTACCCACACACCCTAACATTTGTAGGCATTCGTTTTGTGTAGGCAAGCCAGTTCCCCCACCAAAAGTCGCCACAATAAGTGAAGGCAATGTCACCGACATATACAAATCGCCATTATCTAATAATTCATGTGACAACATACCTGCATGAGATTCCACTACATTGGCTTCATCTTGACCTGTAGCAATGTATAAAGATGCTATGCCGTTAGCAGAATGTGGGCCGTTGTAAGCAGCGCCGGCCATTTGTGCACCTGTGTTAGCCAATACGGATGCACCTGCCAACATTTTTGTATCCACCTTCATTATCTTGGCTAGTACTTCTCTTCTAAGCACTATTTCAGCAATCACTCGCTTACCACGTGAGTGCAGCACATTAAGGTGCGAGTGTTTTTTATCGGTATCCATGTTGCCAGATAACATATACATGCAAGGAATAGGCGAATTGGCTTTTATCCACTCACAAGCAATTAACGTTGCCTTACCTACCATGTTCTGACCTGCAGCATCTCCCGTGGTGTAGTTAAAACGCAAATATTTTGTTTTGGATACTGACCATTGCTGAATATGTTCAAGTTTACCCACACTAGTAGTGGATTCAGCTGCCGCTTTGATTTTGTCGAAGTTTTCTTCAACCCAGTGGCCAAAATCTCTGGCTTCACGGGCATCGTTAAAGATAAAGGCCGGCGCTCTTTGCATATAGCCTTCAACGACTGTGGTTTTAACGCCGCCACATTCGTTGATAACTCGCATACCTCGGCTATAGCTGGCAACTAATGTACCTTCTGTCGTGGCGAGAGGCACATAAAAGTCGCCTTGCGCATGTTCGCCGTTGATTTTTACTGGCCCCGCGACGCCAACTGGCATTTGAACAATACCAATAAAGTTTTCCACGTTGCCAGGTAGTACAGCAGGATCGATACTAAATTGACCTGTATGGGTCAGATCGGCACCGGTTTTTTGTTTGATAAACTCTCGACGTGCTCCAGCCATTTCGGCTGTATGGTCGTTTTCAGAACTACGGGGGATGCGGTTATTATCACTCATCGGATATTCCTTCTATTTTATCGCGTGACTTAAAACAATATTTACCATTATGTGGGTTTCATATTCACATGGCTTGAGATAGAAGACAAAGGAAAATGCTTAGGGAATATAAAAAACTTAACATTTTGTTAACTTTTGCCGTTAAATCAATCTTTTTGCTGGTATTTTGTTCTGTTGTTGGTGTCGCGACTGGCTTTTATTAGCTGATCATCACTGGGCATGGCTGCATTTTTTGCCAAGCGATCATAAAGTAGCACATTCACTGTGGCTGCCAAATTCATACAGCCAATAGTGGGTATATAAACAACCTGATCGCATTGATCGATTATGTCCTGTTCTATCGAGCCATCCTCCGGGCCAAATATATACAAGGCATCTACTGGATGCTTAAAAAGAGGCAAAGGTGTGGCCCCTTCAACCAGTTCTACCGCTACTTTAGTTAGATGTGAATCTTGTATGGGGTCAATAATAATTGGTACTTGGGTGACCGAAACATTGAGATGAGCATTTTTGGTATCCGTACTAAAGGCTTTGGCCCTAGCATAACGCTCACCTGTGTAACGAATGCTTTGGGCTTGATAACAACCCGACGCTCGTAAAATACTACCCATGTTTTGTGGGCTTTTGGGATTAATAATGGCTAAGTGAGCTGGCAATTTATTGTCCTAATATAGTATCAATATGAGTAAGTTCTTGTTGGCTAAAGTCGAGTGTGTCGAGGGAAGCCACACAGTCTGCAATTTGGTTGATATTGCTAGCACCTATAATGGCGCTAGTGACAGCTTTATTGTTTAATACCCAAGCGAGGGCCATTTGGGCTAAAGATTGCCCTCTCTGCCGTGCTAATTCGTTGAGTTGCTTTACTTTGGCGATTTTATCTGGGGTGATATTATTCTGATTTAAATAAACCTGTTCGCTACGAGCAGCACGAGAACCTTGGGGTACACCATTAAGATATTTGTTGGTTAACAAGCCTTGAGCCAAAGGCGAGAACACTATAGCGCCTATTTTTTCCTCAAGCAATACGTCCGTTAAACCGTTCTCTATCCTGCGATCAAACATATTGTAACTAGGCTGGTGAATAAGCAGCGGCGTACCTAAGTCTTGTAATATGCGAATGGCTTGTTTGGAATGAACTGCTGAATAACTGGAAATACCTACATACATAGCGCGTCCAGAGCGCACAATATAATCCAAGGCTTGCATGGTTTCTTCCAAAGGCGTGTCGGGATCATAACAATGTGAATAAAATACATCAAAGTAATCAAGCCCAGTGCGCTTTAAACTTTGGTCACAACTAGCCACCATATATTTACGAGAGCCTCCCATACCATAGGGTCCTGGCCACATGTCGTATCCTGCTTTGCTAGAAATCAGTATTTCGTCTCTGTAAGGCTTAAAACTCTTGGCCATAACCTGACCAAATGTCGTTTCGGCAGAGCCATATGGGGGACCATAATTATTGGCTAAATCGAAATGATTAATACCTAAATCAAAGGCGCGATGTAGCATACTTTTGGCATTTTCAGAGGAGTCTACTGCTCCAAAATTTTGCCATAATCCTAATGACAATGAAGGTAATTTTAGGCCGCTTTTTCCACATCTTTGATAGGACATACTCTTATATCTATTAGGTGCAGCTGAATATTGAAGGCCAGGATCATTTTTTGTCATTTTTAGTTACGAAGATTGAAATTTTGCGTTAGCCTAAACCAAAGCACACTAATTCTCAATTTGCCTTGTGAATTCCATATGGCTATGAGGTAAAACATTGATAGTAGTTTGCTTATGAACTGTATTTAAAAGGAGATAATAATGAAATTTGACTTGTTCATACAATCAATAGATATGGGGCACTGCCCTGACCAAATCCAGCGACAGGCGTTATTTGATTTAGTGTTATTTTTGATTGTTTCAGATGGTGTTATTTCTGAGCATGAAACAGATTTTATGCAAAATTGGCTGGATAGTATTGAGTGGAGTGCTGATGTTTGTAAAGAAGAGTATTACACCAGCACCTTGTTAAAATGCTATGCCGCTATAAAAACCCATACAGTGAGCGATTTTTTGCTCCATAGAGCCAAGTTATTAGTAGACTTCCATATGAAACAGCAAGCCATGACACTCGTAAGAAGTGTTGCAATTGCTGATGGTGAGTTAGATGAAGCAGAACAACAGGTGATTAACCTGTTGTCTGACGTCTTAGAGGATTAAATAACGCGACTAACTAGTTGTTTGCTATTAAGGAGCATTCCATGGGTTTTCGCTCTTAATTTTAGCAATAACAAATAGGCTAAAGGTACCAAAACCAAACTCGTTAAGGTTGAAAATATCAAGCCTCCAATTATAGCAATAGCCATAGGTGAGTAGGGCGGGCCGTCACCGCCAATTTGAGTACTGCCCATGGCTAATGGGATCAAGCCTAGCACTGTAGTGGCAACTGTCATCAAAATGGGCCGTGCTCGAGTTAGACAAGCCTCGATAATCGCTTGTTGCACAGCACTACCTGCGTTGACTAACTGATTTATTCTATCTACCAGCACTATGCCATTGTTTACCACTATTCCCATTAAAATTAGCATGCCAATCATAGTCATAATCGACATAGGTAACCCCACAGCAAACAAGGCCCAAAATACCCCTGTCATGGAAAACAACAGAGAAGTGATTACCGCAGTAGGCAATAACAAAGATTCAAAAAGTGCCGCCATCACGATGTAAATCATTATGACGGCCAATAACATATTGGTTTGCATGGCCGTTTCATTTTGATTTTGACGTTTTATACTGCCATCGAAGGTCCAATTGTATCCTGAAGGCAAGGTGATGTGTTGCATCACTCCTTCAATACTGGTTTGGGCATCTTCTAGAGTCACCCCTTCTTGTAAATTGCCGCCTATGCTAATGGAGGTTTGTCGGTAATTGCGGTTTATCTCAGAAAGCCTAGGTTTAACCGTTAATGTTGCCAACATATCGAGTGTTACGTTTTGTCCCGACGCTTGGCTGATAGTTAGGTTTTTAAGGGCTTCGACAGAATTTTGCAATTTTTGGTCGTACATTAGGCGAATGGCTTCTTCTCCGGTTTCGCCATAACGAAAGGTACGTAAGTTTGAACCTCGTAACGCCGTTGCCACTACTCGGGATATATCACGGGTATTTAACCCAAATCGAAAGGCTTTTTGTCTATCAATGACAATCTGTAATTCTTGTTGTTCTTGCTTACTATCGGTTTTTACATCGGCAAATCCTTCAACATTTTTCAAAATCGGCACAATTTGCTCGGCAATTTGAGCCAGCCTTTCGGTGGAATCGCCTATTATGGTCATTTGCAGGCCTCCACCGTTACCTTGATCCCACTGGAAACTGGGTTTCGCCCGAACAAATTTCGGTAGGCTATCGATAATTTGTTTTTTCAATTCAGGTAATGACAAGGGCGCGTCATCTGTTAAGGAGATGCTCGATACCGCGTGACCCGCAGTGTAATAACTGTAAATTTGCTTTATATAAAACTTCTCTTGATTGGCATAGAGATGTTTTTCCATTTTGCTGACTGTTTTTTCCACTTCTTCTAAATTGAAACTGCCTTGGATATCATAATTTAACCAAACTCGGCTTTGATCATCATTGTTGTCATCATCACCAGTTACAAACTGCATAGGAATGGCAGTACTGGCTAAAATCAACAAAGCGATAACGCTGGTTTTTCCTTGATTTTTTAAAGACCAAGTAAGCATGGTTTTGTATACGTTTGAGATTTTACTCGGCGCTTTTGGTTGAGTGTTATTAGGCGTTATTGGCCGCTTACTTTTGATTTTACTAGAAAGCAATGGAATTAAGGTCTGAGAAATCAATAATGACGCAAACAAAGAGATACAAATAGCAATGGCTACATGCTCTAAAAATACAGTGACATTAACTTTCGCCCCGACAATATTGGGTAGAAAAACAATAGCCGTGGTGATTGTTCCTGCGGTCACTGCCAAACTGACTTTGCCCACTCCCGCTTTTGTGGCGGCTATCACATTAGTGGTCTTTTGTTTCTCCTGATAGATACTTTCAGTTACTACCACAGCGTTATCGACTAACATGCCGACGGCCAGCATCAATCCCATCATAGACAACACATTAATGGTATAACCTAAAGCGTACATACACCCTAGTGTGATACAAATACTAAAAGGTACCGACAGCACCACCAATAAAGTGCTGGTGATGTTACGCAAAAAAGCATACAGCACCATGAGCGACAACAAGGCGCCAATAAGACCCGCATACAACAGGTCAGAAAGGGACTCGGTAACGCTTTCAGCTTCGTTTTCCATAATAAATAACTGAATACCGTTAAACGCTGGATTGGCATTGGCTGCGTTGATAACCGCCATAACATTTTTAGACACCTCTACCATGTTACTGGTGGACTCTCGAAATATGTTAAAACCTACGGCATAAGATTGGTCCAAATGCCGCCCTTCAATACGCCTTGGTTTTTCGTATTGAACTAGGGCGATATCGCTAAGGCGAATGCCTCTTTTTACCGTTAAATCGCGGATTTCCTGTAAGCTGGTAAATTCTCCTTGTGGGTTAACGGTGATTTTTTGCTGAATATCTCCATCAAAAAAGCTACCCGCCGTCAGTGAGAAATTTGCTTTGTTTAGGGTGCTGGCTAATTCGTTGGTGTTAACATGTAACGCCGCCATGAGTTTTTGGTCGAGGCGTATAGATATTTGCTTTTTAGTGACACCATAAAGCTCTACCTTAGATACCCCGTTGACTCTTTCTATGGGTCTTTTTAAATTACGATCAAGAATGTCGTAGGCGCTAGAAAGATCCCTTTCACTTGAAACCCGTAATGAAAATATCGGCATATCACTGGTGTTAAATTGGTAAACCAACACTCTTTCTACATCTTCAGGTAATTGGGCGCGAATAGCATCAATCTTTTCTCTGGCTTCTATTCCCTTAGCTTTGAGATTTTCATCCCACCCGAACTCTAACCTAATTAGTGCAGCGTCTTCAGATGAACTCGAACGTAAACGTTTGATCCCAGACATAGTGGCCAGTGCTTCCTCTATCGGTCTGGTGATCATTTTCTCAACTTCTACAGGTGTTGCGTCTTTGTAGGGGATTTGAATAGCCATTTCAGGAATATCGATGCTAGGAAACTTTTCCAAAGGCAATAGTTGGCTAGACAAGATCCCAAATACCAACATCGATATAAATAGCATCATAATAGTGACAGGGCGGCGCATCGCAAAATCTGCCAAAGCCGAGCCGGCGGTTTCGAATTTATCCATAAACTGTCTCCCGCGGTTTGTCATCTGTCTGACTCTTCTCTGGCTGGACTGCGAATTGTTTACGGTCGAACATGCTATAGATCACGGGAATAAAAAATAAGGTTAACAAAGTCGCAAACAACAGGCCGTATATTACTGTGATGGCCATTGGGGTACGAATTTCAGACCCTTCGCCTAAGCCCAGCGCCATGGGTAATAAACCCAAAGACGTGGTGAGAGTTGTCATCAAAATAGGGCGCAAACGACTTTGCGCCGAGGCAAGGATTGCCGCACTTTTATCAAGCCCAGAGCTGCGCAATTGGTTAATGCGATCAATCAACACTATGGCGTTATTCACCACTATACCTGCCAGCATAATCAAGCCAATAAATACCACAACACTGATGTGGGTGCCTGATAGGTAAAGGCCGTAAATCGATCCCGCGCACGCTAAAGGAACAGTAAACAAAATCAATAATGGGTGTAGAAGTGACTCAAATTGTGACGCCATGACCAGATACACTAAAAATATCGCTATGGCTAAAGCAAACTGTAGCGATTGAAAACTGTTTTTCATTTCTTCGTTTTGACCAGCCACTTTTACCTGCATATTTATAGGTAATCTTAGTTTGTCTACATGTTGCTGTACGGCAATCACCGCTTCGTTTAAGTCGCCATAATTGAGATTGGCAGATACCACAGCTACCCGCTCTTGACCCATTCTAGTAATTTCACTTGGGCCAATCGACATACTAATATCGGCTACGGCGGCCAATGGAATTGACGGGGTTGCTCCAGGGTTGACAATAATTTGTCCGATATCGGCAATAGAATCTCGCTGTTTTTCTATGGTTCTCACCAGAATGTCGACTTTGCGGTCATCAATACTAAATTTACTGGCGACTTCTCCGGCTATTTTAGCCGCTACAAGTTTTGATACATCAGGGGCGTTAATACCTAATTGTGCCAACTTTGCGTGGTCAAACTTGATTTTTAGTTCTGGGTTACCCGATTGTAATGAAGATTTAACGTCTGCAAATCGGTTATCGCCTTGCATGATGGTTTGCAACTTTTGACTGTACTTAGCTAAGCCCTGCAGGTTGTAGCCGACAATTTGAATGGCTAATGGTGTGGCAAATGTAAAGAGTTCAGGTTTACCAAACTTACTATTCACACCAGGTTGGGATGCTAGATAATGCCGCATTTTATTGATAACTGATTGATTGCTTAGTGCAGAACTGCCGGACTCCATTACCACATTGAGCTTGCCCCAATATTCACCGCCTCCAGCACTGGATTTATTGAGTAGACTGCCGGTGCCCGCTAAGGCATAGGTACGTTTTACACCCGCTAACTCTTTGGTATAGCTGGCAAGATCGTCAATAACTTGGTCTGTACGGCTAAGTGGTGAACCCGTAGGCAAGGAGACTTCTACGAAAAACTCCCCCTGTGACATATCTGGGATCAGCTCCATGCCCAATTTAGGAATAAGTAAAATGGAACTTAAAGAAACGGCCATTACCGCTACTAGTACAAGCACTCTCATTTTCATGGCAATAGTCAATGCGGCTAAATAGGTTTTTTCTATAAACAAAAAACTCTTATCAAATAGCCATAAGAGAGGGGTAAACAAGAGCCCAGCGACTTTGCATAGGACCCTAAATAGCAAAATAACACAAGCACTCAACGCAAACGGGATAAAGTGAAAAATCACTTTTACTAGGCCATGAAATGGCAGAGCGAGATAATGAAAAAACCAAGCCAACTTAGTTGAAGGCTGTGTTTTAACCGGACTATCCCCTAAATCTAATGGCGCATAAGTATGCTCTGAGTCCCTTGATTTTTCTCTGGCGGCCAACATAGGAATAAGGGTTAAGGCAACCACCAGAGACGCTGCTAACGCAAAAGTAACGGTTAAAGCTTGGTCGCTAAACAATTGTCCTGCGATACCCTCTACAAATACTAAGGGGAAAAACACCGCCATAGTAGTAAGGGTTGAGGCAATAATCGCCATTGACACTTCTTTAGTACCCTTGGCTGCCGCTTGCTTAAAATTTCTAGTCTTGCTTTTATGCTGAGCGATGTTTTCTAACACCACTATGCTGTTATCAACCAGTAGTCCAATGGCCAGTGCTATTCCTCCTAAACTCATGATATTTAGACTTATATCATTGGCGTACATGAGGTTGAAGGTGGCAATGATTGACACCGGAATGGAGATTGAAATGATTAAGGTAGTCCAAATATTCTTAAGAAATAAAAACAGCACTAACATTGCCAACAAGCCGCCAATTAGGGCGGCGGACTTAACTTGATCAATGGCGCTGGCAATAAACTTGGATTGGTCGTAAATCAACTGTAATTGATAATGGCTGGGAATATGCTCTTGTAGCTGGGCAATACGAAACTGAATATTTTGTGCCACTTGCACAGTGTTGGCGTCTCCTTCTTTGTAAATGGCTATTTCTACGCCCTCAAAACCGTCAAATCGGTTGATTGAAGTAGGCTCTTTGTGGGCGTCTTGAATAATGGCAATATCGCCTAAACGAATGTTTTTGCCCATTTTATTAGCAATAAACAGATTACGAATATCATCCAAGGTTTGAAATTGATTTAGGGTGCGCACCAAATATTCTTGGGAGCCGTCTTTAACCCGACCGCCAGAGCTATTAATGTTCTCTTCTTTTAAACGTTTAACTACCTGACCTACCGAGATATTTAACTGACTGGTTTTTTCTTGATCGAGCAATACCTGAATTTGATGCTCTAAACCACCGCCAACTTTGACAGATGCCACGCCTTGAACCGATTCTAGTTGGCGCTTGATTTGTTCTTCACCGTAAAGCCGTAATGCCATAATAGCTTGCTGGCTTAGTGGCGTAATTTGGCTTTGTTGTTCATGACTGGCATCGGTTGATGCTAAGGCTGAAACGCCTCCTAAGCCATAGCGCATAACCGCATCTAAACTAGGGTTAAAACGCAGTAAAATGGGCTTTTTTACCTCAAGGGGCAATTGTAAGGTATCTAGTTTTTCTCGGACTTCCAGACTAGCTAAGTCCATATCGGTACCCCATTCAAACTCTAATAGCACGTCAGATTGACCGGCTTTAGAGGTTGACGTGACACTACGCAC
The DNA here is from genome assembly GCF_937123705.1 of uncultured Paraglaciecola sp. GTDB lineage: Bacteria > Pseudomonadota > Gammaproteobacteria > Enterobacterales > Alteromonadaceae > Paraglaciecola. The sequence continues at coordinate 56,180 of NZ_CAKZKO010000004.1, read as the reverse complement.
ACCTTTTACCACCCCTATGGTTTCTTCAATCGGCTTGGAAACAAGTTGTTCAACTTCAGCCGGTGCGGCGCCTAAATAATCAGTACGAATTGTTAAAGTAGGGTAGGATAATTCGGGCAGTAAATTAATCGCCAACCGTGACAAGGACACCATGCCAAATAAAATAACCGCTAAGGTAAACATCCATACCGTAACGGGGCGTTTAACCGCAATATCTACAATCTTCATTGGTATGCCTTACCCGTTAGCTAATTGATTAGTTGCATCCTGAACAATTTCAACCAGTTCACTCGGGTTATTGTCATTCACAACATCCACCGGCGATTGATCCTTAAGATTTTGATGGCCAGTGATCACTACCGTTTCTGATCCAGTTAGGCCAGCTAACACCTCGACTACTTCACCCTCTTGATAACCTAGTGTGACCGATTGTTTGCTAGCAATACCGTCTTTTACGGTAAATACATTGACGCTATCGTCTATGGCAAGTAGGGCTCTACGAGGTAAAAGTACCGCATTCTGTTTAGTGTCGTAATTTAATTTAACTTGAGCAAACATGCCGGATTTGAGGAGGTTACGAGGATTGGGGACCCGTAACGTCACCTTAAAAGTGCCAGTTTTGGCGTTGATAACGGGGCTAATACGCTCCACGAAGGCAACAATGCTCTTTTGATCGAAAGCCGTTAAATCTAATGTGGCATGCTGTTCTTTATGTACTTTAGACAGCTCTTTTTCAGGTAAATGTACAATGCCGTATAGTTCTTTTTGTTGCACTATATGAAACATGCGTTCCCGCTGAAATGATTCACTTAAATTACCAACCTTGGCATTTCGCTCTGCAATAAAGCCTGCGATAGGCGCGGTAATCGTGGCTTCTTTAAGATCAAGCTGTGCCAGTGAAAGCGTCGCTTTGGCCGACTCGTATTGAGCGGTTAATTTGTCATAGGTGTCGTCGCTGACTAACTTTTTATTATACACCTTGTTAATTTTAGCCAACTCTTTTTCAACACCTACTAGATCGGCCTTTGCTCTATCAAGGTTTAAGTGATAACGGCGCGTCTCTATTTGCGCCAAAATTTGGCCTTTTTCTACATAGTCACCTTCTTCAACATAGATATGCTGAATGATCCCAGAGGCTCTAGGTACCACAAATGCTTCTTCTTTTGCTTCTAATACTGCAGTAGTGGCGTAATTTGATGAGATATCACCGATCGATACTGATGACACTTCAACTGGAACCGATATCACTACCTGTTCTGCGGATTTGTCATCTATCGCCTCGGCTTCACCGCAACCACTCAGTAGACTCACTGAAAGTAAAATGGGCAATATCGAAAGTAATTTGAAACTGATATTTTTGTCTATTGTGGCTAGTTGCATGGTTTATTTCCTGAAAGCGTATTAAAGTCGCGCATGAGTTGTTTATAATCACGGATATAGCACCGACCATGCCACAAAAACAAAATCCTTTTAAAACAATTGGATAGCGGGTATCTGCAGTTGGTGTTTGCAAATCAAAATCGCTATTTTAGTGAGATTAGCCACTTGTTGGTGTAAATGATTAAGTCATCACCCAATGAAATTATTATATTCACCCCAATACTAAAGTGGCAGCCCGTACAAGGTTCATAGAGTTTGGGGCGTTAATCATGCAGAGAGAATTAAAAATGAAAATATGGGTAGATGCCGATGCGTGTCCTGTGGTGATAAAAGACATTATCTGCCGCGCCGCAGAGCGTACACAAATCGAAACCATTTTTGTCGCCAATCAATATATTCGTACACCACCATCAAAAGTTATCCGCTCTATGCAAGTGAGCGCAGGCTTTGATGTGGCAGATGATGAGATAGTAAGGCTAGTGGAGATGAATGATTTAGTGATCACTAGCGATATTCCCCTAGCTGCCGAAGTCATAGAAAAAGGTGCACAAGCACTAAGCTCAAGAGGGGAGTTGTATACTACAGAAAATATCCGCGCTCGGCTCAATATTCGGGATTTTATGGATACCATGCGCGCCAGCGGCGAACAGTCAGGTGGGCCAGCACCGTTAAATCAGAGTGATAGGCAAAACTTTGCTAATCATTTAGATAGGATATTAACGGCTTATAGTTAAGATAAACCGCCTATGAATGCACCCTAAATCAATGGCCTACAATAATTTTAAGGTGAAAAATAAGCTATGCTTTACTGGATGAATTGAGTCAAATAAAAGGATGGCCGTTGGTTTTTGTTACTTTAACTTTTCGTTAAATGAACGGTTTGAAGTTGTCCTATTAGGGCCAGCTTGCGATATGCACATAATACCATAAATGGTATAAGGAGAGTTCAATGAACACCACAAGGGCCTTACCTATATGGGTACAACATTGGTGGGTCTGGTTCGCAGCAATCTTTGGCATTTCGTTTGTATCATTCTGGCCTAGCTTCTTTTCAGCTATTGTTAATGTTGAAACGCACCTTGTTATTCATGGCGTCAGCGCAATCGCCTGGATGTTACTGACAATTATCCAAGCAGGTTTAATCAAAAGTGGCTGCCGAAAATATCACCGTATCGTAGGTTATTCATCTATTCTGTTTGCTGCGGTATTAGTGGTGAGTGGCTTATATGTTGTGCAGACCATGATTTTGAAAAATGGCGGTATGGTAGACGGGATCCCCACCACGGCCATTAAGTTTTTCTACATTGATATGACCGCTCTGATGTTGTTTTGTGTTTTTCTTGGGTTGGCGATCAAAGCCGCACGAAGGGGCGATATTGCACTTCACTTACGGTTAATGGCCTGCACCGCCATTCTGCCACTCGAAGCTGCGCTAGAGCGAACTTTTATTTATGGGACCCCAAGTATTGTCCCTAATTTCAATACCGCTCTTTATGCATCTGTTATCACTCTTATTGTTCTCTGCGCTGTGCTTGTAGCGCTCGAGTGGTGGTACAAGCGAATACGTTGGCCTTTTTTAACCATGCTGGCCTATTATGTGGTCACACTTCTTACGACAGATATTCTCGCACGAGCTCAGTGGTTCAACGCTATGGCCATTAGTTACGCTAACCTATAACCCTAAAAAAGAAGCCATTCACAACGTGCGATCCTATATGACTAAAACTTACACCTAAACCGGTGCTAGTGTCATTGCAAATTAACGATTACCACTATTATTGTTTCTGCTTGTATTTCTACCACGGCTAGTGCCTGAAGGGTTGCCTCCTGCGCGGCGTGCTCCTGATCGTTGGCCATCTCTGTGGTCAATTTTTGGCTTTTTAGGTTTTTTCGCTTTAATGGGACGTTGATCGGGTTTTGATTCTGGAAGTGCCTGCGTTGGTTCAAATCCCGCTATGATTTTACGCTGAATAATTTGTTTGGTGAATATTTCAATGTCTACCAACTCTTTAAATTCATCTTGGGTCACCATAGAGATGGCTTGACCTGTAGCGCCAGCGCGGCCGGTTCTGCCAATTCTGTGTACATAGTCCTCAGCTACATTGGGCAAGTCAAAATTGACCACTTGTGGTAATTGGTCGATATCTAAGCCACGGGCGGCTATATCTGTAGCAATAAGGGCTTTTACCCGGCCTTGCTTAAAGTCGGAGAGGGCCTTTGTGCGAGCGCCTTGGCTTTTATTACCGTGAATAGCGGCGGCACTGATACCGCGACTATCAAGTTGTTTAACTATTCTGTTGGCACCGTGCTTAGTGCGGCTAAAGACTAAAACTTGTTGCCAATCATTGTCTTTAATTAAATGGGTGAGAAGTTGAGATTTACGGCTTTTATCCACCGGATAAACCCATTGTTCCACTAAATCAACTGTAGTATTGGCAGGAGTTACTGACACTTCTACGGGGTTATTAACTAAGCCTTTGGCAAGTTTGCGAATGTCGTCGGAAAAAGTGGCGGAAAACATCAGGTTTTGACGTTTTTGAGGTAACAGCTTAATTATTTTTTTGATGTCGTGAATAAAACCCATGTCTAACATACGGTCGGCTTCATCGAGCACCAAGACTTCAAGCTCACTAAATTTCACTGCATTTTGTTGATAGAGATCGAGCAGACGACCTGGGGTCGCCACTAGAATATCTACACCCTTACGTAATTTTTGCATTTGCGGGTTGATGCCCACGCCTCCAAATACTACGGCAGAGCGAAGAGGTAAGTCGCTGCCATAGGTTTGTACACTTTCTGCAATTTGTGCTGCCAGTTCACGAGTAGGCGTAAGTATTAAGGCCCGTGCTTGATTAGGTCTCGCAGATTGACCTTGGCTTAATAAATGTAATATGGGCAAAGTAAAGCCAGCCGTCTTACCTGTACCTGTTTGTGCTGCTGCCATAACATCACAGCCTTGTAGTACGGCAGGTATGGCTTTTGCTTGAATGGGGGAAGGAGTCGTATAGCCTTTATTGGCAACTGCAGATAATATTTTGGGTGAAAGGCCTAGATCGGCAAAACTCATAGATAATTCTCAAATAAGGTAATTGGTTTATATGTTAGACCAAGTCATTAACATTGCATTACTTCAGCTTGAATTTCAAACAGCTAAAAATAGTCGCGGGAGGATACAGTAATTTACTGTTAATAGCACTTAGCGCAGTAATAAAAATGCCGCAAGACTTATAGTCTTGCGGCAGGATTTATACGCTTGAAAAAGCCTTGTTTAGTCGCTCAGTGAACCCGGGCGAGTAGCGGGAGCAGTGGCTGCATTGGCGGCACTTAAAAACACTGCTGATTTACCAGAACGTGTCAATTCCGGTCTAGCTGCATCGTCTAAAGAGCCAACATTGATTTTTTCAAAGGCATCATTAATGGTCTCTGGTCGCGCCATTGGTGCAGACACAGCTTCCTTTTTAGCTCCTTTAGTTGCTACTTTTAAAGAACTTGCCTTCTTCACCACTTTTTTAGCTGGTGCCTTTTTAACCGGCTTTGCCGCTTTTTCTGGTTCAGGTTGAGAGTCGACAACAACACTTTCCGTCTCGCTAGTTTTCTCAATTGCCTCTGGCGCTACTTCAGCTCCAATTGGGTCGGCTGCTAACTCCATAGTGACTTGTTCTGGCTTTTCTGCAATTGTGTCAAGCTTTGCTTCTGTTTCAACTTTTGGTTGGGCTGATACGGCAACCGGCTCATCAAACTGCAGCTCGTCTTGAGTGACTTCAACAGTATTTTCCGTAACAGCTTCGTTATTTTCGTTGGCTTCTTTGCTGTCTTTACGACGCTTTTGACCTGCGGCTCGTATGTGACGTGGGGAGCGACGACTACGAGTTCGAGGTGCCGGCGTCTCATCATTACTAGTATTTGAAGCGACCTCATCAGTTGTTTCAGAAGGTGTCGCAGCGTCCACTTTTGCAGAAGCAGATCCAGGAGCCTGTTGTTCGCTAACTGGGTTACTGGCTTCAATTGCCGTACTTTGAACAGTAGTCTCAACTTGTTCTACTGCAGCTACTTGGGCTTCTGGCGTTGAAGTGATTACCTTATTCTTTTCTTCATTGGTTGCTTCAACTCTTACACTGCGTCTGGTATCACGACGTTTTCTACGCTCGGCAACTTGCTCTTTTTTCTTAGCTGGTGCGTTCTGCTTTGGACTTAACGCAGCGTCTTGAGTTGCATCTTTGCTATCACGACGAGGTTTACGATTATCTTTTCTTGGTTTGCGTTCAGAACGCTCGTTTCTATCTTGGCGATCGTTCCGATTAGTCGTTTTATCACCTTGATCTTTGCGATCAAAGTTTTTGCCATTACGTTTATTCCTATCAGGGCGTGCATTTTTATTTCTACGTTGATTGGTACCTTGGTTGCGGGTACGTGTTGTTTTCTTAGGTACTACTTTTTCTTCTGCCTTAAATAACCCAGAAATCCATTTGCTGGCTTTTTCGAGTAAACTTTCAGAATTTTTATTAGGCGTTGAAGGCGCATTTTTTTTCTGCTCGGGCGCAATTAAGCTTTGCAAAGCAGGTTGCTCTTTTGCCATGGCGGGAGCAACGGTTTTATCAGTAATATTTTCCGCTTGTTCAATTAAAGGTAAGTTGTAGCTCATTTCTTGAACCGCATCATCTGGGCGTCTGCGAGCTACACTATACTGAGGGGTTTCCATACCTGGATTAGGAATAATAACCAATTGTACATTGTGACGTTTTTCAACGCTGCGTACTGATCTGCGTTTTTCGTTAAGTAGATAGGTTGCAACATTAACAGGCAATTGCGCTTCAATTTGCCCTGTGTTGTCTTTGATACTTTCTTCTTCCATGATCCTAAGCACAGACAATGCTAATGACTCAGTACCACGAACTGTGCCATGACCACTACATCTTGGGCACACATTATGAGCCGAATCACCCAAGGAAGGACGTAAACGCTGGCGTGACATTTCAAGTAAACCAAAACGCGAAATACGCCCTAGTTGTACGCGCGCTCGGTCTCCACGAACCGCATCTTTCATACGATTTTCAACTTCACGTTGATGACGTACCGGTGACATATCAATAAAGTCGATAACCACTAAACCACCGGCATCACGTAAACGCAATTGACGGGCAATCTCGTCTGCTGCTTCAAGGTTGGTATTGAAGGCTGTTTCTTCAATGTCACTGCCTTTAGTGGCGCGGGCCGAGTTGATGTCTATGGAGATGAGTGCTTCAGTTGGATCAATAACAATAGAGCCACCTGAGGGCAGCCTTACTTCACGTTGAAATGCCGATTCAATTTGACTTTCAATTTGATAGTGACTGAACAAAGGTACATCACCTTTGTAGAGCTTTACACGGTTGGCGTAGTCAGGACGCATTTGTTCAACGTGTTTTAAGGCTCTTTCGTGTACGCTGGTTTTATCAATTAGGATTTCACCAATATCACGTCTTAGATAATCACGAATTGCACGAACAACTACGTCACTCTCTTGGTGAATAAGGAAAGGAGCAGGGCGTGAATCGGCCATTTCTTTGATACGGCCCCAACCAGATACGAGATAATCTAAATCATATGCGAGTTCTTCAGAAGATTTACCCACGCCAGCGGTTCTAACGATTAAACCCATACCATCAGGCAATTCTAAACCACTTAGAGCTGCTTTTAATTCGGTACGCTCATCGCCTTCGATGCGACGAGATATACCACCCGCTCTAGGGTTATTTGGCATCAGAACTAAATAGCTGCCTGCTAAACTGATAAAGGTAGTGAGTGCCGCGCCTTTTTGGCCTCGCTCTTCTTTATCGATTTGCACAATGACTTCTTGGCCTTCTTTGATCACCTCTTTAATATTAGGGCGACCTTCAAATCGATAACCTTGTGGGAAGTAAGTTCTGGCAATTTCTTTTAAGGGTAAGAAACCATGACGGTCAGCGCCGTAATCGACGAAAGCCGCTTCTAAGCTAGGTTCAACGCGGGTAATAGTTCCTTTGTAAATATTGGCTTTTTTCTGTTCGTGTCCTGGACTTTCTATATCCAAATCATACAATTTTTGGCCATCGACAAGTGCCACGCGCAATTCTTCTTGCTGAGTGGCATTGATTAACATTCTTTTCATTCTTGTTAGCTCGGTAATGTACCGACCACCACAAGTAAAGAACTACGCAGTAATGTGACAATTATTCTAATGCAGCCTCACGACTGTATCTAACAGGTTAAGTTTTTGCTTAAGTGTTTATTTCATTAATTATGTAATGCATTGTTTTTAAACACCTTTACCTACAATTAGTAGGCGCTAAATATGACTTTGTATTTAGCTTACTGATATATAATTTAAAACTTAGCGATATTCAAATCTCGAGTGCTTGTCTGGCTATTTCGTTATGCAAATATCTTGTCAATTCTTTTGTATTCTTTACATCTATGGCGATCAATAGGTTAAATATATCGCTGATGTAAGGGCTCTGTTTAATAATCAAGCCTGTGAAAAGTTACTCACTTCACGGTTGACTAGTCGTATTAGACTTGCAATTTACGCTATATATTAGCGAGGTACGACAATTGGGTCGTTGTTGCATACAGGGCTGATTCATTCATCTGTTTGTTTCATCAATACATTTTATGTATGGAAACCGGCATATTATCACATTAAAGCACTGACACTGGCAAGAGATTAAAAATACTAGACAACTAATAGCCCAATTCAGTTACAATACGCGGCTTATGACAGACTTATCATTTCAAAAAGTTCAATTTATAACTATCGATCCTGACCTAGAAGGCCAAAGGATAGATAACTATTTACGGGTTTTCTTAAAAGGAGTGCCTAAAAGCCTTATTTATCGCATTTTGCGTAAAGGCGAGGTAAGGGTGAATAAAAAGCGGGTTAAGCCAGAGTATAAGTTACAGGCTAATGATGAATTGCGTATTCCTCCTGTTCGCGTATCCGAACCAACTGATTTACCTTCTACAAAGCTAAGTAAAGTATCGAGCTTAGAAAGCCATGTTTTATATGAAGATGACTGGTTGATAGTATTGAATAAGCCATCTGGTACGGCTGTTCATGGTGGTAGTGGCTTAAGCTTTGGCGTCATCGAAGGATTAAGAGCATTGCGACCGCAACAAAAATTTTTAGAATTAGTGCATCGATTAGACCGAGATACATCGGGGTGTTTACTTATCGCCAAAAAGCGCTCTGCTTTAAAGAATCTGCATGAGCAATTAAGAGACAAAAAAGTAGATAAGCGGTACCAAGCACTGGTGGCAGGAGAGTGGCCCGCCAATCGGTTTAAAGTAAAAGCGCCACTTTTAAAAAACACCTTAAAATCTGGTGAGCGGGTAGTGCTTGTTAATGAAGAAGGTAAACCATCAGAAACACGCTATCGTATTTTAGAAGCCTTTAATCAAGCGACGTTAATAGAGGCTTCTCCTATTACGGGGCGCACTCATCAAATTCGCGTTCATTGTTTACATGCCGGTCATCCTATCGCCGCTGATAATAGATACGGCGATAAAGAGTTTGAGCAAAGATTACAAAAGTTGGGTCTTAAAAGACTATTTTTGCATGCTCACTCTTTGGCATTTATTCATCCAAATACTGACGAAAGAGTTAGTTACAAAGCACCACTAGAGCCAATTTTAGTCAGCGTGTTAAAGAGACTTAGAAGTGAAATATAAAGCCATAGTGTTTGATTGGGATGGTACCTTGATGGACTCTATCGCCAAAATTGTTGAAAGTATGCAGGCCAGTGCTAGACATTTGAATTTACCAGTACCTAGTTATGATCAAGCTAAAAATGTTATAGGCATCAGTCTTTTACCTGCATTACAGCAGCTATTTAATATACATGATGATAAAGCAGCGATGGATCTTTTTTATACCTACAAAGCGCAGTTTAAAGATCATAAACAAGTCAGTAGCCCACTGTTTGATGGGGCGATAGAATTATTGACGACTCTTAAAAACAAAGGCTATGTGTTGGCGGTTGCCACTGGAAAAGCCCGTTTGGGTCTTGAACATAATTGGCAACACTCAAATACTGGGCATTTTTTTAGTCTGTCTAAAACTGCTGATGATGCAAAAAGCAAACCTTCGCCTGATATGCTGCAACAGATCTTATCAGAGTTAAATTTATCAGCTGATCAGGTTTTGATGGTGGGGGACACCACTTACGATATGGCGATGGCTGAAGCCATTAATATGGATAGAGTTGGGGTGAGCTTTGGTGTGCATAGCACAGCAGCCTTGCAAAAGCATAAACCCGTGGCGGTGATCAACGAGTTAAGTGAGTTGTTGCTGCACGTTTAAATGGTGTGGTTGCATATAGTCAAACAAATCTACAGACATAGATGTAAACATATCTATCAGGGCAATCAATGGTAAGCCAACTAAGGTATTGGGATCTCTGCCTTTTAGAGATTCAAACAAGGCTATGCCTAAACCTTCACATTTAAAACTACCGGCACAATCAAAAGGCTGCTCAATGTGCAAATAAGTTGCGATTTGACTTTCAGTCAAAAGTTTAAAGGTCACGTCAAAGGTTTCTGTTCGTTGCAATAATTGATTTGTTGCAGTGTGAACTAGGCATAATCCAGTATAAAATGTAACAGTTTGACCACTACACATCATCAGTTGTTGTTTAGCTTTTTCAAACCCTCCCGGCTTACCTAATATTTGACCGTTAATGCTAGCTAATTGATCTGAGCCTATAACATAGCTATTAAAATGAGCATGTTGTGTGGCTATGGCTAGTGACTTTTCTTTGGCAAGCCGTTGTACTTGAGTTGAAATAGACTCATTGGGCACCGATGACTCATCAATATTGGGAGCAATACTCGAAAACGGCACATGTAATTTTTCTAAAATGGATTGGCGGTAAGAAGAGCTCGATGCCAGAATGATTTTCATAGAAAGGGTTACTAAATTATAGATTGTGCCTCAAAGCATATAAAATGCCGCACTTGGTGTCACTAGCTATGATTTTTTCTTTGACTAAATGCCATTGTCGCTATAATATGCGCGCGCTATGCAGAAAGTGAAACTACCCAAGCAGGTAGACCCAGTTAAAAGCGCCACATTACGCTCTGATTATCAGGGTGTAGTTTTGTCGTCTGAGATGCCAAGATTGCTTGGAGCTGTAGCCGATATTGCTAAAGAAGTTGATGTTGAAGTTAAATTTGCGAAAGACGAGCAGGGTCTAACGTATTTTCAAGGTCATATGGCATGTGCTACATCACTAGTATGCGAGAGATGTAATGAAGTCTTTGATCATCCATTGGATGTATCTTTTTGTTTTAGCCCCGTGCAGAGTGCTAAAGAAGAAGATGAAGATGAGTTACCGGAAGTTTACGAACCGGTTGAGGTCGATGACCATGGAGAAATCAATTTATTTCAAATTTTTGAAGACGAATTGATTTTATCATTGCCTATAGTAGCCCTTCATGCAGAGAAGGATTGCAAACAAAAGCGTGATAAAATGAGTTTCGGAACAATTGAACCGGTCGATGAACGTCCAAACCCGTTCGCGGTTTTGAAAGAACTTAAGCGAGACTAGGAGTAAAGTAATGGCTGTACAGAAGAGTAAAAAAACTCGTTCAAGACGTGGTATGCGTCGTTCACACGATGCACTTGGTACTGCGACTTTGTCTGTAGATTCAACGTCAGGTGAGACACATGTTCGTCATCACGTGACCGCTGATGGTTACTACAAAGGCAAAAAAGTTTTACCTCTTTAATTTAAAGAGTTAGAACTTTGAGTCGTCTAACCATAGCGTTAGATATCATGGGGGGCGATCACGGCCCCCATATTATTTTTCCGGCTGCGTTAACTGCACTGCAACAAACACCCCATCTTCACTTTATATTTTGTGGTCCTTTGACTGTTATGTCTAAGTGGCTGGATAAACAACTTCCCGATATTCAACAGCGGATTACCTTATCTGATTGCCCAGAAACAGTGGCAATGGATGATGCGCCCGGCCATGCATTACGTCACAAAAAAAACTCATCCATGCGACGCATTCTCGATTTAGTAGAGAATAATGACGCCGACGCTTGTGTAAGTGGAGGAAATACTGGTGCTTTGATCAGCATGGCATATTATGTATTAAAAACGCTTCCAGGTATTGTTCGTCCAGCCCTTGTAACTTTAGTACCTACCCTTAATAACGGTAATGTGTACTTTCTGGATTTAGGCGCAAATATCAGTTGTGATTCAGAAGTGCTATTTCAACATGCGGTTATGGGCTCTGTATTAGCTGAACAGGTTGCAATTATTAATGAGCCAAAAGTTGGGCTCCTAAATGTTGGTTCTGAAGAAATAAAAGGTAATGACCAAGTCAAGCAGGCCGCTAGATTATTAACTGAAAGTAAAGATATAAATTACATAGGATTTGTTGAGGGCAATGATATCTTCTCCGAAAAAGCTAATGTGATTGTTACCGATGGTTTTGTTGGCAATGTTGCATTGAAATCTTGGGAAGGATTAGTGAATTTCGTTATTCAAGAAGTTAAAAATGCATCTCAGCGTAGCTGGGGTTCAAAAGTTTTGGCTAAACTCGCTATGCCTTTGTTTCGCAGTATTTTTAAACGGATGAAACCCGACCAGTATAACGGTGCAAGTCTGTTAGGATTGCGCGGAATTGTAGTAAAGAGCCATGGTAATGCATCGTCTAAGGCTTATTTATATGCTATTCGAGAGGCTATCCAGCAAGTTGAACTACAAGTGCCAGAAAAAATAAAAGATCGAATAGCCGTTGTTTTAAAGTAAAATCCATTTTGTAATTAAGATAATTGCAAAAGTTATTTTAGAGTCTTACAAGGTATTAATAACTACAGTTTTAGCCATTTTGACTGCGCAGCAGCATAAACACATGACAAAAATAAAATTTTTAGAGAAACAAATATGAGTAAACAAGCATGGGTTTTTCCTGGTCAGGGCTCCCAAACCTTAGGTATGTTAAGTGATTTAGCCGCCGAAAATACAAGCATCCATACCACCTTTGAACAGGCCAGTAATGTCTTAGGCTACAATTTATGGGATGTGACTCAGAATGATGAGCAGAAGCTTAATCAAACCCATATAACTCAACCAGCATTACTCGCGGCTAGTTATGCAATTTATACCCTGCTAGTTGAAAAGGGGGTGAGTGCACCTGCCTATATGGCCGGCCATAGCTTAGGAGAGTACTCGGCTTTAGTATGTGCAGGTGCTATAGATTTTGCTGATGCTATTAAATTGGTAGAGGCACGAGGACAATTTATGCAACAAGCAGTACCAGCAGGTGTTGGTGCGATGTATGCCATCATTGGCCTAGATGATGACAAAGTAATGTCGAGTTGCAATCAAGCTCAGTTAAGTACCAATGAAATAGTCGCAGCCGTCAACTTTAATTCACCGGGTCAAATAGTTATTGCTGGAAACAAAAGTGCAGCTGAAGTCGCCGCTGAGCTCTGTATAGAACAGGGGGCTAAACGAGCTTTGCCTTTAGCTGTGAGTGTTCCTTCTCATTGCGCATTAATGAAACCTGCAGCGGAGCAACTGGAACGTTTACTAAAAGAGATAACAATTCATACACCAAAAATCCCCGTCATTAATAATGTTGATGTTGCAAGTCCCACAGTTCCAGAAGAGATAAAACAGGCTTTAATCGAACAGTTATATAGCCCTGTTCGCTGGACAGAAACCATCACTAAACTGGCCAAGTTAGAAGTCGACTCGTTATTAGAAGTGGGACCATCAAAAGTTTTAACTGGTTTAACCAAGCGTATTGATAAGCGTATAAGTTGCACCGCAATTAACACTGTGGAATCAATTAATTCATTGATTTAATTTACTATTTTTAGAAGAGAATGTATGGCTAATTTAAAAGGCAGTATCGCACTAGTGACAGGCGCAAGTAGAGGCATTGGCAAAGCAATAGCCGAGCGCTTGGTTGCCGACGGCGCAACAGTAATAGGTACTGCGACATCCCAAAGTGGTGCTGAGGCGATCAGTGACTATCTGCAAGGCAGCGGGGAAGGGAAAGTACTTGATGTTTCAAGCCCCGATTCAATGCAAAGGTTATTGACCGAGATCACTGAAAAACATGGTGGTGTGGATATTCTTGTCAATAATGCGGGTATCACTCGTGATAACTTGCTGATGCGTATGAAAGACGATGAATGGCAAAGTATAATGGATACTAACTTAACCTCTATCTTTAAAATGTCTAAGGCGGTACTTAGGGGGATGATGAAAAAACGTAAAGGACGGATTATTAATATAGGCTCAGTGGTCGGCTCTACGGGCAATGGTGGACAAGCCAATTATGCAGCTGCCAAGGCTGGCGTAATAGGTTTTAGTAAATCCATGGCCCGTGAAGTTGCCTCAAGAGGCATTACTGTCAATGTTGTAGCGCCGGGTTTTATCGATACAGATATGACCAAATCACTCACCGATGAGCAAAAAGAAAGTATATTTAAAGATATTCCAGCGAACCGTTTAGGCAACCCTAAAGAAATTGCCGCAACTGTTGGATTTTTAGCCAGTGATGAAGCTGCATATATCACTGGAGAGACAATACATGTTAACGGAGGCATGTATATGGGGTAAAGTGTCAGTAATTGATGCTTTACTAAACGAATAAATATTTATTAAGCTGCGAGTGGTTAGACCAGAAAGAAAGATGAATCTCTTGCTTGCAAGGGGGCACTTAGCCCAATACACTACTCGCAAAATTTATATCTAGCGACTTAAAGGAAAACTAGAATTATGAGTACTATCGAAGAACGTGTTAAAAAAATCGTTGTTGAACAACTTGGTGTTAAAGAAGATGAAGTTAAACCAGAAGCTTCTTTTGTAGATGATTTAGGTGCGGATTCATTAGACACTGTTGAGTTGGTAATGGCGCTCGAAGAAGAGTTCGATACTGAAATTCCTGACGAAGAAGCTGAAAAAATCACAACTGTTCAGTCTGCTATTGATTACGTCAACGCTAACAAAGACGCGTAAAATATAAAGCGGTCCTTTCTGGGCCGTTTTTTTTCTCAAATAATCATTTTCTATAGATAGTCGGAGGACGATGTGTCTAAACGTCGCGTAGTTGTGACTGGCCTTGGCATGTTTTCACCTAACGGCAATACAGTCGATTCTACTTGGAAAAATATTCTTGCCGGAAAAAGCGGCATTGCTCCCATTACTTCATTTGATACTGATTCTTTTGCTACTCGTTTTGCTGGTGAAGTCAAAGATTTTGACGTTGAGCACTATATTCCCAAAAAAGAAGCCAAGAAAATGGATCGGTTTATTCAGCTTGGTATAGCTGCTGGAAAACAAGCGCTTGAACACTCTGGCTTTAAGGTAACGGCAGAAAACGCAGGCCGAATTGGTGTCGCTATTGGCTCTGGAATTGGTGGCTTAGGCTTGATTGAAGAAAATCATCGAAAGTTGATTGAATTTGGTCCTCGTAAAATATCCCCGTTTTTTGTACCTGCCACTATTACTAATATGGTGTCTGGTTTTTTCTCGATATTCGAAGGTATCAAAGGCCCAAATATCAACGTAGTCACCGCTTGTACCACAGGGGTGCATAATATTGGTATTGCAGCCCGGACCATAGCTTACGGTGACGCCGATGCCATGATAGCAGGTGGCGCTGAGTCTACAGTCTGTGCTTTGGGTATAGGGGGCTTTTCGGCCGCTCGGGCTTTATCAACCCTTAACGAAAATCCAACTACTGCCAGTCGTCCTTGGGATAAAGACAGAGATGGATTTGTTATGGGAGAGGGCGCAGGGGTCATCATGTTGGAAGACTATGATTCAGCTATTGCCCGTGGTGCCACTATTTATGCAGAACTCGTTGGTTTTGGTATGAGTGGTGATGCCTACCACATGACATCGCCCCCAATTGATGGGGAAGGTGCCGCCGCTGCTATGAAAAATGCCATCAACGACGCTAAGGTTAGCCCAACAAAAATTGGTTATATTAATGCCCATGGTACCTCTACATCAGCCGGAGATTTGGCCGAAGTCGCAGCGATTAAACAAGTCTTTGCTGATCATGCTGACAAGCTATTGGTGAGTTCAACTAAATCGATGATAGGGCACTTACTCGGAGCGGCTGGTTCAGTAGAGGCTATTTTTACGATCCTGGCGTTACGTGACCAAATCGCACCTCCTACCATTAATTTGGATAACCCTAGCGAAGGTTGTGATCTCGATTTTGTTGCTCATACCGCCAGACCAGCTAAGTTGGAATACGCCTTATGTAATTCATTTGGTTTTGGTGGCACTAATGGTGCGTTGTTGTTTAAAAAACACTAGGCAAATTTTAGCATTTGAGTATGATTGAAGCTCTATTATCCCTCTCAACCCAAGAATAAATGATTGTAAACGGTAGTCAGCAACAAAATATCGATATTGCAGACCGAGCCTTTCAATATGGTGACGGTTGCTTTACAACTATGGCGTTTAGAAACGGACATTTAGAGCTTTTTGAAGCTCATATTGAACGCCTAAAGTGGGCCTGCCGTAGGCTGTTTATAGAATTTGATAAGTGGTCTAAATTAAAAGATTGTATTCTTGACTCTATAAAATCTAGTAACGAAATTGTCGTAAAAGTTATGATAACCCGAGGCTCGGGTGGCAGAGGGTATCATCCTGAAGGAGCAGTCAACCCACGATTCATCATAACCCATCACCCTTTGCCTACCCATTACTCGGATTGGCAAAGAAAGGGTATCAGTGTCACAACTAGCCCTATCGAACTCGCTTTGCAGCCACTATTAGCTGGGATCAAACATTTGAATCGATTAGAGCAAGTTTTGATTAAACAAGCGCTGGCAAAAACGCCATTTGATGATGCGATTGTGTGTGATACTCGACAACAAGTCGTTGAGTCCTCAATGGGGAACCTATTTTGGTACAACAAAGATGTATGGTATACCGCAGATCTTAGCGGTGCGGGTGTTGAAGGGGTTATGCGTAACCTTGTTTTGGATGTTATGCAACAAATTGGGCAAGAAGTGCTGATTGTTAAGCAGGGTATTCATACTTTGTTTAGTGCCCAAGAGATTTTTGTGTGCAATGCCTTGATGAAATTAGTACCCATCACTAGTGTATTTGATCATATGATTCAAAAACGAGTGAGTTATCCCATCAAGCACTGCACGCAACTACAGCAACATGTTCATCAAGCCATTAAACTCAAGGCGATAAAAGTCTAATGAAAGTTGTAAAGTGGTTATCTATTATTGGTTTGATTTTAGGTTTGCTTTTTATTGCGGTACTGTTCTATCTAGACAAAAAAGTGCATCAACCGCTTAATCTTTCTAAGGCAACGAGCTATACAGTTAAGTCTGGAGCGTCTGCTAAAGGATTACTTAATCGTTTAAAGAAGCAAGGAATAATTAGCGATAATCTTGGCCTTAAAATTAGACTGAAACTCGAACCAGAGCTGGCCAATGTTAAGGTGGGCACCTATGAATTATTGCCCTCTATGAGTGCCTTAGACTTACTAGAATTGTTTTCAAGTGGTAAAGAAATGCAGTTTTCAATTAGTTTGGTTGAAGGACTCAACTGGCGTGAATGGTTGTTGGTGCTGAAAGCTCATCCTCAGATTGTGTTTAGCAATGACTTTCAGCAGAAGCTCGAGGAGATATCCAGATTATTACCGCATCAGTCGATTGAGGGATTTCTTTTACCCGATACTTATCATTTTGTGGCACAAACCAAGGCTATTGAGTTGGTTAAACGTGCCCATTTAAGTATGCAACAATATTTGAATACTGCATGGAGTAATCGAGCACTCAATTTGCCTTATCAATCTGCCTATGAAGGTTTAACTATGGCCTCCATAATAGAAAAAGAAACGGGAGTAGCCAGTGAGCGCCCTCGGATATCAGGTGTTTTTGTTAATCGACTCAATTTAAAGATGCGTCTACAGACCGATCCAACGGTTATTTATGGAATGGGCGATAGATTTGATGGCAATATTAGGCGAAAAGATCTAAAGACTGCCACTCCCTACAATACTTATGTAATTAAAGGATTGCCGCCTACACCAATAGCTATGCCAAGTAAGGCTGCTATTGACGCTGCTTTTAACCCAATGACCACTGATGAATTGTATTTCGTGTCAAAAGGAGATGGAAGTCACCAGTTTTCAGTCACTTTGCAACAGCACAATTCTGCTGTGCGTAAGTATCAATTAAAAAAATAAGAGAGTATTCGTTGCAAACATCGGGCAAATTTATTGTTATTGAAGGCTTAGAAGGTGCAGGGAAAAGCTCCGCCGTAGCTATTATCTCTAAGGCAATCTCTGCCTCAGGCCATACTGTGGTACAAACTAGAGAGCCTGGCGGAACGCCTATGGCAGAAGCTATTAGGGATATCGTTAAACATGACTGGAATATTGAAAATGTCACAGTCGAAGCCGAACTGTTATTAATGTATGCCGCAAGAGCGCAATTAGTGCAAAACGTGATCCTGCCTAACTTAGATAAAGGACATTGGGTACTAGGAGACAGGCACGATATGTCTTCCCAAGCTTATCAAGGGGGCGGTCGTCAGATTGATCAACATATGATTGAAAGTTTAAGGGCTATTACACTAAAAGAATTTAAACCTGATCTTACCTTGTACTTGGATGTTGAACCCAAAGAAGGCCTAAAGCGTGCAAAAGGTCGAGGCGAACTTGATAGAATCGAACAAGAAGATTTGAGTTTCTTCGAAAGAACCCGCCAGCGATACCTAGACTTAGCTCAGCAAGATACAAATTGTATCCTGATCAACACTATGCAAAGTATCGAAGCGGTGCATAAAGATATTGAACGGGCAATTCAACAATATTTGGAGCGATAAATGTATCCTTGGCTAACGTCTTCTTTTAAACATTTAAGTAAGCGGATAACCAATGCAAAACTGCATCATGCGCTGCTTATTCAAGGTCCTTCTGGACTAGGTAAATCAAGTTTTGCATTGCAGTTAGCGCAGTTACTTTTATGTAACCAAAAGCAAGAAGATAAGGCTTGCGGTCATTGCCAGTCTTGTTTGTTAAACTCCGCATCAACCCATCCTGATCTGCATATTATAGAGTCTGATAAGCAGATTGGTGTAGATCAGATACGCGACGCTATAAAGATCTTGAACGGCTCTGCTCATTTATCGGGTACAAAAGTATTGATTATTGCTGCAGCCCACACCATGACCGAATCAAGTGCCAACGCACTACTTAAAACCCTAGAAGAGCCTACCGCGAATACCTTTTTATTGCTGACTACCGACAAGCCTGAGCGCATCTTAGCAACAATCAAAAGTAGGTGTGAAAAGGTCGCCTTGCCATTACCTACTTTAGACACCACTCTTGCATGGATTAACACCCAATATGCAGATGAAATTGATATTAATTTGGCCCAGCTATTTAGCGCAAGGCCACTGGCCCTGTTGGCAGAATTACAAGAGGAGCAGAGCTTTACCTATGAAATTTTCAGCCAAGGCATACAGGCTTTATTAAAGGGTGAAACCCATGCGATGCAATTGGCAAGCGACTGGCAAGAGAATGCAGATAAAATGCTCAAATGGACCCAATACTGGGCTAGGCAGCAAAGCCAGCAACAAATATCAGACGCCCAGTGGCAACTAAACCAACAGGCGATTAAGGTGGTTAAGCAGTTGCGCAACCCAGGTGTAAATAAAACCTTAGTCTTAACCTCGTTATTAACTCAATTAGCAGAAGCTAAAACCGCATAACCCTTTTAAACCCCTTATTATAATGGAAAAATTACGTGTTTGTTGATTCTCACTGCCACTTAGACCGATTAGATAAAACCCCAGAAGAACTGTCAGAAGTACTCAATTTTGCAAGAAATAGAGGTGTAGAGCACTTTTTATGTGTCTCTGTATCTGTCAAAGACTTCCCTGTGATGTTAGACGCCGTGAAAGGCTTTAACGATGTATCGGTCTCTTGTGGTGTACACCCATTACATCAAGAAGATGCCTGTAGTTTTGATGAGCTCCTTGAAATGGCTGATAGAGAAGAGGTGGTGGCCATAGGTGAAACCGGCTTGGATTATTTTTACAGCGCAGACACTAAGGCCGTACAGCTCACTTCCTTTGTTGACCACATTAAAGTCGCCAATAAGCTAAACAAGCCCCTGATCATTCATACCCGAGATGCGCGTGAAGATACAATTGCTTTGCTCAAGCAGCACAAAAGCGAGTCAACCCAAGGTGTATTACATTGTTTTACTGAAAACTGGGAAATGGCGCAAGCAGCGATAGAACTGGGTATGTATATTTCCATATCAGGCATAGTCACTTTTAAGACCGCCACTGAACTACAAGAAGTCGTCAAAAAAATCCCACTAGACAAACTCCTGATTGAAACCGACTCACCTTGGTTAGCGCCTGTTCCTTACAGAGGTAAACCCAACCAACCAGGATTTGTTCGGGAAGTAGGGGAGTTTATTGCCAATTTAAAAGGAGTAAGTGTTGAGGAATTAGCGAGGGTGACCACTGAAAATTTTTATGCGCTGTTTGATTTGGTTGAAGGTAAAAGAAGTTGATAATAATTTAAAAAAAGGGCGTTGATCTCAGTTCTGAGTTTGTTAAAGATACTAAGCGCCACAACACTTTTTAAATTTTTTGCCGCTAGCGCATAAACACTGACTATTTCGTTCTGGGAAAAATTTTCCAGAGCCATTTTGAATTACTCCGCTGGTATACAACCACTTTCCCGCCTCAAAAACAAAATCTGACAGTTCGTGCATCACAAAATAACCATTGTCTACTTGATAGAAAGCTTTAAATTCAACTTGGGCAGTACTTTTTTGAACATGATGTGCAAGAACTTGTAAAGATAACCAGTGAGTATCCAGACTGCTATTGGCTAGTTCGCTTACAGTGAGCTGAGCACGCTGGGTTGATGCGTAGGTTAGTAAGATGTACTGATAATTTTTTATCACATAAGCGGAAAAGCGCGAACGCATAAGCGCTTCGGCATTTTTGGCAGCCACTTCGCCATTAATAAGCCCTTGGCAACATTGTTCAAATGTGAGCCCGCTACCACAAAAACAGTTTTTAATAGTCATTACCAAAATCTAAAAATAAAATTATAAGATTGGCAAGCCTAGGCGATGACACTGAGCTTAGTCAATAGCCAACAATAGCTGTATCTTAACTTAAATATCTACCAAGGACCTTTTACGACATTGTCTTTTTGCTCATTTTGAGGCATTAAGTTAACCAGTGCCACATTGAAGTCGATACATAGTTGTTTTAAACGCTTAAAGCTTATTTCGTCCAAAGACAAATGTTCAACAAACAGGTTTGCACATTGACCTGCAGTCACAATTTTTTCAAGCCATAGTGATAAATCGCTTTGTTTAGGCTTAGTTAAGCGAATGCAATAAGCTGACTTGTCGGTAAAGCGAATATGATTGGCCACTAAGAAGGTCCATTTGTTGGCATGGCTAACATTAATATTGCCGTTATGCCTGTTGTCTGCAGGCACTTGCATGGTGGCGAGTGGAGTAGAGCTATGGGTAAATGCATGTAAACTTGCCATGATGATTTCTCAGTAGTGATGTTATATACAGTGGTTGGATATACAGTAGTACTGTATAAAACATCATGCAAGCTTTTTTTTGTTTTGTTGTCTTTTATTTCGCCTATTTAACGCAGATCTGAATGGTTTTAGAAACTTATCCTTTCGGGTAGCTAACAAAGTCAGTAGCACTACAGCGTAAATTATTGGCTGAATCAAATCCGATTTTACTGACCAGAGATAGTGTAAAGCTACCAGTAAACTCGCCACATACACCCAGTTGTGGGTTTTTTGCCAGGTTTTCCCCATACGTCTTTGTATGGCTTTCGTAGACGTAGTGGCCAGCAGAGTTAAAATAAGTAATGCGCTAAAGCCAACAGTGATATACGGGCGTTTGACGACTTCTGAAAATATAAGAGACCATTCAAATTGTAACTCAAACATAATGTAACTTGTGACATGGCAAAGCCCGTATGCAAACGCGTACAGGCCAACGGGTCTTCTAAGCGTAAGTAACTGACCTAGGCGTAAATATTTAGCAAGAGGGGAAATAAGTAATGACAGCAGTAATAGGTTAAATGCGCCAATGCCTGTGAAATGTAATAGTGCTTCCACTGGATCTGCGCCGAGTTGATCACTGTAAGCTTGATAAAAGGTTAATGACAACAGCGACAAGGCCGCAACATGTAGCACCATTTTTAACCAAAAAGTTTGCCCTAGTGTAAGACGTACAAATTTATTCACTATAAAACCCACTTAATAATACTTTCTCAAATCCATATCGGTATACATAGACGCCACTTCTGGGTAACCGTTAAACATTTGGGTGTCGATGCGATTGCGAGTAAACAAGCCACCCGATGTGATACGCCGTTCGCTGGCTTGGGTCCATCGCGGGTGATCAACCTTGGGATTAACGTTAGCGTAAAAACCATATTCGTTAGCGGCGAGTTGATTCCAAGTTGTAGCTGGCATTTTATCGGTGAGTCGAATACGCACCACAGACTTAATACTCTTAAAACCATATTTCCAAGGCACAACAAGCCTGATAGGTGCGCCGTTTTGTGGGGGCAGGGTTTTGCCATATAACCCCACTGACATCAGTGTTAAAGGGTGCATGGCTTCGTCTAGTCTCAAGCCTTCAATGTATGGGTAATCAATCCCGCCACCAGAAAATCGATTACGCTGTCCGGGCATTTGATCGGGATCGTATAAGGTTTCAAACACCACATATTTTGCTTTGCTCAGTGGGTTGGCTTTTTTAATCAAGTCAGCAAGAGAAAATCCAATCCACGGCACCACCATAGACCAGGCTTCAACACAGCGTAGTCGGTAGATACGCTCTTCTAAATCGAAGTGTTTATATAAGTCGTCGTATCCTAATGTGACAGGTTTTTCTACCAGCCCATCTATGCGTAAAGACCAAGGTTCCACCTTGAAAGATTGTGAGTTTGCAACGGGATCAGATTTGCTAGAGCCAAATTCATAGAAGTTATTGTGGCTAATAATTTTTTGTTCGGGAGTGAGTATTTCATCTGAATGGTAAATTTGGGGTTGTGAGAATGTCAGTGCGGTGGTTTTGAAGGTGGTAGCTTCATCCTCACCAAACCAATTTACAGCCCTTGCATGGGGACTGGCCATTAAGGCTGAAGCCCCTAAAAATCCCATCGACTTGAGTATTTGTCGTCGGTTTTGATAAATGTGCTCGTCAGTGACCTGATGCTCTTTTATCTGACTGGACTTAGGTGTGCGAATTAACATGTTATTCCCATGATTTTGATTCAGTGACTTGTACCAGTAGACAGCTAACTCAGCGAAAAAATTTCCTCACATTTTTATCACAGAAAATCCACCCGACTGTTTGGCACCTCTTGTTATCCCATTTTTTCTGACACAACGGAAGAAGAGGGCATAAACAAACTGCCATATAATTTTGAAGCAAATCCGTCGGTCATGCCTGAGATATAATCGGCAATCACTCTGCGACCGTTACCCGCCTCATCTGCTTCTATCCAACGCTGGCGCGTATTGTCGGGGAGCAACCTTTGAGGATCTGACGCAAAGGCCTGAAATAATTCCATGACTATTTGTTGACCTTTATATTCGAGCATTTGGATGTCCGGTTTTCTGATGACGCGATTAAATACGTAGGCTTTAAAAATACTCAGAGCTTGATTGAAATGCGCAGGGAACACGGCGTTGTATTTTAATAAGTCTTGTTCAAATTCAGGGGCCGTCTGGGTTATTTCAATATTGGTAATAAAACAATTAACCAAGGCCCCAATGGCGTCTTTGCGTTCATGATGGTGTTGGCTAAATAGTTTTTCGCTAAGGGCCGTTATGTTTTGGTTCATCCAATCAATATTTAATGTCAGCAACGGCTCAGTCACTTCTTGATGAAATTGGGAGTGGTTAACTATGCCCATTACTATGGCATCTTCAAGATCATGTATGCCGTAGGCAATGTCATCCGCCAATTCCATGATTGAACAGTCAAAAGATTTATATAGGGTTTTATGATGGCCTTTAGCTGTGCTGGTAAATTTCATAAACCGCTGAGTATCTTGAGTAGAAAATCCCTCGAATAACCAGTCAAAAGACGCTTTATCACACTCATACAAACCTTTGGGCGGATGCCAAAGCGATGCCTTTACTTCTCGATGTGACGTTGGCTTTTGCTCTTGTGGCTGTTGATTAAGTTGCGACAGGTAGTTGGGGTATTTGATTAGACCTAACAAGGTGCGCCGACTGAGGTTCATGCCATGTTCGGCGGTATAAGGTTCGAGTTTAGTGACTATTCTAAAGGTTTGGCCATTGCCTTCAAAACCACCATGCTCACGCATCATATAGTGCAATGCGACTTCACCACCATGTCCAAAAGGGGGATGGCCGATATCATGAGCTAAACACAGCGCTTCAATCAAGTTGTCATTAAGGTCTAAATGTTGGGTTAATTCAGCGTATTTACTTCTCAGCTGTGCCGCTATGCCCTGTCCAATTTGTGACGCTTCTAAAGAATGGGTAAGGCGAGTGCGGTAAAAGTCACTCATGCCCGCACCCAATACTTGGGTTTTGGCTTGTAAGCGCCTAAATGCAGCCGAATGCAGTATTCTGGCTTTGTCTCGTTGATAAGGCGTACGATGATCACCTTGGCGTAGTAGTTTTTGACTATGTTTGCGCTGTGTCCATAAATCCATCACTTACATCTACTCCATTGTGAGTTTTTAGGCGAATTACATCTAATCTAATGTGACCAGATGCTGCCAGGTTAATCAAGTTTTGTTGTTACTGATCATCTTGGGTGATTTCATCTAGGCTAAGGCTAAAACTGGGTATATAAGCTTTCATAAAATAATCGACTTCCTTTGAATGGTAATCTTTCAATATTTTATCTAAACGTTTTTTGGCGAGTTCAAACTCTTTATTTCCAGCAGAAAGCTCTTCCAGTGTTTTAAGATAGGCACAGATCACATCGGCGGCTTTCACAATAAACCCTATATCTTGGTCGTGATGGTGGTGATCAATCAGCTTCGCATAATCTTCTGCAAACTCATCAGGTGCCATGTTGATCAGTTTTTGCTCTGCGAGTTTTTCAATTTTTTTGTATTCGTCGCGAATGATCGGGTTTGAATATTTAACAGGGGTGGGTAAATCCCCCGTGATGACTTCAGAGACGTCATGAAACATAGCAATAGTCGCTATTTGATTGGGATCAACATCACCGTCAAAATATTTGTTACGAATAAGTGCTAAAGCATGGGCCACCATAGCCACTTGTAGACTATGCTCTTGTACATTTTCAGTTCTGACATTACGCATTAAAGGCCATCGATTAATCAACTTCATACGTGATAGATGGGCAAAAAAGTGACTTTGTTTTGGGGATATGTGGTTCATGTATGCGACTTATTAGTGTTTTTCATTAAATGTGAATAATTTCCTGCTTGGGCGACAGATTAAACCAACAAGGGTAGGGGTGTTAAGTGTTTAATTAAATATGTGGCAAAATTCAATTAGTCAATTATGCCCGTGCCACCTCAATACGCTGTTACATCCCATTACATTCGAAATTTGCTTTTTGGTAGCGTTTCATTTTATCTAGAGCTAAATCTTTTGCTGAGGAACGCTATATGCCTGCTCCTTTATTGTGGCTCGGTGCTGGTGTCATCGCTATGTTGGCGGGTACCAAATATTCAAATGGTAAAAAATTAGAGCAATCTGTTAGCCGGTTACCCGGTAATTCTGATGAAAAAGTTAAGCCCATTAATGGCGCCGTTGTGACATGTGGCATTTACGGCCTGTTTGAGCACACCGGTATATGGGTGGATGGGAATATCTTGGAGCTTAAAGGAAACGGTTTAATTCGTGGTATATCACCAAACAGGTTTCTTCAAGAACGCAGTGGTGATGAAATTTACGTTGCCTGTGGTGGCAATAATACTCCGTTAATACAAGCAGGTACCGCAGATAGAGCGGTCTCGCAGCTGTTTAGTTATTCAGAATATGACGTCATCAAAAACAATTGCCACAAATTTGTATGGCAGTGCATCTCTGGTGAAAGCAACCCACTCACGCGCTTTTCTGAATTAAATCAAAAATTAGCAGAACGTTTTGATACCACTATCCACTGGCATCCTATTGATGAGTAATTGTTTGGGGCAATAAAAAAGCCCCATGATTAATGTGTCATGGGGCTTCTTAAAACTTTTTGCTTATCGGGGTAACTTAGAACCAGTATTTTGTTGTAACACTTTTTCAGCCCAAAATGCTTTGACTGAAAAATCTGATTTTTTAGCCTTTTTCTTAGCTGGGGCTTTAGCTGGTTTTTTAGTGGCTGCTGGTTTTTTAGCTTCGGATTTTTTGGGTTTATCCGCATCAGCTTTTGATTTTTTAGCGGGGGCAGCTGAACCGAGCTCAGCAATCATCCCATTCAAATCTGCCAAACGCATATTTTTGCCACCATCAACACTATACCAGCCACCTTTAGCTTCTACGGTGGGCGCCTTACCATTGGCTGCTGTGTAAGCTTCGGTAAAAGCTGCGATTACTTGATCTTTATCCAATTTACTCATAGTCAGGTCTTTGCCTTTTATATGTTTATTTTCAGAATATGGACAGGTTTTATACCTTTTTTTATTTATAATGTCTAATTAGTCCTAGGTTTTAATATTTGAGACCTGTTTTTGGGTTGTTAAGGAAATAGAATGTCAGTATCAAATAACCATTTATTACAATTACTTAATACTTTATTAAGGCCTGACAAGGTCAAAGATTTTTGTCCTAATGGTTTGCAAGTGGAAGGTAAAAATACTGTGGCTAAGCTAGTTACGGGAGTCACGGCTTCACAAGCGCTGATCGATCACGCCGTGGCCATCAATGCCGACGCAATTTTAGTGCACCATGGGTATTTTTGGAAAGGTGAGTCGGCGTGTATAACAGGCATGAAAAAAAGGCGCATTCAAAGTTTGTTACACCATGATATCAATCTATATGCCTATCACCTGCCGTTAGATATTCACCCTCTACTTGGGAACAACGCTCAGTTAGCGAGATTATTTGGGATTGTCGATATTTCACCTTTAGAGGAAAATAATCCCCAGTCGGTGGTGATGCAAGGCCGATTCGATGGTGGGATTTCACCATCAAAATTAACACAGTTAATCTCCACTGAACTTTCTAGAGATCCTTTATATGAGGCGGGGGAAAACCATACAATAGAAACTGTCGCTTGGTGTACCGGTGGTGGTCAAAGTTACATTGAATTGGCTGCAGAAAAAGGCATAGACGCCTATATAACCGGTGAAGTATCGGAACAAACAATCCACACGGCACGAGAAATGGGGATTCATTTTTATGCTGCGGGGCATCATGCCACTGAACGCTATGGGGTAAAAGCACTAGGCGAGTATATCCAAACTGAGTTTGGCGTAGAAACCGTATTCGTTGATATCGATAATCCAGCTTAAGGGAACTTGTATTAATGCAATCAAATACACAAGATCAAAATTTTGATGCCTTTGCCGATAAGTTTGAGAAAAATATCTATGGCTCAACCAAGGGGCAATTGCGCCATGAACTGTTACTCCATCATCTACAAGAATATACCTTGGAACAAGGTAAACCGTTAGATATTTTAGATGCCGGTGGCGGCACGGGTGTGATGACTAAGGCCTTGCTTGAGCTCGGTCACAACGTCACCCTAACGGATATCTCAGGTGAAGTATTGGAGCTTGCTAGACAAAAGTTAGGTAAAGATAGCCATCTTGAAATATTGCATAGGGATATTTTGTCCCTAAGCACTGATAAGCAATATGATTTAGTGCTGTGCCATGCAGTTTTAGAATGGATACAAGATCCAATTGAAGTGATCAAAAAATTGCTTGCCTCAGTTAAACCTGGGGGACACCTGTCACTTAGCTTTTTTAATTATGATGCCCAATTATTTGGCAATATGTTGTACGGTAATTTTGATTATGTTGAGCAAGGCATGGCCACCAAAAAAAATATTGTGCGATTAAGCCCCAATAATCCTCAAAAACCTAAGGTTATATTATCTGAGCTCGACGCCTTACCCGTAAATATTATAAAACGTGTGGGCATACGTTGTTTTCATGATTATTTAAAACAGCCAGAAAAACAGCTAAGCGATTATCAGCAGCTTAAACAGCTAGAAATTAAATATGGCTCCACAGAGCCATATTTATGGTTAGGTAAGTACTTTTTAATTGTGGCTCAAAAAAAACAAACCATTGAATTATTCAGCGAGTAACTTTTCAATATCTTTAATCATCTCAGCTGGTTTAGTGGTAGAGGCATATCGCTTGGTCACTTTGCCTTGTTTATTTACTAAAAACTTGGTGAAGTTCCATTTTACACTTTTACTACCCATAACCCCAGGGGCTGCTTCTTTAAGGTATTGATAGACAGGCGCAGTGTTTGAACCATTTACTTCAATCTTCTTAAACAAGGGAAAATTAACATTGAAGTTTAAACTGCAAAACTCTTGGATCTCTGCGTCTGCACCTGGCTCTTGGTGACCAAATTGATCGCAAGGAAACCCCAGCACTTCTAAACCTTGAGCTTGATAGTCTTTATAAAGGCTTTGCAGACCATCATATTGAGGCGTAAAACCACATTTGCTGGCAGTATTCACAATTAACAGTACTTTGCCTTTATAGTCTTCAAAATTAATATTTTCGCCATTATTTAAAGTGGCTTCGAACTGATATATGGTATCTGACATGAATATTCTCTTGGTATATGTGTTTAATATAGCTATATGTTGTCACTAATTTACTGTGTTTCAAGCATTTAAGATCAATAACTTCAAATTAGGAAAATAAATTGGGACAAAAAATTGCGTTTATTGGATTAGGAGTAATGGGTTATCCCATGGCCGGGCATTGTCAAAAATCCGGTTATGAGGTCACAGTGTTTAATCGCACCACAGAAAAAGCCCAAGCTTGGGTTAAGGCGTTTTCTGGCTCTATGGCCGACACCCCCAAGCTGGCTGCAAAATCAGCTAATGTGATTTTGTTATGTGTGGGAAATGATCATGACTTACGCTCAGTTATGCTCGGTGAAAACGGCGTCTTAGCGGGCGCAAGTGCCGGTGATATCATTGTTGATCATACTACCGCTTCAGCAGAAGTCGCTCGGGAAATGGCCATGGTTTGTGCAGATATAGGCGTGGGGTTTTTAGATGCGCCCGTGTCTGGCGGCCAAGCGGGGGCCGAAAATGGCCAACTAACTGTGATGTTAGGTGGGCAACAAGCGCATTATAATACTGTTGAGCCGGTTATAAATTGTTATGCCAAATTCAGTCAGTTACTGGGTGATGTGGGAAGTGGGCAACTCGCTAAAATGATGAATCAAATTTGTATTGCAGGCACAGTGCAAGGTTTAGCCGAAGCCATAAGTTTTGGCGAAAATGCTGGGTTAGATTGCCATAGCGTTATAGATGTTATATCCAAAGGCGCGGCGCAATCTTGGCAGATGGAAAATCGTTTCGAAACTATGTTAGCGGACAAATTTGATTTTGGGTTTGCCGTTGATTGGATGCGAAAAGATTTAGATATTGCTTTAAATGAAGCAAAAAGAAATGGATCAACTTTACCACTAACGGCCTTAGTTGATCAGTTTTATGCTGATGTGCAGAAGAATGGAGGAGGGCGCTGGGACACATCTAGCCTATTAACTAGGTTGAAAAACTAACTTTAGAGAATTAATTTCTACGTTAGAGTCTCAAAACTCCATTGATGTTCGCGAAAGCATATATTTGCGCGATCGTATTCTCTATCAGCTCGCCAGGTACGATTATTTAGTTTGACAATTACACCTGGGTAAATACGTTTATTTCCTACGAGCTGAACATCACTTTGATATTTATCTTTGGAGTCTTGCATCTCAATGGCTTTGTTTTCAAGCCATTGAAGTAAATGAGTTTCGTCTTTAAACAACTGATTAGCTTCGTCGACCCGTTTCTGCATTTCTTTAGGAATAAACTTGGAGTTAATGATACTCATTCGCTCCATATGCCTGTAGTTATTTTGTTTAATTTGCTTAAGGAGTTCGTCAAGGGTGTCTTTTCGTTCAACTAACGTATTAAAACCTTCACTAAAATCAACACTTAAACTACTCCCAGAGACTGCGCCTAAGGTACCAGCGGATACTTTGTCTTGGCATTTAATTGAGCAAGCAAAAAGGTTTCCATTAGGTTTATCTTCACTACCCACCGAAACTTTTCCTTGGCAATTTATCCTACTGTAAGCAAGCTGTCTTCCAACCGTTACGTTGCCTTGACAAATAATATCTAAACCTTGGCCGTGTTGAATATGTATATGGCCTTTAGATGTTAGACTGGTGCTATATTGGGTGCCACTATCATTCACTTTACCCATAGCGCCTTCAGTAATGATGATATCTCCATCAGCATGAATGGTTGCCGACTCAATAAAGCCATTGATGGTGACATCTCCAGAGGCTTTGATTATCATTTTCTCAGTGACATCACCATTTACTAAAACTGAACCATCATAGTCAACATTGCCGGTACCTACATTTACCCCTTTGCAACTAAAAACATTATCTACCCACATTTTTTGGTCTTTAAACTTGGGCATACCTGAAATATCTGCAAGCAGTAAGTTTTCATCATTATCACTGATAACGGTGCCATCACCAGGCGTAAATTTCAGCCAATCTCCTGCTTTAGCAGAAAGCACACCGCCCCCTACTGTGTAACCATTTCTACCTTTAGTTGGCGGCATTCTACGTAGAAGTTTGGTTCCCTTTTGAATGCAAAGTATGGCGCCGAGGTTCCGCATATCAACCCGCGAAGCACTTTCTTCTTGAGGCTTTAAAATTCGATCTAGAGCATTTTGTACTAATGGGAGTAAATGCGAAGGCTTGCCTGGTTTTGGTGCTAATCCTTTGGCTACTACCTCTTCAAAAACTTCGCCAGGTAGAGCCTGTGCGCTTTGTTTCACTAAATTGGATAAACGTTTATGGCTTATTCCTCGTTTTACCCCTGATTCGTCTAATGCTTTACGCAATGACTCTATCGAAACTTGAGTGCCTGCATATTCAGATGTGACAGTTAAAATCGCAGACAGTTGATCGTCAGTCACTTTACATTTTATTTCGGCATCTCTTCGCTCACCAATGCGTTGTTCGATGATTGTTACGCTATTGCTTTTGACCGCTGACTTATAACTGTTAATTGCATCGACGATATTTTCATCAAAAATAAATAATTCTTTGTATTTGCTACTTTTAATAAATTCATGAACAATGGCCACATCAATCTTATCTTGCACTAGGTCTGGGCTAATATTTAAATTCAAATATTGGTTTGAGTTGTCAATATTAAGTGTTACGCCAAGCATGTAATCGCCTTTGATTATTTCAATCACTTCTTATCGGCCTATCACAAGCTAACATTAGGTAATAAGAGTGAATCGAGGTTAAGTCGCAAAGTGTATATTAACAATATATGCGATTCGTTTATAAATTTTTTGCATAATTGTATAGTGCTTTCAATATCGCAATTTTTTCTGGGACGCGGGCATACTCGGTACTCATTTGTTCGAGCAGGGCTAAAAATTCCGACATTTTTATGCTGGCCGGTGATTCATTGTCGAAGAATTTGAAGTGCCGATAGCGCTGCCATCGTTCAATTTCATGCTCATTTAATGACTCAGGCGCATTCCTTGCACGATATCTAAATAACAGTGTATGTAGGCGCTCATCCTCAAAAGGTAAAGAAAGGTCGGTTAAGTCTTGCACATTGGCATTAACAACTTGGCTCATAAGGTTTTTGTCGGCTGACGAAAAGAAGCCGCCAGAATATAATGCATGTTCAGGATCAAGCTTAGTGCTTTGCTCATTTTGAGTGAATACGTCTTGCAACTTTTTTTTGAAATCCAGATTAGCTTTAATTTTCTGTAAATTGCTTAGACAAAGTTGTCGGTCGATCCCTAAACGTTCAGCACTCTCTGCACTGAGTGTTTTGGCTGGAGCAATCACGGGGCATTTATTAATATGAATAAGTTTAATCGGTAAACGCTGTTCGTCATCCGCTAACATAGCACTGGGTGTATACAATTTTTCTCGTATTTCACTCGCCGTAAGAGCAAAAAGTGGAGTGGGATCTAAGGCTAAATTAAGGACAATAATGGCATTTTTATTGGTTGGATGCTCTGCTACAGGCACTACCCAAGTGCAGCAACCTTGGCTTGCAGGAATTTTGGAAGAAACATGCACCAAAGGTGTAAGTTGCGTCACATCGATTTGTTCTAGCACTTTTCGTTTGTTTCTTAAGTTAAATACGTAATCGAATAATTTGGGTTGTTTCTTTTTAATTAGCTTGGCTACTTCAATGGTGGCATACACGTCAGACATGGCATCATGAGCATCTTGATGCTGAATATCATTAGCTTTGGTTAATTCTTGTAACTTAAAACTAGGAGTTCCATCCTGATTGACGGGCCAATTAATACCTTCTGGTCGAAGAGCATAGCAAGCTCTTGCTAAATCAATAATGTCCCAGCGACTATTGCCATGTTGCCATTCTCTAGCATAAGGATCATAGAAATTTCGATACAAGGTATAACGGGTAATTTCATCGTCAAAACGAATGTTGTTAAAGCCCGCAACACAAGTATTAGCGACAGAAAACTCTGCTAATATTTTAGCGATAAACTCTCTTTCAACTACCCCTTCTTTTAACGAACGTTGAGGAGTAATACCTGTCACTAAGCAAGCTTGAGGAACGGGTAGACAATCATTAGCTATTTGGCTGTATATCATTAACGGCTCACTAATGATGTTCAAGTCAAGATCGGTGCGAATACCGGCAAACTGACAAGGAAAATCCTTCTGAGGATTGGCACCCCAAGTTTCAAAATCGTGCCAATAAATACTAGGGCTGTTCATAGATGTACCATTTACGTATTAGAGTGTATTTAATGCTTCTAAGTCCTTGCAAAATAAGTCTTTAATTAATTTGAAAATGTTAATAACAGTACTTGGAC
The DNA here is from genome assembly GCF_937123705.1 of uncultured Paraglaciecola sp. Taxonomy (GTDB): domain Bacteria; phylum Pseudomonadota; class Gammaproteobacteria; order Enterobacterales; family Alteromonadaceae; genus Paraglaciecola. The sequence goes on along the minus strand of NZ_CAKZKO010000004.1, from coordinate 23,733 downwards.
ATATTTTACTAGTAAATAAATGTGTCACTATTGTGTCGAAATTTCCAAAAAGGTGTGTCGCAGACAATTCAGCTTTTAAATGAGTAGGGTACAAAGAGAAAGTCTAGCATACAACTGCTGTATCAAGTTGATTTGCTAGCAAGTTGAGAACTGTCCGGAAAAATACGTTTTGTTTATAGTCCCCCAATACTTAAAATCGTTGTTATTGATAGCTTCCATCCTTTCTTATTGTAATTTAGCTTGTTTTGTAACGTAACAAGCGCCTAGTTCATCACAAGCACCAATAGTTAGAAAGTTATCTTGTTCCTGCCTCAAAAATATATGATTTGGCTTACTGTAGTCATCCGGATTCTGCGCACCATCGTCTTCCCAGAAACATACTTCACAAATTTCATACATACCTAGTTGGGGTAACGTTAAGTAGTTGCAACATGGGCATGCAACTAGCTTTTTAGTGTCATTCAAAGTGAGTCAATTCAAATTGTTGTAAATGTTAAGCCTAATGTTGACTGAAAAAACTCTCAATGAGCGAAAAATAATGACTCAAACCTTTTTATATATCATGTCAACCCAAATCGGTTGGATTTATAGGAGTGTGAAACGTGAAACTAATGATTAGAATGTGTATGGTTGCTTTTTTAAGTATAAGCACAACTTCTTTTGCTTATTCTGAACAAGAGGCAGAGATTAAAAAAATTGTTATTGAGCAGGCAAAAATAATAGGGGTTGAACCTGCACTAGCGTTAGGTATCGCTAGGGTTGAGTCAAATTTTAACCCCTTAGCTTTAAGTTCTGCGGGTGCAAAAGGCGTGATGCAAATCATGCCGCAAACGGCAAAGTTGGAATTTGGTGTACCTAGCTACAAGTTGTATAATCCTACAACCAATATAAAAATTGGTATCGAATTTATTAAACACTTAATTGAAGTATACGATGGCCGAGTAGATATAGCGCTATCTCACTACAATGGTGGGTCAAGAGTACGTTCGGCCACTGGTGAATTGGGGGTTATTCCAGCAACTAAACAATATGTTCGTTCAGTACTACAATATGCTCATCAGTATAAACTTGCAGGTTACAACCAAGAGTTTACACCTCAATTTCAACCGTCTTTCGTAGATAAAACAAAACACCAAGCGTTACTATCAAATTTAGATGACTTCACAGGAAAAAATAGAATTAAACCAGCATCAAGCTTGAGTAATCAACATCAATCAATTAACCACGAGTCAATTGTCTATTCTGCTCATCAGTCCAAAATAGAAATTCTAGATCGATTACAAATACACAATTTAACTCGGCAAATTTCCCAACTAAGCCCAGTAGTTAAGTCGCATGCAAATGCTAGGCAAGTATCTCGCAACATTGAAAAAAGAGGCAAACAAGCCTTGGTCGATAGCTGGGAGTCGGCATTTAACTAACGGATTGAATTATATTTAATTTCTTGACGTTTTTAGCTACAGTGGAGGGCATAAATAAGGATAAAAGGAATCAATATGCCAACAACAGCTGGTTTTGGCGTAAGCGATACATTACGCAGTATATTTGATGGATTAAGGCAAGCAGAGGGAATAAACGGTCTTAAGTATATTAGCCGTGATGTGAATCTAATACAGCAATATGTCAGTTGTCGTAACTATGCCAAAGCCTGTTTAGAATTGGTTTACCTTAATTGGGCTGTGGTTAACGCTTATCCAAATAAAAGAGTAGGCACACCAATTGAGCGTTTTTTTTGGCTAGATGAGGCCTACACACCAAAGCGAGTCAGGGCCGCCTTTGCAGAGCCATGGTCTTCGGGCGAGAACAGCGTCAAGGTCACCCCCGAGGTGATTCATTTACAATTAGCCCATCATCAATTTGATATTTCCCCCGTTAGGGTAAGTACTTTGGCAGTATTAATGGAATTTGTATTAGCCGTTGATCCAAGTTTTATTGGTCTATTTGATAAAGAGTTAAGGGCGGCAAATCAAACACAGGTCGACCAAATAGCAAAAAAACTTCAGCAAGCTATTTACCGATTTTTGAAAGAGCATTTACCCGAAGCGCAAATGCAAAACCGATTTCGGTATTTCGAAAATTGGATGAAGAATCAGCAAATTACCCCTGATGACGTGAATGACCAACACATTTTAGATTTTTGGCAACAGGCAAGTGACGACCCACATGCAGAAAGTTATGTATTATACGCTACAGCGTTGTTTGATGTATTTGATGCAATGAGTGCTATGGATGTTGTTGAGACTCAATCACAGATCCTTTATGCCAAGTCATTAGGTGCCAATGCTGAAAACCAAGAACTCGATCTTGAGCGCTTATTCTCTGAAGAGCCAAGTCAAGGGGTGCAGTGGGAACAGCATATACAAGATACCGTGTTTTCTGATAGCAAACCTATAACAGACGTTAAACAATTGTGTTTAGCACCAAAATGTTTAACTCAGCAAGAAGCTGACCGACTACAACCATTAATGAGTTACTCGGCTTATTCACAAAGATTTCTTCGTTCATTTTTACGCTTACAAGTGTTTGCTAAGTGGCAAGCCGTGCTAGTACAAGCTAAGCGAAAATCCGTTGCTAGATTGCAAGATAAACTCACTCAAATACCAGAAAACGCTTATGCAACATACCTTGAGGATGTAGTCGACTGTAGTAATAGTATTCAGCAAGCATTGTTGTGTATCTGTCATGTGATGTCCGAACTACAACCAGAAACAGCCTGCTCTGAATATTTAGACGCAATTGAACCTAAACAAATCCCACCTATTGGCCAAAAAATATTGGAACTGAAACAACAGAAGCTAGGTTGGAACGCTATTTTTAGTGCCTTAAATCTACAATTTCCAGCGTTTCGCCAACAACGAGAAAAAACAGAGAAAGCCTTTAAGAAAAATAACAAATCAGGATTTAAAAATTTAGATGAGTTATTAGATGAAGACGAGTATTACCACGCACAACAAAATCTGCATGCGGCAAAAGCTTCAATAGCTGAACATATACACTTGATTCAGCAATTAGATGAGCAAACCACTTCGTTAAAGCAAATTTTTGCCTCTGATGTTTGTATATTCACTAGCAGATTTAATTCTTTTTATGGAGTCGAACATGCAGTCCAATAAATCGGCACAGCCAGAAAGACTTTTCACAGCAAAGGTTGCCTTTCGTGAACTGTCTCAGCCAACAGGCACGCCTGCTGTGCTATATAATGATTTAATACAGCTCGCTCTAGGCAATAACATTCAGCATTCTGAGCAAATTATGCGGGCTTTAAATTCTCAACTGCCCTTGCGTAGGCAATATCAACAAATTGTTAAATCTTTAAGTTTCTCAGAAAGCCCAGCTCAAGCCGCAGCGAGTACCACTAATGCCTTGAGTACTCGGCAAACCGATTTATTTACAATTAAGTTTAAGCGAGATAAACAGCAAGCATCTCAAATTTTTGTGATACTCCACATTCCACATCCCACCACTAATCAAATTCAGCAAGGCGTTGTGTTGAATGTTATAAGCGATCAAAAAACCCAACAGATTAATTTTCCGGCCCTCATCGAAGGTACCTCGCAGTACCTTTTTGATGAACAAGACCCACGTTTACAGTTGTTACTTGATATACAATCTCATATCAGCATCATGCCGTAATTCTCGCCAGGACTAGCATTCATATGAAATTACACGTTTTTGTTGCGACTACACAGGGATTGGTCGCTATTCAAAAAATATACGCTCAAGACGCAGATATTCAGTCTGTGGTGTCTGTTCGAGGAACACCAACCGTTTCTCCTATAACCTCGGCATACCATAATTTTGTCCGAAAAGGGGCAGGGATCATAGAAGCTGATTTTGGTGACTCGTCCTATCGTGTCAATGTAAGTGCATCAATCGATCAAGGGAATAGTTGGCAACTTGGCTTTTATTTGGCTCATGCTGCCCATTATCGCGAATTATTAGGTGATGGCTCCCCAAAAGCGGGTGACAAAGTATTAATTGCAACGGGCGAACTCAATACCAGTGAAAGGCTTGTCTTACCTGTGCAACAAGTACCGCTAAAAGTCGCTAAAGCCGCTGATACTATTGCAGCATGGCAAAGCAATATCGACATTAGCTTTTTAGTGCCTACTCAAAATCTACATGAGTTAAATATACAGACATCAAACATAGCTATTTTGGGTGTTAATACCCTTGAACAAGCAATGGCCACCTTTCCTGCGCAAGCCGCAACATCAAGCAGTCATAATAGTTCACCAAAAGCAACGCCCAACACCCAAGTAGTACAAGTCGCAACAGCTAAAACAATCCGTGTCACACATTGGTTGATAATATTCATGCTAGCTTTGTTGGTAGGAGTAGCTGCATTTAGTTTTGATTTTTCATTACAAACACAATCTGCTGCGCTCCAACAGGTTAAACCTAACCCTATAAAACAAACTACACAAAGGCCTAATTCATTAGCCAATTCCCAAGCCACTAAGGTAAATTATCCTCTTGGTTTAACAGCCAATTTTAGCTATGCAAATCAAAATAATTGTTCACAGATTAATAAGTCAGCAATCTCGCAATTTTTAACTGTACAAAATCCTGTTAGCCAGCCCCACCAAAACTTATGCAAAATTAGCATTGTAGCGGCTGAACAAGTTGCGTCGCTTATGGCCGTTAACCTGCAATCTCATCTATTTGTATTAGGCAAAAAGGTGAAGGAACACTGGGCAATTCCCGTACCTAAACGACCAGCTAAAGTTATAGTAATAACATTCTCGTTAGCTTTATCAGAAGATGATGTGAGCCAAATACGCCAATATTTATTTAATTACCCTGACAATCAAACCTTGGATATTCAAGGCTTTATAGATAGTATTCAATCAAACAATAAGCATTTAAAGAATAATATTCTAAGTCATTATTCATTGCAGTTAACAGGGTCGTGACCATGGAAAAAATAGGTAAGTACAAGGTTATAAGGGAATTAGGCGCCGGCGGCTTTGGAGCAGTGTATTTAGCCGAAGATACTCGCTTTAGCGACATCAAAGTAGCCATTAAAGTGTTCAAGGTGCGCGACGAAAACTTAGCCGGACAGGCAACGTCTAGTTCAACCGATGCTATAGGTGTATTACAACAACGCTTCATGGACGAATACCAAACGCTACATAAATTATCGGCTAATCCATACATAGTGAATATTCGCGATTTTGACGAACTTGAAGACGGTACGCCTTATTATGTGATGCCGTATTTGCCTCAATCACTTGAAACCGAAATTGGCAAAGACGCTTTTAGTCGCGGTAAATTAGAAGACACACCAAAACACCTACACCCAAGAAAGCTGGCCAGCCAAAAAGCTCTAAGTATACTCGAACAAATTCTGGATGCCTTAAGTGCGGTGCACCAAGCAGGGTTAGTGCACAGAGATATTAAACCAGCCAATATTTTATTTGACGAGCAAGGTAACGTGCAACTGTGTGACTTTGGTATTGCCAAACTACCCGACGCGGAACACAGCCAAAGTGGCGTAGGTATGGGCAGCCGTAATTACATGAGCCCAGAGCAAAGAGAAAGCGCCAAACATGTGATGCCCGCCAGTGACGTATATAGTGTAGGGGTATTGGCTTACCGAATGCTCACTGGGCAGTTGCCCAGTATACCGTTTAAACCCCCCAAAGAGTTTGCACCGGAAATAGGTGATAAACTAAATGAATTGTTAATCAACGCTATATCACAACAAGAGCAAGACAGACCCCAAGACGGCGCAGACTTTTTAAAACAATTTAAACAAGCGATAAAAGGTGTCACAGAATCTCAAGATGTAGACGAAGCCACAGGCACCTGGGTAGACGACAAGACAGCCGATATCAAGGCTGAGTTAAAGCCCTTAAAAAACAAAATCATTGCACTGCTGCACACCCAAGGTGAAATAAAAGACTCAGACAAAATTGTATTACAAGCGTTAGCGGACATAGGCAATGTGGATGCGGCTGGACTGTCTGCGTTAATTGAACAAATCATTCAACAACAGGTTGACATCGACCCACAACAAAAAGCGTTTCAGCAATGGGTGTTGGGGGTAAACAAACAGCATCAACAACATAATAAAACATTAAGTCAAGCACAGATAAGTGCCCTAGTCAGTGCAGGTGAAGCCACCACAGGTAAAACAGCAGCAGAGCTGACTCAGATAATCGAAGGTAAAAACACAAAAGCCCATAGCCATGATAAGGCCAATAACCCACCTACAAAGACAACCAATAAAGGTGTGGGTAAAAGCGTGATGTATAGTGTTGTGCTTATTTTATTAATAGGCGGTGGGTATTTTGGTTACCAAGGTTATCAACAACAGCAAATTGAGCAGCAACAACAGGCTATTGCCCAAAAGAACGAACAAGCCGCGTGGCAACAAGCGATAAAACTAAATACAGTTCAAAGTTATCAACTGTATTTAGATACCTGGCCAACAGGTAAACATAAACAGCAAGCCAAAGCAGCCATCGACAAGCTACAAGAGCAAGCAAGGCTGGCTAAGTTATCAACTGAGCAGCAACAGACCGAATTAACTAAACAAGCCCAACAACTACTTATCAAACATGGTTATACCGTATCTGAAAATGGCATGACAGATACTCGCACCCAAAAAGCGATTGAGGCTTTTGAAAAATCCGAAGGATTATTAGTCACAGGAGCGGTGGATAATATTCTAATAAGTGAGCTAGTTAAGTCTTATGAAACAAAAGATAACGCAGCATGGGATAAAGCCAAAAATAGTCATACGAGCCGTGGCTATCAAACTTATTTAACAGCGTTTCCACAAGGGCAATATGTAAAGCAAGCAAAAACAGCACACAATACAGCGAAAAAAGCAGAGCAACGATTGATGGCTAAAACAGAGGCCAAAAAACAAGATGAATCGGCTTGGAGTCAAGCCAAGCAAGCAAACACGATTAACGCTTACCAAACATACTTAGCCGAACAAACAACAGGTACCTACAGGCAACAAGCCCAACAAAAAATAGCGGCCATAGAGCTAGAAAACTCAAAAGTGGCCCTGACTATTACCACCACGCCTAGTGATGCAAAGGTAGAAATACTGAATATTAAAGATAAGTACCAAGCAGGTATCAGGCTTTTACCCAAGACCTATACTATTAAAGTCAGTAAGCAGGGTTATCACAGTCAAAATCACACAGCAACACTAAGAAGCGATAATAAAAGCTTTAGTTATCAGTTAGAAAAAGCAATGCCCCCAGCCATCAAACAGTTGGTCAATAGTATAGTAAGCATTCCCGCAGGCAGCTTTATGATGGGCAGTGAAAACGGCGATGATGATGAAAAGCCAGTGCATCGAGTTAACATTAAGGCCTTTAAACTAATGCAAACCGAAGTCACATGGGCCATGTACCAGCCTTGTATTGATGCAGGTGCGTGCCCTAATAACAACAGTGTCGGCGGTGATAAAGGTTGGGGTAAAGGTAATCGCCCAGTTATCAATGTGAGCTGGAACGACATCACCCAACACTATATCCCTTGGTTAAATAAACATACGGGGCAAAAGTTTAGATTACCTAGTGAGGCGGAGTGGGAATATGCCGCCCGTGCCGGCAGCACAACAAAATTCAGTTGGGGTAATTACATAAGTTGCTCTCAAGCCCGTTATGGCAATTATGATGGTGATTGTGGTAATGACCGCAAAACTGTTTCTGTAAAAAGTTTTAGTCCTAATGCCTTTGGTTTATACGACATGCATGGCAATGTATGGGAATGGACGCAAGATTGTTGGAATGTTTCATACCAAAATGCCCCTAATAATGGCAGTGCTTGGACTAGTGGCAATTGCGACAAACGTGTGTTGCGCGGCGGTTCGTGGTACTTCAAACCGGCCAGCTTGCGGTCGGCTTACCGCTACATCAACACGCGCACGTATCGGAACATCTACACCGGTTTTCGTTTGGTGTTGTCGTCTCGTCCAGGGCCTTAATTCTTTGACCTTTGTTCTTTTTATAAATTACATCCCTGTAATTTCCCCTGCGGGCCAGCTAAAGCTGTTCAAATTTGATCCGGTCAAATTTGTCCCTTTGCATCTTTTGCCACCCTCCTTTGGAGGGGCTGGGGGAGGTACAGCGCGTAGCGCTGTTAAATATTTTTAGGGTGAGTATGCATAAGGAAAATACACCACAAGCGGTGCAAAAAGGTTATGCTGACGCGCAAAATAATCTTGGATATATGTATCAGAACGGAAAAGGTGTTGCACAAGATGATAAGCAAGCCGTATTTTGGTACCGCAAAGCGGTAGAGCAAGGTTATAAAAGAGCCAAAGAAAAATTAAAGCAATTTCAGTAGCGCCATTAATAGGGTTTTCCATGCAGCAAATAGGTAAATACAGAATAATCAAGGAGCTTGGCGCCGGAGGCTTTGGCGCAGTGTATTTGGCCGAAGACCCGCGCTTGCATACGCAAGTTGCTATTAAGGTTTTTCAAGTACGCGACGCCAATATTGCTGGTCAAGCCACCAGTGCCACCAGTGATGCCGTTGGTGTACTTACCGAACGTTTTATTAACGAAGCCAGAACCTTACGCACATTATCGTCTAACCCCTTTATTGTCGATATGTACGAGTTTGACGAACTCGAAGACGGCACGCCCTATTACATCATGCCGTACTTAACCCGTTCTTTAGTCGATGTTATGGGTAAAGACGCCTTTACCGTAGGTGCCATAGAAGAAACCAGCCCAGAGTTACACCCCAAAGCCATTGCACCAGCACAATCCATTTTGTATTTAAAACAATTACTCGAAGCCTTAAGCGAAGTACACAAAAGTGGCTTAGTGCACCGCGACATTAAACCTGCCAATATTTTACTGAATAACAAAGGCCAAGTGCAGCTGTGCGACTTTGGTATTGCTAAATTACCTGATGCTGAACATAGCCAGAGCGGCTTGGGCATGGGCAGCCGTAATTACATGAGCCCAGAGCAGCGCGACAGCGCTAAACATGTCACACCGAGCAGCGACATTTATAGCGTAGGCATATTGGCTTATCGTATGTTAACCGGACAATTACCTTTAGGACGTTTTCAAGACCCTATTCACTTCGCCCCCAATATAGGCGAAGCCATAAACGCCTTAATACTACAAGCCATAGAATTACAGCCCGACCAAAGGCCAGTAGACGCAAGTAAAATGTTGAAAATGCTCAAACAAGCTGAGCAACAAATGCAAGGTGGAAGTAATTCACAGGAAGATGAAGTCACAGGTACATGGATAGATGAAGGTAATAACACCTCTAGCATCAAAGCAGAACTTAAGCCGCTAAAAGATAAAGTCACCGAGATCATTTTAAGAGAAGGGGAAGTACCCAAGCAAGAGTACTTTCAATTAGAAGCGCTAGCCGCCATAGCGAGTCTAGATAAAACACAATTAGATGATTTTATAAAGCAAACCAGTGATCAGTTAGCCCCGCAGCTTAAACCTCTTCAAAACTGGTTGGCATTAGTTAGGCAAAAAGCTCAAGCTGATGAGTTAAATGAAAAAACGGTTGAAATATTAACAAATACGGCCAGTAATATTGGCTTAAACACTCAGCAGGCCACAACAAAAATAGAGGTTATTTATAAGGCCTATGCCCCCAAGAAAGTGGACGATAAATCAGCGGTAAATAACCAAGATCAAGTTAACGTTAGAATGCCAAATGGGTCTAGTTCAAGAGTAAAGGGTTTGATATTCGTTATGGTGAGCTTATTGGTTTTGGGTGGAGGGGGCTATCTTGCTTACGAAAGTTACCAAGACCAGCAATTTTCAGAGAAAAACCAAGAAGTACTTAAAGAAAACGATAAGAAAAAGACGCAACAAGTTAACCAAAAACAGCTTAACGATGAAAGTAGCGCCGAGAGAAAAAGCCTTCAAAATGCTCAAGACCAAGCTGTACAACAAGAGCAGAAAGATTGGCAGCTAGCGCAAAGTATAAACACAAGTCAGTCTTATCAGGATTATATGACCAAATATCCTATAGGCAAATATCAGGAACAAGCTAAAAAATCTCAACAAGCACTTACTAGTCCTAGTAATGCCAAAGAAAGAAGTTTGTTTTTACAGGCAAATGCTAAAAAGCCAGGGGTAATTGTTACCAAAAGTGGTTTACAGTACGAACAGCTAGTTTTAGGTTCGGGTGAAAAACCTACCGTAGAGCAATCCGTTTCTGTTCATTATAAAGGGTCTTTTATTAATGGAACCGAGTTTGATAGCTCTTATCAACGAGGTGCTCCCTCTGACTTCCCTGTCAATAAAGTAATTCTGGGATTTACTGAAGCTCTGCTCTTAATGCCAGTAGGCAGTAAATTTAGAGTGACTATACCACCTGAATTGGCTTATGGAAAAAAGGGGGTGGGTAAAATTGGTCCAAATACAATACTTATTTTTGAAATAGAACTGCTAGGAATTAAATAACATTCAGTTAAGATTTGAAGAATGCCCCGAGCGACATGTTATAAATACAATATAACTGAAAAATAAAAATAGTGGCTAAATCAGTTGGTTAGGGAATGAAAAAGAGCTATGCAAAACATAGGTAAATACAAAATAATCAAGGAGCTTGGCGCCGGCGGCTTTGGCGCAGTGTATTTAGCCGAAGACCCGCGTTTAGGTGAGCAGGTAGCGATTAAGGTATTTCAGGTAAAAGACAGCAATGTGGCAGCGATGGCCACCAGTGCCACGTCTGATGCTGGTGAGGTGTTAAACCAGCGTTTTTTAAACGAAGCCAAAACCTTAAGACAACTTAACCGTAACCCCCACATTGTTGACGTATTTGAATTTGACGAAATGCCCGATGGCACGCCTTATTATGTGATGCCGTATTTACCTCATTCGTTAAAAGACGAATTAGGCAGTGACGCTACCGATGCGACTGTGATTGCTGAGCTAGAGCCAGAAGACAAACCCAAACCCAAACGCTTACCCATTAGCCTTGCACTTAACTATTTAGATCAATTATTACTGGCTTTAAAAGATGTGCATAAAGTGGGCTTGGTGCACTGGGGATAGTCCGTTTCTCTCAATGGTTTACCACCTCACACACTCAGTCTTTCCATCTTCTTTGTTAATTTTCATGCCGTTACCATTACAATCGGAATTTTTAGGCTTTGCGGGGGAAGGTGGCTTAGGCGCTGGTACTTTTTTAGGTTTATCCATTTTGGGTTGTGGCTGAGGTGTTGGCTTAGTCGGTGTTCTTGCTTTTTTAGGTTGAGCTTTTCTAGCATTTTGTTGCGGTAAATAGCTGTTAATTTCGCTATATATCTGGGAGGCAAGTATGCCTTCATTAATGAGTCCATTACCTTTTTTGTCATTGTATCCAGCGTGGTGCAGTGCAATTAGGGTTTCACCATTGGCAGAAAATACAGGTGAGCCACTTGAGCCTGGCTCAGTGTCAGCAAAATAGTGTACCACCCCCTTATTCATGTGCTTTTTATAGAGTTGCGCATTTTTTGTAGTGATTTCTTTTGAACGTCCTTTGGGGTGCTGAATAATTCTAACGTTACGGGAGGAGTTTAATAAATTGTCGTTTTTCTCTATTTTAAGCCAGCCTAATTGGTTGCCAATCGGAGCGCTTAATTGATACAAGGCATAGTCGAGTTTTGCGTTATATTTAAGTAACTTCGTTGCTTTTAATAGGGGGTGTTGAGTCACTGTTTGTAAATCATCAAGGTAGTAATTAAAGCTGAACAGGTATTTGTTGAGCGGTATGGCTTCTCCACTTGAGAATGCACAATGTTCATTAGTTAAAAATAAGTCAGGACCTACTAATGATCCGGTACAAGCTGCTCGCCCATTAATAAATACGGCGCCTACTTTTTTGCTTAGCTGATACACATCGCTGTTTGAAGAATAGCTCCTTACTTTTTCAAAATCTTTTGTACCTATTACTTTTTGTATTGAATTGCTAGTGTCTATTTTACTCTCTGTAGGGGGGACGATAAAAGATGCGCTTGGGTAATTGTCGCTTATTGTCAACTCGTTTGCGTGGCTTATTACCGTAAAGCAAGTGACAAAATAAGCCACTAATGAGTATTTGATGCTCATATTCTACATTCCTTATAATTAACTAATTAGGCTCTGAAAAACGGATGTTGGCGCTTGATACATCACGCCATTGTTGCCCTGATTCAAATTTATACTGAAATTGCATATCGTTTAGTTTGAAGTCTGCTACTGATTGCCATAAACCATCGACTAAAATTTCAGCTTTGGAATTGTCCGATGTTACTTCTAAGGGAGAATATAAAGTATCAATAGCGATTGTAACAACGGAGTCGTCATTGTGTAGATTTAGGCGGATCTGCGGCGGATAACTTTCTAAAATAGCGTTGTCAGACTGATAGGCAGGCCACAGCCAGCCTTTATGGGCAGTTAAAATAAGCTTACCCTGGGCTAACACAGCCCATTGAAAGGCACTGTATTGCGGGCTTTTTAACGTGATAATTGCTTCATTATCCATTTTAGTGTCGGATTGGCAGGCATTGAACGTTAACAGGCTAACCAATAATAAAATGGTGGCTCTATAAGTTTGGATAAACATTGTTTGGGTTCCTTTCTTTTTAATTTTGTTCATTAGCGAGGATTAAACTTATCAGCTTGAATTAAACGCACATCTGGGTAGTGACTAACACTTAAAAATTGCGATTTGGTGATGCTAATAAAAAACTGATCAGTTACTTCAATGGTCGAAAGCAACGCAATATCTTGCTCTGCAAGAAACCTCTTAAATTCATTTTGGTCAGCTTTAAGGGTAAGGGTAACTATGGCAAGTATACTGTGATTGTTATCGAACTCGTGGCAAATAGGCGCAAATTTTTCACAGGCTTCTTTTTCATTCATCGAGCAACTCACCAAAAAATGACAAACTAAAATGACAACGCATAATCTTATTACCATGTGATCTCTCCCGTATTTTGGCAATCTTTACCTTTTCGTTGTACCACTATTCCATCAATTCGTTCGGTACATTTTTTGCTGTGCTTTTTAGGTTTTGTGGTTGGTTTATCTCTTGGGTTGGTAGTTGTGTTTTGTTGTGAAAGCCAATGCAGTGATTTTGGCAAATATAAGCGTGGTGTTATTACACTGTTTCTAGGATCCCTAAACGTTTTTCCTTGCTTGAGTGCCGCCACAATTTGATTCGCAGTGGCATCAGGATATGCAGACTTTAATACCGCTATTGCACCCGCCACATGGGGGGCTGCCATAGAAGTACCAGAGGAGTGCGCATAATCTCCGTTGACAGTTGAAGAAGTAATATCCCCCCCAGGTGCCACTATATCAAGGTGAGGGTAACTATTTGAAAAATTTGAAATGCTTTGATTGGGCTCTAAAGAACCTACTGTTACGGCACTTTCAATACACGCAGGACTGGCAACACCATCCTTACGGCCATCATTTCCCGCTGCAATCACAGAAATAACATTTTTGTCTCGCAATTTTTCGATCATGGCAGCAATAGGCGAATCATTACAATATTGCTGAAAATAACCGCCTCCTAAACTCATATTAACCGCCACAACATTGTGCTTCTCTGCATTTTGATAGACCCACTCCAGACCAAGAATAATGTCAGAGTCTAAGGCTCCTAACCTTACTCCATCTGTAGAAAATACATTGACGGCTAAAAGCTTAGCATCAGGTGCTACACCGCTAAAATTAGGATTTTTACCAGCAACAATACCAGCTACATGAGTGCCGTGAAAACAACCTTTCGCGCCAATACAAGGAGTTGAAGCCGGTAAACCAAATAGTGTTCTTTTATTGTTAGGGCATGAATAAAAACCTGAAAAACAGGCTCCATCAATAACCTGATCTCTTAGAAATGGATGGTTATATTCCACACCAGAATCAAGTACTGCTACCGATACTCCTTTGCCCCTACTAGCAGTATTGAGCTGAGCCAGTCCCACGGTTTTGGTGCTTTTCGACAATGAAGCTGGGTTGAACTTATCTTGGTGAATGCTGGCTACAATATTTGAGTTTTGTAATCTTTCAAATTCATTGGCATCAATGCTTTTTGCAATGGCTGCTACCTCTTTGTAACGCACAATATTATTAAAGTTTACCCAACCCATTTCTTTTGATAGCGCATTTTGAGCTACGGCAACATAGTTATTAAAGGATTGCCATTGGCCATTTTGCGCCGTTGTAGCAGTGCTGTTTTGAGTCGGGTGCTTTAACGCGACTATAACTCGGGTAGAAGATTTACCAGCTAAAAGTTGGCTAAAGGATTGTGTAGAGTTAATTTCACTCGCATTGATAACACTGCTTACAACCAGGCTGAAAAAATAAACAAGATAAATTACACAGTGTTTCATTAAAGGATCCATTTAATTTGACTACCAAAGGTTATACACACATTTGAGAAAAATTATCATTCACTCTGATTTACCAATCACTTTCTACAGGTTTTAGCTTAATTTCACTTGTAGGTTCGAGGACGTTTTTTGTCACAATCAGCACATTGTTGGTGCGACTAATTTGAGCTGAAGGATGCTTTACGCGAATTAATTTAAGTAATTCGTTCTGCATTTTAGAAGGTGAAAAAATGGTTTCGTACCAAATTTCCGGTTGCTTGCGCCCGTTGCTTATAACTAAACTCTTATGCCCTTCAAAAGCTGTTAGTTTTAACTGTAGCTCCTCAACTTCCTCAAGGCCTAGATCATTAAAGCGAAGTAAATATTTTCTGATAAACCCTTGGGAAATGATATATGACATTTGTTCAGCCAACACTGCGCCCACATCATTAGCGAGATATTGACTGTTCAAACCTAAAGTTCGTTGTACACATTGAACATCACATTTCGCTTCAGCAAGCCATGAGCGGGGCGAACTAGACTCAAAACTTCCTAGTTGTTCGCCAGTATGTACACTAAGCAACCTTCCGCCTACCCGAGCCTCAATTTTATTCATTAACTCAGTTTCAACAATACGGGCATATATTGTGAATAACACCACTAAATCCATTGAGGGCTCTCTAACTGTACGTGCAATGCTTAACAGTTCGTTGTCACTGCGACGAATTTTTTTATTGGCCAACATTCCTTTGGTGGCAGCCACTTCATCAAATACATTGTATCCATACCCATTTAACTGTTCTTTGAGCGCATTTTGTACCCGAGCGTACACACGGCTATGGCGCGGTATCGAATCAGGATCTGCGTTTTCTCCCATAACTATAAAGTTAAGAGATCCCGTAGCTTTGCTAGACGTTGGTATCAACCCGCAAATAACAATGGGTAAAATCAAAAGGGCAACTTTTAAAATCATCTGTTTTAGCTCAATAGATAAACTACAATTCGATGTCACGTAAAACCGAATTGGCATCAGCAGGGATTTCAATATCTTGCTCTCGTGCATAGTCCATAATTAGTCCAAAAGTATCATATTGTACTTTTAAAAATGCAGGAGATGATTGAACAAAGGTTGTTAATATTAAGGTTTTCTTGGCATTACTAAGTAGTGAATTAACGTTACCTTTGGAACGATTGATTTCAGATGCATAATCTGAAGATTTCATGACCACAGCACGAGTTTGATAGAGTCCAGCCAAGTAGGGTACCCAACCTGCCGCAAATTTTAACTTTCCTTTGTCAGACATAGCTTCTTCTTTTTCTCCTGTTTCTTCAATAAGTACCTTTGTTTCTTGACTTAGTTCAGTAAAACGATCAATCGCATCTGAATCAATGACCGACCCATTCTCTAACGCTATCCGTTCAGTTCTTAATTGCGCTGCACCTTCTTCATTTCCCATGGCATCTAACCATACTTCTTGTGCTGTAAACATTAAAATAACTGAGGTGCCATATGCAGCTAACAGATGATCCTGACTTGCAAGAGCGGGGTTAATTCTAAACTGTTTTGATAAGTTTTCTTGTGAGGGCTCATTAGACTCACTCATCACATTACTAACTACATTTGTTGCAGCTGTAGAAATAGTGCTCATTGTACTTTCTAAAGTACTTTGGCATGCAGAAAGTGACAACGCTGTAACAAGTACTACTAGGGCTCTAATCTTCATTGATGTTTCCTTTTAGAATATTTCATTTGATATTAATGAATTGTTTAATTGAGTTGCAATTTGTTGACCGGCTTCGTGCAGGGCTTCGTGAATCAAAGTTGAATATGAAAGCCCTTGAAATTTTTTCTCAAATGATGCTGAAGTTCCGACGTTATCGTTAGTGATATCATTGACTTGTCCAAAGGCTCGGATTGAGATTGTTTGTAAGTCTGGTTCAAATTCGTTTCTTTCTTCCTCTTCGATTTCGAAAGTCCCCACTACTGTGTATAAATTACTGCCTAATTCAGCCGTCATGTAAGCCGCTAAGCTGGCTTTATCCCAATCTACGCTGCCGTCTCTAACAAAGTTTTGTTCCATTAATGAGTGATTAAAAGCATTACCTGTTAATCGTTCAAATTGATGATTGGATAGTACTTTATAGCCATTTTGTATAAAAACCTTTTGAATTGGCGCTTCAATATCACTACTAATTTCCAAGTGTTTGTAACCGTTGTCAGATTTCACTCTAGCCAAAAAAACAAAAGCAAATTGCGAACGCTGAGTATCGTTTGTTACGCGTTTTATTGTGCTAAATTTTGCTAGTCTTTGTTTTAGTTGCTCAACCTTAAGAATTGCTCTCACCTCAGTACTTAGCATTCCATTTTCTTTTGACTGCTCTATGACTTGGTACTTGCCCACTAACTCAAATATTCGTTTCACTATTTGTTTTTGCGTAGTGTGCTTTGTAAAAAAAGGTAAGTAGCCTGGCTCGTTTTCTGAAAAGTATTGACGCACCCCATTTGCTAACGCTTCTTTTATTCCTTGTTGTTGCATTTCATCGTTTATTTTTCCTTGAATGGGTAATATTGATACACCACTTATAACTTGCTCTGCGTGCAAAAACATTGAAAAAATACAAAGAAAAACCACTGCGAGTTTGTTTAGAGTTTGCATAATTGATAAGCCTTTTCCAATTTTACTATTTGTTTTTTAACCTTAGAATTTATGCTCTGTGCTTTATAAAACTCACTACGAGAGTTGTGTAAATCTGATGAGGTTTTTTGAAGTAAAGCCAATAATGATTCTCGGTATGCGGCCCATTCATCGATATTATCAAGTGATCGTGGAATAACTTTACTCACTGCATTTTTCAAGTTATTGCTAAAAACAGTTTCTTTTCCTTTACTTGTTTTTGAAACATCAAATTTGGAAAAACTCACAAATAATACGGTTTCACCCGATTTTTTTTTGTCGAGAACCACATTTTTGAACCCCCGCAATGTGTAATCGATGGAAAATAGCGGTTTAGGAAGCTCTAAATTGAAGGTCACATCTTTACCTGTAAAGCGACTTTGCATTTTTAATATACTGGCATCAACAACATAAGGCTGAGTAGCCACTTGCCATTGTTGAGAAATATTTTTTAATAATTGCTGCGCCACAAAACGTTTTAAAGCTCCGTTGTTTTTCTCTTTAAAAATCTTGGGTAGAATACTTTGCGCTTTGTCTTTAATGGTAACTGAACTCACTGCCAACTGAGCCAAACCTGCGCTTTTAGGGCCTTGTGAATCTTTGAGCAGTCTCACAAATTGTTGCAACAAACTAGGAATTTCACTTCCCCCTTTGACTAATAACTTCAATATCTGTTGTTTAATTTGTTGTTGAGTAGGAGGGCGATTGTATATCGAACGTAAGTCAACTGGCTTAAGTGGAAATGCAGCAATAAATTGAGAATGTATAACATCAAACATGACTATCTGCGCAGACAGTGCAGCCATTAGACGATGCTGCCGAACTCCATCAACAACAAAGCTTTCTTCACTAATATATTCACCGTCAATCATTAACGCGATAGCAAAGCGCTGCCCCTTATCCTTATCTAATATTCGCGGAGAAATCTGAAAATTAGCAGGGGGATCAGTTTTTAACATAGTAAACAGGTTTCGGGCTAACTGATGCTCTTCTACCAAGGCACTACTAAAAGGATATAACGAAGCGCGTTCGGGTTTTCCTCCTTGAAAAGTAATGCCACTAAAAGCCAGTGTTTCTATAAATGGTTCATTTTCAATAAGTTGAGCGCGGCTTGCAAACGATATAAAAAAACAATAAATAAAAACAAAAAAGTTTTTATAGAACCTATTGTTAAATCGCTTTTTGGATTGTTTAGTCCCAAACAATTTCATGCCGTTCCTTGCCTCATTTTAGTTACTTAGATTCTTAGGGGTATCAAAGTTTTTGAGGGTTATGTTATTCGTTGCTTTTAAATTAACGTGCAAAATTTCTAATTTACTAACGCTACTTGATTTTTTTGGAAAGCTCAATTGTTAATCAAAGTGATGTGTTATTAGCCGAAATTTGAATTCTATAATATGGCGCTTTTGACGTATGAAACGTTTGGTTCCAATCAAACAGGGTAACAATAATCACCGAAATAAGTGAAAAGTGCTTTTAAAATAAGCAATAACATCATAAATTTATAGCCGACCAAAGATTTTCTTTTGTTATATTCAATTTGTTGTGGGCAAATTTCGTTGCATGTATCCCATTTAGAAATTGAAATAACTCAATTATTTTTTATAAATGACAAAGAATATAAAAAAAGCCTCAAAAAATTTTATATGCATTGATAGCAGCAAACTACTAAATGAAAACAAGGAAATACATATGCACCATTTACTAAAATCTTTACTACTCACTTTAACATTAGGCATGTTGTTACCGGTTCAGGCCGCAGATAGTCCAAATCTACTGGTTATGGGTGATGATGCAGACGAAGACACCATCCCACGAAACAGTCGCGTATTTAAACGAGTGATTGCTAGTATGAATTCTGAACTAAACGATATTGTTGATGTTTATGACGAAACAGCGATAACACTAACTAACTTTAAACAAGGTCGTGTACGTCGTACTGATGGTGAGTTGATTGACATAGCACGCTCAGTGACACGTCCACCTATAGATGTTGTAGCCGTATTCAGCATTTATGCCAGCATGAAAGATACAGGTTATAGTAAAAAAGCCCGAGCAAGAGTCACAGGTAAGCTTCTCAATGTACATTCAGGTAAGTTTATCGATAATTTTGAAACCTCTCCGTATTCTTGGAATGTGTCTGCCGGATGCGACAATCGTGAATGTATACTTGAAGAAATGGGTGACGGAATCAAAACACTTGGCCAAGAGCTTGGAAACGTATTAGCCACCAAATATGATTGGCAGCTCTATGGACAGCACGGTAATGCACAAAGAGGTACGTCTACAAACGACATGATAGGTGATTTTTACCTTGAGTTTGACGGATTTAGTGCAGAAGACGTAATGGAAATTGAAGAGTATTTGGTGATTTTCTCAGGATACGAATCCCACCGTCCTACCGAGCAACGTCACACTCGCTCTGTTATGCTGTACCGCTCTAGTATCAGCAACGCTAAGCTTAATCGTAACCTTAAAAAAATGTTAGCTGAACTTGATATGCGCGCCACTATTAGCTTTGAAGGTAATACTTATGTAATGAAACGTATTAGCCTACGAGGTAAGCGTAACAAGCCTTCATCATCAGATGGCTGGTAATTAAGTGAAATCAATAGGTGTTTTTGTTGCGTTGCTGTTCAGTAGCAGCGCAATAGTTCACGCAAACGAGTCACGGCCTGAATACCAGAATTTAAGCAATATAGAACAAGCGTTGAACCCGCTAGATTTCATGGCAAACCATGACGGTATAAAACACAGTATTAACTTAAATATTCAATTTGCTGTTAATTCTGCTCGGTTGTTAGATAGCGCAACAGATCAGTTAAAAATTCTTGGTCAAGCACTTAATGGTAAGCGCTTAAACAACTGCCAAATACAGTTAACAGGGCATACTGATGCTACCGGCAACGCTAAATTGAATTTAATCTTGTCTGATGCCAGAGCCAAAGCTGTTAAAGAATGGTTAGTGACGCAGGCGCAAGTAACAGCTACGCAATTATCCACAAGTGGCAGTGGTGAAACCACATTGCTAGCAGGCTTAGCTGAGAGTGATGCAAAACATAGACGAGTCGAAGTGTCTTTAGTCGACGTAAAAGCGTGTCGAGAAAGCATGGCTTCTACAAATAGCCAAACTCAATCCAACTCTCAGGAAAAAGTCAAAATTGAGTGGTAGCGATTGGCGTAATAAATGATTTGCCAATACATTGCATAACCAGCCAATTTATATTGAATTAAGGAAAATAAAGATGAAAACCCTTTTATTAACTCTTTTAATAATTTTTATTGTGGGCTGTAGTAATGCGCCTTCTTCAAAAATTCCTGCAAATGTTGTGGTATTGGTAGAAGATAGCGGCGCCGATGCAATTACCTACGACAACCGAGCTATGCGTAGGTTGGTTAGCGCAATAAACAGCGATTTAAGCCAAGCTGGGCTAAACGTGTACGACGAAACACAACTTTTTATGGATGATTTTAATCGCAACCAAGCCCGAACCAAAGCTGCCTTAATCGACATGGCTCGTTCTCAACGCAAACGCACTTTAGATTATGTGATAATTATTAGTGCTGATGCCAATATTAACCAACAATCCCACACTACTGGTATTTCAACCTTAATCTCAGTACAAACATTAAATCCAAACAGTGGCCGTATGCTAGGAACAGGATCTATCTCTGGCAATAAGATCAATGCATCACCTGACTGTTCTCGTAGCTGTTTTATTGAAAAAATAGGTGAGTCTCTAAAAGCAGCAGCAGGCGACGTAGCGGCATTTGTATTAGCTGATATTCCATCTCACTCAGCGGTAAACTACCCCAGCCCGATAAAACAACAAACCCCTATTCAAGTTTACTCCCTTGTTTTTAATGGCTTTAGCCAGAATGATATTTCCGACATTCAGCCCTACCTTGATATTTTTAGTGGCCTGAAACAAGTGAGACTCGTAAATACTAGCCAGCACAGTACCGAATATTGGTATCAGTCGAGCATTGCTCGCCCAAAATTGAAGCGTAATTTACATCGAATGTTAAACGAGCTTGCTCTTAATGGCGCGTTACAACTTAATGGGCAGGTAGTGACTATTAGCAAACTACCTAAACCTAAAAAAAACACAAAGTTTGATTTAGACAATTGGTAAAATTAAAGCTTTAGCACAACTATTAATTGTGGCGCGCCAAGGTACGCTTAAAAGTATTGTGCCTTGGTTTTGGTTTGTATAGTATTTGCACACTAAGATGCTGTTTTATAAGTGATATTGTTCAATGGAAAGAATAGGTAAATACAAAATAATCAAGGAGCTTGGCGCCGGTGGTTTTGGCGCGGTGTATTTGGCACAAGATCCTAAATTGTCTAGCGTACAGGTGGCAATAAAAGTATTCCAAGTGAAAGATGAAAACGTAGCAGGGGCGGCTACGTCAGCCTCTACCGATGCAGCTGGAGTACTTAAAAAACGTTTTATGGACGAAGCAGAAACCCTGCATAAGCTCTCAGCCAACCCATATATTGTTAATATCCGCGATTACGATGAAATGCCTGATGGTACCCCGTATTACGTGATGCCGTATTTGCCTAAATCATTAGAAACAGAAATAGGCAAAGACGCTTTTAGTCGCGGTAAATTAGAAGACACCCCGAAACATTTACACCCACGTAAATTAGCCAGTCAACGGGCAATGGTGATACTCGAACAAATTCTTGATGCCTTAAGTGCAGTGCACCAAGCGGGTTTAGTACATCGCGACATTAAACCCGCCAATATATTATTTGATGAGCAAAACAACGTGCAACTGTGTGACTTTGGCATCGCCAAGCTACCCGATGCCGAACACAGCCAAAGTGGCGTAGGCATGGGCAGCCGTAACTACATGAGTCCGGAACAGCGCGAAAGCGCCAAACACGTTATGCCTGCCAGTGATGTGTATAGTGTGGGTGTAGTGGCCTATAGAATGTTTACCGGCCAACTTCCAATAGGCAAATACCAAGATATGGTGAATTACTGCCCAGAATTGGGTCAGCCACTCAATGACTTGATTGAAAGTGCATTATCTCAACACGAAGAGCAACGCCCTCAAGACGGTTCTGTTTTTTTACAGCAGTTTAAACAAGCCTTAAAAGGCGTGAGCGAAACAGCGCAAGAAGAAGACGAAGCCACAGGCACCTGGATAGACGAAGGTAACAACACCACCAATATCAAAGCTGAGCTTAAGCCGCTACAAGACAAAATCACCGAAATATTACTGCGCGAAGGCGAGGTGCCTCAGCAAGATTACTTTCAACTCGAAGCTTTAGCCGCCATAGCGGGTTTAGATAAAACAAAATTAGATAGTTTTATTCAGCAAACCAGCGAACAATTAGCGCCAAAACTAAAACCACTACAAAACTGGCTTGCTTTAGTTAAACAAAAAGCGCAAGCGGGGGATTTAGATGACTCAACGTCACAAGTACTCATTAGCGCTGCTAGTAATGTAGGGTTAATTGCTGAAAAAGCGAGTGCACGTTTATCGAGTATTAAGGCGCAATATGAACAAAAAGAAGATAAACAAGAGCTTAAGTTTAAAGAAATAGAAAAAAATGTAAAAACTTCACCACAACAATTTGATAATTCTAAGGCACACGTAAAGCATAGAAATAAAGGCGTTAGCAAGACAAGGAAAAATATTGGAGTAATAATTTTAATTGGTATTATTTGTTTTTTTGTGTACGCAGTCAATCAAGGTGAGCAAAATCACTTAAGCAAACAGAAGTCAATCAACGACAAGTCAGCCATTAATAACGGATTACAGCAAGACAAAGAGAAATACACTCTACAAAACGCCAAGATACCTTTAACCATTAACCCCACGCCTAGTGATGCCAAAGTACAAATACTCAACATTCAACCTCAATACTACGACGGCATTAAACTTAAAGCAGGTGAATATCAAATTAAGGTATCTAAAACAGGATACAACAGTAAAACGCAATGGATAACCTTAAATCAAGCTAACACCCAATATAGCATTATATTAGTGAAGGAAGTGGCTCAGAACTCAGTACATTCGGCTTCAAATATTGAAGCATTTAAACGTTACTTAACCGCAGCAGAGCAAGGGAATGCTGAGGCGCAATTTATAATAGGTGCCAAGTATAAAAATGGCGAAGGTGTTGTAAAGGACGGTAAGCGGGCAATGGATTGGTTCCGCAAATCGGCGGAGCAAGGTTATGCATTTGCGCAATTTAGTCTTGGTGTTGGATATGATGGTGGTTTAGGTGTTGCGCAAGATGATGAGCAGGCGGTGGTTTGGTATCGTAAAGCTGCGAAGCAAGGCTATGCTCCTGCGCAAAATACTCTCGGTTTTATGTATAAACGCGGCGAAGGTGTTCCACAAGATCATGATCAGGCAGTGACTTGGTATCGCAAAGCAGCGGAGCAAGATTATGTATATGCGCAATATAATCTTGGCCTTATGTTTGAACTTGGAAAAGGCGTTGCACAAGATGATAACCAAGCCGTAGTTTGGTATCGCAAAGCGGCAGAGCAAGGTCATGCCAATGCGATTAAAGCGCTGAAGCGTCGTAATTTATGGAATTGACATGCAGCAAATAGGCAAATACAAAATCATCAAAGAGCTTGGTGCCGGCGGCTTTGGGGCGGTGTATTTGGCCGAAGACCCGCGCTTAGGTGAGCAGGTAGCGATTAAGGTATTTCAAGTAAAAGACAGCAATGTGGCTGCTATGGCCACCAGTGCCACGTCTGATGCTGGTGAGGTGTTAAACCAACG
>NZ_CAKZKO010000003.1 GCF_937123705.1 uncultured Paraglaciecola sp. | reverse complement strand
TTGATTATCATCTAAACCAAGATGAAATCGGCCCCGAAATAGTTACAAACCTACAAGTTCATTGGCATCAGCAAGTGCCAACCATTGTAAACTCGGCAGATCATAGTGAAGCAGTTCGAAACAACAGTGTAGAAGCAGGGTTTTCTTTTATACCTAAACCCGTGAAATATGGAGCACTAAAACAATTAATAAGAAGAAGTTTATTTTAAGATAGAATCACTCAGTTGACTCGCCCATCACCTGTTTAAACACCACGCCAGCTTGTGTGCGATTAATCAATTCCAATTTCCTTAGTATCGCTGAAACATGTTGTTTAATAGTGGTTTCTTGAACTTTTAATTCATAGGCAATTTGTTTATTTAACAAGCCATCCGCCAACAAGGTTAATACTCTAAATTGATGAGGAGTCAGTTTGTCTAATTTAGCCGAGAACTCTCTATCTTTTGAACGTTCTTGTGAAGGTAGGTCATTTTCCATTGAATGGGGTAACCAAATTTCTCCTTCAAGCACCTGTCTGACCGCTTGAGCGATATGCTCTAATGATGCTGATTTAGGAATATAGCCACTTGCACCAAAATCCATAGCTCGGCATATAGTAGATGTGTCTTCAACGGCAGATACCATTATGACTAGCACCCCTGGATAGGCATTTCGTAAAAAACTCAATCCAGTGAGGCCTTGATTACCTGGCATATTCAAATCCAAAAAGACAAGTTCTACTTCTGGATTTTCATTTAGCAGTTCACAGGTATCCTGAAAATTAGCTGCTTGCAGGATCTTTCCCCCTAAAACAGACTGAATGGCTTGTAACAAAGCTGACCGAAACAACGGGTGATCGTCGGCAATAATCGCTCTCACTGACATTCAATATATCCTGTAGGGTAAATTTGCAGTTATCTGGCATTAAGCCTAGATATTCTCTTTAAGTCCATCAATTTTCTATTAGTTTTGGCTGATCCAAAAATCAGAAAAGCGGCCGAAGCCGCTTTTTAAGAAATGAAAATATATTTAAAAACGATAACCCACTGTTAGACTCACTGTCAGCGGATCTCCAAAGTAACTAATTAGCGTGTTATCTCCACCTAGACCTGGAGCGTAACTTCCATCTGGATTAACGGCTACAAAGCTATAACCCCCAACTTTATATTCTTCGTCAGTTAGGTTTTTACCATGTAAACTGGCATACCAATCGCCATCTTCACTTTGCCAGCTAACGCTCATATTCAGCATGCCATATCCATCTTGAAACAATAAATCACTGTCTTCAAATAGTCGATAATCATCACGGTAGTAATAGTTTGCGTTAAACACAACATCACCAACTTCTGTTGCCATCACATAGTTCAATGCAAAGTTAGCGGTGTATTCGGGCGTATTGGATATGCCAATAAGTGGTGGTACGGCATTATTTTCTTCAATTTTTGAATCGAATGTACCGAGCGCAAAATCAACACTTAAATTGTCTGTCGCAATATAAGTGATGTCTGCCTCAATACCGGGTCCCGATGTCGCGGCGACATTAGCCAGATATTGATTTAATACCGATGCATCTTCACTTGGTATCACCCCAATATATTGGCGATCTTTATGATCAAGTGAGAACAACGTAATGTTGGTTCTAAAGCTATCCGACCAATCACTTTTCATACCCACTTCAATTGAATCAACAATTTCTGGATCAGCTGCCGGTTCATTAACAGTGGCCCTTGGGTTAAAGGTCCCTGATTTGAACCCTTGGGAATAACTGGCAAAGAACATTAAATCTGGATTCGCTTGATACTCTATACCTACTCTAGGAGTAAACCGTGACCAACTTTCTTTGGCTGGCGCATCTAAAATGCCATCGTTATTTGTATCCTCTCCCAAGACTTGCGGTACTGGATTATCAGACTCTCGCACATAACCTGGTACCCAATTTGATTCTGGATAATAATTTTCAAAAATTAGACCGTTGGAAACATCAGCTTGTTTTTCTTCATCAGTAAAACGCGCGCCCAAGGTAAACGAGAGTTTTTCATTAATATTGTAAGAAGCTTGGGCATACGCAGCGACACTTTCACTATTGTTACATCCCGAAACCTCTCGAGTTAAGCCTGGTGTTCCGAAGGCCGCACGCCCTAAAAACCCTAAAATCGCCTCAAATTGACCACAAGACTCACCATCATAAGCGTACAAACCACTCACTAATGAAAAGTCTCCATCTTGATAATTTAGCTGTAATTCATGGGTGGTGTTCTCATCATCATAAATAGCTGGCACATCAAAAATATCTAACGGGGTATTATCAAAATCGATATTAGTAGGTGAATAACTTTCGCGAGACGAACCAATGTATTTTAGTGACATATTGTCACTGATATCCCACCGAGCGGTAAGGCTGAAGCCTTCAATCTCTACCTTATTAAATGTAGGTAAACTGGTATAGGAATCAAATACGCTGTCGGGTACAGGTGCATCTGTCAATAAACTGGGTAGTAAACGATACCCACCTTTGGCATTCGATTTATCTTCAGTTTTATCCCAAGCTAAACGGAAAAATAAGTCTTCGCTCGGAGTAAACTCTAAGGTCAAACGGGCAGCAGACACGTCCTTATTGTAATTTTCTAGATCCTGATTGGGTAAAGCTGACTGTAAAAATTCGCCATAACCATCACGACTCAAGTCAGCGTAACCAAAACCAATGTACAAAGTATCTTCGACTAAAGGATATTGGCCTGTCAGTTTAATATCTCTCTGGGCATAACTGCCTACTGTGCCTTGAACGTTTAATTCTGGGGCACCACTCATGGCTTTGGTGACATATTTAACCGCGCCACCAACAGTATTTTTACCGTACAGAGTGCCTTGTGGACCACGCAACACCTCAATTCGTTCAACATCCAACAGATCCAGCACCGCTCCTTGAGGACGAGCTACATACACATCATCAATATAGATACCCACGCCAGGCTCATAGCCCCAAAGTGGATCTTGCTGACCGACTCCGCGAATAAACGCGGTCAAGGTTGAATTGGTTCCGCGACTCGTTTGCAAGGTGGTATTGGGGGCAAATTGTTGAACTTCTGTCAGCACCGAAATACCTTTCTCTGCCAATTCTTCGGCTCCAACAGACGTCACCGAAATAGGTACTTCTTGCAAACTTTCCACCGTTTTACGGGCAGTGACTTCAATTCTTTCTAAGCCTTGATTATTTTGTTCTTGGGCTTGTGCCAACATCACTGGGCTCATTAGAGCCACACTTACGGCTATGGAGCTTAAAGTTGGAGTATAACTGCGCTTAATCATGAGGTTTCCTTTTTGAAAATCATTGGGCATTTGTTGGTACGGTCGAAGCAAGATTAACCCAAAGATCAAAAAAGGTATGCTGTACCATAGTACTATGGTCAATTTCTGCCAATTTGCTCATTATGTCCTTACTCGTTAAACAGCGAGTTAATATTCTTGCATTTGTAACGCTTCGGTCAAAGCGATTCAGACGATTAATAATTACTAATAAATTTATTTAACTGTTTGAAACTTCAGTTGTTTTATTACAAAGGACTACTCAATATGGTGAGCTTTTTAGGACTGGTTGGCGGACTCATCCTGCTAATCGTACTAACAATACGTGGCATCAATCTATTTATAGCCGCCCCACTCTGCGCCCTCATTGTGGCCTTAACCAGCAACATCCCAGTTTTTATTGGAGAAACTAACTTTGTAGCTACTTATATGGCTGGGTTTTCTGGTTTTATTGCTTCGTGGTTTTTTATGTTTTTGCTCGGTTCTTTGTTTGGCAAGTTTATGGAAGACAGCGGCGCTGCCGATTCAATTGCAAGGTGGATAGTCAGCAAGTTAGGAATGAAACACGCTGTATTAGCAGTCGTTTTAGCTTGTGCTATTTTGACTTATGGTGGAGTCAGCGTATTTGTTGTGGCTTTCTCTGTTTATCCCATGGCATTAAGTTTGTTCAAAGACGCCAATTTACCAAGGCGTTTTATTCCTGCTGCTTTAGCTTTTGGCTCAGTCACTTTTACTATGACTTCTGCCGGCTCTCCAGAAATCCAAAACTGGATCCCCATTAAATATTTGGGTACCTCACCCTTTGCAGCTTGGGAAGTCAGTTTAGTGGTCGCCATTTTTATGGCGAGTTTTGGTTATTGGTGGCTAAAACGTATGATCACTAAAGCGGTAGCCCAAGGTGAAGAATTTGAACATAGAAATACCGATCCTGATATTCCAGAGCGAGACTTTCCTCATCCGATAACAGGTCTAATTCCGTTATTAGTAGTATTAACTTTATCTTTCTTATTACACGAATCTCTGCAACAACTGGCTTTGATTATTGCATTAGGAGGCGGAGTGCTAACCCTACTGGTGATTAATTATCGCCATTTTCATGACTTACAGAATGCCATTAACCTTGGTACCACTGGCGCCTTAATCGCCATTGGTAATACCGCTGCCGTAGTTGGCTTTGGCACTATCGCTAAATCCACCATGGCGTTTCAATCAGCAGTTGAAGTGATGACCCAATTGCCTGGCAATGAGTTAATAGGCGCAGCTGTGGCCGTCAGTGTGATTGCTGGATTAACAGGCTCTGCATCGGGTGGCCAAGCCATTGCTTTGCCGTTATTAGGCCCGCACTATTTAGATCAAGGGGTTGATCCTGAAGAATTACATCGGATCGTATCTATCTCTTCTGGCGCTTTGGACTCCTTACCTCACAACGGTTATGTGGTCACAACAATCCGTGCTATCTGTAATGAAACTCATCAACAAGCCTATTGGGCAGTAGGTGCGTTAACTGTGGTTATTCCAATGATTGGTTTAGCCATGGCAGTATTACTATTTAATTGGTTTTAATTGAGACAACTATGTATCTACGATTTGTAAAACACTTTAGCTGGTTAAGCATTCTTTGCTTCGCATCATACTCTTTTGGCTCGGAAACAACGCTACTGACCAGCAAAAAACAGTTTGAACTCGCTCAGTTTACAACCTTTGCAGGTAAAACCATTAAACAAGTTAAAGTGGGTTGGGAAAGTTACGGTCAACTCAATGCAGATAAATCTAATGTCATCTTGATTACCCATTATTTTACCGGTAACTCACATGCAGCGGGAAAATATCATAGCAGCGATAAAAATGTAGGTTACTGGGATGCCATTATTGGCCCCAATAAGGCGATTGATACCAACAAATATTTTGTTATCAGTGTCGATTCACTGGCTAACTTGGGTGTTCATAATCCCAAGGTAATTACGACTGGTCCTGCTAGTATCAATCCCGATACAGGTAAGCCTTATGGGCTAAGTTT
>NZ_CAKZKO010000002.1 GCF_937123705.1 uncultured Paraglaciecola sp. | reverse complement strand
GATTCTTTGGTTTCGTGTTCTTCCAAATGTTCAATTGTATATTTTGGAGTTGGATTCATTAATACATTTTGAACGTGTTTGGTGGTGTATGGCGTAAAATCAGACGCACCTCCTGGCCCATGAAAACAAACCAAACCCGTTTTCCTGAAAATTGCCTGATGCAACGCCGTTATATCCGAATAACCAACCAAGACTTTAGGATTTTCTCGAATCACTTTATAATTCAGCATATCCAAAATTCGAGAAACACCATAACCGCCTCTAACACACCAAATTCCATCAATATTTTTATCAGAAAACATCGCATGTAAATCTGCCAATCGCTCTGCATCTATGTACTCATGCTCAGTGTGTGTGCCGTAATCGAACTCAACTTCGTATTGCATTGGTATTAATCCCTGTGATATCTGTACGCATTACGCGGACACTGAGTTATGATTGCAGCCATGAACAGAGCCGACATACTCAAGACCCTTATCGATCGCAATGGATGTGTATCTGTATCCCAGTACGCTGATCGCTTAGGTGTAGCAAGACAGCGACTCAATGACTGGGTTCGTACTAATCGTGCAAGCTCAACCAAGACCGTTACCGAGCTGATGCTGGCTGACTCACTCACTACCAACAAGGACGAACAACAATGAAATCACTTGCCATTGCCATATCTGTGATAGCTCAACTGATCATCTATGCACTGCTGTGGATGGTCATACTCGTCATACCAGGCGTTGTAGGTGACGCTGTACTACTGATGGCTGTGTGTGCTGCTGTGGCCTATGCTGCCAGCGCTCACTACAACCCACCTAAGCATGCCTGATCACCGTATCTGACATATCACTCACGTAATCGTGCCACCACTTTGACACAGCCACTTTGTCAGCTGGCTTGTCTATACGCTGTGAGTGACGTATTCGATCGATGCATGTGTCCTCGGCAGTCTCCATAACCACTACCTTGGCACCCAGTATGCGAGCCCATGCCCGCCTGTCCTTGAGCCTGGATGACCTAACCAATAGCCATGCCTCTGATGCCCTTGACGTGTAGAGCTTAGCCAGCTGCTGATTACGCTCCAACATCGTAGGCGCCAACCAATTGGTCATATCAGCTGTGTGCATAGGCTGGCCTGACAACGTTGCCGCTATCTGCTCAGGGTCAATAACAATCGCATCCGATGCACTCTGGGCCTGCGTGTATGTACGCTTGCCTGATGCTGGAGCGCCACACACAACTGTTACCGGGAAAGGCGGTCTCTTAACGAACTCAGGTATGCGCTTCCACCGCCCGAACGCTTTATTGTTATCCGTTCTGGCTGTCTTTCTGTCGTGACACTGCTTGCAGAGGCCTCTAAGATTCCATCTGGCCCATGTCAATACCGGATCACCCTTGTGGGCCTGTATATGATCAACAACGGTGGCTGCCCTAAGCTTGCCCTGCTCATCGCACAACCTGCACTGTGGTTCTTCCGATAAGACAACAAGGCGTAGTTTTCGCCATCGTGTTGACTGATAAAGGTTTCTAACCTGCCTACCCCTTTGACCAGACGTAACCGGTGGCTGTCCATGTCAACGTTACAAGCTCATCCTTGGCATTGATAATGGGTGTATCCGAGCCTTGAAACGTGCCTGGCAAGTGAACGCCTTTAAATGGCGACCCCTTGACAACGATTTTCAACTCGTCATCAACAGCAACACCGTCAGCAACAGGGAAATCTACATAATCTAATGGCTGACCATCTACGTCTGTGGTCTGCCCGGCAATCGCCAGGGCTCCGCTGGTAGTAATGTAGTATTTCGTTCCGACAGACAGTGTTTCGACAGCAGATATGTGCTTTATCGCCAAGCTAGGTGCTTGCGGCTCACTGTAGAAAGCCTGTGAAAACGCCTCTGAGCCACCATCACCATCACCGACCATGTATGTCGCCAGAACACCTCCAGCGCTCTGATACAGGATCACATCATCTGTTGTGCGACTCGCAGCGGCAATCGCCTCGTACCACGTCCGCGCCTCTATCGTTGTGGGTTTCTCAGGGTCAACAAAAGCTGTTATTGGAACAGTGTAATTAGTGCCCGTATCCGTTGATCCTGAAGTAAATGGTGTCAGTCCTTGTGATGTGACAGACGTGCCTGTCTGAGGGTCTGTCGCATCAAGCGTTCGAGGGCCGCCCGTCTTGTTCTCATACAACCCTTGCGGTGTAACGACAACGCCGCCATCGGGGATAATCTCTAAGGGTTGCGGGGTGATCGCGTCGATATTGGCGTTAGCCTTTGCAGCAGACGCTCTAGCCACTGCATCAGGTCCAGCTGCCCCGCCACCGCTAGCCCGGTTCAGGAACGCGCCGTGACCCTCTCTTGACTGGGTAAAAGGCGAATCGAAAAACGCATTTACGCTCATGGCTCACCCACGGCAATTTTAACCGTCACGTCATTGTTGGTACTGGACTCAGCCAATGTCGCATAGGCGTTGCCTGTGTTGTACTGGGTGCGGCTAAACGGCTCCATTGGCCTCACTATATAGGCTCTGTCACGATCGGCCTGTGTGGGCTCACCAGCGGGCATGGGGACTGCGTTGTATACGACCTGCAGCTCCCTGGTAGTGCTTTTGTTCTGGGCCAGAAACGTGGCTATAACATCCGTTGTTACCTGCGTCCAATACTTAGAGCTTATTTCTCTCGAAAATTGCGCCATCTACTTACCCTCAATCCTATTGGTCTGAGCCTGTGTGTTTGTCATGTCAATTAACTCTAAAGATTTATCGAATCGAAAAAGGTCCGACCTTGGTTGTGCGAAGCTCAGGATCACCGCAATTGTGGGCGACCGTTGCCATGACTTGCTGAATGCCTCGTGGCGGCAAAATAGTGTCATTCCACTGCCAAACGCCAAACGATATTCGGCTGAACCACATAGCAGGCTTTGAGCTATTAGGCGTTAGATCGTCCACGTACTTGAACGCTGATTCCACCCAATCTCCCTCGCTGGTTTGCATGTACCCGGTCTCTGTGGCATCACTGGCTGGTGCTCGCGTGCTCTACACCTGTCTCGAACGCCGAAATCGGATCTCGGCGGCTATGATCAGAAGAGTTATTAGGACCATCAATTTCATTATCCAAGTCTCTTGTGGCGTGGCTGGAAGTACACGATGTAGGACGTTGTATTACCCGCATAAGCGATGCTTCCACCACCCCAGAACGTCTCATGCTGAAGAACCCAAGGTGCATCACGATCCCCTGCACCCAGTATTTTTCTACCCGTGCTCTCGGCCAGCAGAACATCATCAATCCAAATTCTTAACGTTCCGTCGCTGGAGCCAAATCCATCATTGACCAATACCTGCATACGAACTCGGTATCGTCGATTTGTCTGGATAGGGTCTGATGATGGCGCGAATAGATATTCACCCGAGCTGCCATAGGTGGCGACCTTATCAGCGCCGTAGTAATAGCCTGCAAATCGTGCTGATGTGCTAGGCGTACCGTTGTACATCAAGCGAAAAGAGAACCCATCTGTAGCATTGTCACTACCTCCAGGCGTTCTCTTTGGATCTGTTAACTGGGAAAGACTTTGCATCCCCATGCCAAAACCACATTTGGCTGCTTTTTGATCTCGCCCAAAATCAAATCCCGTTTCGAACAATACATCGAACTCTGTCTCGTACCCTACGCGAGAACTTGGCATGTAAGCTTGCATGTGATTTCGAGCAGAGCCGTTTGATGCAGGTTCAAGCTGCATACGAAATGCTTGCTCGCCCAATACTTCTTGCGTGCTGACATACTGCTCGTTACTTGAATAAACTTTTGACAGCGGCGCTACTGAGCTATCCCACTGATTACTGCCGAAAGAACCGAACCCAACGTTTTCAGGTATGACCAGATTGGTAAACCCTCCCACTGGTGAAGATTGCGCTGTTCTCTGGCTGATTACAGAAGAACTCAGTTCATACCCATTTGCAAACGTGGCGACAACCATAACGTTATAGTCAGTATCAGGCGTTAACCCTGATACATTTCCGTTATGATCATCATAGAAAATAGGCTCATCCCTTACCAAAGTGGTTGGTGGGTTGTTGCTGTCGGCATAGGTCTTTAAGCTACACGGTTCGCTAAATACTGCACGCACAGTAAACCCCACACTGGTCACAGTGTCTATATTTATATCTGTGACTATTGTTGGAGTATTTGAGGAGGCATTAAACGTAATTGTGTTTGTGGTAAACAGCCCTTCATTGTTTTCACCGAAATAATTGTTATCCCAATAGAATCCTTCAACAGTGTGCTGTTGTCCATCAACAGGTATGCCCGTCACAGGTTGCTCTAAAGAGTTCTGTGCACTGGGATCTCTGTCCACTCCGGCAACCCTTGAGTCGTAATTGCGTATTGGCGGCGGGTTAGAATCGGCAAATACAAGAACATTGTCTGATCCAGTCAAAGGAAACTTGAAACCGACCAACGTAGGAGTGCTAAAAGACTGGGCCTCCATATACGTGAACGCCACATCAGCAGTCGGTGCAGAGAACTGATCAAACCCCGCTGAATCATCAATAGCAATTATGTGATAGCTGTACTCAGTATCGTCAACCACAGCAGAGTCAACATACGTGGTTACTGCCTCCTCTGACACGAAGACATTGTCTCTATAGACAGCGTACCGAGTTGTTGTGCCTGACCACGAAACACTTAAGGTTGCGGCATCTTGAACAACAGCGACGCCTGTTGGTACGGGCACAGTCAATGAACCTGCAACTGACATGTCTTTTGCTGCTAACTCGGGATTCGTTATAGTTACTTCACCGCCGCTGTTGAATATAGGCATTTTCTATTCCTGCATCCAAAAAACTATATCTAGTGGCCCATTGGGACTGCCGTTGTTTATGTTTCGAACCCAGGTTCCGCCACCATTGCTTGAAGTCTCTGAGTAGCCATTCTCTAGTGCGCTACCAATCGGATTGGGGTATCCGTTGAAATATCCTGCCTTAGAGCCATCGGCGCTCTGCGATACGTCGTAACGAGTGCCTGAACTGGTACTGAGTTCGATATAAATTGGCGTATTTGGAACTGTACTGAAGCTGCCTGATGCGGTTCTCCATTCGGAGTATCTAGTAACATCTACCCCAGGCTCGTAAGCTCCGGCCACAGTGGTTAACTCTGGGAAATCGCTGATATATTCATCAAGCAACGTGCTGCCACCTTGATGAATGCGAACCCGAACAGGAGCTGTTCCACCCGGAATACGCCCAAGGAACAGCTCTATACCTCTGAACGTTTTAGCTTCAGGTAAAACTATGCGCTCTCGAATCATCTGATCGCCCGAAAAATAAGCGATACGATCAGTTATACCCGGCGTGTTACTCACCTCGTAACGAGCCTGAACATGGCTTACATCACCACCGACTGCACCTTGAAATAATAAGCCTGAGAGAGAATTCCACACACCATTTTTACGTCTTGCTGCGTTCCAATGTGTTTGAGGAAATCCTGGCAACCTGTCGAATCCGTTGTTTTTCCTATAACCACCAGGATAGCCATCACCCGTTGAGCAGTAGTTAATACTCACATGATGGTTATCGGCATCAGGCGTTGCATTGTGAAATACTATGTGGAATATCTCGGGAATGTAGACGCGAGTAGGATTGCCATTGCTGTCAACAAAACTAAATTTTCTAAAGGCATTGAATTTAGTGCCCGTTTCTCCAAATTCACTCCAAACAGCGCCGGGGTATCTGGCAGCAGCTGCAGATTGACTTCCGCCGAATTTGCGAGGAGCGGCTATAAAGGTTTTAGTGGTTCCGATCTCAACGCCATCAGGGAACCCGTTGCTATCGCCCTGCACAGAACATCTCAGCAATCCACCATCGCCCTGATCGTAACCGACAGAAAACTCATGAACGATACTGTCTTTCGTCACGATGTATGGCTGAATGGTTTCTACATAAGTTCCACCTAACGCATAGAATTTGGCTGCGGTAACATCGCCATCGGTCGTCCAGGGCGCTGACCCGGATCGCTCACCTGATTCCCACTGAGGTCTACTTGCACCATTGGTTAGCGCTCTGAATGGGAACAAATTGCCCACGAATGAGTTAAAGTTAACGCTCGGGCTGGGTGTTATTACTCTGGCCGGAACAGTAATGGGTGGCCCTATTACATAGTGACCACCGGGTACGCCGTGATTCCCATCATAGGTGCCTTCAGGTGTTGACCCGACAATACGCCATCTCACTGTTCTCTCTTCGCCGATCATTGGTATTTTGGCGATAACAAAATGATCCGTACCTTCAAATGTCTCGCCAAATGCATCTATATAATCATTGACATCATCCAGTGAGTTATTAGTGAATGTACCAACTGCAACGCCTGTCTGGGGAGCAGTAAACCCCGTTACTGCCAATCTAACGCAAAAGTTAGTTCCTTCCTGCCCAAGCTCAGTGAATGAGGCTACATAG
Source organism: uncultured Paraglaciecola sp. (assembly GCF_937123705.1). Taxonomy (GTDB): domain Bacteria; phylum Pseudomonadota; class Gammaproteobacteria; order Enterobacterales; family Alteromonadaceae; genus Paraglaciecola. Next base: position 16,720 of record NZ_CAKZKO010000002.1, on the reverse strand, counting down.
GCTGTAGGTGGCGTGACAGGTGGAGTAACTGTAGACATACCATCAGTAGCCGCCTCAGCTATATCTAATATATTTGTGCTCATGGGTTCTTTTTCCGCAACTGTTCCCAGCCCTAGATTTACGTTTTCATTGGTTGCTATCGCTTTTAGTAACGCAGCGGCTTTTGCATAAGATTTATCAGCGCCTTCAACGCCTCTTGACACTTTGTCAAAGGCAGCCGCTGTTGTTGGATGACAAGTGTCTTCAATTGATTGATCATTGACAGCATCAGGGAATGACACTTCAGGCATTTGAACAATCATCATTTCGATGCGCTCTATCGCATCTGCCATGCCCTGTGTGATGCTTGGGTTTTTACCCTCTTCGATCCATGATTGAAGACAATTAACAGCCCATTGAAGGCCGGAGATCATCTGCCCTTTGACTTTTATTGATTTCACTACAACAGCTCCGTGTGACCAGAAATGTCTTCCGTGGGATTCGCTGCCATCTGGGCATCGGTTGCGCCAACATTGATAAGAAACCGACGCCGTGTATCAGTCATGTACTTGACCGTGTAGCCAGGAATATAATGATGGGCCATCGCAGCTCCGGTATCGTGTGGCACATCACCGATACCATACTGCCAAGGGAACGCCCATATTCTTGCCAGTCCAACGGGCTTGGAGGCAACATCAGTAGGCAATATTCCTATCTGAGCAGCCGCGCCAACGAACGTGCAAGGGTATTCAGCAAACGGTGTTTTTGCGAAACCGTGTGTCGCTTTATTGCCCGGTCTTATTTCTTGATAACGCTCATCCTTGACGTTGTTTACATCGGTAGCGAAGGCAGCTGAAAACGTCTGCTCGTGAGCAATGTTAGCCTCCGCCGCTATCAAGCTCTGCAGGGTGTTGGTTGATCGCAGTTCAACTGTGTTTAAGCGACTTTCAATGCTTGCCTCTTTTGAAGCCAGCGCATCGACTGTCTCGATGAGTGCAGTTAAATCAGCAGTAGATGAAGAACTCGACGGCGATTCAAGTCTCAAGGCGCCAGAATCTGTTGTGTCAATAATACGAATACCGTTCAAATACGCAGTACCTGCCGCTATCTCAGCAGCCAGCGTCGCAGATGATCTGGCTGATGCTCTGTCTGTGTATGGTGTTGGCATCTACTATATTCCTTGAATTCTCGTGTTTTTCTATCAGGCGCTTGTTTTCAAGATTGTTATCAATTGATCGACCGAGGATGTAATAGCTGAAGTTGACACCGTTCTCTCATACATTTCTTGGCCAATGCCCTCAATTTTTTCACCCGCGTCGTCACACCAAGATATGAAATAGGTAATCGATGAATTTTTCTCACCTATGAATATGCTTGCGCTATCTACGACATACGTGCTGTATACAATGTCGTCAACAGCAGGAACAGCAGGAATAGCAGGAGTGCCGGGTATTACTTTGGGTTCTGCTGCGGTAATAATCATAACTTTGTCCGGTTATTATTTAGATTTATGTTACGGGTGTAACTACGCTGATCTTATTAACGCTAATATCAGCGTAATTGAACGTTGCTATTTCCGCTCTGAAACGAACACCAATAAAAAACACTCCAGCAGGTATTTCTTCACTTGCTATAAATTTCTCCCACGTACTAACCGCTGTAGGAACAGCAATCACTACATCAGACACTGAGACACCCGAATCATCGAAATAATTAATCTCTACGCGGCTTCTGTTTGCAGCGGCGTGCGTGCTTTTAATATGACCTTGAAACTCCCATATCTCTGTCGGAGTTACTCGTATCGCTGTTGCCATAATGCTTGCAGCACTAGTGAGATCAACGAACGATGTATCCGATCTACCAGTAGTCGCCATTTGAATGCTCAAAGCTGGATAACCAGCAGGCCCGTCAGCACCTATGGTGTAATTACCTGCATTACCGTACCCAAAGTTCTCAAACCACCCTGTTAAGGTTTGACATCTATGATCAACCCCGTATTGTGGAAGTTCGTTAAGCGTGTCGGAGTTTATGTATCTATATTTTGTTTGTGTACTATCTGTAAAAGATGTATTGGTTATCTTGATCCGATCATCCAGCCGAAACTGTCTCGGAAGCCATTCGCCAAACTCACACCCGTCGATGCTGAAAAACACATCGCTCGTATTATCACCGAATTCAATAGCGGTGTGAGTACCGCCAATACCAAGAACCGCTCCGGCAGTTCTTCTAAAGTCAGCATCATGGATCTTGATTGCTCCTGCCGATGCCCCTGCCGAAATCTTGAACATGGGCGAGCCAGCAGGGCCTCCTTGGAACCCTCCAAGTTGATTAGCAATGGTAGCTTCACCAGTGAATTCCACTTGAACACAACCTACCTCAAACGTTGTCCCCCCACTTATACAGAAACCTCTGCCGCGCATTCCGACCCCTGTTTGAGACGCCGTTTTTAACAACTCCCCGCCAACAATATTTAAGCGACACTCTGGATTGTCAAAAACCATACAGTTAAGATTCCATTCCTCTTGAGCAGCGGCGTCAAATGCCGCCAATGCCGACCACTCGTGAAAGTAACAATCCAAAACCGGCGCAACCATTGTCACAAAGCCATTGAGCTGATTACCAACAAAAGCAATTTTGCATGCACGTGTTTTGAAGTCGTAAATTACGTTTTCTGACTGCGGTGCATCAATAGACAATTCACCTTGAAAATTGCCGAAAACGAGTCCAATAATGCACGAGCGGAAAAACATTCCGTAAATGGTGTTGTTTGACGAACCAGCTGCTGACGAAAGAGAGTGCCATCGCATAGCGCATTTGTAATCTCGATACTCACAGCTAACATCGATCTGTTTTATTACACAATATAACCCTGTGAATTCAAACACAGCATCTAAGCCTGTGTTATCTCCGCCTTTAAGCTGATAACCATTGAAATCTACTATTCTCTTGATGCCGGTAAGAGTGACCGTATTAACGGTGTAATCTTCAGTAAATATTACGTTCTTCACGGCGCAATCAAAAGCAGCTTGCACTGCTCCCGTGGCTACAGCCCGATCATGTGGCAGACTTCCGCACCAAAACGTAGGTGACGCAAACTGGGTGCCGCCATTAAAATCACGCATCCAACCGCCATTGGTTGTTCCATCACTAATAAACATGCCACAATACTGAGTACCCGTATCAACGTAAATCAATTCTTCATTAGCGGTTAAAACCGTAACGTCTTCAATGTGCTTAAAACGGCCACCGTCTACCGATATGACTTGAGCCACTATATTTTTTTGAGGGGGGCCAGCGTCTCTTAGCGATTGTGCGTTTTTATAAAATTCAGGGGTGCTATTTCCACCAATCTTCTGCTGAGTACCGTCATTAGCTATACCCCAAAACTCAAGCTCAGCGCCATCATCAACAACCTGAATGCCTGGTGCACTTCGAGCATCGAGTGCTGCTTGATCGCCAGACCCGAACGAAAATCGCTCAAAAAGAGGTATTAAGGCCATCGCTTAGATTCCTACGCGCATTAAAAAGCCGCTGAAGAGCGGATGATTGGTTGTGTTGATCGGCCTGATATTCACTGTTAAGTGGCCACCTCTTCTTCAAACCACGATGCGTCATACTCTTCCAGCGTGTAAGCAATGATGTTGTCCACACCATCACCGTACTGTGTCAAGAACGCTATTAGCTTGCTCTGCTCAATGCTCGCAATCATCGCGTCTGGCACCTTGGGGAATACCCACTTACCGTCAAGGCGTTGTTGCACAGTAGCCCATCTATCTGTCTGAGCTTTCAGTGGCTGCGGCTCGCCTATCGCCTGAGCAACCATCACCTAACTCCATGCGTAAAAAAACCGCAGTTAAGCGGCATGTTTGGCAAGCTTTGCTTTATTGCCACACACCTACCCATCAAGATTAGCCGCCTGATTCCAAGCTGTATCAAGCTGTGTTTCGGTAATCGATAACGCGCCTGCAATTTGCTCAACTAGCGTATGAGCACGATGGTATTTCAGTGTGTCTTGCCAATAGATCATTGCCGCTTCGCGATCAGCGTCGGCTGGTATTTGCGCAATCACAGCCTCTACAGTGGCCGCTGTAACACCTAACCCAAGCAGTGCCAACCGTAATTGACGACGTGTCAGCGTTGGGAATCCAGTAGCGTCTATTTCATCTGCTGTAACTTCGTCCTCAACCAATTGCCAGCCGTTGGGAGTTGTTGGTGTCTCAGCATTTGCGTCATGGGTACCATTCGCATCATGGATCACTCTGGCAGTAACAAGACTGCCGTTCTCGATCTTTGCGTACATCATGATGTAGCCACCTGCCAGCCTTTATTCGTCGCCTTTGAAATAGTGCAGCCCGCCACCCCCCAATTACCGGTGATGGTAATTGTTGCAACGGGGACGCCAGAAACCCCCACAGTACCAAGTGAATCAAACAAATCGTCCAGCGCCTGAGCGCTCATCTTGCAACTAGCCACAGAGACGCTAACAGTAATGCCAGGGAGTAAAACTTTACCCAGCGCAGGACATAGACCGAACGCGTTAGTGGTGTTCGTGACACCAACTGCGGAAGACATAATGAATTCCTGCAAGTTCTTAGCCCCATAGCACGCAGTTTGGAGGCTTTCTATCGAATCCGAACCATTCAGCGCAAGGCTCTCAACTTTTTCGCAACTTCTTATCACCGATGTCGCGCTAGTGACATTGACAAGATCATTGAAAGCCAGCCTCGCCAGTCCGTTACTCTGGTAATATAAACTGCTGATATTGATAGCTGAGGCCATGCTAAGGTCTGGGTGTCCTGCCATAGATGAACACCCCTGTAGTGCAGACTGGTAAGTAGTTATTGATGAGCTGTCCGATATTTCCAACCTGCAAAGAGCGCGGCAGTTGTAACACATGAACAGAGCCGTATTGAGAGAGCAATCTCCAACAAAACGGATTCTCTCAAGTGACATCGACGGCGAGCTTCCATTGAATGAAATGGATGTGAATCCGTTACCGGCAAATACGATATCTAGATACTGGGTCGTATGATTTACCAATGCCGCGCTATGAACCTTGCTCATGCTTGCCGAGGTTAATGTCTGCCCAGTCTGGGGCGTGACAACAATGAGCGCCTGACGGTAACCCCTCGTACTAAGGGTCGATGAATTGTAATCATCAAAATTTAAGTTCGCCTCAAACTGAGTTCCCGCATTCACGTCTACCGGCCCATTGCCGTCGCCAATATCAACTCTATAGTTGCCACCGAAAATCGTAAAAGCTAAAAAGTTGGACCCATGTTCGTAGACGGAATTGACCGAAATGAAGCCTTGGTCACCGTTAACCAGCTCGGGCATGGTTAGCCAGTCTGATGGGCGTGACCAGTCGCTGGAGCTCGAATCGCCGCCCGTCAACGACGATACGCCACCACATGGAACCCCCACATTGGAGGAACCAAGCATTGCCCGAGACCAGGCGTTTTTATTCACGCTCGATCATCAGGCGTGAACGCTAGGCTTCCGCCTATATCCGAGTAAATCCAGTGCTTTCCAGTTGTTATCCTTCCGCCTGTCCTGCCAGGATATATAGGATGCCCAGAGCCTATGCCTGTTGGCTCTGTGGCTTTAGCTCTCATCCATATAATGTACGAACTGGCGTTTGATATCGTAAATGGTTCATTGTTGGCAGAATTTATCTCTGTCCATGTTTGCTTAGTTAACGTAATCGGAACCGTATCAGCCATTATTCGTCGCCCACAAAAAAGGCCGCATGTAGCGGCCTGTTGTTCGTGCTTGTGATTGTGTTCATTTTTTTAAACTCATGGGTGTTGGCTTGTTCTGCCATTTATCAAATTCACCGTTCTTGATAGCGGCGTTTTCCGCCACCGAACTAACCTGCGTTTGTAGTTGCATCACAACTGATTCAGCCGCCTGCAACCGCGCTTCGGCATCCGGTGTTAATTCTGTGCTGCCCGTCGTCCCTGATGTGCTGGTTGACGAGCCACCGATAACAATCAGCGTGCCGTCAACATTAAGTCCGACAATGGATATGCCGCCGGTGGAGAGCATGGGCCAGTTGACATTCGGATCGCTAAGAGCCGCTTCTTTTGCCGCAATCTCGGCATTAAGATCAGGGGATGCTTGAGCAACGGGTAGTGATAGGTAGGGTGATGGCATTATCCTATCTCCCGCCAAACAGCCGCGCCGTTCACTATTGAGCGTATGAATTTGGCATATTGCGGCAGCGTTGTATCGCCGCCATCATTAATTCCATACACGGTTATTTCATCGAATACCGAAAACAGTGCAGGGTTAGCGCCTACAGATATGAGTTGTGCTTCTAATGCGACGCCACGTTGAACATTGCCACCATAGTAAAACGTTTGGTCCAAATTCATCCACGGCTCAACATCGTTAACGGTGTCAACAATATAAAACGTCGGTGGGATTATCCTGCAAGTCATCCCCGCTGCTGGATTAATGCCTTGAGGCCAAAAGTTAAGCTCAGCAGTTGTCAATGTCTGTGTTAACGGTCCTGCCATGAACCCGATGATCCACTCGCTTTCAGGTAATCGGTAACTCAATATAGAACTTTCCGATATACCCGCATTGTTAGCCCTGAGAACTGCATGGCTTACGTCAGAGTCGTCCTTTTTAAAGGCCCATGTTGCACATAACCATTGTCCAGCCGCTCCAGCAAGCCCAGCCCTACTGTAAGGCGCGATACCTGCACCTGACGTTGTGTGTGTAACTGCTCTTGTTAGTTTTGCATTGTCAAAAGGGCTAATCTCACGATCGGTACCATCAATTCTATAACTAGCGCCGACACCTGCGGGTTTTTTAGCGTATTGAGGCAATACATGACCAAACCAGCTCATAGCTGACGTGTATTTGAAATCATCATCAACTGGTCCAAGACAAGGAAACGCATCAGTGGGATTGCATCCCGTGTTGCCAATACTGGTGTACGGCTGGCTAGTTTGAATGCGCTGGCAGCTACGCATAACAACTGTATCATCCACACCGCCGACAACAAAGTATGCGTTATTACATATAACAGATCCTCTACACGTTTCAAACTGAACGCAAGCTTGGCCTACATTTGCCTCGAAATAATTACCCTCCACACGCGCATGGCGCGTCGCTCCGAATACGTAAACAGCATCGCGTTGCCCTTCTAAGACGTTATTGCTGATGTCTGCAACTTGAGCATAGACTCGAATACCACCATTGCCCGTGCTGTACCCATTGTTACCGGCGTCACAATGAATGAAAGTAAACCCATTCCATCGAGCACCATTACCATAGTTGTGAATCCATGCATTTGAGCGAATATTACAATCAAACGCTTTGAACACTCCGTGCTGGTCTGTAGTGCCTACATCTGTTGACATATCCGCATACCAACAGTGCCTGAAACCTGCAACACTTACTCGGTTGAACGTGTAATCTCTATTAAAATAGCTTAGATTTTCGTTCATAAAAGTGAACGCATTGCCGATAAACGTGTTGTTTTTAACAATCGTCACGTCATGACAGTAAAACCCTGACAGCTCATTAAGCGTTGTTAAGTAGAATCCGTCACCAGCATGATCTACATGAATAATTCCGTGGTCATCAAAATCGTCAAGTCCGTTACCAGCTGTAAAGAAATCACGAATAGTGCGACGGCCTGTGCCACTAATGGTAAATGTTGTGCGGGTTGGCGTGATGACAGACGTTAGCCTGATGATCTTGCCGTGCGGTACGAATATCCCACCTCTGGCCGCTGCTGCTTGTACTGGCGCTGTGTCGTCGGCAACATTGTCACCAACTGCTCCATATCGACAGACGTTAAATGACAACTCATCGGCCGAGTAGTAATCGTCAACACCATCACCTGCAACCAGATGCCCGTCATCTATTGCGACTCCCGCTCGACCAGTGGCGTGGTAGGTCATAAACCAGCCCTCACCCGCATCACCAGATTCGTAATAACCAGCCATTAAAATGGTGGTTTTATCTGGTATTGATTCAGCGTTTGCGTCGGCGTAACTCACGTAAAATCTTTTGAGCTGGACAGGCACCTCAAACATCTTTTTCGTAACGCCACCAAACTTCCACCAAAACCCATTGCGAAATTCAGCGCCGCCTGTTTCACCTTGGACTTCAAATACACCGTCTTTGTCCCAGGCTTGCAAGCCCGCCCACGAATCAGATCCGCCGGATATATTGGTCAGCTCTGTACGAGCTTCTTGTCCCCATACGCCACTGACTGGTTTGTAGCTGGCGACATAATCGGTGTAGCGCACATACGCTGAATGAATAGGCTTTTCATCAGTGCTGGTTAGTTCAAGCACTTCGGTCGGCACCACACCATCAGCAGGGGCTGCACGATCAAATATGAATGTGCGCGATGGCCTAGCGGGTATTACTAATTCCCACGACGTGCTTCCTGCTATCGGATCTAGCTCAGGATTACCTGGAGCAACACCAATGGTCGCGCTGCCATAGCTCACCCATGAATCAACGTCTGGATTATCAGAACCGTCTGGCAGTTTCGTACGTGTGTCGTAGTGATATGCTGCTGGCGAAGGGCTATCAACAATGCGTGAATCACCGTGATCAGGTGATGCAAGAGCATTCAGCGCATTAATGTCGGCAACGTTGGGCAGGGTGTTGGCGACATTGGCTGCAAGTTTATACAGCTCGTCATCAGCCCCAGTAACGCGAGTCGCAGCCGCACGCTCAGCTACACTGAGATTCGCCCACTTCGGAGCAAATACCGATAGCCGACTACCAAACGCAGGTAAAACAGCCACTAAAATTCACCCATAAAAAAACCCGCGTTGTGCGGGCCTGTGTTGGATTGTGTTGCGTTCATTTCAGCGGCGTTATTGGGAATACGTCGGTTGTTCGATTTCGCCATCGCTTAACAGGCGGCGTGTTCTTGTCATTATGCTGCTTTACTTCAGCGTTATAACTAGCAACAATTTTGTCAAACTTGGCCTTGAATGTTTTGTCTCGCTTCATCACAGCCTTAATGAATGGTTTCAGGCTCGTCCATTGCGACCATGCTTTGTGCTCGCGTGCGTTCTGCGCAGTTCGGTCCTTGATCGTGTTATTCGCCATCACCAGATCAGCCTGCGCCTCGTTACGCTGCCGAACAAGCTCCTTCTTGCAAGCAACCAGCTTTTCGTTTTCTTCATTCGCAGCGCTGAGTGATAAAGCCAGATCGGTCTGACGCTGTTTCGATCCCTTGATGTCTTTCTCGTGTGTTTTCTGCGCCGTGTCAAACGCCGCATCCCGCTCGATAATTTGATTACGCAATGATTCGCAGCTGTTCTCAGCCCCTGCTAGCTTGGTTTCGAGCTTCTTTGCTTTGGACTCATGCTCACGAGCGTCAGACTGTGCATTTTTGGCCTGTCGCTCCAGTGCGTCAATCCGCGCCGATGAACTGCGACCACGGATTTTCCAGCCGATAAAATAGGCAACTACTGCGGCCACGATGATCCAAGACCAGAATATTACTGTTACTGTCATATCGTTGTCTCTGTAACTTTTCCTAAACCTGCGTTGCTATCCAATTCTTCGTAAAGCCGCCTAGCGCTATGTCTTGGCTTTTTTACTATATTTACAGTGTATCTAGTTGTAATTGCATACCGTAATCAAGACTTCGCCAGTCCACTGCGGGCTTTGTTTTTCGATTCGCTGACCACGCCCGCCATGCGCCCAGCACAACTGCAATGTGAGCAACCCAGCCCAGCAATATCATGTCGTTTGTTGCGAAATTAACACGCCTCATCACGCTATTGGCCGCCGATACATTCGGCACTTCTTCCACTCGCCCATCGCCTGTAATCAGAACCCCATAACGGACAGCGAAGTCATGGACTGCAAACGCTGCCAGCATCAGGCCGAAACGCTCAATCATCAGTCCGATCAAAATCATTGCCATCAGCGTATATCCAGCCCATCCGTGCAGCGGGAATATCTGATTTGCGATAACAGCCAGAACCAGTAACCAGCGCGGAATAGAACCACCATCGAAGTCAAAAGCACTCGGCAAAATATACGTCCCACCATTGGGGCGTGGAACATGGAACGGCCTGATTACCCTAACCCGCCGCTGATCCATCAACCACGTCCAATATTTTTCAGCGAACGACTTGCCCACCGTCTCAATCGGGATAGTTTCAAGCTGCATCCCCTGGTCTATACCGTAGGCTTTCACGCCAGCACCGCATGTCCCGCATCTGCCAGCGCACGATTCACATTGATGCCTTTGTACACAACATCGGCAACGATGCGCTTATACCTCCCAGTGCCGTCACGATAACTGTATAGATACACTTCTGACTCAGCAGGACAAAGCTCATTAACAAACGTCGTAGCGCTCTTGCCTGCCTCTGTAAAACGTTCAGGCGCGTTGATATGAGCCAATCTCACGTACTGCTTTGCTCGCTGAAGATTCCATCCAAGATCCAATAGGACTACAGCGGTATCAGCGTCCACCCATCGGGTCAATGTTGCTTTGTGCCACCAGACAGCGTTCTCGTCTTTTAGTGGCTCGGCAAATATCACTACTGCCCCATCCTCACAACCTCACCCCGCCGACCCAGCACGACCGAAGCTAATAAGTTGCCCCATTCAAGCGCATATACAGCCCTCTCATTGGACAGAATCGCCGACTCAATCTCGGTGAACGTAGTTTCAATATTCGCCACCTGAGACTTCACAGCAGGCCCACAGTCAATACCAGCGCTGACAATAATCGTCTTGATCGTTATCCAGTCCCGCTTGGCTTCTGATACTTCCGACTTAGCCCCTGCCAGCGCAATTAACAATGTAGCGTCGGCCTCCAGGTCATCAGCAGCGCTCCACTTGTCAACCAGTCGATTGAACGGCTCAGTTACCTGTGATCTTACGTCTGGATAATCAGACACGCACTCACTGACGGCCATGCTCAGACTGGGAAATGTAGCGTGCCCGGTTATCGCGTTCGTGATGGTCTGCGGATTTATAGACGCGCATCCTGTCAGCACCGTGGCAACCAGTGCCAAGGGTAGGTATATGGATTTCATGGGATTTTTACCGTTTAAAATTATGCTTCGCCAGCCATGCAACAGCCAGCCCAACAAAACCACCTTCCGGCAGCGCGTCAATAATGCTTTCCAGATTGATCCCGTTCGACTGCAACCACATGACAATCCCGCCGATTGTGATGCCTGCGGTCGTCGCCTTTGCAGTCGAAGACGTAACAGCGGCCTTCAATCCTTTGCCGGATTCGTCACGCTGAATCAATCCAGCAAAATACATCCCTTCCGTGAGCTTGTGCATACGATCATGCCAGCCGTCGATAAAGTCTGCCTGCGTCGGATCGTTTGCCAGGATATCGTTGTAAAACCGGACCCTTGCCAGCCTGTACCGTCGCCAGAAAAGCAGCAGATTCGGACTCTGCGCAGCTTCGAGCGTAATCGGCCCAATCTTGCCATCTACAGTGACGCCCAAGCCCTCCTGAACCATCATCGCAGCGCTTTTACTGGGATGCTGAATAAAGGCGTCACAGGCGCACCACGCGACCATAGGGTGCATACGATCACACTGCCAGCCGAGCCAAAAGTATTGCCGGTACAGTGAAATTGCCTGTTCTTTCGTCGGCGCCCCACCTGTCCAGCTGATTGTTTTCAGGAATCGGGCTGATATGCCATAGTGCGTTGTACCGCCTTTGTCGTTCTCATCATCGGCATACACGCCTTCAGCAAACAGAACCCATTTGACGTACAGGTCAAAATTCTCTTGTTCAGTCACGGCCACGCACTCAACACAGCACTAGCCACCGTCAGTACAAACAGGTTATAAGCCAACAAGGCAAACCAGCGCATGTGCCTCTCCCGTTCAGTCATCGGAAGAAAAACGGCCTTGTATCCGGCACGTCAATTTCACGATAAACCAGCGGCGACGGGTTGATTACGGGTTTCGGCTCCAGCCAGCAATTTGACTTATATCGGGGTAAAGCGCCGCTCCATGTCCAGAATCCATGCGAACTGCCTTCCAGCACATTACCTTCGTCGTCATAAAATCCCGACATTCCCGCCTTTCTCGGCTCTCCGTAGGTCTCAAAGGTCAAGCTATACCGTACAACTTCCCCATTTTCAGGTCCATCCAACATCAAGCACCACATAACATCCGGCCATGACGCAAACACGGCGTAATGCCAGATTGCGTGGCTAATGAATTTCGGGGCTTCCCCTATTTCGAAATATTCCCGCGCAGGCTGAACGTCGAAATACTCAACCCAGTGGGATGTATCTCTGCTGCTGTCAATTGTGTACTGAAGGGTGAACATGACGATAACGCCTGCCGATGCTGATAACACCAGCACTCGAAGCCCTGAGAGAACTTGACTCGATATTCTGAACGTCTTTTGAATCCACCGCTTCACGGCTTCATACCCTTAAAATGAGCGGCTGCTTTCGCCAATCCCATTAGGGCGCCGCAAATAGCAAATACGTACCAGGGGATTTCCTGATTACGCTCCAGTAGGTAATACATGCACACGACAAATGCCGCAGCGCCAATCCAGGGACTAGCTACCTCAAATGCTGTTTTTTCAGGCGGCTTGAGCGGCTTATCTTCCGTCATGACCCTGCCAGTACGTCTGATACGCCCGACACAGTGAAGTAACCATCAAATAAGCTACAATCGCGATCATCGCGCCAGTTAGGTCATGCATGGCAAATGCGATCAATAGCATGGCTGATACCGTGTCTTCTAATCCGTCAATGCCTTTCTCCATTACAACTTTTCCGAAGTCCGAAAGTATGGCGAAAGTACCGTGCCAATCTTCAGACGTTGAACTACACTTCATGGGTCACGTCCTCTCATGGCGTGGCGATGGTAGGCAGTCGGTACTTAGACGGTTCCGGCTGTCTGCTTTTACTAAATGTGCGTGGACACGGATGTCCTTTTCAAGCCGCTTGCGAATCGTCCCGCGTACAGCGCCCTTTATGGGCTGCTCCGGTTGTAGGTCGCGCCGCTGGCTCAGGTTTCAGATTGACCGGTTGTCGGCCCTAGTTGAGTGTTCGCCAGCGTCGGCGCGTTGATTGTTCCTCACTGAAAAATAATGCGCCGGAATAATCACGGCGCTAAGAACATCAGGAGGAGGAATTCTTTACCACTTCACGTGAGTTTTTCTCGCGCTTCTTTCTGCGTATAAAGCTCTTTTTTGAACGCTATTCATTGACCTAGGCTCCTCTCCCTGAGATACCAAGTCAGCAAGCCTATTGCGCGGAACTTCAAAGCCGCATTCAACTATATCGCTATCCATCTCTTCGCGGAGAATTGCGATATCGGACGGCTCAAGCTCGTACCACTCCCCGTACTTGTGCTTATGAGAAAACGCCTCTTGAACCAGAGATTCTGTTTTTCTGCTTGACGCCCCTATGCACAAGATCAAATGCAGCGGCTTGGCGTTAGCCACTTGTAGATTGTCGATGCGCTCGCTGATTGTTGTTGACCAACCAATCTTCACATAGTCGCCATCTGTGATTAAGTAAACCCAGCCACAAGACGATTCATCCAGCAACTTCAATAATCCCTTAATGCGGGCAACTTCCAGCTCAAGGTGATCACGGTAAACGCGCCTCGCCAAAGGCGTAGCTTCCGCCATGTCCAGCTCGGTAACTCTTGACGGCTTGGTCACGAGCCTTTCCAATTCTTCTTGATCAGAAAGGCTGTCAAAGGTAGGATCGTGGTGCATTTTTCAACTCCGAATCAGTTGTTAGATGTGTTGTAACTCGGGATGGTGTTCAAAGCACCGTTCCGAGTCTTAATTCTAACATTTTCAGGAGTTTAGAACGAAAATACGCCACCCAAGGGCAGCGTATTTTGTGGCGAGATTTATACCCGCCGTCGGTTCTGTGCGATAAGTATACATCACACGCGACGGGTTAGGTCAAGCGCTTTTCTCATATGGGCCATTGTGTTTCAGATACATGTGCTGATTCACGTCATCTGTCCAGCCGTACATGCGCATGAAAAACACCTCGCTGCGTTCTTTCCAGAGACTTTTCCACTGAGTCGCGCTCACCCCTACTATCGGGCAGGCAAATCGTGTCTCCAACTTGCTGGGATATCTCGCTAGATCAATAGTCGATGTTGCGGCAAGCCCCGCAATTCTTACGTTTCGGGTTTTATCGTTCAGCCTCCAGCCGTGAGCGGCCACCCTGATCACGTTGTTGACCATGTACTCCATGAGTCTCCCAGCCGCCTGAGTGTCGTCATTCACGTAGACCAGCGCCGCATCCACTTTATGAGCCGGAAGCCCCGCCAGAAGAGCGGCAATGTATTGAGGAGTCATCCCCTGTTGCTCGCCCTTGCCCCGCGTCTGGTTCTGATTCCCCGTATCGCCCAATCTACGAGTACCGCCGCATCTGGAGCAACCGCCATCCTCGGCAATTGCTTTTCGGGAGCGATGAGCGCAGGCGGGGCATAGCTGGCTGGTATTCCCGTATTCAGCCTGATTGTCAGGAAATGCGGATTGCTTGGTGTTCAGGCGTGTTAGTAGTTCAATCATTGCTTTTCTCCAAGCACTCCATCCAGAAAAATCCACGAACGTACTTGCCGCCCTGATCTTTGCAGTCGAGATAGCCGGACGCCATGAAAAACAGGCCGACCATAGCGATGCCTACCACTGTGTATTGATACCAATGCTTGCGAAAGTACATCACACAATCACCCCATTCTGTTTCAGCCTATCCCGAACATCTGACCATTTCACTTTTTCGGATTCCTTCCACCTTTCAGAACCCATCGGCATATCGGATTCGGGAATAGCCTTGTTAGCGACGTAATCCCAGACAAAGCGATTGCCGTTAATATCCATAGCACCATACATCTTGCAGATTCTTGCCAGTCCAGCCATTAGCTTTTCTCCGAGTTCAGCACATACCGCAAAACCCGCCGCAATCTCTCGTCAGCCGCTTTGTCAGCCAGTAGTTTCAAGGTTGCGTAGTCTTCGTCTGATACCAGGATTGTGGTTGTGGGTTTGCGGGACTCTTGTTTGTTCATGCTGCGCTCCTGATCCGGCGCTTCGCCCGTTCTTCACACAAGTTGATTACATTTGCTGGCTTCGGAATGACGCGCCAAAGCATATAGCCCTGACCATCTCGGCGCGATCTCTCGGCATATCCGTTATCAATAAGCTCTCTCATGTACTTGCTTACCGTGGATTTACTCACCCCGATTTCATCGGCCAAGCACCCAAGCGTTGCAAACGTGTACCCGTCGGCCTCTTCATAAACAACACACGGACAACCATCGTCGTCATACCAATCAAAAGGCTCAGGCTCGGCCATGCGCTCAAGAGCCGCTAGCAACTGGGAGGCTTTCTTGCTCAGCTTCATCATTAACCTGTTTCCTCAGCTTGTCCGTCTTGTCTTTCATTACGCGCTTTTTATCTCTGGCGCGTTTCTTTGATCTCGCATCTACAATGTTGTCTCTGATTGCTCCGAGATATGCCCATTGAGCTTCTGGCGCAACCATGTAGCTTATTTTGCCTTTGTACTTTGTCTTCTCAACAATGTTTCTCGCCTTTAGCTTTACGATTGCCTTTGCAACAACATCTCTGCGTATCTTCAGATAATCAGCTATCTCTTGCTGACCTATAACCGACGATCCTCCTGTTATCATGTGGCCCGATAGAACGTCAAGCACAGACCGCTCAGTACCACTCATTCCCATACGACTAATGATCCGCCAGTCGTACTGAACAAACTTCCGGCCAGCCATTAAATGAAATGTGCATTTCTGGCCACAAAATTGTGCACATACGGCCACTTTTTTCGTCTAAAGCACCATTCAAAACAACAAGTTACAAAGGCTGTTCTATATCTAGTTAGGTTGTTGTAACTATTCTCTTCGTGACATTCTTCAAAACGTGTTCTAATGTTCGTTCTGCTCATTTGCTGCGCTCTCAGCTTGTGGGCGGCTTGCATGTAAGGCGCTGTTTCCGCAGCGCCGCAAGCCTGATTAAACTACCCCCGATTTTAACACGAAACCCCTGTATTTATAGTGATTTAGCGAAGCGTCGCCCCAACAAGGGCGAAAGCGCTAGCGGGTTTTCATGCAGCAGCCTCCCGACTTTTCGCCATCCCCCGAGTTGTTGCCGTCAAAGCCTTGCGCATATCTATCAATTGTTCGCAGGTGTGCTTCTTCGCATCGTGTGGACCCTCTAGCCACTCCACACCCTCAAATCCTATTTTCCTTATCAGGCCAATACGATAAGCCGCTATGTTTCCAGACTTGCTGTTATTGCACTGAGAGCACTGCAAATGACAGTTGAGCGCCTCGAATCTCAACTCAGGCGCATGGCCCGTCGTCTTGTAATGCCCCGCCTCCATCTTGCCGTAGGTAATCCCACAGCTAATGCAGGGCTGCCCGTGGTCACGCTCCCTGATAAACGCATTGAACGCCTTTTGTGTCAGCTTTGTCTGATAAGGCTTATCTTTTTCCTGGAAAGCCTTTTTCGCAGCAATCCTTTCCCGCTTAGTTTTCAACTGCTCTTTACGCGCCGCCTTTGCCAGCTTCTCCTGTGACAAGGCATAGCCACAATCAGGACTGCACCACTGCTCAAGGCTGTTGAATGGCACGAACTCATTATCGCACCCCGACGCCTTGCAGGTTCTGGCTTTGAGCTTTCTGGCGGCTGTCATTTGTCTACGGCCCAATGAACAAAGACAGAACACGGAAAGCTGAACATGGCTGACACAATGAACCACAT
>NZ_CAKZKO010000001.1 GCF_937123705.1 uncultured Paraglaciecola sp. | reverse complement strand
AGGGCGCACAAATTCTCGATATCAATATGGGCTGTCCGGCAAAAAAAGTCTGCCGCAAACTAGCCGGCTCGGCCCTACTTAAAGATGAGCGCAAAGTGGCCGATATATTGTCAGCGGTTGTGCAGCGAGTGAATGCGCCAGTTACGCTCAAAATTCGCACAGGATGGGACACACAGCAACGCAATGCTGTCGGTATTGCTGAGATAGCCGAGCAATGCGGCATCGCGGCGCTAGCCATTCACGGGCGCACACGAGCTTGCCGCTTCATGGGCGCCGCGGAATACGACACCATCGCCACTGTGGTCCAGCGTTGCAAACTGCCGGTATTGGCAAATGGCGATATTTGTTCAGCAAAAAGTGCAAAATTTGTACTGGACTATACTGGCGCTGCCGGTGTTATGATAGGGAGAGGTGCACAGGGTAAGCCGTGGATCTTTCAAGAAATCAATGACTTACTAGGGGCTATCGACACCCCACAAAAAATCGATCACAAAACGAGCGATTTTCTTGTAGATGTTGTAAAGTTACACTTGCGCAAAATCCACAGCTATTATGCGCCGTTCGGGCGCGATCTTGGTGTTAAAATCGCGCGCAAACACATGGGATGGTATTTCGAGCAGTTGTTAGTGGGTATCAATTCAACTGAGCCGGCAACTGCACGACCGAGAGTACCCATTAAAGAACAAAAAAAGAGCATCGGTCGAAGCGCCAAACAGCACTTCAACCGGCTGGACAATGAGCATGCACAGCTGGCTTATGTCGATAAGATTTTTGGGGAACGTTAACACAGGGGAAACCGCCGCATGAGCAATAGCGATTCTTTCTTACAAGAGCCTATTTCTGGCCATCCGTCTACCGAACAACCGCAAATTTCGGCCAGCTCCGCTGCCAGTTTGCGGGAAAATGTTGAAGTTGCGATGGCCAATTACTTCAAACACCTCGACGGCCAGCCAGTATCGGATGTCTATCAAATGGTGCTGTCGGAGATCGAAGCACCGCTACTCGAGCAGGTCATGAAATACGTCCGCAATAACCAGACCAAAGCGGCGCAGCCGCTTGGCCTGAATCGTGGCACGCTGCGTAAAAAACTAAAGCAGTACGGCTTGCTGTAAATAAAGCTGTACCAATGAGAGGGGTGATTTAATAGTCACCCCTTTTGCATTATGGGGCCGTTCGCTGCCGCATAATCAACACCAAGCCATACCCGACTATTGAAAGAAGAAGGTCTTATGAGCAACGACAACTACCTCCCCATCAAACGCGCACTGATCAGTGTATCTGACAAAGCTGGCATCGTTGAGTTTGCACAAGCTCTAGTCGCCCACGGTGTAGAAATTTTATCGACCGGTGGCACATACAAGCTGCTGTGCGATAACAACATCGCCGCGATTCAAGTATCTGACTACACCGGTTTTCCAGAAATGATGGATGGCCGGGTTAAAACTCTGCACCCAAAAGTGCATGGTGGCATCCTTGCCCGCCGCGGTATCGATGACAGCGTGATGGTCGAGCACGGCATCAACGCCATCGACATGGTTGTTGTTAACCTCTACCCCTTTGAAAAAACCGTTGCCAACCCAGACTGCTCTTTAGAAGATGCGATTGAAAATATCGACATCGGCGGCCCTACCATGGTTCGCGCAGCGGCTAAAAACAATGCTTTCGTCAACATCGTCGTTAACGCTGCTGACTACCAAGCAATTTTGGCAGAGATGAAGGCCAACGACGGCTGCACCTCACAAGCCACCCGTTTCGATCTGGCCATCAAAGCCTATGAGCACACGGCCGCTTATGACGGCGCAATTGCCAACTACTTCGGCAAAAAAGTACCTGGCGGCAATGACAACTTTGCCCGTACTTTTAACGCTCAATTCACCAAAGCCCAAGACATGCGCTACGGTGAAAACTCGCATCAAAACTCAGCATTTTATGTTGAGAAAAATCCAGCTGCAGGCTCTATTGCTACTGCCGAGCAGCTGCAAGGTAAAGAACTGTCTTACAACAATATCGCTGATACTGATGCAGCGCTTGAGTGCGTGAAGCAATTCGATGAGCCTGCCTGCGTTATTGTTAAGCACGCCAATCCTTGTGGTGTAGCAATTGCCGACAGCATTTTAAAAGCCTATGACCTTGCTTTTGAAACCGATACTGAAAGCGCTTTTGGCGGCATCATTGCATTTAACCGCGAGTTAGATGCAGAGACGGCTAAAACCATTTGCGATCGTCAATTTGTTGAAGTCATTATCGCACCAAGCATTTCGACTGAAGCCAGAGCCGCTGTTGCCGAAAAGAAAAATGTTCGCTTATTAGCGTGCGGCGAATGGGGCGTAGCCACTGCCGACTATGATCTTAAACGCGTTAATGGCGGCTTGTTAGTGCAAGATCGCGACTTAGGTTTTATCACCGCTGCGGACCTCAAAATTGTCAGCAAGCGTCAACCTACCGAAGCTGAAATCCGTGATTTACTGTTCACCTGGAAAGTCGCCAAGTTTGTTAAGTCTAATGCCATTGTATATGGCAGTGACGGACGTACCGTTGGTGTTGGTGCAGGCCAAATGAGCCGTATTAATTCGGCGCGTATTGCTGGCATTAAAGCCGAGCATGCGGGCTTAAAAGTGCCCGGCTCAGTCATGGCATCTGACGCTTTCTTCCCTTTCCGCGACGGCATTGATAACGCCGCTGCAGCGGGTATTCGCTGCGTCATCCAGCCCGGCGGCTCAATCCGCGACGATGAAGTTATCGCCGCAGCCGACGAAGCGGACATGGCCATGGTGTTCACCAGCATGCGTCACTTCCGTCACTAAGACTTGTTCAAGGCCGGATTCATTCCGGCCTTTTTTGATGAACTTACGGACTTATTATTATGAATGTACTGATCATTGGTTCTGGCGGCCGCGAGCACGCCTTAGCTTGGAAAGCAGCCCAATCTTCTGATGTCGATACGGTTTTTGTTGCTCCAGGCAACGCCGGCACTGCCACTGAAAACAAATGCACCAACGTCGTCCTCGATATTGCCGATTTTGAATCACTGGCAAATTTTGCCGAACAAAACGCTGTAGCATTGACCATTATTGGCCCAGAACAACCGCTGGTTGATGGTGTTGTTGATTTCTTTGCCGGGCGCAATTTACGTTGTTTTGGCCCGAGCAAAGGCGCTGCCCAGCTCGAAGGCTCTAAAGCCTTCACCAAAGACTTTCTCGCTCGTCACAACATCCCTACGGCTGAATACCAAAACTTCACTGAAATAGCCCCCGCTCTTGCTTATGTGCGTGAGAAAGGTGCCCCCATCGTAGTTAAAGCAGACGGCCTAGCCGCGGGTAAAGGCGTTATCGTCGCCATGACCCTTGAGGAAGCCGAAGATGCCATTCGCGATATGCTAGCAGGAAATGCGTTCGGTGAAGCAGGCAGCCGCGTGGTTATTGAAGAGTTCTTAGACGGTGAAGAAGCATCGTTTATTGTTA